>NZ_JACSMX010000002.1:0-597738 GCF_018618895.1 Exiguobacterium sp. s143 | reverse complement strand
AGGTCCGAGAGATGGTCGGGGACTACATCAGCTATTACAACTACGAACGCGGTCAATGGAACCTAAAAAAGATGACCCCGAAACAATATCGGGACCATCTGATCGCAGCATAGAAAACGTGGTCTTTTTATTAAACTGTCCATTTTACGGGGCTCAGTTCATTAATCACGCGTTGTTCTTTTTATGTATATTCTTCTCGTTGAAAAGATCACTTTCTATGTAATAAATATTATATATTTTAAAAACATAATAATAATTGCCAAAAAGGTGAAATTCAAATAACAGACATAAGCACCTATAAAGAATAGGTACTTATGTCTAAAAAGTATATGAATGATATTAGCTTTTTTCTCTTTTAACGTCTTCAACTGTCTTAAAAATTCGAGAGTAAACGTTATTGATATTCTTCTCGTTCACTACATCATCATTCAAACCGTACTCCCAGTAACGATATGAACTTTTCTTTTCTTTTAGATAGCCTGAGGCATAGGAATGATTCAATTCACTTGCTTCTTTGTAAGACAGTCCTTCAGTTACAAATGGCAAAAATCCTTTTGTAGTTTGAAGGAAGAAAATTGGTATTTTGAGATTATCATAAACAGTTACATATTTTTCGTCATCTGCCTTTTTCAAATTACCTTTTGTAATGAATACAGCATCAAAGTTAGAAGAAACTTTTTTTGTATCTTTCAACTGTTCCAACGATAAAGCTTCAAACTTAATATTTTCTTTTTGAATATGAGGTTTTTCTCCAACTATACCTATCTTTAAGTAAGCACCATTATTTAAAGATGCATTTTCTTCTTTTGAGGTTTCTGTACTACATCCTGATAGTGCAAGTGCAGTCATAAGAGAGCATAGATATATATTTTTCATTAGAAGATCCTTTCATTTCAATTAGCAAAATAAAAAATACAAGCAGTTAATTACTTTACCTTAAAATAAATACAGTAGGTTTTCATTAATCCGAAATTACTATAGCAACATTTCAAAAACGAGTATAGCCTGTTTTATAAATATACTTATAATGATTCGATGTGTGCGATGCATTAAACTCTATCGAAGCCGCTTTATCAATCCCAAGATTTACAGAGCCACCTCCAGTAGTTGATCCATTGTCGAAAAAGTCACCATTAACAATCCAATAAATTCGATTTGCGTCCTCTAACTTCGTATATACATCCCCACCAAATTGTTTAGATCTTCCAGTTCCAAGATGTGCTCTATTCATAGATACGTTTAGTATTTTTTTTATTGCTCTAAAACTAGTACCACCCTCATTTGTTTGGCAATAAAAATTGAGTGATGGTTTGTATGTACTAGTTACAGTAAATCTCGTGTTAATTGTTCGATAAGTAGCTGACGTCGCAGCAACTGCTTGCGATGTTGCCATAGTCCTTACTAAACCTTTTGTAATAGCATTTGAAGAATTTTTAACCATTGGATTTTGTGTATTCGAGATAATTTCTCTTGCAGCTTGAGTTTCGGAAATCCCTTGCTCATCAGATATCTGTTCCACTACTTGATTGAATGTTAACACATCACTTACCACTGTATCTTGATCTGAACTGTTTATGTCAATTAATCCTTCATTCTGTGAATTCGTAACATCGTTTATTGTCGATGTATTGTTTTCTGCAAACACAGGAACTGATACTGATGAAATAAGGCCCCCTATTAACAAACTAGTAATTAATGGTTTTTTTAAAATCATAATGAAAACTCCCTTTGCGTGTAATTTATGCCCAAAAAAAGTATATTTTTTGTACAATCACATTATTAGCACTTTTCTTAGTGATGTCAATTCATTCTTCAGTTGAATTTTTAATGATAAAAATCACTATTCAATCACTTTTGTGTAAGTTTATATATAGAAAATCAAATGCAAAAAATAATGTTTTTATACTTTCTACTGATCATTTAACTGATATGAAATATAAGGCGTTGCAGTCCTTATTATTCAAATAAAATGTTGAATATTTCTTTTTAAATAATCTTAGCATATAAAATATCGAGCGTTTTAAAATTGGTATTTTTTAGAATTTATTTTTTTTGTCTTTTGTGTGAACTAGTTTACTAAAATTTTTATAGTATATTAGTGTAGAAGTTAATATTCAATCACTATGAAATAATTTATAAGTCCAACAGAACAAAAAAACCACTCTAATGAGTGGTTTTGAAAAATCTAGATTCAGCACTATCTTATTCACTATTTTGTACCTTAAAAATTAATTGACCATTATGAATCGATTAAGCCTGAGGACGTTTCCGACATAAACCATAGTATTGATAGAACTATAATATACTTTTTTATTATACACTCACATGCATTTTAGTACTCGAAGAGGAGTACTTAACTATATGTCAGTATATCTTATATATCCTTGACTATGCAATGGACTGTGCAATGAGTGTTTAAAACTCACGGGATGCAATGAGTGTGTTTCTAAGTGTCTTCTATGTGGTACAAATCCACAAATTTATGAAGTGTGCAGCTACTCCTCGCGGGAACGGGAGGCAGTGAAAAAATCAAGATATTACTACTTGGGGAAAATCAACTATCAATCACTGGGGATGTTATTGAAATCAAACGCGTCGTCGATACACTCACGACCGGTAGTCAAGTTGATCTATTGCTCAAAACGTCTTGCATGAAAAAAATCAATGTCATCCTTCCAAATAATCGAGATATCGTCACGAATGAGCAAGTTACTTTCATTTTTGACTAATAAACGGGAAAGGGGTGGTTCCCTTTCGCGAGTTCCAGTCAACACACCCTTCCGACTTCGCCAGACCTTTCCCTGGATTCCCTTATGGGAGAGTCTTAATAACATCATTGATTATCCATATTTACCGAATTAAAAAATGTTTAAAATCCCCTGAATTTTTCTTGTTTTTAAAATAATGACATATTAAGGAGTAAATACATGAACGAATTGATTAAAGGCACTATCGAAATATCTTCTGCGATCGGAGCGGTTTGGGCAGCAATTGCGGCACAAAAATCAGCTAGCACTAGCGCTAAGCAACTAAACACACAAATTAAAGAACAGGAAAAAATTGAGCGCCCCAGAATAGCTCCTTTAAATAAACAGTTATCAGTCGAAATTCCCTTCCCTTTAGTAGACTGGTCAAGAAATGCTCAAAATCAACTTAATTTACTTGTAGGATATTCGAAATTTAGTGAATTTACTATTCCGGTAATCAATACAGGTAAATCGTTTGCTCTCAATGTAGGTTACTATTATGAACTAGAAGGCGGTATAGATGCAATTGAAGACAAGGCTTACGATGATCATTCTATAATCGGTCCAAGTCCTGAAGAAAGAATGCAAGACCTAGAGCAATTCGAATTTAATATAAGAGCTATCGATTCTAGACCATCTCCAAATAGATGAATGCAGTTTATTGCCGAGGTAGTGTTTTATATTAGTTATGTTCCAATCATTCAAAGTAATGCAACAGAACAAATTCAAATACCTAGTTATTTTGTTGCTTTAAGCAATGTTTATTTACTTAATTGTTGGGATGAGAAAAACAGTGAATTGATTAATCCAAAATTGATCCTAACATTTTTTTATAAAGATCAATTTAACAATGAGCATGAGGATAAATTCAGAATGCGCTTAGGCAACCAAATGAGTCAAAAAGATTCTATTACAAAAGCATGGATTGAATTCGAGCCAATAAAACAAAACAAAGAATAAACCCTGTCACCTTGATAGGGTTTATTCTTTGTTTCTTAAAATTTTTATTATTTAAAATAAAGTATTCCATATTGCAAGACCGACAACACCATCTGCATCAAGTATCTTAAGCTTCTGATATGAGCTGACCTTTGACTCCGTTTGCTTGTCGAACTTGCCTGTGACGAATGCCCCGACCGCGCGTTGAATACGCTCTACGTCCTTCTGCTTCATCCCTTTTGCTCCGACATACAACGGTTTTCCTGGATATGTCACGATCGCGTTCCCATTACCTTGCGTCGGCTTCGGGTTAGCTTTAGGCTTTGAAGTCGGTGCGGATCCAAGTACTTCGTCCGTATCTCCTTTGTACTCATACTGTAGGTGAGGCGAGTCGATGAATGTTTCATCTCGTTGGTTTCCGTCAGAGTCCCAATCCCCACCCCATGTGAATCCGAGACGCTGCGCTTCTTTGATCGTCTTCTGGATATTTGAAGCATTATAGCCATTCCACACTGCTTTGCCATCTTTGACCGGTACAAAATCGAGTGCTTTCCCAACGATATGGTCTGTGACGCTTCAGAATTAACGTCAGCGCGTTGTCCCGCTTCTGTATGGCGAGCATCGTATACCAATACTTCAATCAGGAACGACTCGGTCATGCCGATGCAACGTTGACGATGGATACGTACGCTCACATATTGCACACTATGCAATCCGATACGGCGACGCAATTCGAACAGCTTTTGAAATGCAAAAAACCGCTCAAAAGAGCGGTTCGTAAGGAAATTTCCGATTTTCGCAACAAGCGTGCAATACGATTTCGGCAAATACTAGAAATCATTTAAGCCTGCGGTCTTTTCCGACGCAAACCATAGTACTGATAGAATTGAACTTCGATATTCCCGTTATACAGCTTTCGGCGCTTCGTCGCCGGGCGACCGTACGCTTTTTCGAACTCAACATACGACGTGATCATGTAGACGCTGTAGTATGGGAATTCTTTATACGCCGTACCAATCTTGCGGTACAGCTGATGGACTTCACGTGCGTCCTCGAGACGCTCCCCGTACGGCGGGTTCCCGATGATGACACCGAAATCTTCCTTCGGTTTGAAGTCTGCTGCGTCGCGTTGCATGACGTTGATTGCATCGCGGACGTCTGCGAGTTCTGCGTTTGTTTTCGCGAGCTTGACCATCTCTGGATCGACATCGCTTGCGTAAATCTTCAATGGTTTGTCCCACTCGGCTTTTTCATTCGCTTCCTTGATTGCATCGAACCACGCCTTCTTCGGAATGCATTTCCATTCCTGTGAGACGAACTCGCGGTTGATCCCTGGTGCGATATTACGCCCGATCATCGCTGCTTCGATCGCAAGCGTACCTGAACCGGTAAAGACGTCGTAGAGCGGCATATCCGGCTTCCAGTTCGTCAGCATCAGCATCGCTGCTGCCATCGTCTCTTTGAGTGGAGCGGCCGAGTGGAACTCACGGTAGCCACGTTTGTGTAACGCGTCGCCAGACGTATCGATCGTTAATGTCGCGATGTCTTTTAACAAAGCAACTTCGATCGGATAGCTCGCGCCTGTCTTCGGTAACCATTCCGTTCCTTTGTTGTACTGTTCTTGCATGTGCGAGACGATCGCTTTCTCGGTGATCTTCTGGCAGTCACGGATCGAGAAGAGCTTCGACTTGACCGAACGACCGTTGACGATGAAGTTTGCATCCCACGGCATCAATTCGTGCCACGGCAGTGCCTTGACTTGATCGAACAATTTTTCGAATGTGGTCGCGCGGAACTCAGCGACGACGAGTTTGATCCGGTCCGCTGTCCGAAGCCACATGTTTAAACGAGGAATGTCCTCCATCTCACAATCGATGTAGACCTTTCCGTCCTCGACCGTACATTCATATCCTAACGCACGGACTTCTTTTGCGACGAGCGCTTCGATTCCCATCGCCGCTGTCGCGATGACTAAGCGTTTTGTCATATCGCGTTCACTCCTTTATTGTTTCTTCCACTGAATCGTTTCATTGCAATAAAAAAAGAGCCCAGGGTGGACCTGGACTCTCGTTCAACTTAAAAATAACAGCCTATGTGGTCCTGTAAGCCATGTTCTGTTCCTTAGTGTTCCAAACGGTTTGACCCTCACACGCAGGCGACAATCATCTATCTCCGTATTTGCATACGCTCTCCTTCGCGTTCAGTTCCGCTCCGGAAATTCCCCTACCAAATTTGGGTTTCTCGCTCGTGGGGTTTACCTCGTTCCACCTTCATGGTTTCCCATGAAGCTCCGTCACTGTGGCACCTTCAAGAAGTTTCGGCCCTATCCGAAGACTTAGGCGTTCCTTCTGCCGTCAGCTTGACGCTGCCTACACTTATCTTTTTGTGTAGCACGATCACTACAGCCATCGCAGGCTGTGCGAGCATGGACTTTCCTCAAAGCACCGAAATGCCCCGCGATTGTCCGAACCAACATAGTCACTGCTTATGAGTGTAGCGTAGATGCCGCTTTCCTGCAAGAGGCAATTCTCGTTTTATAAACGAAAAAGTTGCGTCCCTGCCTCATTTCACGGTATAGTACAAGAGTTCAGAAGGGGGCATGCAGTATGAAAAAACGACGCTCTGGTACGAACCGGCGAACGGTTCGCAAGTTGACATTCCTGATCGAGATCGATGAGATCAAGGCACTTCATCTGCGAAACGGCATCTTCGCCTTCTATCGTCAAGGAGAGCTCATCCACGCGTTCGAGCCGTTCAACGTCAAGGCGCCCGATGCACTCTCAAAACGTAGCTATCATTTCGATCAACACGATATCTTGCTTATGAATGAACGTTTCCCTGAGCAAATCCCGTTGTATGATAATGCGATGACGTTACGCTCTTGGGCCGACCAGGTCGCTTATGGTTTATACCAATTGATCGATTCCAGTCGTCTGTCGTTCGTCCATGAGGATGACACAGGATACAAGATGGAAGCGATGATTACGTGGACTGGAGAGGCATTAACACCTCCGACGCCCGTCTATAAAAAAGGAAAAGACCCGAAGTAATCTTCAGGTCTCGTACGGCGCTTCCCACTCGGTGGGAGGCGCTTTTTTTTATTTCACTGTCAGGAGTCGTTCGACGGTCCGCGTATGGCGTCCACCGGTCGTCGTAAAGACGAGCTTGTAAGCCCCCTTGTCTTTCAACTTATACGTAAACTTATGCGTCCCGTTCGTTAAATTCGATTGCGTGAACGTCTTGACGACCTTCCCGTCCTTATAAAGACGTGTCGTCGTCTTCGCACTCGCGTACTCATCGAAATAGAATGAAAACAGCTGATTCGGCTTGACCGTTGAAGGCAACGAGATCTTCGAGATCGGTGCCGGTAACGTCGCCAAGATTCCGGCGTTCAAGCGACCCGTTCCGTAATGCGACTTCGTATCGCCTGATTTTTTCGTCGCTGCCGCATATAACTTACTGCGCATCGTCGTGTTCGAGACGAACGGATTCTTCGATTTTGCGAGTGCCAGTACACCGCTGACGACTGGTGTCGCCATCGACGTTCCGTCCAAGTAGCCGTATTTATTCCCGACGATCGTCGAGTAAACCCCTTCACCCGGCGCCATGATGTTGAGTCCTTTGCCGTAGTTCGAGAACGTCGAGGCACGACCGAGCGTCCCGACTGATCCGACGGCAACGACTTGACTCATCGAGCCTGGGAAAAGGACTTTCCCCTTCCCGTCGTTCCCGGCTGCGCCGACAACGAGAATGTTTTTCGCCTCTGCTTTTTTGATCGCGGACTCCATATATGGATCGTATTCATATTGTCCGAGCGACAGATTGATGACATCTGCCCCTTGCTCGATGGCATACAAAATACCGTCGCCGATATCGATCGACCCGGCATATTCTCCGTCAAAGACGTCCGCCCCAATCAGTTTGACACCAGAAGCGACACCGACGATTCCTTGACCGTCTTCACGCGCCCCGACGATCCCCGCGACATGTGTCCCGTGATCATCTGGTTTGCGAATCCCGGAAATCGTCGTCGTTTTATAGATGACATCCTTGAACTCACGGTGTTTCGTATCGATCGCGTCATCGATGATCGCAACACGAACATCCGATTTCCCGCGGCTGTACTTCCAGTAAGCCGGAATCCGTGACTGATCGAGGTACGTTTGCTGGAACTGGGCAGAATCCGTTGCTTTTTTGACGTCCGTGATCGGAATCAAGTCGGCGTCGATATCCTTTTCTTCGAGGTGCGCAAGGGGCTCGACGAGTGAGAATCCTTTTTGTTTCAG
Source organism: Exiguobacterium sp. s143 (assembly GCF_018618895.1). Classification (NCBI taxonomy): domain Bacteria; kingdom Bacillati; phylum Bacillota; class Bacilli; order Caryophanales; genus Exiguobacterium; species Exiguobacterium sp. s143. The sequence continues at coordinate 589,766 of NZ_JACSMX010000002.1, read as the reverse complement.
GGCACGAATCTCGGTCAGACCTTGATTCGCCAACCATTCTTGTTTTTGTTGTTCTGTAAATGTTGGGTCGTATTGTACGTATTGAGACTGCGCGAAAGCAGACGTTGGCATGGCGACGATTGTCGCTAGCGTGAGTAGTGCAAGTTGCTTTTTCATGGGAACCCTGCCCTTCTCTGTTTACGCGCCGACCGAAGAATCGTCTGGACTAAAGCGGAACCGTACCGTCCGGTTCTTCGCTGACTTCAAAAGGAATGATCTTTCCGATCGTCACGTAAGCATAATAGCGTGCAAGGACCGCACGCCAACGCGTTGCATCGATACCCGTCAGGTCTTCACCTAACGGGGAACCGTCGAACGTCTCGAACTGTTGGCAAAAGAATGCTTCCTCTTCTTCATGCCACGTTACTTCTTCGCCGATGAACCCGGTCGAAAAGCGGACGAAGTCCGCAATCGAGGGTCCAATCACTTCTGCCGGCAAGCGTTCGCTCATCCGTCCGACCAGTTCATACCGGTCGCGTTGTGCTTGTTCCGCTTCTTCAATCGAATGACACAGCAGCACTTCACGATTTATTTCTACTAACACGACATAGTCACCACTCGGTAAATTGACGTGAATCATCCCAACACCCCTTGGATTGGATTCGTGCGGCTTCTAGGTGTCATTTTTTCTTCGATAATTTATAATGTCCATTTTCGATCAAATGTTAATTCAATCGGCTCGTTATCTTTCGACTTTAACATAACGACCCGTGTCGTTTCAATTTGATCGACGAGATCCGCTTGACGAAGAGACTGGATTTCCTTCGACGAACCAGCTTCAATCCGGTCTCTATACGGGGCAAGCAACTCTTGTTGATTGCTTGCGAGTGCGTACCAGGCAAGACGGGCGAACGGTTCATCCTTTGCTGTCTCGAGCGCGTAGCTCTCAAAGATATCTGGAAGATAACTGCTAAATTGATCGAGGGCGTCAATCCGTTCTGCAACGTCGAGAATCGTTAACCAACTCGGGAGTGACAGCAAGGATTCACTTGACCACCAGTCGAGTAAATCAACATGTTCTTTAAGTAATTGCTGCGCTTCTGGTCGATCGATCATATGTTGTAGGGTCTGGATGAGTTCGTTCCAGGCAAGTGACCAGTATTCCTCTGACGGATTAGCTGAGAGGAAGAATTGACGATACACCGTCAGTAGTTCCGAAACGTCCGTTAATGGTTCGACTTCCAATCGTTGATTAAAACGACTAACTGCTTTTGTAAAATAACTTGGTTCAAGCGTCAATGCCATATAGAGTAATTTCGGTGCATTTTTAATTTCGCCTTGATCGACCGTCTCAAATAATTCTTGGATCCATTCTGGTTGTGGTTGTGTCATAATCCTTTTCCTCCGTTTAGTAAATTTGTTTACTATACCCGAAAAAAGATTAGTTGAATCATGCCCGACCTAAATTGCTCCGATTCGTTGGGCGGTTTCCTCCGAACATAAGACGATCAGCGTGCCATTTTTCGGAATCGGTTCGTCGAGACGTTGGTTCAAATCCAGCCGCTTCCCGTCAGATAGAATCGTCACCCCTTCTTCCAGCAAAGCGTGAAACGCATCGCGATATGTCGCCCATTCCGGTCGTGTCGGAATCGAGAACATTCCCTCACCATCCTTCGTCAATAGATTCGTCACGACTTTCGTTACGCCAGGATGATGGGACGCGAGGATCGCCATCCGGGCAATCGTCTCGTCACCGAGCAATACCTCATCGACCTTGACCTGTTCAAAGCTGTCGAGGTGTTCTTCGAGCATCATCTCGACGATCGTATAGATGTTCGGATTCGCCCGTTCGATGCTTGAAGCGATTAACAGTGTCCTTCCGTCAGCGTGGACCGGCGGAATCGAATGATCCGCGAGGACGATCGCGCGGACCGCCTTTTCGATGTGTGCTCGCTCAAGCGTCGACGTCAGCGCCGGATCACCACAGACGTAATGGAACCGGGGGTGACTGAATGGCTCTCGCTCTAGATCGTCGACGAGGACGACATCCGTATGTTCGAGCAATGACTCAATGACGTGCTTCGAACGCCGACTGTAACCGAAGACGACCGTATGCCCTGTTTCCTTCACTTGTAACAACCCTCTTTCCTTTTGATTACGAATCAACTGGACACCGTCGACCAGTTTTGAGATCAATCCACCGACGATTCCGATCCCGAAGATGAAAACGAAAATCGTCAGAATCCGACCGGTATCCGAGTTCGGGAAGAAGTCACCGTATCCGACCGTGACGACGGTCGTCATCGTCCAGTAGACGGCGCGGAAGTAGGACCCGAACGTCTCCGGCTCAAGCGCATACATGATGCCCGCGACACCGAAGACGAAAATTAAGGACGCATACCCGAGCGTCCGCATCCGTAGAAACGAGACTTTCCGTAAAAAACGTAACCAGACCATGTTTTTTTCATTCCTTTCGAACAATCCGGTCTCTTCCCCTGTCAATAAGGGCGAAGGAGGTGATACACATGACACAAGCAGAAGAAATCAAGACGAGTCTCGTCATCGTCTTCGAGCGTAAGGACAAGGTGACAGCGAACGGTGATGCTGTCGTCGCTCGCCGCCGCTACAACGGCTTACGTTCGAATCTTCCAGCAGACGTCGTCGCTTCGATCGGGCAATCGATCGGCAGCTTACTCGACGGACGCTACGCGCTGACGGAAATTAGCCGTGACTACGCTTTACTAAAGGCATAACCCATCCTCTACATTTCATGAAAGGAGTGACCATTGATGGAACATACGATCATCCTGACGTTCGATACGGTGACGAAAAAACCGTATCGCTTACGCATCGCTGGTGCGAAAGAGAATGCGACCGTGGCTGAGATTAAAGCAATCGGTGACTTGTTCGTCGCCCATGACCCGTTCATGAACGGTGTCACACGTCTCGCGTCCGCCGAATTGCAAAACAGTTCGGAATCGGCATTCGTCTTGTAAGCTTTTTCAGTCCATCGTCACGGGATTACGTGACGATGGCTTTTTTTTGGTATACTAGAAACATCAACCAGCTGAAAGGAAGTCAATTTATGGCCAAACGCCCACTCACTCCTCGCGAATGCGAACTCGTCGTCTGTAGTCTCTACGTAATGGAACTCATCCCGTTCGAAGGCATCATGGAACGTCTCGAATCCATTACGCTCCGAGACATCATCGGCCCCGTCGCACGTGGTGAATCGACGCGGGAGCAAGCTGCTGACGCGCTTGACCAGTACATCAAGGTCCGACGTCGCCGGTTCCGCAACGTCCCACCGGAACATCTGTGGTCGCTTGACGACCGGATTGAACAAGAAGCACTGCGGATGATCCGCAAGCGTTCGCCGCTCTCGGCAGGAGAAAAGCTCCAGCCGAAAGCCATTCCTCATGAAATGGGGGATACGGTCGAGATGAAAGTAACCGAAATCCAGGATCGCAACAACAAAGTGACCTTGATCGGAAAAGTCGGTAATGTCACGGCGAAGCTCCCGGTCGCGAACCGTCAAGCTTATAAGGGCAATAAAACGATCTCCGCCTGGATCACGGGTGTCGAGAAGAAACCTGCCTTACTTCATCTGTCGACATCCGACTACGGCAAACATCAGCCGTCAGAAGACGTCAAGGCAGCGTATGCAACTGCCGTCGCCGCGTTACGTCGTTATTTCGAGACGAACGAGCTCCCGACGACCGAAGAAGTCGATCTCGCGAAATCACTGTTCCAACGGATGATCCGTCGCGATCAGAACGATTGGTTCACGGTATACGTCGCGATGGGTCGCCCGCAACTCGATCACGTCCGGCGCTGGGTCAAGGTCATCCAGATGCTCGCCCGCTCCCTGCGCGGGGACGAGGAAGCAACACAACAACTCGCTTCGCAGGAAGATCGTTTTTTCAAGGATGCCTTATTGCGTGCCTGTAAAGCAGCAGAGAAAAACTTCACGTCTTGATGCTTTCGCCTCACGACGTATCGATTCCTAGTCAAAACGAAAAAAAGAACGCTTCGGACCGGATAACTTTTTCCGGTGCGAAGCGTTTTTTCATTCGTAGATCATTGAATCGCAAAATCATAGATATGCGTTCCTTTTTTATGATTCGCATCTTTGATTTCACCTTGATACATCAGTTGTTCATTCTTCAGATCGATCACAGACACTTGGAATCCTGCGTTCGTCTCTGATGAGAGATAGAGCTGCATCTCGTCCGTCGAATCCAACCAATCGATTTTTTTCAAAACAAGCGGACTGCTTACGCTATGCTCGGATAATCGTTTCGTTTCCAAGTCGAACATTGACCATTCGATTCGTTTCGTCTCCCCTTCCGGCAGACGGAATCCGATTAAATAACGACCGTTCGCATAGGGGGTAAACCCGATTTGTTGCTGATTCAACTCCTTGATGGACTGAACGCTTTTTCCGTCATCGAGGAAATAGGACTGCTTAACGTTTTCATCTTCGCTGTCGGACTTTTGTTCCGTGTAGACGATTTCATTTCGATAAATTGCTAAGAATTGACGAGAGTGTTTAGGTGCTATAGGTTTTTGAAGAATGATTTCTTCGACCCGATCGCCTGCTAAATCAAGCACAAGGAGTTTCGTTTCCATGGGCTGATCGACACGATCAAGTTGAACATAGACCTTCATCGCCTGTTTATCGACGACACTTGCTTGTAAATCCATCCCCGTCTCAAATTTCGTATCATACTTAAATGTCTTCTCGAACATTTCCTCTGTCTTGAACGTAAACATCTTAAATTGTAGTTTATTGTGTTTAATCTGAATCGCATATTCCGATTGCCCATCCCCACTGACATTTGTTTCCATTTTTGTCGTGAACTCATAATATTTGTCTGGTAAATCCGTCACTCTATCCTTACGGAATAGTTGTCCGACGTAAGAGTTTGACTGTTTTTCGATGTCTCCATTTGCATTGGCATCATAAATCGTCGAACGCATTCCTTTCGTCTGTAAACGTAAATTAAAATTTTCTACTTGCGAAGATTTCCCACTGATGGTCTCGAGGGAAAAGTCTGCGCTTTTGATTGACAGTGTATAGCCGATGTAGCTTCCGATTGTTATGAAAATGATCAATCCATAGATCAGGAGTTGTCGATATCGCTTCATGAAGTCTCCTCCTTAAACGGATAGTCGCGTCTGGACTAGCCGCAGATTTTTGTATGACACGTATAACGTTAATAGTACGACGTATCCGAAATAAAATTGCATATGCAGTTGACTCAGGTTGCTTGAAATAGCTGACAATGCTAAGCCTAAAATGATATAACCACCAATCAGAGCAACCCCGTGTAATCCGACTAGCAAGAACGCTTTTCCTCTTCGAAACGACCGCTCAAGTAATACTGTCATGAAGACGAACGAGATGACGATGAATGTCATTAGTAAAATGAATAAAATGTCAGTTGGGTACATCGTATAGAACAACTTCATGTAGAAGGAGTATTCGTTGATGCTGGCTGTGACCTGTTGAGCATCTGGCAATAGCCATAAGTAAAGATTGCGACTAAGTAACAACAACACCCACTGAATTCCGATCAAACTCGTAACGACAAGTAAAAGTGCCGTCATTTTCGATGCAACAATCGCCCGACGTGATCCCGGTAACAATAGTAGTCGGTAGATGTATTTCGTCTCGCCCACCCAGTCGCGATACCAAATCCAGAACGCGAACAAGAGAATCATCCCCATCGCTAAAACAATGATTGAATCGTAAAAATCCGTTGCCTGTGCGAAGGTCAACGCACCACCTGCTTGTGCAATTGCGTCCATTTCTGAAATCTGATCGATCCGCATCGTTTTCTCGATCGTGCTTTGATAATCGTAAATCTGATAGAGCAGTGACGCGATTTCTGCGACGATCAATCCTGAAATCAACAACATCAGTAGTTTCGTACTTCGTTTCAGTTCTTCATTTGTTAATAACAACCAGCGTTTCATCCTTGATATACCTCCCGCATCCGGTCCTGGACCGATTGATGATGACGGCCGCGCAGCTCATCCGTCTCTTTGACTTCGACGATTTTCCCGTCCCGCAAGAACAACACTCGGTCAATCACCTGCTCAACCTCGGCGATCTCGTGAGTCGTCATCAGGATACTCCGTCCTTCCATGAACTCACTTGAGAAAATCCAAGCGATTTGTTCTTTCATGAAGAGATCGATTCCTGCGAGCGGTTCGTCGAGTAATATGTACGGTCGATCGAGAGCGAATCCTAAGACGAGATTGAACTTCGCCTTGTTCCCTTTTGATAAGTTTGCCATTTTATCCGTCGTAAACAGCTGGAACGTCTGCAGCAACCGTTCCGCTGTCTCTTGATTCCAATCTGGATAATGATCCGCCATATACGCGAGCGCTTGTCCGATCGTCATGTAGCTCGGCATCGTCTGGAGATCAGGCACGAACGCGATCTGGTCGCGCGATGTTTTGCCGTCGACCGTCACCGTCCCGGCATCTACCGGAATCAGACCGAGAATTGCTTTTAAAATCGTCGACTTCCCTTCCCCGTTCAAGCCGATCAGACATGTCACTTCGTTTAGACCGACAGAGAACGTCACGTCACGTAAGACGTGCTTCTTTCGTCCGTATCGTTTTTGTAGCCCCTTCACTTCAAGCACTAAACTTTCCCTCCTTCATTATCACCATTGTATTAAGACAATAGTACATCTGTTAACTGTATGGTACATGCCATACAGTCTAGCGTCAACCTGTTTTTTCCTGCTATCATCCAGAAAATGAAAAGGAGCCGGACAAAAATGTCCGACTCCGCGAGTATTTCGACTTCGTTTCTACTTTTTATGACCGGAAGAAAGGAGAGCGATTTGTTCACTCGAAATCACTTCCCAGGAAAACGATTCGAGATGAACAAAAAAAGAGAGGACGCCCTAATGGACGGCCTCTCTGAACACGTGACTGGTGTTTCAATAAATATCAATCGTTGACTCCAGTGCCCGGCATGTCCGACGCACAGTCGGTAAGAAGTCGGTCCGTTTTGCGACACCGCCTTCAATCTGGACATGCTGAATGCCTTTCGTCCGCTGCATCGCTGTTAAGACGGTGACCAGCTCGATGAACCAATTCGAGATCAGTTCGACGACCTGTTCGTCAAAAGCGGCAGCGCCATACACATCATACCCGTTCTCGCAGAGATGGTTCGGGAAGCGGGCTTTGAACCGATGAATCAAAGTGTCTGTCGTCGGAATCAAAAATTCGTCGTAGACGACACGTTGTTCGGCATCAAGCGTTTGTTCTGTCACACCATCCATCATTAAATGTGGCTGATTGCCGATATTCAATGTCCAACTCGTCTTCTTTCGCTCGCCAGTGGAAGTGATCGTTCGCATGGTTTCATCCATCTCCTTTTGATGTGTAAGCGTTTACCTTCTCATTCTACCTGTCATTTGACCTGTTCTGCAACCGTCAACTTGACCAATTTAACTAAATCAGGCGAGAACTCTCTCCTCTAAGCACCTAGGAACGAAGCCCGACGTAGGTGGAGATTAATCACCCGTCTTGGCAAGAGTGTATTCGTTCGATACAATCAGTGTAACCAATCAAAAGGACTGATATATCAGTGAAAAATAGATACAAATAAGCATTCAGTCTTCCTTCTGAACTACCCTCTCGTCTTGGTGATTAAATACAGACGAAAAGTAATCGACGACGCTATATCCGAGTTTGCGAGACAGACGTTCGAAAGGATTGGCGCGTCATACCACATTACACTCACCGAGTGGAACCATAACAGCGATCATATCCAAGTATTGTTCAAAACCCATCCGAATACAGAGATATCGAAATTTCTGAACGCATACAAGAGTGCGAGCAGTCGGCTGATCAAACGAGACTTTCCAAACATCAAGAGACAATTATGGAAAGAAATATTTTGGTCTCGAAGCTACTGCCTTATGACGACTGGCGGTGCGACAATCGATGACATCAGGCAATACATCGAAAAACAAGGAAAGGAGTGGTCGCTTTGCTGAAGGCGTACAAGTTTCGATTATACCCGACGAAGCTGCAACAAGAATACTTCTTGAAGACGTTCGGTTGTGTCCGTTTCGTCTACAACAAGATGCTCGAAGAACGTATCCGAATGTATGAAGAGTCGAAGCTGAACCCCAACGCAAAGCAGAAGCTCCCGACCCCAGCGAAGTATAAGCCCGAATTCCCTTTCTTGAAAGAAGTTGATAGCTTGTCTCTGGCGAATGCCCAGATGGACTTAAATAAGGCATATGACAACTTCTTCCGCGACAAATCTGTAGGGTTTCCGAAGTTCAAATCGAAACACAGCGACCGCGCCTCCTACACGACTAACAATCAGAACGGTAGTGTCCGCATCGAGAACAACAGGGTGAAACTTCCTAAAATTGGCTTCGTGAAGTTTAAACAACATCGTTCTTTTCAAGGTATCATCAAATCCGTGACGGTCTCGATGACAAAGACAGGAATTTTTTTCATCTCCATCCTCGTGATTCAAGACGAAGAAAAATGGATTCCTGCTAAAAGCAAGATTGGGATTGATCTTGGCTTAGAACACTTCGCTATCATGACGAATGACGAAATGATTTCTGAGAAGATTGACAATCCTCGTTTCATTCGAAAGTCAGAAGAGAAGATCAAGAAGTCGCAGCGCGCTTTGTCACGAAAGAAAATCGGAAGCAGAAACCGAGAGAAGGCGAAAGTCATCCTTGCCAAGAAACACGAGAAAATCGCCAACCAGCGTAGAGACTTCCTCCACAAGCTGTCAAAACGGATCGTTGACGAGAACCAAGTCATCGTCGTGGAGACGTTGAGATCGAAGAACTTGATGAAGAACCACAAGGTCGCCAAATCCATCGGGGATGTCAGTTGGTATGAGTTCATCCGACAGTTGACATACAAATGCAAGTTCTATGGACGAACGCTCATCAAGGCAGACCAATGGTACTCATCGACTCAAATCTGTTCTTCTTGTGGAGTAAAAGGCGAGAAGAAACAGTTGGATGTCCGTGAATGGACGTGTACGTGTGGTGCTCATCATGATCGAGATATCAATGCGAGCATCAACTTGTTGATGTTGGCTGACTAAAAAACCTTCAGGGCAGGGACTTGCCCGACGAGCTTGGTCAAAAATCGTAGCTAGTAAAAGTACGGTCTTCCCAAGAAGCTCCCACTTCAATTTGAGAAGCAAATAAGTGGCGAGTAGTTCACACGATGACTTCGCTTGACATTCAGTCTACCAAATTCAACGCTTTTTGACGATGTCAGGAATTAACATCGTCCTTATAGATGTAGACGGCAACGAGGTCGATCAAGACATGGATGATGATCAGCGGCCAGAGTGTCTCGAGCGCTAGATACAAGTAGCCGAATCCCGCTCCGATCAGTCCTGTCACGAGAATCGCGAACCACCCTTGATAGCGATGGGCAATCCCGAACAGGATGGCACCGATCCAGACGAAGCTGACTTCAGAGAACGGTAAAAATAATCCAAGCGTATGGAAAAGAAACCCGCGATAGATCAACTCTTCCGTCACCCCTGCCATTAGCGCGACCATTTGGAACCCGGTCCGCTCCTCTTTCGTTCGCGGCAGAATCAGTTGTTCCGCCTCACTTTGATAGAGCGGCAATAAACGTTTGCGAAACGCTGGAACGGTCGCTGTCAAAAGCAAGACGATACAGAGAAAGACGATCAGTCCGATCGTCGCGTACCAGATTGGTCCACTTGGGACAAAAAACGTCAAGCCGATTTCCGGTAACAGCGTACCGCTGACCAGCGTGCCACCGACGAGCAACAGACATAAGATACCGCTCGACTGGACCATCGAGGGGTAGAATTCCTTGCGTGGGACGATCGTCAAGTCGACCGGTCGGACCGCTGCGATGATTGAAAGGACGACGAGCAATCCGAGTAAAAATCCATTTACGAAGAGATACATGACTTCGACTCCTTTTTTGATTCCACACTCCCGTCACAGAAAGTGCTATTAGACCCTACTAAAATATGATACCATTCAGTGGAATCCTATACAGAGGAGAGAACAATATGCGAAAAGTTTTTCGAATCAGCATCTTGTTCGTACTGTTCGCCCTCATCGTCAGTAGCTTCATCTACTGGCAAAATCGGGAACGTGTTCAAAATGAAATGTATCGTACGTATTATGGACAGCATGGCGTACCTGCCGAGAACATCGACATCTACGAACAAGCCGCGGCACGTTACGGCATCGACTGGAAGCTACTCGCCTCCATCCATCGCGTCGAGACGATCTTCTCAAACTCGTCAGCGATGCAATCGTCCGTTGGCGCCATCGGTCCGTTCCAATTCATGCCGAAAACATGGGTCGGTTGGGGATACGAAGGTGGCACGTCGCTCGGTGACATCGAGCATGACGGCATCGACGTGACGGATCCGGAAGCCATCGAGAAATATGGTGGTCTCGGAGTGGACGCGGACGGCGACGGGAAAGCCGATCCGACGAGTCTCGTCGACAGCGCCCACACGGCAGCGAAATACCTGAACCAACACGATGTTACGAAGACATCAGACCGAGACACGCTCGCGACAGCACTGTTTGAATACAATCGCAGTGAACAATATGTTTCTGACGTGCTCGCCCAATATGATCGTTACCAGCAACACGTCGAGGCGATCGATGCGAACGACCTCGACCTCAAGAAGAAGACACTCGCATTCTTCCTTCGCATCAGCTCACGTTTGACCAATTAAAAGGAGGCACCACCCATGACACCAGCCGATTCTTCCGAACTCTTGATTGAGGAATCGTCGATCCGCGTCCAGACGACGTTTGATCGAGACAAGACGAAACGCTATTTACGCAGCTACATCTTTGACGACATCGCAGAAGGGACGCACGTCGCCGCTTTAATCTACACACCACGGACGACGGATGCCTTTCTCTCTGGAACGACGACACAACGTGCGTACAATTTGATGAAGAAGTATGTCAGTGACCCCGTCAAACAATATGACATCATCAGTTTGATGCCGGACCTGCTCGTCAGCGAGGATCTGCCGTTCGCGCAAGCGAGCTTCGATGAGACGAACTATGAGTTCGTCGCGAAGACACTTGCCGAAGTCAAAGCAAAAAATGGCGTCGTCCTCTGTGGCTGGGGATCGCCTGGTCGCCTGATGCACCACCTGCCGGCATATGAGGAACTGTTTGAGCAGTATGCCGACATCCTCTATTGCTCCGGCATCACGAACAAAGGCGAACCGAACCATCTACGCTTGACGATGGACGATAGCCCGATGATCACGTATAACGACATGAAACAAAAAGCGAAAAAATTGCGTCGTAAATGACGCAATGGACCCTTCCATAACGGCAAGGGTCCTTTTTTTGAAACATTTTCCATCAACTTCGCGTATAATCAAAGTCTACATATTACATAGCAAGGAAGGTCATACGATGCCATTTTGGGATGAAGAATTACAGGAAGAAACGATGATTTCAGTCAAAGAAACAGACATTAAACGAATCGAGCAAGCCGTCAACGGTCGACTCCCCGTCCGTTACCTTGAACAAATCCAAGAACAAAACGGCGGTGCTCCGGAAGCCATGGCCGTGATGGTCGAGTTCAAGAATACATGGTCGGACGAAGAAAGCGGATTGCACCTCCCACTCCGCTCCATGTCGTCATTGACATTCGAACGGTATCTAGACGAATTGTCGATCCTCCGAGAATGGGACATCGAGGGAAACGTCATGATGTTCGCGGAAGGAGAAGGTAGCTATTTTTGGTACTTCCACTTCACGGATGCCGCCGAGCCGACTGTCTGGTGCCTCGATATTTCAGATGAGACCACCTATTTCGTCGCGGCGACCTATGACGAATGGTTAACGAAGCTGAGTAGCGATGTTCCGGAAGTCGTCATGCCGGATGTCGTATTTCTGTCGTTACCTGAAATCAAGAACATCCTTCGTGGAGATGACGAAAACGAAAAACTCCTCGCCTACTCCCACTGGATGATTCTCGATGAAGAACAGGAAGAACTCATCGAAGCGTTCATGACACTGATCGAACGAAACGACCAGCCTGATTTCCTCGACTCCTATGCATATTACCTCATGGAAGTCTTGACGAACAACCCGGAGTTGTTAGAACAGAAACGAGATGACGTCACGACCTTGATCCTCAATAAAGGTGACGACCTCGATGCAGAAGACTTGCTATCTTGGATGGAAGAAGAGATAGACGAAGAGTTATGACCTCAACCATAAAGCCAGTATTCCTCGTCCATACGGATGACGAATACTGGCTTTTTCGCATGCCTATCCAATCATTTAAGACAACATCAACTCAAGCAGACAGTCGACGAGATCCTTCTCGAGTTCGAGTGCTTGCAACTGGTGCATCATGTTGACCGGGTCGAGCTTTTGTGACAGCAGACGGTACAAACGATCCTTCAAATCATAGCTGATTTCCGCTTGGTCGAGAAATGCATACAACCGGTCCATCTTATTCTCGTTCGTCGAGATCTCAACTTGGAGCGACAACGTGATCGTATCGGTCACTTCACCCAGTTCAACGCGAAGGGACTGCGTCGCATGATCATAGACGCCGGTGACACTCTCTCCGTCGCGCTGAACGTATCCTTCACGGACTCCACGTAAGATCAACGTAATCGAGCGGTTTTCGGGTAGCAAGTCACGGTGTCCGGTTGGTGCCGCGATCGTCAACTCACGTGCTTCCCAGTCGAGCGCAAACGTCGTCTCGACGTTGACACCGTCGCGGTGCGTGACACCTGTGCTATCGTCTTCGAACAACGTAAACCGGTTCGATGCTCCCGGGAAGACGACGACTTCGAGATCGTCCGGATTATGCAGGGCATTCGACTGTTCGAGATGACGACCGAGTGGAACAATCGCACCGGCTTTTGCGAGTACGCCTTGGTCTTCGAGATAACGGAACAAACGGATCTGCTTGCCGCCGCGGTACCGGTGCCCATTGAAGAAATCGAACCATTCCCCTTCCGGCAACCACGCTGTCGTCGCCGTCATGTGCAGTTTCCGGTGCATTGGTGTGACCATCGGCGCGACGATCAATTCCGTTCCGAAGTAGAACTGATTCGGAACGTTGTATGCTTGATCGTCTTCCGGATGCTCATAATACATCGGTGAGACGAGTGGCAAGCCGTCAAAGTGATTACGGGCATTCATCGTGTAGATGTACGGCACGAGCTGGTGCCGAAGTCGTAAATATTTCTTCATGACGTTCGACGCATCGGTCGAATAACGCCACGGTTCTTTCCCGTTGAAGATGCTCATCGTACTGTGCAGGCGCATGATCGGACTGAAGACACCGTACTGGAGCCAACGTGTCGATAACTCGTCATCTTTCTCTCCCCGTTGGTGCCCCCCGATATCATGGCTCCACCATCCATAACCGATGTTCGACGCTGTCGCTGTAAAATACGGCTGGAATTGGAGTGATGCCCACGAGATGATCGTATCGCCTGAGAAACCAACCGGATAACGGTGACTTCCGGGTCCCGCGTAACGTGAGAAGATCAACGGTCGATTGCCATCGCGGGCGATATCGAGCGCGTGATAATGATTGAGCATCCAGAGCGGATCAAGCCCTTTCATCTTCGAGTTCGCGCCCTGCTGCCAGTCGATCCACCAGAAGTCGACGCCATCTGCTTCGTGCGGATGATGCAGCTTCGTGAAGTAGTTCTCGATGAACGTCCGGTCCGAGAAATCAAATGGGATCCGGACATCCGATTCGGGATCGACGCCCATCGCGACCGCCATCGCCTCGTATGCTTCTTCAAACCCACGCACACCGTCCGCCGGGTGCAAGTTGAGCGTGACCATCCGGTCGTCATCCTTCAACCATTGTAAGAATCCGCGTGGATCCGGGAATAGATCACGGTTCCACGTATAGCCCGTCCAGCCACTTCCGTAGCGTTCCGGGATATCGGTGACGTGCCAGTCCATATCGATGACACTGACCGAGAACGGAATGTCTTCCGTCTTGAAGCGCGTCATCAAATCCTTGTATTCCTTCTCACTATAACGCCAGTAGCGACTCCACCAGTTACCGAGTACCTGACGTGGTAACATCGGTGTCGGTCCTGTCAGGTGGTAGAAGTCACGCAGTGCCTGTTTGTAGTCGTGACCGTATCCGAAGTAATAGATGTCATGCGTACCGGAGCGTCGCGGTTCGACGAAGTGGTCTTCCGTCAGGACGAAAGCGTTCGAGTCGTCGATCGCCGCGTATCCTTGTCGTGAAAGAATCCCTTCTTCGAGTGGGATGACGCCGTCCGCATGGTCAAGCGTCCGTGCCGTTCCTTTTAACGTCCGGAGCGGTCCGCCGAACGTATAGCGGCTGTAGTAGGTACTGAAGTTCCCTAAGACATCGATATAGAGTGTGTTCGCAGCGAACGGTCCCTTCGTATAATGCAGATGGACGTGCTCGGTGATGATTTGCAATTCTTCCTCGTTTTCGACGATACGGTAAGCAGGTACCGGAAAATCACGATTGAAGACCGTTTGGGTCGGTCGATCCTCGAACTGTCCATCCGCCGCGTACTCGAGTCGAATCATGCGACTCGTCAAGACCGTGAAACGGTAGACATCTCCTTGGATGATGGCGTCTGGTCGTGCTTGTGGTTTCATGTCGCGCGTGTAGAAATGGGATTCATCAATTGTTCGCATACGGGTTCGGGACTTACGCCCCTTTCACTTCCTTCCAGGCTAAGTAGTGTGCAACCGATTACACATCTAGTGTATAAGAGTTCATGTTCCCACTTCAAGGAAGAATGAACCAAAAAAACGTCCCACACCTGAAAATCGATGCGGGACGTTGCGTCATAATAAGGGTGAAATCAAGCGTGAGAGCGACTCAAAAATGCGGAAGCGGAGCGGACGTTTGACGTAATCATTCGATGATAACTGAATTGAGACATCGAAATCAGCGATGAAGTCACGCTCGAGCTGTTCCGTACTTTCTGTGTCATACAGGAACGCCATTAGTTCATAATTGAGAACAAAACTGCGAATGTCCATGTTTGCTGTTCCGACGGCACCGATCTTCCCGTCGACGAGAAACAGTTTCGCATGGATGAAGTGACGGTTGTACGTGTAAATCTTGACGCCGTCCTTCAGAAGTGGTCCGAAGTAGGACCGGGTCCCGTAATAAGACGTAAAACTATCGCCTTTACCCGGTGTCAGGATGCGGACGTCGAGTCCGGCACGTGCCGCGAGTCGGAGTAGCGTCATCGTCTCATTGTCCGGAATCAAGTACGGTGTCGCAATCCAGATCGAACGTTGCGCTGCGATGATCGCGGCAATCAACGCATTGCGAATCGCGGGATCCTTCGAGGTCGGTCCGCTCGTGACGATTTGAATCGCCCCGTCTGACGCCACATCATGTTTCGGGAAGTACTGGTGGATTGACTCATCCCCCGCAAACGTCTCCCATGTGTCATCCGATTCGATTTGGGCATAGATCCAGTCGTCGAGGAACGTCGCTTGTAATTCCTTGACGGCCCGTCCTTCGAGCCGCAAATGCGTATCACGCCAAAATCCGAACTTCTTACTCTTGCCGTCGTACTCATCACCGACATTTAGTCCACCGGTGAAGCCAACTCTTCCATCAACGACGACGATTTTTCGGTGATTGCGGAAGTTCGCCGTGAAGATGAACAAGGGACTCGAGATCGGATCATAGGCTGCGATATGCGCTCCAGCGTCGCGTAGCGGATGCAGGAAGTTCTCACCGAGCATATAGCTTCCGAGTCCGTCATACATGAACCGCACCGTTACTCCGGCTTCGAGTCGCTCCATCAACGCTTCACGAATTGCCTTGCCTGTCTCATCGTTCCGATAAATGTAGTACTGGATGTGGACATGATGCTGCGCTTGACGAATCGCGTCCAAAATCGCCGGGAACGTCTCTTCCCCGTTCGTCAGGATGTCACTTGCTGTATGAACGTCCACCCCGCCGCCACCGAAGTTACGAATCGTGTTCGCAAGCTTCAAGTGATTCGGTGGCAACTCACTGACAGCAAGCGACCGAACTGGACGAATCGCTTGCTTGAGCAATTTCCGTTCGTCATGCGAACGACGATTCCGACGGCGACGCCGTGGATTCCGACCGAACATCAACCAGATGATGACTCCGAGAATTGGTAAGAAAATCAGAACGAGGAACCAAGCGATCGTTGATTCTGCCGTCCGGTTTTCGATGAAAATGATCATGATGACGGCGAGCGGCACGACCGTCGCTGAAATCGTTAAGACATAAAATAAATAGCCGAGTTGATATAGTCCCCAAATGATGCCACCGGCGACTAAAAATACGAGTGCGAATTGTAAAATCCGGTTGCGCACATATTTTCCTCCTTCAATTAACATACCTTCACTAGTATTCTTTCCCCATTCACTATGAAAATATAACAAAAAAGAGAAACCGCAGATACGGTTTCTCGAAAGATTGACCTCTTATAAAAATGTTTCTTCGTACATCTCGCGACCAGGAATTGGATCATTCAATGACGCCCAGTCCGTTTCGTCTGCTTGGACGAGACACGCATCGAATAGCGCTTCGAGCTTCTCTTGTTCTAGTCCGATGCCGATCAAGACGAGTTCGGTCCGTCGATCCTCATCTGATGCAAAACGACCAGCGTATTCCATGTTCGACGCATATCCTGCCTGATGGAACAGCAATGCCATCTCGGGACGTGTCGCAAGGAACAAGAATCCCTTCGCCCGGACGACTTCTTGCGGCCAGTCTTCGATCAAGGCAAGCAAACGCTCCGGGTGGAACGGCACCTCGCGCTTGTAGACGAACGAGCTGATCCCATACTCTTCCGTTTCCGGAATATGTTCTTCCGCATTCAACTCACGGATCCAACCAGCACTCGCTGCCGCTTGTTCAAAATCAAATAGATCAACATCTAAGATGTCTGCCGGATCGACTTGACCATACGTCGTCTCGATCAAACGGCCAACTGGATTTAATGCCTTTAGATAACCGATGACGGTATGGCGCTCTTCCGGTGTCAGGCGATCGACTTTGTTCAAGACGATGATGTCCGCGAACTCGACTTGATCGACGAGTAGATCGACGACTTCGCGCACGTCTGTTTCATCGACTGCCTGTTTCCGTTCAATCAACGATTCACCGGATTCAAAGTCCTTCAGGAAGCGATACCCATCGATGACCGTGACCATCGCATTGATTTTCGTGACTTGTGATAAGTCGATTGCACTGTCCGGATCTTCGTACGTGAAAGTCTGGGCGACCGGAATTGGTTCCGAGATACCACTCGATTCGATGACGATACCGTCAATATCTCCTTGGTCGACGAGGCGTTTGACTTCAAGCAAAAGATCATCGCGTAACGTGCAGCAAATGCAGCCGTTCGAAAGCGTGACGAACGACTCTTCCGTTCGCGAGAATCCGCCTTGCTCAATCAATGCCGCGTCAATGTTGACCTCACTCATGTCGTTGACGATGATCGCGAGGCGGCGCCCTTCGCGATTATGTAGTAAATGGTTCAATAGTGTCGTTTTACCGGATCCAAGATATCCAGATAA
Organism: Exiguobacterium sp. s143; assembly: GCF_018618895.1. Classification (NCBI taxonomy): domain Bacteria; kingdom Bacillati; phylum Bacillota; class Bacilli; order Caryophanales; genus Exiguobacterium; species Exiguobacterium sp. s143. The sequence goes on along the minus strand of NZ_JACSMX010000002.1, from coordinate 572,193 downwards.
AACGGTGATCGATATCGGTTGCATCATCATTCATCTCCTAAAACGTAATCGTTACGTTTTATAGAGTAACCGACTTTTTACCTGACGTCAATCGTAATGATTTCGATTTATTTTGTTCCCTAAAAAAGCCGATAAGCATCGACTCAAGGAGTAGACCAGGCTGACTCCAAAAAAATGACGCATCTTCTCACGCCCTTTCCTCAGGTGAGACACAAGCCAGTTTTCCTGCTTCCTTCAAGCAGGAAAGCGGGTCTTGTTTGTCTCTGACAGCGCATAATGCGCTTTTTCCTGTAGGAGTGGCGTGTGACGCGTCATTCTTTGTAGATACTGGCTTTAGAGTCAGCTCCGTCAGATATTCCGAAGCACAAGAAAAGAAACTTTTTTTCGCTCGGAATCTCTTCTTAGGGAAATACAAGCAGGAGCGACCCTACAACAAAGTGAAGCGGCGCGATGCTTGTCCCAAGAAAACGATTCGAGCGAAACGAAAAAACGTAACCTTACTACTGACTTTGAATCGGTAAATCCCATGTTGCCCCGATCAAATCCGTGATCCGCTCCGCCGCCTCGTGCGAAAACCCGGCAATCGTGTAATGATTCGTATCCGCAATCACATGATACATCCCGTTCGGTAAACTGTCGGCGAACGCAGCGTGAGCCGCATTGATTTGTTCGGTCAATGCCGGGTTCAACCAACTTTCCGGCATGCCCCCTGCCCAGTTCGAAGCGGACAGGACGAGGACCGGCTGTGTCACGTCTTCAAGCAACGAAAGAATCATCTGATTGTTCTCTTCGACCGATTGCCATTCATCGAGCGTCCCCCGCCAATGCCCGGGTGCTGCAAAATGCCGCCACATCGGTAATTGATCAGCTTCCGGTAAGACACTGAACATCTTTTTGCCCAGATGGTCAGGAATCATCCAGGCGATCGGTCGGACGTGACTAAGGAAATAGAGGAATCGATTCCACTCCTCTTGTGTTCGTTCGTACCAGTTCGGTAATGCTGCGTCGACATCCGGATGCGACGGATCAAGCAAGACGATGCCGCGTGTCTCGTCTGCAAACAATCGTCCACTTGCGAGCGAGATATAGGCGCCGAGCGAGTGCCCGATGAAGACGTACGGTCCTTCGACACGAAGCATCCGTAAGACGTCCGCGAGCTCATCTGCTTGATGCGTAAAGAGTCGTTTGTTTTTACCACGACTCGACCGACCATACCCGAGACGTGAATATTCAAAGACCCGTCCCCGCTTCAACAATTCGGTCCGTAGCCAGCCCCACTGGTGTCGGTTCGACATCATCCCGTGGTCGAGGACGAATGTGACGTCCCCACTTCCTGTCAGCCGGGTATCAAAGCGACCGGCTGATGTTTCAACGATATATTCCATACACTACCCCTACTTCCATTCATTCAAATAACGAAATCTCTAGCTCGTACCCAAGGATGTTCAAGTAATCAAATAACTGGGATCGATGATGATAGAGATGCACGGCTGCTTCGATTGCCCAGCCGTTCATCGAGTCGGTAACGCCCCAGTACGTCGGACGGGTCGTAAATCCGGTCGTGACTTTCTTCTGATAGATAGAAAACGCACGATTGATTCGTTCATTTAACTGATCGCGCGGGACCGGTTCCGTATAAAACGCCTGCATCGCTTCAGCCGTCGCCCCTTCTGCCAGCATCAAATCGGCTTCGAGTAACACAGCGAGATGGACGGCGACTTCACCGACGGTCCGTTTCCCGGGGATTGGCCGCGCGTCCCAGTCCTGCACCTCGATCTTCTCAAACAACGATTTCGCCGTCTTTACACCAACACCGACATGGCGAATGAGGGCATGTTCCCACTCAGTCATGCGCATTCCCCCAAGCGATTGCGCGGTGTTCGAGTTCCTTGACGAACGCATCCTTGCCGGCGATATAGGCTTCGATATCAAGCGGATATGTCGCCGCTAATTGTTCCTTTAATGCTCCGTAAGCAGTGGCTTCTTCTGGATGCGCACGCAAATAGTCCCGAAAGACGAGATGACGCTTGATTTCTGGATTTCCCGCCGCATAGAGATGGATGTGATGCGTCCGTTCGTCGCCGCCTTTTCGATAATAGCGGCGTCCCGGCATCCCGAACTCACCCTTCGCTTCGTAACCGAGCGCTTCCATCTGTGCGTCAAACTGCTCGATTCCCTCGAGTGTATCGACGACGGGTAAGATATCGATGATCGGTTTTGCTGCGAGTCCCGGAACTGATGTACTCCCCATATGATGGATCTGCTTAAGACGTGCTCCGAACACCTCTCGTAAACGGTCCGCTTCTCGTGAGTATGCACTCGCCCATTCTGATTGATACGGTAACACATTGACTTGTCGCATGGTCGTTTCCCCCTCTCAATTCAGTATGCCAGTTTTTGGGGTAAAACAAAACGACCATCCATTTTGGAGGTCGTTAATGTTAGAGAGTCTTTAATCCGTTAAATAATCATACAGTTTCGCAGGTCCACCAAGTCGAAGATCAGCGATGATATGCTGGGCATCGACGATCTTCCGAACAGGGAAGTCAGCGAGTGGTGCCATGACATGTTCGAATAACTGAAGTCGCGCCGGTCCACGGTATGCTTCTTTAATCTCAAGATCCGTGATTTGACTCCGCGTCAGCTCGGAGATGATCAACTCGCCTTGATAACCGCGATGCTGTTTGAGCATGAACTGCGGCGCACCGATGATCGATTGTGCTTCTTCGACCGCCATCGGAACATACTTGTATCCCATCGTCGCTTGGGCGACACGGAGTGAATGGTAGTCAAGCGTTCCAACGAGTACATCATTGTCGAGATAAAGCCGGGGTGAACCATACTTCTTCGGAAACGCAGCCACTTCACGACCAGAGGCGATCGCCGGCTGATTGTTGACATACATCGAGAGGTAAAACTCACCGACCTCTCCTTGATACCGAACCGGAATGACTTGCCCGCACTCGAGATAACTCCCAAGACCTGTGCTATCCGGCATGTTGATGATCTCAAACTTGATCTGATTACTCAGCACCTCGAGCGGTTCCGGAACGACTGCTTGTAACGCTTCGATGTCCGTCTCATAGATGATGTTCAAGTATTCCCGATTCCGAAAGAAGATATCGACCGCCGGAAAGACCGGTGCATTGATCGGTGTCGCGACGATATTTTTTACATCTTCCTGTCTCATCTGAATCCCTCCTTTATGCGTTTAACAATGCGGCAAAGCGTGCGACACTTGTTTCAAAATCTGGAACCGTCTTCGCTGCTTGCGCTTCTTCGACGATTTCTTGAATGAGTGAGTTGAACGGCGTTTTGATATCGTACGTGTTGCCGTACATCGTGACGATCCCATTAATGAAACGAATTTCGGTCGGTTGCCCTTTTTGTAAGTCCTGCAACATGCTCGCTTCTAAGTCACGCGACCCGTGCATCAATTGTGGCACGGTGATCAGTTTTTCATCGATATCGTCTAGTGTTGCGTAGGCTACCGGCTCAAACGTACTCATCGGCGCGAATGTGATGCCGTGGGCGTGACCGACTTCAACGACTTCCTGCATCGTATGGATCGCTGCCCGTAGCAAGACCGGATGATCGAGAACGTCGCCATACGTACCGTTACACGCAGCGGATAACCCACTGAACGTACTATTGATGACGAGTTTTGACCATTTCGTTCCCGGTAGATTATCAGAGATTTCCGTCCCACCGATGTGATCAAGGATTTCCTTCAAGTGAATGATCCGGTCCGTCTTCTTACCGTCCAGTTCACCGATTTGCATCGCATATGTCTTGAAGTGCTCGTAATCCGATGTCAGACGTGACTCACCTGGTCCGACGTACGTCGCTCCGAACTCGACGGATCCCGCGATGATACGTTCGCGCGGAATCTGTTGTTGAATGAATTCTTCTGGTACACCGTTCTGCAAGGAGACGAGAATACCGTCTTCCTTCAAGATCGTCCGGACTTTCGCCAGAACCGGTTCATTGTAGACCTGTTTCGTCAGCAACAATACGATATCGTACATCTCCGTGATGTCATCCGGATGCATCGCATGGACGGCTTGCGTCAAATCTGGTCCAATGACATGCGCGCCTGTTGTGTTTAGCGCTTCGATATGTGCGCGATTCGTATCGATCAGATCGACACCCGCATACTGTTGACTCAAATAAGCTCCCATGATGGTTCCTAGTGATCCTGCTCCGTAAATTCCGATTTTCATATCTATCACCTCTGGTATTTACGATATACTGGTTTCATCATAAACAGAAATATATATATTTATATATTTTAATAACCTATAGGTTATGTTAGGAGGATATCATGGAACTCTTACATTTGAATTATTTTCGTCACGTCGCGGAGGAATTGAACGTGACGCGTGCTGCCGAACGATTATTCATCAGCCAACCCGCCCTCAGTGCGACGATCAAAAAACTAGAACGTGAATTGAACACGACGTTGTTTCATCGAAAAGGCAGAACGATCAGCTTGACCGACAATGGACGACTTCTGTTGCAATCAGTCGAAAAAATCGAACACGAGCTGACACGGGTCCAGGAACGCATGGCGCGAAATGATGCCTCTACCGAAACACCACTCAGTCTTGCCAGTTCGCACGGTCGCTTCATCCAATTAATCCTACGGGAATTTCTCTTGCCGCAGACTGCGCCTTTGTTCAACTCGGACATCCTCTCAAATCGCGACATTTTAAGCGGCTTACTCCATCAAGAATTCCATTTCTCGATCAGCTTCATGGAACTCAAGCATCCGCTCATTACGAGCGAACCGATCGTGGAAGAGGAGATTGTCATCACCTATCCTGCTTCCTATTCAGAGAAAGAAGCGATCACGGCGCTCTATGCGGACGCAACGGAGACTGCCTTTTTATTTCCCTCTCACAATAAGGATTACAACCGCTTCATCCAATTGAAGATGGCGGAACTGAACATTTATGCCGATACCACGCACTATATTGATGACGTCTCGCTGCAACTCGCCTTACGTCAGCAACGGTATTTCAGCTTCGTTCCCGTCTCCGTCTGCCGCGAGATGGGACTCCCTTTCATCACAGACGATGTGTTTACCGTTACGTCACGACTCTACATGTCGCACGCGACGGATCAATTGACGGTCGAGCAAGCAATCATCTACGAACGCATTAAACGGTTTCTGCTCTCGCAACGCACGTATCTAATCAAATAAAAACGGATGTCTGCATGTGCAGACATCCGTGTGACATATTACTTCGTGATGAAGTAGCGTGACTGATCGAGATGATCTTTCGCTGTATAGATGTTGAGTTTGTACGAGCCGTTCGTCAATGCTTGACGCATCTTCAAGACATAGTTCCCGTGCTGATCCGCCACGTCTTGAGCAATCAATTGATAACCAGATTCTGTTTTTTGGTAGAGGCGGACGATTTGTCGTTTTTCGACTTTACCTGTCAACGTCTTTTTACCTGACCATTTTTTGACCGGATACGTGTTCTTGATCGTGAACGACGCCTTTTTCGTGATCTTTTTCGAGATGTCTGTCGACTTGACCGTGTACGTACCTGTCGTTAGACCATTTTTGACCGCAATCTTGAAGCCGCTTGCCGTCGTTTTCGCTTTTGCAATTTTCGTTGATCCTTTATAGAGCGTCACGTCAAGACCTTCCGTTGCTTTACCGCGAAGGACCGTCGATCCGTATACTGCCGACTTTTTATCGATCGCTGGTGTCGCAACGACACCTGTTCCGACTGTGACGTTCGTTTCTGTCTTCATGAAGCTGAGTTCAGAGACAATCGTCAACTTGTCACGCAATTTGAGCGGTCGTGTCACGACTTCGTATTGACCCGCTTCGTTTGCTGTTGCTGTTCCAAGGACTTTATCGCCAAGTTTAACTGTGATTGTTGCGCCCGGAACTGCCTGACCAGTAACGACTTTCGCACCCGGTTTAACTGCTTTTGTCGAGACCGTGAAGTCTTTCATCGGCACGTTCATATTGAATTTGAGGAACGTACCTGTCTCACCTGGACGTGTTTCACCTGTGTTCGTGATGCCTTCGTACCGCTTGACGTACGGTGCAGCTGCAACCGCTGAATCAAAGCTGACCGTCGTCGGCTTACTTGCGACGAGTGACCAGTTGTCATCGGCTTTATAATCAACCGGTTGTTTCGCTTTAATGAAGTCCGAAATGACGTTACGTGTTTCGTAGGCTGATTTGTAGACGATGTTCTTTCCGCCACCAAGACCTGGGAACGTCGCACTGCCTGCGCGGTAGTTGTTCGTCGCAACAAGGAATTCTTGGTCGTCGGCGATCGCTTTGCCTTGATACTTGATGTTTTGAACACGGTTTGCGTCTTTGTTGACGACGACACCGTTATAGTCAAACTTCGCTGGTTTCGTGATATCGATTTCATACGTCAATCCATCGAGGATATCGAAGTTGTAGCTACGGAAATCTTTGTTCAACAAATTCGTTTGCTCACCGCCGACTTGGTTGAACTGACCGGCTGACATTTCGAGCCAGTCTTTGACGTCAGCACCTGTTACTTTGACGACTTCGAGTGTATTCGGATAAACATAGAGATCGGCGACGTTCTTGAGTGCGATTGGTCCTTTTTTGATCAATGTATAATCGGATGCGTTGACTTGGTTACGACCACCAGTCTTGAATGGTGCACCTGCTGACAACAATGGAAGATCTTTATATTTCGCGAGATCGGCATTTTCTTTGAGTTGTTTCTCGACATACCATTTCTGAGCGTTCGTTACGAACTGAACTGAATCATCGTCTTGCGCGAGAGCGAAGAAACTTTGGATGTCGTCATTAATCGTTCCGACTTCTTGACGAATGTACGCGAGTGTTCCTTCATGTGCTTTTTCAATCAACTTGACGGCACCGGCATCTGCTGTCGTGTCTTTCGTGACGTCCGCTAGTTTCGCACCTGACGTATCAACGACCCATTTCCCGTCGACTTGCTTCAACTCAAGATCGATGACACCGACGTTCTTTCCTTGTGTGTTTGCCATGACGACCGGTTTACCATTGATTAGACCTTTTTCTTTATCAACATTCGGCAATTTATTGAACGCTGAATCGACTGCCGGGAACTTTCCGTGCTGATGACCTGTCATCAAGACATCGATGTCTGCAACTTTTGTCAATGCGTAGCCGACATTCTCATCGCCGTCTTTTTGATCCGTCGTATCCCCGATACCTGTGTGTGCGAGTGCAACGACGACGTCTGCGCCAGCATCTTTTAATTTCTTCGCTGTTGCTTTCGCAGTCGGGATGATATCTTCAGCCGTGACTTTCCCCGTCAGGTTCCCCGCATCCCATGCCATGATTTGTGGCGTGACGACTCCGAACACACCCACCTTGACTGTTTTCATGTCACCGTTCTGGTCCTTGACTTGACGTTCGATGATTTGATAGTCTTTTCCATCTTTGTTGTAGTCCGCGACGATCGGCTTTTTCGTGACTGCATCCAATACGTTCGAGTTGACGAACTTGATTGAACCGCTCGAAGCACTCATCGCTGACTTGAGGAAATCAAGACCGAAGTTGAATTCATGGTTTCCGAGCGTGACCGCATCATAACCGAGGTATTCCATCAATTCGTACATCGGATGTTTGCCTTTGTTTCCTTTGTCGTACTGGTTCTTGACGTAATCGCCAAACGGCGTTCCTTGAAGTGTATCCCCGTTATCGAATAAGAAACTGTTCGTTGCGCCCACTTCAGTTTGTTGCTGTTTAATGACCGTAGCGGCTTTGACGAGACCAATCGTTTCGTCCTGCGCATCCTTGAAGTAATCGTAGTTCATTGAGTTCGTATGTAAATCCGTTGTTTCTAAGAAGCGTAACTTGACGACACTGTTGTCGGCAGCAAGTGTCTTGACTTGAACGACTGGTACGAGCATCGGTGCGATCAATGTCGACGCGATGACGAGTTTCGTTGCTTTTTTCATATGGATTTTCCCCCCAGGATGTTTTGACTGCTTCATTAATTTAGCATGGTTCGATTATAGCTAATAGTCCTTTCAAATAGGTCGGACATCCGTCTTATTTAACCTACTTAACTAATTCCAAATACTGGCTTAACATTGTTGATTTTACCTTTACAAACCAAGTTTGAATGGTAAAAAAAGGGGGTGGTGAAAATGAGATGAACCACGTAAAAAAACGATACGTTTTCAGGACATGAACCTGAAAACGTATCGTTTATGCTTGATGTAGAACGTAACTGTTCATTCTCGACTCCTACAGGGAAAGAAAGCATGTTTTTCGCTTGCGTCAGGGTCAAGTGAGACCCGGTAGACGAAACGTAGTTTAGGATACCGCGGCTTACCTCCCGCCTGTGGAAAGCGAGAATGACAGCAACGTTCGTCGTCCCCATTCAGGGTACATCTCCTAGTGGAGGAGCTTCATCACTCCACGTTCCTTAAACCGCTTTGTCTGGCTTCCGTCGGACGACATAACCAAGAATTCCACCAAGTAACGCAAGCCCTGCGGCGTATAGTACCGTCCAGCCTGCTGTCTGTTGAGCGAACTCGAATAAGACGTCACTGCGCCATTTCATTGCGAACTGAACGTATGAAGCTTGACTGACGATGAAGCTGATGACACCGATCGCGATCGCAAAGACGAACGGATCGATGATCGATTTGAAGCTTCGGATACTACAGACGAAGTAGATCGCAAACGTTACGAGCAACAACACCCAATACGCACTCTCACTGGAGACATTCGGTGGCGTCGCTCCTGCCGATTCCGCATCAATCACTTGAATCGTCTGCCGCGCGACGCCGTAATCAACAGGATCGAGCTTCAATTGTGTTGCTGACAAATCAGGACGTTCTCCACCGAGTAACGTCAACAATTGTTCTGTCACCCGGTCCGTGTCGATCCCATCGACGACTTTTTGGATCGAGTCATTGAGCTGATCCGTTGAGGTCTCCCCGTTCAACATCGAGACGGGGATTTCCGCATTCGCTCCAAGGACGTCTGCTTGATACACGACTTGACCGCCGTGGATCCAGTCGTACATCCCGCCACTTCCGGCGTTCAGACTCGCGACGGTCAATGCCGTCCGTAGTGAAGAATCGCCGTCATATTCCGCTTCGTCCTGTACCGTAAAGACGAGTTGAAGCGTACTTGCGAGCATCAAAATCAGTAAGCTGGCACGTCCAGCAGCTGTCAGACCAGATAACTTTTGCGGGAAGAACGCCATCCAACCAAGCAAACTGACGACGAGAAGCGGTAGGATCCCACTCATCGCATAGCCGTCTTGTAACGAGAGGAATGGCACGTCGTTTCCGCGTCCGGCAAGGATGAACCAGATGATCCCGACCGTTAAGAAGAAGCTGATCGATCGAATCGTCCACCCGAGACGACTTGCCTTAATCCGTAATACTAAAAATAACAGGACGATTAAACCGATGCCAAAGACAGAATAAAGTAACGTGCCGTAAGAGACATCAAACGTAAGTGGTGCAAGAACTTGCTTTAAGTCAATCCCAAACAACGATAAGACATCACCGGCAGAACTCGCATCGAGCACCTGATTGATGATTCCTTCTCGGACCGCGCTCGGCATCGTGATCGATAGCCCACCGACGAACAGAAGTATCAATGACACCGTGATGTCTGCATCTTTCCAGGAGACGTCCGCCTGTTGCATCTGCGTCACAAGATCCTGATAGTCTGAGGATGAGGTGATTTGTGAAGTCAAAAATGCCATCACACCATAGATGACACCGAAAAAGATGAGACCGATGAGGACGCCAAACAGGACATCCCAGACGGAAAACCGTCGTTGTTTCCTTTCTTGCCTTGACTCCATCCCATTTCCTCCTTTTAATGTCTGATGTTTGAATATTCCTGCTACAGCGAAACCAAAAACATCAATTTCATTCAACAGCCATTATATCCCACCTTTTCTCTGACTGTCTCCACTGATTTCCAAAATAAAAACCGACTTCTCACAGTGAGAAGCCGGTTGAACGATCAGGTGCCATGGTATTTTTTTCTCTATTAGATGCCTTCGTATGCTTGTTCCATGATCGTCCGTAACTCAGCGACAAGCGGCATCTTCGGATTCGCCGTCGTACATTGATCCTCGAAGGCATCGACTGCCATCTTATCGAGTTTTGCCTCGAAGTCTGCTTTTTGAATGCCTTGCGCCTTGAATGACATCTTGATGTTGAGACGTTGTCCAAGATCAGCAACGGCTTGGATGAGGGATTCGACCCCTTGCTCCGTCGTTGCTGCCGGAAGACCGAGGTAGCGTGCGATGTCGGCATACCGTTCATCCGCAACGAATGATTCGTATTTCGGGAATGCTGCTAGTTTCGTTGGACGTGATGCGTTATAGCGAATGACGTGTGGCATCAGGATCGCGTTCGTCCGTCCGTGTGGCGTATGGAACTCGCCACCGATTTTGTGCGCGATCGAGTGGTTGATGCCGAGGAAGGCGTTCGCGAATGCCATCCCTGCCATCGTTGACGCATTGTGCACTTTTTCGCGTGCTTCAGCGTCTGATCCGTTAGCATATGCTCGTGGCAAGTAGTCGAAGATCATCTTGATTGCTTTGAGTGCCAGTCCATCCGTGTAGTCGTTCGCAAGCACCGAGACGTATGCTTCTGTCGCATGCGTCAAGACATCCATTCCGGTATCAGCAGTGATTGAAGCTGGGACGGTCATGACGAATTCTGGATCAACGATTGCGACGTCTGGTGTCAATGCATAGTCAGCAATCGGGTATTTGACGTTTTTCTCTTTATCCGTGATGACGGTAAACGGTGTTACTTCTGAACCCGTACCAGAAGTCGTCGGAATCGCGACGAACTTCGCTTGACGACCGAGTGTCGGGAATTGATACGCCCGTTTGCGGATATCGAGGAATTTTTGACGTAAGTTTGAGAACGTTTCGTTCGGTTGTTCATAGAAGAGCCACATTCCTTTTGCAGCATCCATCGCTGAACCACCACCGAGGGCGATAATCAAGTCAGGCTTGAAATCACGCATCGCTTGAGCACCTGTCTGAACAGTCGTCACCGATGGATCTGGTTCGACTTGGTCGAAGATCCGGTAACTGACGGACTGTGGTAAGTTTTGAATTACTTTATCGGCATACCCGAACTGTACCATCGTTGGATCCGTCACGATCATGACACGTGAGACGTCAGTCATCGACCGCAAGTACTGAACGGAGTTCTTTTCGAAGTAGATTTTTTCAGGGACCTTGAACCATTGCATGTTCACGCGTCGTCTCGCCACCTTTTTGACGTTGAGTAAGTGCTTCGCTGTCACGTTTTCAGAAACAGAGTTTTTCCCGTATGATCCACAACCGAGTGTCAGTGATGGTGTCAACTCGTTGTACAGATCACCGATTCCGCCATGAGCAGATGGGCTGTTGACGAGGATCCGGCAGGCTTTCATGCGGAGTCCGAACGCTGTCATCAAGTCATCGTTCGTCGTATGAATGACGGCTGTATGACCGAGACCACCGATTTCAAGCATCTGTTCGGCAATCGTAAACGCTTCTTCGGTTGAAGCGACGCGGTACGCACCGAGGACGGGACTGAGTTTTTCATGAGACAGTGGTTCTGCTGCTCCGACGTGCTCGAGTTCCGCGACGAGCATGACCGTTGTTTCCGGAACATCGATTCCGGCTTTTTCTGCGATCCATGTCGCAGGTTTCCCGACGATGTCCGCGTTGACGGCACACGTATCGGTTTTGATGACGAGTGATTCGAGGCGTTGTTTTTCTTCCGGTGTACAGAAGTAACAACCGAGTGCTTCCATTTCCGCACGAACCGTCGCATAAATCTCTTGGTCGACGATGACGGCTTGCTCAGACGCACAAATCATCCCGTTATCAAACGTTTTTGAAAGAACAAGATCGCTGACTGCCCGTTTGACTTTCGCAGACTGTTCGATGTAACACGGAACGTTCCCTGGTCCAACACCAAGTGCCGGTTTACCTGTTGAATACGCCGATTTGACCATTCCTGCTCCACCTGTCGCAAGGACCATGGCGATTTTTTCATGGTTCATCAAGACTTTCGTTGCTTCAAGTGATGGTTCTTCGACCCATTGAATACAGTCTTTCGGTGCCCCTGCTTTGATGGCTGCGTCGCGGAGTGTTTTCGCTGCTTCAACGGAACAACGTTGTGCCGATGGGTGGAACGCGAAGACGATCGGGTTGCGCGTCTTGATCGCAATCAATGCTTTGAACATCGTCGTTGATGTCGGGTTCGTGACCGGTGTGACACCACAGACGACACCGACGGGTTCAGCGATATATGTGATGCCGTTTTGGACATCTTCTTCTAAAATCCCGACCGTTTTTTCATGACGTAGACTGTTGTAGATGTATTCTGTCGCAAACATGTTTTTAATCATCTTATCTTCAAAGACACCGCGTCCCGTCTCTTCTGACGCGAGACGAGCGAGTTCGACGTGCCGTTCAAGTCCGGCAAGTGCCATATCCCGGACGATCGTGTCGATTTTTTCTTGATCGAATGTCAGTAATTCTTGTAATGCGCGTTGCCCTTTTTCAACGATTTGTCCAACTGCTTGTTCGACCGGCGTTGCCGTCGATTTTGTTTTTTCTTTCACAGCCATGAGTGGTTTCCTCCCTGTCGTGGAACGAATCTGAGTTTGATTTGCTAACCATTATGTCAGGAATGCCAAGCTGTTTTTCAATAGTTTGTGCTTTCCTTCACAAATCAATCATAACCCCTTTTTCCTGTTTTGTGCATGACCATCCTGTGAATTCCATCACACCTTTGATAGCGTTTACAACTGTTGTGAATTCCTCTTTTTCATCGTTTTGCTTCATGTACATAGATGTGTGCGATTTGTCACACCTCGCATTTTCGTGACTTGATAGCCGTTTCATCATCTTGTATTCTGATATGGGGTACATATTAAGAGCTACCACTAAAGGAGGACACTTGAATGTCAGTTGTACAGGAAATGCTAGCCTTCAACGAGCGATTCGTCGCCGAAAAACAGTATGAACAGTTCGTCTCGGATAAGTTCCCAGACAAAAAGGTCGTCATCCTGACGTGTATGGATGCCCGCTTGACGGAGCTCCTCCCACACGCACTTGGTCTTAAGAACGGGGATGCGAAGATCATCAAAAATGCCGGTGCTATCCTATCGCACCCATTCGGTTCCGTCATGCGCTCGATTCTCGTCGCGTTGTATGCTCTTGGTGCTGAAGAAGTCGTCGTCATCGGTCACCACGACTGCGGCATGAGCACGATTGATCCTAACCACATGATCAACGAGATGAAGGATCGGGGCATCGACCAACAGATTCTTCACACGCTCGAAGTATCTGGCGTTGATTTGAATCAATGGTTGCGTGGTTTCACGTCAGTTCAAGAAAGCGTCGCTCACTCGGTCAGCCTCGTGAAGAACCACCCATTACTACCACCTGGGACGAACGTTCACGGACTCGTCATCGATCCAGGGACTGGTAAGCTCGACGTCGTCGATTGCTGATCACTCTCTATAGAAGAAACGCAAATAGATTCGGATATTCTACTCCGTCTTAATTTAAAAATAACGTGCCATATTTTCTCGTAACGGAGAAGGATGGCACGTTTTTTGTATGAGTCATTTTCAGTGATCAAAACGCTTCTCACTTCATGCTTCGGGGTATAACAGAATGTAACTTCTTGTGGAGAGCTAAAAAGCGTATCATTCATCTTTTGATTACGAGGTCAGACTTTTACTCTTGACAGCATTCCAACATGGCTGTAAGATACTTTAGTATAGTACAGTGATAACAAAAGAAAGTGTGGTTTTACTGAATGATAAACGCCGTATTGTTTGCCGTCTTTTTACTATTTATTTTAGCGATCTTCCGCGTCCACATCGTGCTCGCGATGGTCATCAGTGCGTTTGCCGGTGGTCTTGTCGGTGGTCTTGACCTGACTGCGACGACAAAAGCATTCTCCGGTGGTCTTGGTGACGGAGCAGAAATCGCCCTTAGCTACGCGATGCTCGGTGCATTTGCCGTCGCCCTCTCGAAAACAGGTTTACCGGATGCACTTGCTCACTCTTTGATTGCGCGTTCGCGTGGTAACGCAAGTGCCGCTTCCGTCAAAAAATTAAAAGGATTCATCTTGTTCGCGATTCTCTTGCTTGCGATCAGTTCACAAAACGTGTTGCCGATCCACATCGCATTCATTCCAATCATCATTCCGCCGTTGCTCGGTCTCTTTTCTCAGCTTAAGATCGATCGACGCCGGATAGCGATCATCATGACGTTCGGTCTTGTGACACCGTACATGTTCTTACCGGTTGGATTCGGAGACATTTACCTCAATCAGATTTTGCTGAAGAACCTGAAGGCAAATGGTCTCGATACTGCTGGAGCTTCCGTCATCGAAGCAATGGCGATTCCAGCACTCGGAATGGTCGTTGGTCTCTTGATCGGTTTGTACACCTACCGGAAAGAGCGGACGTATGAGATTCGCGACATCGCACCGGACGATTATGAAATTCCGGTCATCACGAAAACGAAGCTTGTCTTAAGTGGAGTCGTCGTCATCGCGACCTTGATCGTACAACTACAGACCGGATCAATGATTCTCGCTGCGACGACGGGGTTGATTCTCTTCTTGCTGCTTCGTCTCGTTCGCTTCAGTGAAGCCGATGACGTCATTACACGCGGTATGCGCATGATGTCATTCATCGGTTTCGTCATGATTTCAGCGAACGGTTTCTCAAACGTCTTGCGTAAGACGGGCGATATCGAGCCACTCGTCGAGAATTCGAAAGCGTTGATGGGCGATTCACAACTCGTTGCCGCCTTCGTCATGCTCTTGATTGGTCTTCTCGTCACGATGGGGATCGGCTCGAGTTTCTCGACCGTTCCGATCATCGCTGCCATCTTCGTTCCACTTTGTATCCAGTACGGATTCAGCTTAGAAGCGACGATTGCCATCATCGGAACATCCGGTGCTCTCGGTGACGCGGGTAGCCCGGCGTCTGACTCGACACTCGGACCAACGAGTGGTTTGAATGCTGATGGTCAGCACGATCACATGCGAGAAACGGTCATTCCGACGTTCCTGCACTACAACATTCCATTACTCATCTTCGGTACGATCGCTGCGGTCGTATTGTAAAAACAAGGCGGATTCGCTGTCATCGCGAATCCGTCTTTTGAATTGTCTCCGTTTTTTTCCTTTTCATTTCGTCCTCGGTTCTCTAAAATAAAGGAATGAACTGATACAAAGGAGTTGTCTAACGTGTTATCTCAAGTCGTCAACCAGATTTTGCTTTCGCTTGCCGATCTCGGATATTTCGGCATCGCCCTCGGGTTGATGATTGAAATCATACCGAGTGAAATCGTCCTCTCTTACGGTGGATTCATGATTTCCCAAGGAACGATCGGCTGGCCGCTCGCCATCGTCGCTGCCGTCATCGGTGGATTATTCTCGCAATTATTCTTATATTGGTTCGCTCGCTACGGCGGTCGTCCCCTTATTCTGAAATATGGAAAGTATGTTTTGATCTCAGAGCATCACTTGGATTTAGCCGAGCGTTGGTTCTTAAAGTACGGACAAGGCGTCATCTTTGGCGCCCGTTTCATCCCGGTCGTCCGTCATGCCATCTCGATTCCGGCAGGTCTTGCTAAGATGGATCAATCGAAGTTTTCTCTTTATACGGTGCTTGCGATCATTCCATGGTCGATCTTATTCCTCTATCTTGGTGAAACGCTCGGAACGAACTGGCGCTCGATCAAGGAAGTCGCTGCACCGTATACGAACGGTGTCTTAATCGCTGCTGTCGTCTTGATCATCTTCTACGTCATCTACAAACGCCGTCAACGAACGGTTTGAACGACTAGCAGTCTGTCTGACGACGGACTGTTTTTTTAAACAAACAGGAGGTCCTGCCATGCTCACATCCCCGCTTGCCCATTTTCCACTCCGTCGTTTGACTGCATCCTACCGGTCGGGTCGTTCTGTCGCGACTGGGATCACCGTCGACGGACATATTTTGATCGTCGAAGAAACCCTCGACGAAGCACGCAATGAACACGTCCTTTCCATTCATCAATTGAAGGATGATTGGCGTAAGACGACGATCGTTAAAAAAAGCGAAATTGATTTTTCGCTCGTCGATCGATTTCCGGATGGACGTTTGTTACTCGTCGCTTCCCGTTGCGATGATGACGTAGACGGAACGTGGTTGCCGAATGCCTTTATTTATGATGTTCAGGGAAATCTAGTCAATCAATTTTGTTTAGATGATGGGATTCAAAACATGCAAATCGATGAACGAGGGTGGATTTGGGTCAGTTATTTTGACGAAGGTGTCTATGCTGACGCCGTAACCAGTTCAAATGGTGCCTTTGGTCTCGTCGCTTTTGACGATACGGGCGAAGTAAAATATAAAAACCGTCAATACCCGATTGATGATTGTTACGCCTTAAACGTCTGTTCATCAAAAGAAGTCTGGTTCTTCTACTACTCTGATTACCGTTTCATTCGTATCGATCAAGAGGAAGATCTCGTCTGTGAGGCACCTACGATCGCCTTTTCTCAGTTCGCTCGGTACGACGATTTTCTGCTTGCCGCAAATTCTGATGAAGCACATTTACTCGAACGGAAAGGTACGCTCTTTGAAAGTGTTCGTTCGATTCGATTCATGACAGAACAGGGAAATACCCTGTCAGGTGACCTTACAATGCGTAATGACTTGATCGTACTAGCGACCTCGGAACACCTATATTTCGGGAGACTCGGTCAGCGACTTGTCTCTCTCTTAGCAGGCAAATGAAAGCCATTACACAGTTGTTTCATAATCTTTTTACTTTTGAAAACCTCTAACCCAAATTTTCAAAAAGACTAGCGAGTTCTATCTGAGGATAGTATACTCAGCGTTATAGTTATTCGGACAAATTGTCTGAACATTATGACGTCACAGAATTTTTTTGGGGGAAATGATGAGTTCGAATTTGAAACGAGATTTAACAGCACGACAGGTACAAATGATTGCACTCGGAGGAACGATCGGGGTCGGTCTTTTCCTTGGAGCATCTAGTACGATTGCTTGGACGGGACCATCTGTCTTACTCGCGTACATGCTAGCAGGAGTCTTTATCTTTTTTATCATGCGGGCACTTGGTGAGATGGTCTACACCCATCCTCACAGTGGTTCGTACGCAAAGTTCGCAAACGACTATATCCATCCAGCAGCTGGCTTCTTGACAGCAAGCAGTAATATCTTCAACTGGGTCGTCGTCGGGATGAGTGAAGTCATCGCTGTCGGGACATATTTACGCTTCTGGTGGCCGGAGCTACCGACTTGGATTCCAGGCGTCGTCGTCATCATTCTCTTGACGCTTGCGAACCTTGCTTCCGTCAAGATGTTCGGTGAACTCGAGTTTTGGTTCGCCTCAATCAAGGTAATAACGATTCTTCTAATGATCGTCGCTGGACTTGGAATCATCTTCTTTGGTTTAGGGAATGACGGAAACCCGGTCGGCTTCTCGAATCTTTGGGCGAACGGTGGATTCTTCACGAATGGTTTCACCGGCTTCTTCTTTGCGCTCTCGATCGTTTTCGCCTCTTACATCGGTGTTGAGTTGATCGGCGTGACAGCTGGAGAAACGAAAGATCCAGAAAAGAACATCACGAAGGCGATCAATGGTGTCGTCTGGCGAATCTTGATTTTCTACGTCGGATCCATCTTCATCATCGTCACGGTGTATCCATGGAATGAGTTGTCGGATCTCGGCAGTCCGTTCGTTGCGACATTCGCCAAGGTCGGTGTCACGATTGCTGCCGGGATCATCAACTTCGTCGTCATCACGGCCGCTTTATCCGGTTGTAACTCCGGGATCTTCAGCGCAAGCCGGATGATCTATTCATTGGCTGAAAAAGGACAAGTGCCGTCCTTCTTCTTGAAAGTCAATAAACGCGGCATTCCATTCTACACGGTCTTCGCGATTTCAATCGGGATTTTCTTCGGTGTCATTCTCGATATCACCTTGCCACTCATTCTCGGGAAGGATACGAACATCTTCGTGTATGTCTACAGTGCTTCGGTACTACCAGGGATGGTACCGTGGTTCGCGATTTTAATCAGTCATATCCGGTATCGTAAACTCGAAAGTGAACGGACAGCCTCACATCCGTTCAAGATGCCCGGTGCGCCGGTGACGAACTATCTGTCGATCGTCGCGCTGGTGACAGTGCTAGTCGGGATGTTGTTCAACGATGAGACACGCGTCTCGATCTTAATCGGAGTCGCTTTCTTGATCTTAAGTACGGTCTATTACATCGTAAAAGTACCGAAAGTCGAAAAATAAACGTCTGTCTCTCCTCTCATGACCGCATGAGAGGAGTTTTTTGATGGAGATTATTTTCTATATTGACATTGAATAATATTCATGATAGATATTTTTTCACGAACGCTTAAACCCTTAAGACGTCGTAACATTCTTGATTACAATGCGTAATACCGTATTTCATCTACTATTTTTCTAATAAATAGATAAATTTTCAGAATAAATAGTCTTTTCATCCTAAGTGCATTTTCATGTTTCGAGTTCGTTTGAGCGGGAATGTTCTCACCATACACATAATATTTCATGTGTAGAACAATCACGTTAAAACAATTTAACGGCAGAAAGGAGAGATGTAATATGAACGGATTCAATCGTTTCCTACTCGTTCTGATCGGCATTCTCGGTTTAGTCAGCGTCGGTCTTCTTGTACTTGGCGTCTATGATGTTCCACGACTCAGTCCTTTGATTGAACAGTGGCAAGATCAACAATGGTATAGCTACACGATTTTATCACTTGGTGGCTTCCTAGCATTCGTATTGGTCATTCTATTATTCACTGGACTACTCAGTCGTTCAAAAGGACAACGTCTCCTGATTCAAACGGGTGACGGGAATATCACGATCTCTAAGCAAACGATCGAACGAACGGCACTCGAGTCGATTCGCGGTATCAACGGCGTACGTTCGCCACGCGTCAACGCAGACATTCACTCGAAAAAAGAAACCATCGCGCTTGAAGTCGACTGTTCCGTCTTCGGTCAAGAAGGCTTGCCGACAATCGGAAAAGACATTCAAGAACGCGCCAAGAACGCGGTCGAATCGTTGCTCGAACTACCTGTCACAAAAACACGCGTCCGGATCAGTGACACGAAGACAAAAACGTCTGAACGCGTCGTCTAAGATACGAGAGGAGGAAGATCATGAAAACGAGCGAAGCACTTCGTCCGTATCGCTACCGTCTACTCGGCGGACTAGTCGGACTGATCCTCGCCACCTTGTTCTTGACGATCGGTTTTGGACCGACGTTGTTGATCATCGTATTCGCAACAATCGGTTACTTGATCGGTCAGTGGCGGGATAACGCGCTCGATGTCGAAGGATGGATTCAGTTCTTTCAACGGGATTGAGCATACAGAAAATAAAAAATCATTCAACTTACACTAAAAGGAGAGATTTCTCATGGCTAACGAAATCAACACTAAACAAAACGAAAACGAAGTAGTACACGAAAATAAACTCACATTCGAAGATCAAGTCATTAAGAAAATCGCCGGTATCGCATCAAATGATGTCAAAGGCATCCTCTCAATGAGTGGTGGCTTCATGAGTGGATTGACAGATCGTTTCCGGAGCACGGAAGATATCACAAAAGGCATCGACGCGGAAGTCGGCGAACGACAAGTCGCACTCGACTTAAAAGTCATCGTCGAGTACGGCAAAAACATCCCGTCCATCTTCCAAGACGCTGTAACGAAAATCAAAAAATCAGTCCATGATATGACAGGACTCGATGTCATCGAAATCAACATGCATGTCGAAGATGTCATGACACGTTCTGAGTTCGACGCAAAAAGTAAATCGTCGAAAGAAGAGGAAGAAAAACGCGATTTGAAATAAGACAGTCAACTAGATAGCCGCATAAAATGGACCCGCTTAAAAACGGGTCCATTTTTTTACTTTTTCAATGCCCCGCGTGCGTTCAACGCAGCAAAGATCACCATCGCAATACTGAGAACAGCAGCGACGATCAAACCTTGCCAGTAGACCGACCAATCAATTTCCGGACGAGTCAGTACACTACGCATCCCTTCCATGATATAGGTCGTCGGATTGATTGTCGCGGCAATCTTGAGCCATTCGGCTTCAATCAAGTCTTTCGGCACGAATGTCGTCGACAGGAAAATCAACGGGAAGAACAAAAGTGTTCCGGCTTGCGCGGCTTGGGCGTTCCGTGTCTTCAAAGCGACACCGACCGAGTAACCGGCAAAGGCGAGACCGAAGCCAAGCGCGAGTAAGATCGTCAAGAAAAAGCCACTGACACCGACTGGAATCGATAGACCAAGCAAGAATGCCATTCCGAAGATGAGTAATGTTTGAACGAATAATTGCAGCATCCCGGCAAGCATCGGTCCGAGGACGATTGCGGTCCGGGAGACCGGTGTCAATAAGAGTCGAGCGAAATAACCACTCTCGATGTCCTTGACGAGTGCTTGCCCCGCTCCCCCTGCTCCGCCGACAGCACCCGAGACGATCGAAACAGGCAAAATGAAGTTCAAATAATCGACGCCGTCGAACTGCGGTAAATTCGAGATTCCGGACAAACCACTCGTGTAGACGAGCAGGAAGAAGACACTGATGATCAAGTTCGGAATGAAGGAAAACGGATTACGTAACGTGACGAGGAGACTCCGACGCATCAAAAACCACGTTTCACGTATCATGTCACGATTCCTCCTTATAAGCTTGTCCCGTCAAACGAATGAAGACATCATCAAGCGACGGTTGTTTGACGACCAGTGACGTAGCGACCATTTTTCGTTCATCAAGAAAACGGACGACCGCGCGCAATGTCTCCGTTCCCCGCGAAGGAATGACGAGGCGATCTTTTTCCTGACGACCGGCAAACGTCTCTAAGACGATCCGTTCGTTCTCTTTTTCAGCTAGCGTCAATTCGATCCGCTCTTCTCCATTTGCTGCTTTCAGCTCAGCTGCCGTTCCTTCCGCAATCAATTGTCCCTCATTGATGATCGCGATTCGGTCGGCTAGCTGATCGGCTTCTTCCAAGTACTGTGTCGTCAAAAAGATCGTTGTTCCGAACTCTTCGTTTAATCGTCGGACCTCGTTCCAGATTTGTACACGGCTCGCGGGGTCGAGTCCTGTCGTTGGTTCGTCAAGGAACAAAACAGTCGGTTGATGGACGAGCGTCAATGCCAGATCAAGCCGTCGTTTCATCCCGCCGGAGTAAGTACCCGATCTGCGCTGACCGTCTTGATCGAGTCCGACGAGCTGCAACAATTCCTCTGCCCGTGTTTTTGCTTCCGTCTGACTTAATCCAAATAATTTCCCTTGTAGGACGAGTAATTCAAGCCCAGTCAAATCCTCATCGATGCCGGTATCTTGTAAGGCGACCCCAATCTGCAATCGGACCTGTTTTTCCTGTTTGACGACATCAAATTCCTGAATCGTCGCTCGACCACCGGAAATTGGAATCAACGTCGTCAGCATCTGGACGGTCGTCGACTTTCCAGCCCCGTTCGGTCCTAGAAAAGCAAAGATTTCTCCTGCCTCTACATCAAACGAGATGCCTTTGACGACATCTTTCCCATTATACGTCTTCGTCAAGTTCTCGACATGAATCATCTTCATTCCTTCTTTCCTTGAATTCAAAGTCATGTCCAAGATTTTCCCGTTTTTTCTGTTCTCGAATCAAAAAAAAGACACCTGATTCGGTGCCTTGATTCAAGCTTTAACGATTATGCTACAATCTGATACACACCATACAAGACACCGGCGGATACCACAAGCGTCGTACCGATTGACACCAGCATCATCGTTAATCCGATTCCTTTTAATCGAACGAATCGTGCCAACGCGAGACTAAACGAGAGCACTGCACCACTTGTAAATATAAGCGCCCCTCCAAATAACAACGTAGAATTAATCCATGACTCTCCGATGACGATCCATGCGTAAGTGACACAGCCTAGAAGAACAGTCATGATGAGCCATTGCCTCGCTGACACGCTTTTCAACACATTGATTCCTCCTAATTTGCTTCTACATACTTGTTCGCCCTTTTCCATTAGATTCCTGTTACTAAAAAATCGTGCCTCCTGCTGTCAGGAGACACGATCCACTTAAGACGCTACTTGCCATTTCTCTTTTAATTGCTCCATCTCTTCTTGACCTTCGTGCGATTGCATCCACAGATTGAATACATCAACAACGTCCCCTTCCGACTCTCGGACGAGGTAGCTCTTCTCCGCCGGAATCCATTTTTCTTGAATTCTTGGTGCCGCGAGTCGTTTGTCGAGCGCTTCATAATGAATCGCCTCGACCGTATCGGTGATCATGACATCGACTTCGCCCGATGCGACCGCATGCGGGATGTCGAGATTTTGTTCATACATAACGATGTTCGCCTTCGTGAACGTCTTACGGACGAACTGTTCATTCGTTCCCCCTGGATTTAGACCAATCGTCACGTCTGGACGATTGATTTGTTCGATCGAAGCAAGACGCTTAGCATCTTCTTTACGGACGAGCGGTGTCTTTTGGAACGACAGATAACTCGACGTGAAGTCGCCGATGATCTCGCGCTCGATGTTTTTCGTCACACCCCCGACGACCATATCGAATTTCCCGCTAGCAAGATCAGCAGATAGCGTGGGCCATGTCGTCGGAACGAACTCGACATCGATACCGGTCGTCTTCGCGAAAGAACGGATCACTTCGATATCGAATCCTTCGTACTCGTTCGTCTTTCGGTTCAAGTACGTGAATGGTTTGTAATCCCCAGTCGTTCCGACGACGATTTTTTTCGTCGCAAAGACATTCTTCGCTTGTACACGTCGTGGTTGCTCCGCTTGCCATAGCGTCAGTAAGCTTGCAAACAAGACTCCACCTCCGACGACGATCCATCCCCATTTACTCATGTGCTCCCGCTCCTTTCGCTCCGACCGTCTCACGTGTCGAGACGATGTTCCATTTTTTCTTCAATTTTTGAACTTGTTCTTGCCCCTCTGCACTTTCAATCCAGACCCGGAAAACGTCTCCAAGCTTTTTTTGGTCCGGTTTCATCAAATACGCCATCTCGGCTGGTTCCCATGCCTCTGTCAGTTTCGGCACCGCAAGATCGAGTTCTGTCGCGTAATGCAACGCCTCGATGTCGTCCGTCACCATGACATCGACTTGTCCGCTTTGGACGGCTTTTGGAATGTCCAAGTTGTTCTCAAAGACGGTCACATCTGCTTTCGGAAAATGCTTCTTCACGAACGCTTCGTTCGTGCCACCCGGATTGACGCCGATTTTGACTGCTGGATCATTGATTGCAGCGAGCGAATTCAAGCGTTCGACATCTTTCTTCTTTACGAGCGGTGCTTTTTGAAAGGAGAAATACGACGATGTAAAGTCTCCGACGACCTCGCGCTCGACTTTCTTCGTGATGCCACCGACAGCGATATCAAACTTTCCTGATTTCGTATCCTCCGATAATGTCGGCCATGTCGTCTTGACGAACGTCACATCAAGATTTGCTACTTTGGCGAACGCTTGGATGACATCGATATCAAAGCCTTGATAACGATTCCGGTCCTCGTTCCAGTATGTAAAGGGCTTATAATCCCCCGTCGTTCCGACGACCAGCTTGTGGTCTTCGAAGATGTCATGTGCTTCGGCATCCGTCTGTTGATTCCAGATCATCCAAGCGGCAACGCCTGTCAAAACAAGTCCTGCCAGTAGCCATGGTTTTTTTCTCATCGTATCTCTCCTTTCTGTTTCGTCGTTGCCCATTCACCGAATATTGCTACAATTTAACCTAAATGATTTTCGGTGTGGGTAATAGTCATTATCCTACCACACTTACACGTGATTTCAAGATAATTTGACGATTTTATGCATAAAAGCATTAAAAAGATGTTTTGATGAAGGTTACAGTTCTACAAGTCGTCTCTCTTTACAGAAACCCCTCATCTTTTCCATACTGAAACAGAATCATCAAATCGTGAAATGGAGGAATGGAACATGAGTCAGATTTTCATCATTGGTGCAAATGGTAAAGTAGGTCGTCACGCTGCTCGCTTACTGCAGGATTCGGAGCACGATGTCAAAGTAGGATTACGTTCCAAGGACCAGTTCAGTGATTTTGAGAAATTAGGTCATACCCCGGTCCATCTCGATCTTGAAGCGGACGTCGCGACGATCACTGATGCATTACAAGGATCAGATGTCGTCATCTTTACGGCAGGATCCGGCGGTCACACAGGAGCGGACAAGACGATGCTGATCGACTTCGATGGTGCCGTCAAATCGATTGAAGCAGCGGAAGCAATACGTGCAAAACAGTTCATCATGGTCAGTGCCTTGAATGCCGATTCGCCGGAAACATGGTCTGACAGCATGAAGCCGTATTACATTGCAAAACGCTACGCGGATCGTGTCCTGAAGGAATCGTCACTCAACTACACGATTCTTCGCCCAGGCGGACTATCAGATGAAGCCGGCACAGGAAACGTCACAACGGATCCGTCCGAACAAGCAACTAAAAAAATTCCGCGCGAGGATGTCGCACGCGTCATATTGGCAGCAATCGGTCATGACAAGGCGTCGAAGCAAGTCGTCACACTACTCGAAGGTGACACACCGATCAACGAGTTATTCTAATACAAAAGCTCACGTCTCGATTTCCGAGACGTGAGCTTTTTTGATCAAATGAATCATTCGTATAATTGGCGATACATCACGAGCATCGTCTCACCAATGATGGGTAACGACGCCGGAATGTCGATCCAGCGCTGGCTATCGTGATCAAAATACAGCCCTTCCGTACGCATCTTCTCTTTTGTGTTGATCTCATCGAACTCGAGAAACATATCCAGCTCATCATCCGCCTTTTGAAAGTCGTCCCACGGTCCGGGACCATAATAAAAGAGTAGTCCTTCCGCATCGTAGCCAGCAAGCTCGTTCAACGCCCATTCCAAATGTGCTTCAGACTTGGCAGATGTCCTGACGGAGTCGGCTAGTGTTTGATGAATTCCAAATCCGTTTCCACTAAGCAAGTGACGTTGCTGATTCCATTCCCAGATATTTTTCCAGCGTTGCATGAAAATGCCAAACCGATATGCTTGTGTTACTTCATCCCGTTCACGCACGTCATATGACCAGGAAATCTTCTCTCCACTGATCCACATACTTACGTGAAAATTTCCCTCACGCGCTTCATCATCTTGTAAAGAAGACCAACCTGATTGCTGTTGCTCTAGATACGTGAACAACGGAAGTCGGTCTCCCGCTTTTTCTTCAAACTCAAATTCAAATCGCTCGATACGGTTCAAAACATCTTCCCCCCTGCCTCACTCAATCACAAAGTCGATTCCAATCGGTCCTTCAACCGGCATCTCGTGAAGCAACTCATACCTTTGATTCGTAATGAGCAGTTTCCCTTTATCCGGGTGTTCAGGGTCAAATTCGATGAAGTATGATTTTTTCGTCTTGGGATGAATATATAAGTACTTGTACCATTTGTCTGCTTTCCAAAAATTCGGTTTGATTTCCTGAACCGAGAATGATTGACCGAACGTCCATTTGACTAAAATGTGGCGATCCCGATTTTGATTATCACGAGAAAATTGCTGAACGACTTGAACCCCTTGTGTTGCATCAATCATTCGAATCGGATCGGTACTATCAAAATTCGTATTCTGAAGAAACGGATAATATTGCTCGGTTTGTTCACCTGCCTCATTGATCCGAATCATCCAGCCATCCGTACTAGCGAAGTATGCCGTATCATCCTTTCCATAAAGTGCTGAGTATGCATATGGTTCATCTCTTTTCCGATATACGACTGGTTTTTCAGTCCGCTTATCCAAAAAAATCATCGCTGCTTTTTCTTCTTGTTCATGATCGCTACCAATACTGGCATACGCTAAATGATGCTTTAATTCAATCATCATCGAGTTTCCTGGTTCGAATCTCGCAGGCGTCTCATAGTTTTCTTTCGTATCAAAATTAGAAAAGGTGTGCGAGAATCCTGTTCCTTGAGACGAGCGCTGCGTCCCGGTTTTATATGAATTCAACGTCTTGAACCATGTATTCGTACCAAAGTGTTTGATCGATTCCATCATGGGATCGTGCTTGAAATACGTCACATTATGTTGAACAAACCGTCGTTTCGTAAAATCGAATGTATGGAAGTGATTCAGATATCCTGCGGAAGAGGCATACAACACATTCGGCGTACTCAGTTTTTGCACAAGCGTCATGTTCGTGATTGCAGGATCATGGACCTGACGTTCGTTTAATACCTGTTCTTTCATGTTGATCGTGACAATCGAACTATAAGCAAGTTCAGGATCATTCGTTTTCCCTTGTCCCTGTCCTGGATAGACCAACATCACGGTGTCTTGTTGAGGACTAAAATCGATGGCTGTAATCGAAGAACGTGGTATGACAGTTGCGTTTGCGCGATCCTGTTGCACTTTCATCCAGGTCGCTAAAAGGATACTTCCACTGACAAAAAACACTAGACTAAAAAAGATCCGCTTTTTACGGATAGACTTATCCATTCGATTCATGACTCCTTGACTTGTTTATTTAAACAGTTATTTCTACCTAGTTATACACTGTTTGATCGATGTATTACGTCTTTCTTACAACACTGTTAGACGAATTGACCAACTTTACAACATCCTCCTGAACTCTAACCACTAAAAAAATCCTCACGTTTCATTTAGAGACGTGAGGATTTTTGAAATCAGGTTATATTATTTTAATCTTGCTCCGCAATGGCACGCAATCCACGTAACGTTTGAATTTTACGTTCGTGGCGTTGCATCACGAATGAGAGACCCGTCACGATTGCGAGATTGAACCAGATCATCGTGTCGGTAATCGGATTAAACAAATTAATGAGTACTGCAATGATATTAACCAAAAAAACGACTTTGTAGAGTTGCAAAATCCGGTGTTCGTGATGGATCTGTGAATCAAAGTCCGAGTACAAATGAAATGGTTCATCCGAGGTCCGTTTTCTTAAGAAGACCCAGCGGAACGATGTATCCACGACTTCGATATCCATCTCTTCCAAAAACGCAAAGTAATCCTGCGACTTCGGATGCTTTGGCATGTTTTCTAATAACTCAATTCGATACGTGTACATACCAGGTTCACCTTTTATGAATACATAACATCCGAGTCGAAACTGCTGTAAGTACCAGCCGTTGTTTGCCATCTCATTTAACCACACTTCTTCTTTTGCATAATCAGCGTAAAAGCGATAGACCGTTTTACTACTCACCTTGATCCACTCCCATCGTTTCTTGTCCATGTCGCACGAGTTCTTTTAATCGATCTAGCTCTACCTGTAATCTCTCCCGCCCCTGATTCGTCATGATGTACTCTTTCTTTCGCCCTGTTTCTTGCTCGATCGCTTCAATCCACCCTTTATCGACCAGACTGCTGAGTGCGCCGTACAACGTACCAGCAGCTAACTTGACCCGGTTGTTGCTCAATTCCTGGACGAATTGCATGATGCCATAGCCATGACGGGGTTGTTGAAGTGACAGTAAAATATAATAGACAGCCTCAGTTAATGCCGTCTCTTGGATTGTCCGTGCCATTTTCTCACTCCCTTATTTCGTCTTCCGTTATATCGTCTCCCGATATACTAAAAATATCCTATTTCTAACGATTTGACAACAAAAAACGTGATGATTCCTAAGTGAATAGGATCATCACGCTACATGGATCAACATTATGACAAACATTTTTTGATATGTTGATAGTTCTTATTGCCACCTGATAAGTTGCATACATCCGTAAATCCAAGATTTTTCAAGACGTTTTGCGCAGCATTCCCCGTCACGCCTTTGTTGCAGTAGACGATCGTCGGTAACGTCGGATCCAATTCCTTCGCGCGTGTCCGCAGTTCACCAAGCGGAATATGGATCGCTCCATCAACATGATTTTTTTCAAATTGTGCTTTCGAGCGTGTATCGATGATTTGGAACGACTTCCCATTCGCGACTTGGTCAATTAATTCGTTCGGTGTCATCAAACGCGCTGTTTTTTTGATGGCATTATCGAGTGCCATTCCCGTATAGAGAACGGGATCCTTCGTCGTCGCGAACGGTGGAGCGTAAGCTAAGTCGAGATGGAATAAATCCTCTGCCTTCGCTTTAAAGGTGATCGCTGTCGCTAGGACATCAATCCGTTTGTCGACACCTTGCGGACCTACGATCTGGGCTCCGAGAACTCGCCCTGTTGCCCGATCGGCAATCGCTTTGATCGTCATCTCTTTCCCGCCCATGTATTCCGGACGATCTGGTTTGATGTTATGCAAGACTTCGATGTCATAGCCTGACTCACGCGCTTCTTTTTCCGTCAACCCCGTTTGAGCGACAGTCAAATCGAACGCCTTAAAGATTCCTGTCCCTAAAATACCACGGTGCTCCGCTTCTTCTCCGGTAATGACCATTCCGGCAATCCGTCCCATCTTGTTTGCTGTTGAACCAAGCGGACGATAAAGTGCCTCACCCGTGATGACGGAGAAACTCTCTGCGACATCGCCGACTGCGTAGACATCGGCTACATTCGTCTGCATGTGACGGTTGACTGCGATCGCCCCTGTTTTACCGAGCTCCACACCGATCTGTTTCGCAAGACCCGTGTTCGGCTTGACGCCAACAGATAAAATGACAAGATCCGTCTCGATCGTTTTTCCACTCTCAAGCGCGACCTCAGAAATACGTTCTTCTCCGTTGAACGCTGTCACGGATTCGCCAAGCAAGAGGGATACCCCTTTATCTTTCAAATGATCCGCTACACGTTCTGCCATATCGCGATCAAGTGGCGGCATGACTTGCGGCAAGCGTTCGACGAGCGTGACTTGAATACCGCGATACGTCAATTGCTCTGCCATCTCGAGTCCGATGAATCCTCCGCCGACGATCGTTGCCGTTTTCGGATCATGGGCATCAATATAGGACCGGATCGCGTCGGCATTGCGGACATTTCGAACCGTAAAGACATTCTCATGCTCGATTCCCGGAAGTGGTGGAACGATACTTGAAGCACCGGTTGCCAGCACTAACGTATCATATGTGTCCGTGAATCGATCCCCTGTCTTAAGATTGACGATGGTAGCTGTTTTTGTCGCATGATCAATCGATTCAACTTCGTGTTGTGTATGAATATCGATGTTATACCGTTTTTTAAAGAAAGCGGCATCTCGCGGTGTCAATTCATCAATGTCAGCGATTTCGCCACCAACGAAGTAGGGAATCCCACAACCTGAGTAAGAGATGTCCTGATCCCGATCATAAATCGTGATTTGCAACTCTTCACTATTTCGACGTGCTTTTGCTCCTACTGATGTTCCCGCGGCCACTGAGCCAATAATCAATAATTTCATAACTGTTTCCTCCTAGAAATCAATAAAGTATCAAGCTGATATACAAGCCAAGTAATGTGATCGCAAGTGTCGGGATCGTCAGAATCGTTCCGATCTTAAAGTATTGACCCCAACCAATCTTCACGCCTTTCGTCCGAAGCACGTGCAACCAAAGTAATGTCGCTAAACTACCAATCGGCGTGATCTTCGGTCCTAAATCGGATCCGATGACGTTCGCATAGATGAGCGCTTCTCGAATCGTTCCGGTTGCCTGACTTAAATCAATCGCGAGCGCATCAATCATGACGGTCGGCATGTTATTCATGATGGACGACAAGATGGCAGCCAAGAAGCCCATACCAAATGTCGCGGCTGCTAAATTCGTCGCAAAGCCATCAATGATGTCAGCGAGAACTTGTGTCAATCCTGCATTTTGAAGTCCGTAGACGACGATGTACATTCCAAGTGAGAAGAAGACGATCGCCCACGGTGCACCACCGATGACCTTTTTCGTCGGTACGCTCGGTGAACGACGTGCCATCAATAAGAAGAACAAGGCGATGATTCCAGCGACAAGACTGACTGGAATGCCGATGACGTCACTCGTAAAGTATCCGACGACAAGCAAGATGAGTACGAACCAAGATAACTTGAACATCCGTTGATCCTTGATCGCTGTCGCGGGTGCGACGAGTTGCGCTACATCGTAATTCTTTGGGATACTCTTTCGGAAATAGAGATACAAGACAATCAGACTGCCTACGACAGAAAAGAGATTAACGAATACCATCCGTGACGCATACTCCGTAAACCCGATGTTAAAGAAGTCTGCTGAGACGATGTTGACGAGGTTCGAGACGACGAACGGTAAACTGGCCGTATCGGCAATGAATCCGGAAGCGAATACGTAGGCTAACACGACATAATCCGGAAGTTTCAAGTGACGAACCATCGCGAGGACGATCGGTGTCAGAATCAAGGCTGCCCCATCGTTCGCGAATAAAGCCGCAACGACAGCACCGAGCAATGTCATATATACGAATAGTTTGACACCACCACCTCGTGCGATGCGTGCCATGTGGAGTGCCGCCCATTCGAAGAATCCGATCTCATCAAGAATCAGCGAGATAATGATCAGAGCGATGAATGTAAAGGTGGCATTCCAGATGATGCCCCAGACAGTTGAAACATC
The DNA here is from genome assembly GCF_018618895.1 of Exiguobacterium sp. s143. Lineage (NCBI taxonomy): Bacteria > Bacillati > Bacillota > Bacilli > Caryophanales > Exiguobacterium > Exiguobacterium sp. s143. The sequence goes on along the minus strand of NZ_JACSMX010000002.1, from coordinate 541,577 downwards.
ATCGAGATTGACGACTCCCGTCAATAGCGCAACGAGCGCCATCCCCATCGCGGAGTAACCGATGCCGAGTCCTTTCGGTTGTTTGATGATTAAGAATAAGGTGATCAGAAAAATTCCGATCGCTAGTAAATGTGTACCGGTCAATGCGTTCACTTCATTTCTGTATTAAATTTCGTTTTTACCGATTAACAATTTGATGCTCCAAGAAGAACGATTTGCTGTCCTTCAGGTGTTTCTTCCAACGCAAGCGTAATATTTTCACTGACGCTCTCCAAATCACGATCAATCGCAAGTAATAAGCCATCAAAGTCTTTCACTTGATCACCGTCTTCACCTATACCGAATCCAAGTCCGAAACTCGGTCCACAACATCCTTGTCCGGCTTGATATAAACGGATGCCAGGTGCTTGTTCATGCTCGACTTGTTCTTTTAAGTACGTAACTGCTTCGGGTGTAATGTGCATAGTGTTCATCCTTTCGAAAGTGTGAGTAATTGTTCGTATCCTGAGACCGGTCGGGGTTGCCATGCGACGACAGCCAACTGTCGACTTAGACGAACGACTTCTTCCAACCAAACACGTTCTGATTCTGCTTTATGACTTAAAATCGGATCACGTGTAGCCGTTGCAGCGAACGATTGATTGATAATCCATGCCATTGGTTCAATTCCGGCGCGTCGTAAGTCCTCTTGTAACCGATTGGCCTCAAAAACGGGTGTTGCCTCTGCAAGTGTCGTAATGATGACATGTGTTTTCTTTTCGTCTCGTAGTTGCGGTAGCAATGTTTTGATTGATTCTGGTACTTCACCTGTCGCCCGTTCCATTTCTTGATGGTAACTTTCTGTTGCATCAAGTAATAGCAACGTATGACCCGTCGGTGCCGTATCAATGATGACGTAACGATCCTTTGCTTGCGCAACGGTATCGGCAAAGGCACGAAAGACCGCAATTTCTTCCGTACAAGGAGACTTCAAATCTTCCTCTAATAAAGCATGCGCTTCCTCTGTTAGGTTACCTGCCGCTGCATACACTTGTTCCCTATAACGATTGATTTCGATCTTTGGATCAATTTTACTGATCTCAAGACGTGGATTTTGGTTTGTTTCAATTGTTAATTCAAGATGGGCAGCAGGATCTGTTGTCGTCAAAAGAACATCGTGTCCACGTTCTGACAAGGAAATTGCAAGCATGGATGCCATTGTCGTTTTCCCTACCCCGCCTTTCCCCATCGTCATAACGACGCCGGGACCGGCAACTTCTAGTTGTTCGACCAGATGAGATAAAGAGGGTAGATCGAGTTGCTTACGTTCTACTGTTAGATCTGGATAATTTGTTTCTTTCAACCAGTTACGAAGCTGATCGACTCCAATCAAACTCGAAGTGGCATAAGGTAAGCTAAACACTGGAACATCATGTAAAAAGATTGCTGGCAATGTATCAAGCGCCTCTTTTTGTCGACTTAAGAAAGCTTGATAATACATATCTGGACTGACTGTCATTGGCAATATACCATTGACGACTAAACGTGCGTTTTGAATGCCGATGGCTTTTAGTTCCTTATATGCGTGAGCCGCTTCCATCAGCGTCACGGGTTCCGCCCGAGCGACTAATATTAACGTTGTCTCCGCCGGATTTTCCAATAGTGTCATTGCTTGTTCATACTGCGATTTTTTTTCATTTAAACCCGCAAGTGGACCAAGACACGATGTACCCGTCGTATTTTCATCCAAATAAACATTCCATGCATTCGGCAAACTGAGTAAACGTAATGTATGTCCCGTCGGTGCCGTATCAAAGATGATATGGTCATATGTTTTTTCAGCTTCAGGCGCCGCCAGTAATCCTGTAAATTGATCAAAAGCCGCAATTTCGACAGTGCAGGCACCAGATAATTGTTCTTCCATGGAACGTATTGCGTTATCCGGTAAAATTCCCCGATAAGGACCAACGACCGTTTCTTTGTATGCTTCAGCTGCTTGTTCCGGATCAAAATTCGCAACGTGTAAGTGATCGACACCAGGAACAGCGGTCGGTTCTTCTGTTAGCTTCATTTTGAAGACATCCTGTAGATTACTCGCCGGATCTGTCGAGACAAGCAACACTTCTTTTCCGGTATCTGCAAGTTCGACCGCGAGAAGCGAGGCAGTCGACGTCTTTCCAACTCCACCTTTGCCAGTCAAAAACAAATATCGCGTCAAATGCAGTCCTTCTAACGTTAGCGGTTCCATTCTCGTCACGTCCTTACTTTAATGTCAGGCGAATTTTTGGTTTCCGTTCATCTTCGACAGCGAATCTTTTTTCATCTAATCCCGTTAATTTTGCGAATTCCGCATTAGATAGGTAACCACGGCGACGAACGATGGCACCATCCACGAGAGTGATCGGTAAGATATCAACACCCTCCGCAATGGCCTCTTTGATGAGATTATTCGTAACGAACGCCGTTGGCTCATTTGCTAAGTTGAATCGTTCTATCGGATAACCTTCTTGTTTTAAAGCGTGGACCACCATCGATATCCGTGTTAATTCAGGATCAATCGACGGTCCACATAAACCGGTCGGACAACACATCGCCGGATCATAGATTTCAATCTTTTTCATTTTCATCATAATCTACTCCTCTATATAACTAAATGGTTATAAAATATATAACGTTTTCGTTATATAATCCACAAGGGAGGTTTCCCTTTTTTTTAACGCGGCTAATTCAGCAATTTTTTGCTGGAATCGACGGCAACTCCATCGCATTCAAAATAGTCAATAGTAAATCATATTGAGGATGGTTCGGGTTGATTCGAAAATGTATCCATTGTCGTTCACGTCGCTCTAAAATGAGTTGTGATTGACGTAATAACTTCAAATGGCGACTGATTGCGGGTTGTGAGATATCAAACATCTCGACGAAATCACAGACACAATGTTCACGGACGTACAACCTTCGTAAAATTTCAAGACGTGTTCCGTCGCTAAGTAGCTTTAAGAATTGACTCATCTCTTCAACACGATTTGTGGTTTCAATCACGAAAATACCCTCCTTTCGTATCAGACAGTCGTTTCCTCTTTTGCAAATCGTTCGATCCGTTTCTTGATTTGTTCACAGACACGTTGGAAGACGCTCCATTTCTCCTCTTCTGACCCTGTCGCACGTGCTGGATCATCAAACCCCCAGTGCTCATGACGGACATTCGGTGAGAGGACAGGACAATTATCACGGGCATCACCACACAATGTGACAACAATCGTCGCCCGCTTTAGTAATTCTCGATCGATCAGGTCGGAAGTTTGTTTGGAAATATCAACGCCCTGTTCTTGCATGACACGAACTGCCTTTGGATTTAATCCATGTTGTTCAATACCTGCTGAATAGACATCCCAATCCTTCAGGTATTGTTTAGCCCAACCTTCAGCGATCTGACTACGACATGAATTCCCTGTACATAAAAAATAAATTATCGGCTTTGACATATTAGGATGCCCCCTTTTTCATATAACCACAATATTATATAACACTTCGGTTATGCAACCCCTCTTTAGAAACTTTTTATCAAGCTCACAGATAATAAGACGTTCTCCCTCACTTTTTGCTGTGGAATAAAAAAAGATCGTCCGCTACATTGGTGGACGATCTTTTAGTCACATTACTTTTCTCTTTTAGAAATTAACTGTTTTCAACTAACCGATTACTTTTTACCCGTACCTCTTTCCAATAGAGAAAAAGGAACGTCAACATGAAGCTACTTACACAAAGCAGTGATAAATGAAGCACTTGTGGTCCTACTGAACCATCCATGAACAGCAGACGGCTGAAACCGGAGACTGCATTCGGAACGGGCAGGAACGTTCCAAGCGATTGATAAAACGGTGCCAGCATCTTCGCCGGCACGATGTTTCCGGCAGTCATCAACTGGAACGGAATCAATGCGACGTTGACAAGCGGCGCAATCGGTCCAAATATCGCAAAGTTCATCTGCGTGACAGCGATACAGGTCGCAACAACGAGGAGTTCGAACGCCCACAGTTTGATGAACGGTGTCGTGATGTCCGTTAATACATGTGCCATGGAAACGAGCAGTAATGGAACGACCAGAAGGACGATCCCGTGCAACAGTTGGCGACTCCAAAATAGTGACCAGATCGAATGACGCTTACTTAAGATCGTGCTGACGAGATTGAATTGAATCCCCATCGTCATCGTCGCGATATAGATGACGAACCCGAGGACGAGTGGCAGCATCGACAAGGCAAAATCTGAGACGGCATGCTCCGTGACGACCGACGTCGTGAACGCCGGCTCACCATTCAACTGTTTGCCGATCGTTTCCGTTGCCCGCTCGAGAATCGCATTCGCAAATTCGGCATTCGTCTGGCTGACGTGTGCCGTTAGTTGACGCGTTGTATCATCCTTTTGTAGGACGAGATCGACTTCATTGGCATCGAGTGCTTCCAACCCTTTCGCTTCGGTCGGAACTGCTTGGACCGTGAACGGTGCTTCCTTTAGTGATGTGACGAACGGGTCGTTCACTTCGCCAACGACACCGACGTTCAATTGATCGAGCCGTTCCGTCGTTCCTTCGTAACCAGTCATCCAGACGACGAGGAACAAGAGCGGGACGACGATCGCGAAGACGAGCCCCACTTTCGTTTGTGTCATTGACCAGACATCTTTCCATGCTTTCATATTACAATCTCCTTTTATATGCATTACTTATAATATCATGTGCAACTATATGTCCGAAGGAAAACCATTCACGTCACATTCCGGTGAATGGTCTCAAGTGTTTCCTTTAATTGCTCGATTTGCTCTCGCGATAGTCCACGGAACGCTTCGAGTTGTAGCTGATCGAGCTCTGGTCCGAGGCGATCGACGATGTCGCGTCCTTCTCGTGTCATCAAGAGCAGAACCGCTCGTCGGTCCCGGGGGTCCGGCGTCCGAACGATCAGTTCTTTTTTACCGAGCTTATCCAGAATCTTACCAATCGTCGTTTGATCACGTTCTGTCACGAGTGCCAGCTGCTTTTGCGAAACACCATCTTGTTTAGCGAGTTCGCTCAGGACAGAAAACTGCTCTGGTGTCAGACCGAACGCTTCCATCCGTTTAGCAGCAGCACGTTTGAACGCATAATAACTACGGGATAATTGCATGCCCAGCGACCATTCCGATTCTTTCATCCCATCATCTCCATATAGTTGCACTACTTATTATTTATCCACTATACCTGAAGAAGAATAAGTCCGTCAACGGTCTCATTTTGCCTGGCGTTGGCGAATCCCTTCGATATGCGCTTGTTGCGTGGCACGATCGACTTGTGAATGAACCCCGAGTTTCCCTGCAATCGTATCAACTTGACTCGGTGTCAATGGTTTTCCTGTCGCGAGTTGCTCGATCGTCTTGCGAAGGACATTTCGTTTCAAGACACGGACATGCGCTGAATCGACGGTGATCTTTTTCAGTTCACAGCGTTCGCTGAAAACGATCAAGGAGTGAAAGAGCGCGGGATCCGTTCCTTCTAAGAAGCGTTGCATGCTTTTGAGATGCCCTTCATTTTGTTTGATCGGATTATAGAACCGTTGCTTGAAGCGATTCTGGAACTGCTGCGTCCACTGACGGTCCTGCTCGCGTCCGAAAATCCACCCGCTGTAGTTTTTCGATTCGAGTACATAGATGCCACTTTCATGAATGAACGTCACATCGATCTCCGTCGTTCCTTCTCCACGCGCACGTGGTAAGTATGTATTAAAGACATAAGTGCCGTATCCGGAAACTTGATCGAGTTGACGTGTCGTCAAGTATTCGCCCCATTTCCCTTTATCACGAACGATCCGTAAAAACGGTTCGCGCGTTAAACGATAATAACGACTACTGTGATACGAACTGCGCTTTACAAAGAAAAACAGACCAAACGTTCCGAAGAAGAATAGCACCATGATCAGTCCGATTTGAATCAAGAATGGTAAAAATGTCACTAACACATTGTCCACTAGATTTATCTCCTTTCCATATTAACCCTTTATTTTCCACTATATCAGCATAATCAATTCCCACCTCATTTTCCACTATTTGTTATAGAGACTGTCCTATGGTACGGTGAAACAAAGGAAGGTGTTCACTATGGATTCTGTCGTCACGTTCGCACCACTGATCGTCTTATTCTTCATCTGGATGTCCTTATCACAAAAAGCGGACGAAGCGAAACGCCGCCAACAAACGATTCTGAAGAAGCTACAACGGATCGAGGAGCACCTCGGTCTGAATGAGGTGTCACTAGAAGAAGCAGCGTTACAAGTCGAATTAGTTCAGTTGCTTCATGAAGGAAAGACGGTTGAAGCTGTCAAACGCGTTCGAGAGACTCTCGGATCGTCTTTGCTCGAGGCAAAACAATACGTCGATCAACTGAAAAGCGAGCACGGACTATGATCAAAAAGACCATCGGCGATATATGCTGAATGGTCTTTTTATTACTTACTTTTTACGCAATCTTTTTCAAATGATTGAATCCTTAGTTCCTCAAGGGAAGAAGTGAGACATATCAAAATCTCTTAAAAACGATTCTTAGAAAATACATAATCAAGATGTCGAAACGATTTCTTTTACTTTCACACTAATCTTCGTGATGAACTCCTCTTCCTCTAGAGACGCAATGGAATGAAGTAGATACTCCTCATACACATCTCCGTCTATTTCAAAATTTTGCTTCACTAATGAATCCATAAGCTGTGTATAAGCCGTATCGATATTGTCAAAAGTCCCTTTGAAATAGAGGACAGCGTATAATCCGGCCGGTTTTTTCTTCGAATGACTTGTTTCTACGTGACAAAACAAATGATGTAGATTACCTTCCTCCTGCAAGAATTTCTCTTTTTCATACACGATTCCATGTGCAGCTGTACTTTTCACACCAAGTTTTTTTAAAAATACACTAGAGTGCTGATACAACTCTTCAATTGACAATGACCAATCTAATTTTTCCTCACTCAGTACAATCGATTCTTCAGCTAGCTCTCTAAAACGCACTTCTCCGAACGAAATCGCTTGCATTTCATCTGTCAGTTCTACGACGCGATGTAAAAAAAGCTGGATATCCTGCAATTTTTTTAATTCAAGCGCGACTTGTTCCCTTTGTTTTAATGCCAGTTGTCGTAACGAACGTATCGTCGGTGTTTCAAAATATGTTTTTAATTCTTTAATCGGTACTTCTACTTGTCGTAATGAATGGATCGCCATAAATTGATCGAATTGCTCAAACGTATAGTAGCGATACCCGTTCGGATGAGTACCAGCCGGTTTAAATAAATTGATTTTATCGTAATACAAAAGTGTGTCTTTGTTGATATCAAGAAGTTTTGCAAATTCACCGGTTGTAAATTTTTTTTGCAAATAATTTTTCATCTTTCCTTTTTTGCCCCCTTTACCCTGGAGTGACTCCATAGTTTATGCTCTTTTTGTGAGAGTAACATATACCTGCACAAACGACCATCGTGTACTCTGACTAAAAATTATTTTGAATGAGTCGCTTAGGGATTCACATCCGCTCATTTATATCAGGAAAGGAAGACCTCATATTATGCCGAAATCTGCTATCCCCGTAATCTTAACGATTAGTAACTTCGTCTGTGGAACGTTGTCTATCTTTGCCGTACTCGAGGAGAACTTTAGTGCAGCAATTGGATTTATTTTATTCGGGTTATTGTTTGATCTGTTTGACGGTAGGATCGCTAGAAAACTAGGAACTGTATCCGAATTCGGAAAAGAACTCGATTCTTTTTCAGATTTAGTAACGTTCGGAATTGCTCCAGCGCTTTTTACTTATCATGTTTTACTAAGTGATTTTGGACAAATCGGTCTTTTCCTCGCTGTGTCATACAATGTCTGTGCATTACTTCGCTTAGCACGATTTAATACGACGCAAAGTGAGTTACCGATTTTTATTGGGTTACCCGTACCAGCTGCTGCTGTCAGTCTACTCATATCTACGATTTTCCTATCACCTATGTTCGTCGCCGGAATCATGTGCCTGCTTTCTTATTTAATGATCAGTCATGTGAAGATTCCACATGCTAAAAAAATCAGCACAGAAAAAGAACAAACAATATGATGGCTTTATTTGAAGCTATGATTACAGACTATGGATATGTCGCTATTTTTCTCGTACTAGCCTTAGGTCTATTCAGCCTTCCGATTCCAGATGAATTGATGATTTTACTCGTTGGTTATTTCACAAAAATTGGTTTTCTTCGTTATGATTTAACGTTTGTCGTCGTATGTATTGGGTCATTCGTCGGAATGATATTTAGTTATTTCATTGGACAACGAGCAGGTCGTCCTTTACTTGATTGGCTGGGACGTTGGATGAGCGCTCCTCGAAAATGGAGTAGTAAAGCTGAAACGTGGATTGGGAAGTATGGAGCAGTAGCGCTTGTCGTGAGTTATTTCGTACCGGGAATGCGTCATTTCGCTGGTTACTTCTGCGGGATGTCGCATATGTCGATAAAAACGTATTCGTTCTATACCAGTATTAGTATTGGCATATGGAGTTTAATATTTTTAACCATTGGACGCTTTTTTTAATTTTTTAGGATGAGGTGAAAACAACATGGATTCAAAAATTGAGCTATTACCCGTAACAACAAAAGACTTACCAAAATTTAAAAAGGCATTACAAGATGCCTTTATGAAAGGTTGGCAAGATAGCTGTCAACATGAAGACTTAACAGAAATGGGACCTATTCCTTCAGAGGAAGACATACAGCATTCGTTGTGTGCGAAGGGCGCTACTATTCTTCATATCGTCCTAGATGGTGAAATAGTCGGAGGTGTGGTGCTACGGATTGATGAAAAAACACAGCATAATGAAGTCGATTTTATATATATAAGTGCAGATGGAAAAGGGATTGGCATGAAAGCATGGAAAGCAATTGAAGCCACCTTTCCACAAACAAAAGTATGGGAGTTGCATACCCCATACTTTGAAAAACGTAATATTCATTTCTATGTGAATAAGTGCGGTTTCCACATCGTCGAATTCAATCATAAAGGGAACCCTGGCCCGAATGTAGAGGGCGAAGTGCCCACGTCCGATGAAGAATACGAATTCTTTCGTTTTGAAAAAGTAATGTCATCCTCAAAAACAAATTAACGATAAAAAAACAGACGACGGATTCTCCGTCGTCTGTTGCTGTTAATCCCGTGCCGCAAGACGGTACAGGAGATCGAGTAATTCGATATAGAGCCAGATGATCGTCACGATCAATCCGAATGCTGCAACCCACTCCATCGATTTCGGAGCACCCGCACGAACTTGTTGCGAGATAAAATCGAAGTCCATCACGAGTGACAGGGATGCCACGATGACGATGACGAACTGAATACCAATCGCAAGCGGTGAGCTACCTGTCATGAATGGGAGGTCGACACCAAATAACGAGAGAATCAAGTTGACTGCATACAAGACGAAGATCGAGAGAATCGCTGCTGTTACCGCAGAACGGAAACGTTGCGTCACTTTTATCATGCCTGTCGAGTAGACGAACCACATCGCGAACGCAACGACGAAAGTCGCAACCACTGCTTTTCCGACGATACCTGGGTACATGCTTTCAAAGACGAGCGACAATGCTCCGACGGCGACACCTTCTGCCAACGCATATACCGGTGAAAGGACCGGTGCTGTTGCTGGTTTGAATGTGATGATCAAGGCAAGAATCAGACCGATGACGAATCCACCGATTAATGCCGGGAATAGGAACGCTTGGTTTTCTGCGAGGAAGAACCAACTTCCCCCTGCTGCTGCCGTGACGAGAGCGAGCATCAAGAAAATCTTGCTCATCGTCCCGCTTTTTGTCATTGGTCGTTCTCCGACACGTGCCGTATCGAATCCGCGACGCAATGCCGGGTTTACTTTAAAACGTGAAGCCATTGCTTTCACTCCTTTTTATGATTCTGTTTTCTACTACGAAGGTTTCCCGAAAAAGTTTCAAAATAACCATTGATCGAGCGCTTTTAATTGCAACATGACGACTGGGATCGAGGCTTTGGCATCGATGCGGTAAGATTTCGCTTGTCCGATCAGACCGGACGTGACGAAATTGGCACTTTCTAACGCTTCGCCAATCGGTCCAAACGCGTCACTATCGATTTGACGATGTCGGTAATGAATGAATCGTTCCGTCGTTCCTTCTTTGACTTTACAACCATCCTCGACGTCCGGACGATTCAACCCGTATTCCGCGTAATGCCAGACGGTCGTCGTATCCCAAGGAGAACCGATATGCAGAATTTGACCGTCCGCCTCGATGAAGCGTTCAATCGGTGAACCAGGACCGAAGCCATTTTCTAATGTATGATCGGCAACGAATGTCGCCGCATCTTTCCCCCAGGCGGTCACGGACCACATCGGATGGTTGCTTCGAACGACACCCGGATACGTCCGGAAGACTTCCGGGACGCGACCGATGCCGCGTGTAACCGTTTTTGCCGGTTCATATGCCGGCATTTCCCGGCGGATCGTTTCCCACCATTCTTCAGGCACAGCCGGTTGGCTCCAGTTCTTCGGATCCGAATTATCGGTACTTTGCGCCGGCATCATGATTAACCCTTCCGTCGTGACGACTTCCTGTAAGGCCTCAATCAATGCTTGTACACCGCCGGGAATCCAGCCGATTTGTTTGAGAGACGAATGGACGAACAGCTTCATGCCGGGAGCCACACCTAATTCGCGTAACGCCTCTTTGATTTGTGATTTCGTGACCATGTTTCGTGTTTCCATCGATCTTATCTCCTTACTCGACGACTAGTGCAATCGTCGACCCCGTTTTTCCTTGTTTGACTTCGATTTTTGCGTCAACTCGTGACTTCAGTTCCTGGACGTGACTGATGATTCCGACCATGCGACCGCTCGCTTGAATCGAGAGCAACGTCTCGATCGCTTGTTCGAGTGATTCCGGGTCAAGTGTTCCAAATCCTTCATCGATGAACATCGTTTCAAGTGACACGCCACCACTTGCTTCTTGAACGACTTCCGACAATCCGAGCGCAAGCGCAAGGGATGCTTTGAAGCTTTCGCCACCGGATAACGTCTTGACGTGACGTGTTTGCGACGTGTACGCGTCAAAGACATTTAAATCAAGCCCGTATTTCTTGAGTCCTTTTCCCGCCTCCGTTTTCCGTTCAAGCTGGAAACGACCAGAGGTCATCTCGTGCAGATGCCGGTTTGCGGCGAACAAGATCTCATCGAAGTATGCCGTCTGGACGTACGTCTCGAACGTCATCCGTTGCGAATTCTCCCCGACACCAACGCGAGCGAGTTCGCCGATGACTCCGTATCTCGCATCCTCGTCCTCGATTTGGCGTTGCAAGTTTTCCCAAGCCGCGATCAATTGATTGATGTGTGCGCGTTCCTTCTCAAGCCCGACACGTCGGTCGGTCCGCTCCGTCAGTTCGAGCGACGACGTCTTCACATCCATCCGCAACTGTTCGAGATCCGGACGCACTTGACCTTCTGTCTTCAAACGGGCTTGTTCCTGTTTCAGCTTCAATTCCTGCCGCGCTAGACGGTCTTGTTCCAAACGTTCTTGGAGATGACGGAGTTCGTCACGAGAACGTCTCGCATCGCGGAAGGCTTCAATCGTCGGAAACGCTTCTTCTGCCAGGACTGCGTGTAATTCGTTTTCGCGGTTCGTTAATCGGTCGTTTTGTTCAGCAGATGCCTCAGTCAATTGACGGAATCGTCCTTGGTGTTCCGCGAAGTCACGATCGAGCTGTTCCTTCTCGCGTAGCTGGCGTTGTTTGTCTTGTTTGAACTGCTCAATACGTGTTTCTGCCTGTTGTTGTTCCTCACGGAGTGCTGGTAGCGATTTCGCGGACTCTCCTGATTGACTTAGGCGACCAGACAAGTGTGCCAATTCCGATTCGATGACGGTCCGGTCTTTGATCATTGCATCGATCTTCAGTTGTAGCTGGTCCATGGATTGCTCGAGTTGTTGCAGACGAGTCTCAAGACGCGCTTTTTCCGTCTGCGCTGCCGCTAATCGGGCTTCCGTCTGTTCGACTTCCTGAAGCTGTGCTGAAACATCCGCATGAGATGACTCGTTTTCACTCGTCTTTTGCATTTCGGTCGTCAGTTGCTGCAGACGTTCGGCAACCGTCCGGTACGAGGCTTGCAATTCTTGATGCGCTTGTTGGGCTTCAAGGAACCGCTGTTGTGCTACATCGACGGATCGTTCCTTTGCGACGGCGACAGCATGCTGTGGATGCGATGTACTGCCGCAAACCGGACAAGCCGTCCCGTCCGTCAAACCTTTGGCAAGTTCAGCAGCCAGTTGTTCTCGTTCGTGTTTGCGGGCTTCTTCATACTGGCGCGCTGCAGCCTCTTTTTGATCCCGGACGCTCGTACCGCGGACGATCAGCTGTTGTCGTTCTGCTTCCAATTTGTCGTGTTCCGCTATCTTCGTCGCCAGTTGTTGCAGGATGAAGCGCCGTTCTTGCACCTGTAAGCGCTCTGCTCCGACGTTTTGCAATGGATGCAGTTGTTCTTGAACGTTCTTTCGATCCGTCCGTGCTTGTTCGAGTTGCTTCCGTAATGACTCTGGGTCAAGAAGCTTCAAACGTTCTACTAGTTGTTGCTGTTGTTGTCGTAAAGCCGTTTCTGCTTCCAAGCGTTCGCGCTCTTCTTGAATCTTTTCGAGACGACGACTGAGTTGCTCAATCTGTGGTTCCTCCGCTAGCAATCGATCCACTTTTGCTTGAACGATCTCTTGTTGCTCTTTCAAGCGAGCGATGTGCTGTTCAGTTTCCTGTTTTCGATGCGTGAGTTGCGTCAATTGTTCTTGATCCTGTTGCCACTGGTCATAGATCGGTCCGACGATTTGAGCGCGTTCAGCCGCCATCGCTTCTTCTTGCATCTGTTTGATTTCCGGTAAGCGGTCAATTAGCAACTGTTCCGTCTGTTGAAGTCGCTCCTGCTCTTGGAAAACCGCTTCAAGTTGCTCGCCTTGTTGCAATTGTGTCGTTTTCTTCTCGACGATCGCACGGGTCTCTATTTCAGCTTGACGTGCAGCCGTTAACCATTCGTCCCGTTCCGTCGTCAACGCCTCCATCCGTAACCGGATGTCGCCTTCCGTCAGTTCACTCCAGTTCGCTTGCAGAGGTAGTTCCTCAAGCTTGGCCCATTGTTTCGTCTTTGTTTCCTTGATGCGTGCCGCAAGATCGAGCGCTTGTCGGTGCAAACGTTGCTGGAACTCACCATAGTGTTCCGTCTTAAACAGCTGCTTGAGAATCTGGAGTTTGTCTTTTGACTCTGCCATCAACAGTTCGCGGAACTTATTTTGCGGCAACAGGAGAATTTGTGAAAACTGTTTATGGTCGAGCTGGATCAACTCTTGAACGCGTTGTTTGATTTCTGGAATCTTGACCGCAAGCGGCTTCCACGTCGTTCCGTCGAACCGAGCAAGCTCGGCTTCATGCGAGTAACCGGTTTTATTGACTGGATGCGGTTGACTCGGTTGGCGGATGATCCGGTACCGTTCTCCTTTCAGCGTAAACTCCAGTTCAACTTCCGTCTTTTGCTCGGGCACGGCAAAATGACTTCGCAGTTCGCTCATTTCCCGTTCGCCACCTGACGTTTCGCCATACAGGGCGAACGTCAATGCGTCAAAGATCGTCGTTTTCCCTGCTCCGGTATTCCCGGAGATGACGAACATCGTCCGTCCGGCAAGTGCCGTGAAATCAATCGTCTCTTCACCAGCAAACGGACCAAAGGCGCGTAATGTCAGTCGTTCTGGGCGCATGTCGCTTCCTCCTTCAGGACGGCTTGCATCGCTTCCGTCGGTTTCTTTTCACGGACTGCTTCATAAAACTCACTGAATAGATCTGCAACGGATGCATCCTTGACTTGCTCCCGCGACGCCTTGACTGCCCGCGTACTCTCGCGGACGAATCCAATTCGCTCGAGGTGCAGGATATTCGGGTAGATTTTTTTCAGCTTGCCCATCGGATCCATCAAGGCTTCGCCGTCCGTTAGATTGATCTTTAAGTAATCGTCCGTGTCTTGTGTCGCGACGAATGCCGGGTCTGTCAGTACACTGAGACTTCCAGTCAGTTCCCGCAAGTCACGTTTTGGTGCAAGTGGTTCGAACCGACGATCGAACGTACCCGCGTCGTTCAACGTCAACACATCGACCCCTTTGACATGATGGGCTTCCGAGAATGAATATTTCAAGAGCGATCCGCTGTAGCGAACCGTCTCGGATTGAATCGCAAGTGGATTATGCAAATGACCGAGTGCCGTATACGTAAACGGTGCAAACTGGCTTGCGCTAACTTGCCCTGCCGTTCCGACGGACAATTGCCGCTCCGAATCCGTCTCGAGTCCACCAATCACAAAGGCATGACCGACGAGGACACTCGGTCCGTCCGGAATACATCCGGCAAGAATCGTCCGCATCGCATCATCATGTGTCTTGATCGTTTCGTCCTTGTGCACGTACCGAACGGTCGCAGGATCCGCAAATGGCACCGGATAAAATGACACCCCTTTAATCGTGACCGGAGTAATGACCGGCGTTAGTTTTCCGACGAGGTGCAAACCAGCCCGTTGGAGTAACGTCGTTCCGAAACTTAACCGTTCGGCCGAATCGTGATTTCCGCTGATCGCAACGACCGGGATGTCTCGATCGAGAATCAAAGCAGCGAGCGTCTCGTCAAGCAGTTCGACGGCTTCCGTTGGTGGTACGGCGCGGTCGTATAAGTCACCCGCAATGACGATTGCATCCGGTTGTTCGCGGTCGACGAGTGTCAAAAAATCCGCTAAGACCGCCCGCTGGTTCTCGAGCATCGACTCGCCATGAACGATTTTGCCGAGATGCCAATCGGCAGTATGTATCCATTTCATCTTCATCACACTCACTTTTTGAATATAGTAGCTTAAGTGTAGCATGCAAGCGTTCGTTCTGCGACGAACATCCGTTTGGAACACAAAAAGCAGAAGGCGAATGCCTCCTGCTTTTTTCACTCTTGCGACGAATGTGTTATTTCGTCCGTTGTTTTCTAAAGCGTTGAACGGAACGAATCACAGAAACCGATCCGCCGATGATCGCACCGACACCGACAACGATGCCTGTCTTGAATTTTTTGCCCGATTGTTCTGATTTATGCGTTGCTTGATTGTGTTCAAAAAGTTGTTGGAGGGGCGACGACGTCTCGACTTCGAGAATTTTCGATGCATCCTGATGCACGTCTTCTCTACGTTCGACACTACAAGGTGACAGATAGAATGGGTTCAAGTTCGTCCGGTACCGATCCGGATTCCAGTTGGGTTGCTGAACAACTGCTTGGGCGTCTTCCGTCTGTGCCTGATCCTTGATTGGATCGAATTCTTGTTTCATCTGAATCACTCCTCTTCACGTTCAAAACCTGTAGACCGATTTATGTCTGAAGTCTTATTTACCTGTTTTTCAAACATTTAAAACATATATATTTAAAATTAGTTTTACTGTTTTGTGAACGTTACCCGAAATAGGCATGATAGAGCCGTTTCGCTTTGACGAGATCCGCCTCGCCATGAATCAGAACGCGTCCATCTCGGAAAGCGACCATCCGATGTTCGTCCGTCGTAAACGCCAGCAAATATGGATTATGGGCGGAAATCGCAGCGACCGGCTGGAGACGTTGTTTCAACTGTTCCAGATCCCGCTGTCCGTCTCCGCGGATTTGAATGGCATCCCGACCGCAGAGTGCCGTGAAACGAACCGTTTGATCCGATAAGTAAGGGTAGGACGGATCGATGCCGCACGACGGGCACTCCGTTTGCTTCAGTGACTGAACGTTAATTTGTTGAAACGTATTCGACCAGACATCAAACGCAAGCAAGCGCGTCCGCATGGCGTCCGTCTTTCCGCTCAACCACTTCAACGCTTCCGTCACCTGTAAGGAAGCGACCATCTGTACAGCTGGTCCGATAATCCCCGCCGTATCACACGTCTCCTGATCCCGTGGTAATTGATCGAGCAGACAATGCAGACACGGCGTCTCCCCGGGACGGACGGTAAACGTGATCCCATAACTGCCGACGCAGCCACCATAAATCCACGGAATCGAACGCATCAACGCCATGTCGTTCATCAGCAAACGAATATCGAAATTGTCCGTCGCGTCGATGATTAGATCGATATCATTGAGAAGCCACGTCAGCGCTGCCCGGTCGACGTCTCCTACATGCGCTTCGATCGTCACCGTCGAATTGATCGCTTCAAGCCGTGCTTTTGCGGCAATCGCTTTTGGTACGATGTGACGCGCATCGTCTTCGGTATAAAGCTGTTGTCGTTGTAGATTACTCCACTCGACATAATCACGGTCAACGATTCGGACGACGCCGACACCGGCGCGGACGAGTTGCTCTGCCGACGCCGTTCCGAGCGCTCCCATACCGATGATCAGTATCTTCGCTGATGCCAAGCGTGCTTGTCCCGCTTCCCCGATCGGTTGAAATCGAGTTTGCCGTGAGTAACGGTTCATCGAATCAATCCACTCGTTGGACTACTCGCGACCGCATACTGTTTCTTCTCGATACGTCCCGCTTCGTATCCGAAGCGCCCTGCTTCGACAGCCAGTCGCATGGCGTGCGCCATCTTGACCGGATCTTGAGCATGGGCGACAGCGGAGTTCAATAAGACACCATCCGCTCCCAGTTCCATCGCATAGGCGACGTCGGTCGGTGAACCGATCCCGGCGTCGACGATGACCGGGACCGTCGTCTGCTCGATGATGAATCGCAAATGGAGCGGATTGAGGATACCTTGTCCGGAACCAATCGGTGACGCTGCCGGCATGATGGCGTGACAACCGAGTTCCTCGAGTCGTCGTGCGAGCACGACATCGTCCGACGTATACGGTAAGACGATGAAACCTTCTTTGAGTAATTCTTCAGAAGCCCGTAACGTCTCGATCGGATCAGGTAGTAACGTCTTATCGCAACCAATCACTTCAACCTTGACCATGTCACACATACCGGATGCCCGCGCAAGCTTCGCAAGTCGGACAGCTTCTTCCGCTGTCTTCGCTCCGGCCGTGTTCGGTAGTAGATCGTACTTCGCTAAATCAAGTGACTCCAAGAAATTCGCTTGTTGTTTGTCGAAAATATCGAGCCGACGGACGGCGAATGTCAAAATTTGTGAAGCGGACGCATCGATTGCTTCTTGCTGTACCGTAGCATCCGTATATTTCCCTGTTCCGAGTAATAACCGTGATTCAAATGTCTTTTCTCCAATTTTCAGCATGTTTATCCTCCTCCTACGAAATGAACGATTTCAAATGTGTCATTGTCCCGAACGACTGTCTGACCATACGCCATGCGATCGATAATTTGTCGATTCTGTTCGACGATGACGAGCTTTTCCCCTAAGCCGAGTTGTGTGAGCATGTCCTCGATCGTTTCAATCTGATCGATCGTGTGGTCATTGCCGTTAATCGTAATGTTCATCGGACTTCCTCCTTCTGAATCAACCGTAATGTATTTGCCAAGACTTCCGCTGTCGCCGGTGCGAGTAATATGCCATGCCGATGATGCCCCGTCGCTAGGAAGATCCGACGGGATGAATCGGCGACTCCGATATATGGCAAGCCGGACGCCGTTTGTGGTCGTATACCGGACCAGACTTCTTCGATGACCGCGTCACGAATCGGTGGATACAGTCGTTCTGCTGCTTGAAGCAATGACGTGACCCCTGCGACACTGACACCGA
The DNA here is from genome assembly GCF_018618895.1 of Exiguobacterium sp. s143. Lineage (NCBI taxonomy): Bacteria > Bacillati > Bacillota > Bacilli > Caryophanales > Exiguobacterium > Exiguobacterium sp. s143. The sequence goes on along the minus strand of NZ_JACSMX010000002.1, from coordinate 523,845 downwards.
TCGTCTCGTCGTGCGGCAGTTCGGTCGCACCGATCAAAATCCGACCGTCTGCTTTCGGAACGAGGTAGACGGCGTCATCAAACAGGATCGAGCGTAACGGCTGACCCGCGAGACGGACGGCGAGACATTCCCCTTTGACCCCATATGTCGCGATCGAAATGCCGGCTGTATCGAGCAAGGCTTGCGACCCGCGTCCGGCAGCGACCGTCACTGTTCGTCCGGTCCACGTTCCCGCGTTCGACTCGACCTTGATGAAGTCATCGCTCTCTTCGATGCGTGTGACATCTACCTGTTCTTCAATCGATATGCCACGTGCGTGTAAGGCATACATCAATGCAGTCGTCAGTCGTCGTGGATCGATTTGACCGACAGCTGGAAACAGATGCTCGCGTCCTTTACGTTTTAACAAAAACGGTTGTTCCCGGTACCCACAATCGATGCCTGTCTCTCGCTCGAGACGACGTGCAAGCAGTGGATACAGACGACGACTTCGCGCGGCAAGTGCATGCAATTCTGCTCTCAGCTCGATGTCCGTCGCAAGCATCCCGGCAGCCGCTCGGCTTGTCCCTTGTCCGCATGTTCCACGTTCTAAGACGACGACGGATTCATTCTGACAGGCGAGACCGTAAGCAAGCGTCAACCCGATGACTCCGCCGCCGATGATGATGTGATCCGTCATACGCGAACCCCCTGGTAACGCTTGACGGCGGCGAGTGGATCCGATTGACCGAGAATACCCGATAAGACAGCGATTCCGGTTGCCCTGGTCGCTGCGATTTCAGGCATGCGTTCTGGTGTGATCCCGCCGATTGCAATGACTGGTTTCGTCGTGAAGGTGACGACTTGCTTCAAGGCGTCAATCCCTCGTGGTGGCATGTTCGGCTTCGACGCTGTCGAATAAATATGACCGTACAGCAGTCGGTCGGCTCCTTCCGCTTCTGCTGCTAGTGCCTCTGCTAGTGAATGAACGGATTTCCCGATGACGAGGTCCGGAAAATGACGTCGCACATCGCGGACACGCAAGGAACGGCGCGTCAACTGCACACCGATGCCGGCGACATGGGCGACATCGACCCGGTCATGAACGGTTAACTGATCAAGCGAATAACCATGCGCAAGGAGTGCGTCAATCAGATCAAGTAATTCTGCTGCTGACAAGTTCGGTTCACGTAGATGTAGCTGATCCGTATAAGGTTGAAGCGATTGAAAAGTCTTTATTTCGTCAATCGGATGGATGGATCCTGTCGAAATCAGATGTAGACGCATCATGTTCTTCCTTTCCATACGAAAAAGGACCACTCCCGATGTTGAAGGGAGTGGTCCGAAAATGCGCTGAAGCGCTAAGGATATCTAAGGTTTCGAGCCACTTCCCTCCGCTAGTACGAACTAGATCAGGTTCAAAGGGTCCGGATACTTCCGTCTCAGTCTGCTGGGAGACTCCCCTAGTGTCTTTTCGTGTTTAATTGGCTTGCCCCATTAGTCTAGCATGAGTCGCTTTGCTTCGCTAGTCCTAGTTGAGCGCTTCCACTTGCTGAATCAGTTCCGATTTCGTTGGTCGCTGTTGCTCTTGGCTGTCGGCATACGTCTGCTTCAGCTTCAGGATGCGCATTACTTTGGCATCGAGCATCTCCGGCGTCAGCGTTTTGTCTTTGACGGCTTGCATCACTTCAGCATGGACCTTTGTGTAAGCACCTGCCTCTGAAAACATCGCCATATCAGCTCCATTGACGAGCGACTGACGTGCCGCTTCTGCGAGACCATATTGTTTCGTGATCGCCCCCATGACGAGATCATCCGTGATGATGACACCGTTGAATCCGAGTTGTTGACGCAAGAGGTCAGTCAAGATCGGCTTTGAGAGCGAGGACGGATTCATATCGTCATACGCGGGATAGAGAATATGGGCGACCATCACCATCTCGGCGCCCTCTTGAATCGCTTCTTGGAACGGTAACAGCTCCGTCCGCTTCAATTCTTCCTTTGATGCCGTCACTTTCGGTAGCCCGACATGGGAATCGACACTCGTATTGCCGTGACCGGGAAAATGTTTGACGACCGGAATCGTTCCCGTCTCCTGCATCCCGTGCATCAGTGCCGTACCAAGCGTCGCGACGGTATTCGGATCAGCACTTAACGCACGGTCGCCGATGATCGGATTGTTCGGATTACTGTTGACGTCAAGGACCGGCGCGAAGTCCATGTTGAAGCCATAAAAACGTGACAAATGTCCGAGCGTACGTCCGACGTCTTCCATTTTCACTTCATCTGCTCCTTGCGCCATCCGTTGACTCGTCGGTAGACGTAATCGTTGATCCGGTACCCGGCTGACGCGTCCGCCTTCTTCATCAATCCCGACGAACGCATACGGTTTTTGGTTCGTCTCTTGAATCGCACGCGTGAACGTCAAGAGTTGCTCTTCCGACGTGATGTTTCCGCCGAGCAGTAAGACCCCACCAATCGCATGCGTCTTTAACAGTTTCCGGTCAGCTGCTGAAAGTTCCGTGCCGGCGACTCCGATGTAGAGCAGTTGATCGATCTTTTCTGACGTCGACATCGCTTCAAGTTGCTGCTTTAATCGTGCTTGTTGTCGTTCTTCTTTCGTCGGCTCAGGCTTCGGTTTCTTTTCTTCTGTCGGATGCTTCGTTTCCGGTTGTGATGGTTTCGTTGGTTCCGTCGTCTCCTGTGCACACCCTGCAAGCAACAGACAACCGATCAGTACGGTTTTCTTCACAAAGGATCCTCGCTTCGCACACCATTAATCGAATAATAGACGGAAATCTCAGCGTTCAGGGATTGCGAGACCGAACAATATTTATCCTTTGATAAAGAGATGGCACGACGGACCTTATCTTCCGGGAGATCACCTTCAAGCCGGTAATGAATCGAGATCGACGTAAAACGCCGCGGATGATCCTCTGCCCGTTCTCCTTCGATATCCATTTCGAAATAGGTGATCGTCAAGCGCATCTTCTCTAAAATCGAGACGATATCAATTCCAGTACAGCCGGCAACGGCATGTAGCAAGAGTTCGGTCGGTCGTGGTGCTTGGTTTTCACCACCGTTTTCGGGTGCTGCGTCCATCGCAAGATGATGCCCTGATTCCGTCTGTCCACTAAACCCCATCTGTTTGTTCCATGTCACTGTCGCTTGCATCGTTTCCACTCCTTTATAAGTAGTCTTCTTCTGTAGTATACGCAAAAAACAGCAAGCCTGGAAATTCACACGCTATTTCGAATAATGGTTCTTTTCCCGAAATCTCGCTTTGCGATACCCGACGAAATCGTTTCATGCTATCCTGTTACTCATAGTTTCGCGCGTAAGCGCTAGAATTGAGGAATCATCCATGTCACCTACTACTCGTTTAAGTCGACACGATTGGCTCTTGATTGCTACGTTGTCGCTCCTGACATTCGTTCTCGGAACAAGCGAATTCGTCATCGTCGGGATCCTCGCTGAAATCTCCTCAGCCCTTGATATCACGATCGCAACAGCCGGTACGCTCGTCTCGGCATTTGCCATCTCCTTTGCGATTGGTACGCCGATCGTCATGTCGATGACCGGTCATCTGGAACGGCGTCGCCTGATCCTACGTCTCTTACTAGCCTGGGTCTTACTGAATCTTGCCAGTAGTTTTGCACCAAGTTACGAAGTATTGCTCGCAACCCGCATTCTGACAGCCATCCTGACTGGTGTCTTGATCTCACTCGCAATGGTCGTCGCAAGTGACGGTGTACCTGTCGCGAAGCGCGGTGTTGCCGTCTCGTTCATTTTCGGTGGTTTCACACTCGCGAACGTCCTCGGTGTCCCGATTGGAACGTTCATTGGTCAACACGCTGGCTTCGAAGCCACGTTCTGGCTGACGACGGTCATGGGAATAATCGCGTTCCTCGCTGTTTTAAAGATCGTTCCGGTCCAGCAATCGACGGGTTCTGGTTCGATTAAGGAACAGCTCGGATTGCTCGCCAACCCACGGATCCTGATCGCCTTCTTCATTCCGTCATTTGGGTTTGGGGCAACCTACGTCGTCTACACGTACCTCGTACCAATTCTGCAAACAGAACTTGGGATTGCGAAAACGTGGATCAGTCCGATCTTGCTCGCTTACGGCGTCGTCTCGATCTTCAGTAACATCCTTGCCGGAAAGATTGCTAGCAAAAATCCGATGGGACGCTTACGGTTCGTCTTCGTCGTGCAAGCAGTCGTTCTTGCTGCGTTATACTTCACGACAGCATCCCTTCCGCTTGGTCTGTTCAACATCGCCTTGATGTCGTTGATGTCGATTTTACTGACGACTTCGACACAGATCTACTTGATCGACCTTGCTGAAAAGTTCAATCCGGAAGCAAAAGGACTCGCTGCTTCATTGATGCCGGTTGCGAGTAACGTCGGGATTGCTTTTGGTTCGGCACTCGGTGGCATCGTCTATGCAAAAGGTCCGATGATGAACACGGCACTCGTCGGTGGACTGGTTGCGCTCGTTGCTGCTTTATTGACTGCAATCAGTCATCGCCTCGATCAACGCTCATGAAACCGCTACCTTATCCTTTTTTGTAACAGGTCGATGACGGTTCGATGACGTTATGATGATAGTCCCCATCTCGCTGATGATTTTTCAGTATGATGGGGACTATGTTGTAGTAGAGGAGTGTCTGAAAGTGAAAGCATTACACATCATCGGTCTCGGTCTGTTGACGATCATCCGACTCTGGCTCGGAATCCAGTGGTTCATCGCTGGAATCGGTAAGTACATCAATGGCTTTGATGCACGGCCGTTTCTTGAAGGAGCACTCGCGAAGTCAACTGGCGAAGACGCACTCGTCAGTTCGTGGTACGCGACGTGGATTGAGCAACTTGCCTTACCGAACGTCGGGCTGATCAACGCCTTGATTCCGTTCGCGGAACTCGTCGTCGGGATCCTGTTGATTCTTAGTCTGTTGACGGTTCCTGCACTGGTCGTCGGAAGCATCATGAATCTCAATTACTTACTCGCTGGGACGATTGCGTTGAACCCAGTGTTCTTAGCAGCGTCAATCGCCTTACTGGCTGCAGGACGCTTTACGTATCAAATCGGCATCGATCACTGGATCATCCGTTGGTATCGCTCGTCGCAGCAACCGCATCCCCTGGATCGGATTCCCGTCTAACGAAAATAACTCTCCCGCACGCGGGAGAGTTATTTTTTTTGCTGCTCGAGAATCGTCTGCTGTGTCGGAACCCCACCGACTGAGACTGTCCGCTCGAGGAACAGATAAGGTTTACCATCGACTTCAAAGTGACGGTCACCGAGATAACGTGCCGAGTGCCCATCCGTTGCGAGCTTTTGTTCGATGGCTGCAACATGTTCGTCGAGTGAATAAAACCGATCGTCGAACGTCATTGTGATGTTTTTCTTACGGTACCCGAGTAAGAAATTGTAGTAGAACCAATACATGGCACCTGCAAAGACGACAAAAATCAAGAATTGCATGTGAGTTCCCCCTTTGTATAGTCTTTATACGTTGGAAGAAAACGGAAGGTTTCAAATTAGGAGTGGAAAGTGGTTACTTTTATTAATTTGTAATAATTTGTTCAAGCATAAGTTTATTCTTCGATCCCTTATTTTTAATTTCTGTTTCAAATACTGTTTCGGCTGTTAATGGATTGACGACAATCGCTTTGACTGCTCCATTTTCCATCCGATATGCAATATATATATGGTCGTTTTCTGCATTAACAACTGAGTATGAAATAACTTCGTTTTTAGCAAACGATTTTAATTTTATCGTTTTAACGAACTGTCGATCAGACTCAATATCATAGATGTGCCATCTTAACTGTACTTGCTCAGAAGATTCATCCGACTCTTCAATTCCTACCAAATATCTTCCTTCTTTCATGATATAAGTACCGTTAGGAAAGTCTGCAAATCGATTTAGTTGTTTTGTTTTCTGTCCATCTTTTACAACGATTTTTACTTCCATTGTATCTGAATCTTTTAATTGGTGCATTTGTTCCACAATCATTTTTCCGTCATAAAAAGATCGAATAACATCGCCTTTCTCTAAACGACTTGGCAACTTAATTTTTGATACTGTCTCATCATTTAAATCTATACTAAAGATATTTTCTCTCACTGATTCTCGGTTAGGAATATACGATTCAATTAGCAGCATATTACCCATTCGTTGAAACGGAGAGAAACGAATGGATCGATTTTGTTGAATTTCAGAAATATCAAATGTTTTCCGAGTCAACTTTTTCGTCGATACATCCCAATATTGAAGTTCGATTTCCCCATCACCTGTAGCACGTAAGCCATACGTCACTAAATCTTGAGTGTACAAATGGGTATCGTGTTTAAAAATAAATTGACGAAATTCACGAGGAGACTCTTCCCATCTATTTTCGTCTTGAAAAATATAAAATAGGATAGATTTATCAATCCTCTGTACGTTACCTTCAATATCAATAGAATATCCGTTCGGATTACGACTCCACTCATTTAAAATAAGTCTCATGTTTTGAACAGCATCTTGCTTCGGATTACCTTTTATTGTTTCAACTACAAAATTAGTTTTATCTACTGATAACACTTGTCCTACATAGATTCCTATAGATACGATACTGACTATTCCCAGAATCAAAAAATATTTTATTGAACGCATAGTGTCCTCCTTAAACAGCAACTTTCCATTTTAGTAAACGTAGACTTCTCCAAATTACATAAGCAAAATAGAGGACAAATAAACTCACTAATAAAATAGTTTTCTCCAGATTTAATAATAAGTCTGTTCGTTCTAAGAAATATAAACTAGAAAACGTATAGGCAATTACAAAAAGAATTTCGATTCCAATTCGAATAAATCCACTCCATTTTCGATACGACCGTTCAATTAATACAAGTAAAAAAATTAAACTAACAATGAGAAAAGAAACTGAAAGAATGACTAACAAATTCGTCAGATTCATTGAGTAAATTTCGCCTAGAGTGCTTCCAAGCGTCCCAGTTCCCTCTTTTCCCATATACTCATCTTGAATGACCCATCTAAAAATAGATCGACTACCTTGAATTAAGAGCCATTGAATACCAAGGAAACTCATGATGATAAGAAATACAGATGTTAGTTTTGAAAAGAAAATACTTGCTCGATTCCCTGGAAGCATCAGCAAACGGTACATATATTTCGTCTCACCGAACCAATCCCGATACCATATTTGAATTGAATATATGATGACTAACGCCATTCCAATTAATATGACGTAACTAAACCATGAGGTTGCATCAGGAAAAGATAGTTTACCGATTTGATCAAACGTTTCATATAGAGTCACTGTATTAGACTTCATATAATCTTCGATTCTGCGCTCATGTAGTTTGACTTTTACAACGACCGACACCAGCTCAATCGCAGCCATTACAAGGACCGCAATTACATATATCTTAAAACTCCGCTTAATTTCTTCGTTCGTCAATTGTATGTATTGTTTCATCGCAAATAGACCTCCCGCATCCGGTCCTGAACCGATTTCCCGTACAGTTCTCGCATCTCTTCTGTCTCATGTTCATCGATGATCCGACCGTCCTGTAAGAAGACGACCCGGTCGATCAAGTGCTCGATTTCCTGAATTTCGTGTGTCGTCATCAGGATGCCGCGTCCTTCCATGAAGTGACTCGAGAATAGTCCTGCAATCTGTTCCTTCGTAAACAGATCGATCCCAGCGAATGGTTCATCGAGTAGTAAGTACGGACGATCGAGCGCAAATCCGAGGATCAAGCTAACCTTCGCCTGATTCCCTTTTGATAAGTCCGTGATCTTATCTGTCGAGAGTAGCTGGAAGATCCGCATCAGCTCATCCGCTGTCGCTTGGTTCCAGTCGGAATAATAATCCGCCATGTACGTCAGCGCATCACCAACCGTCATGTAACCGGGCATCGTCTGGATATCTGGAACGAAGGCAATCTTGTTTCGGTTGATCTCGCCATCGACGAGAACTGTTCCCGCGTTGACTGGGACGAGACCTGCGATTGCCTTCAGGATCGTTGATTTCCCCTCACCGTTCAAACCGATCAGACACGTCAATTGATCCATCGGAACAGAAAACGAGACGCCTTGAAGAACTGGTTTTTTCCCGTATTTCTTTTGTAAGCCATGGACTTCAAGCATCGATCTTCCTCCGTTCTGTTTCCTGATACACCGTCTCGATCTTCGAGACGACCTCATCGAGTGGAATTTGAATTGCCTTGACGGCATCGATGAATTCAGAGACGGCTTCTTCTAGCATCTCAGCACGTACTTTTTGGACGACTTGTGGATCGCGTGTAATCTTACTCGGGACATTCCGTTCTGTCGTAATCAATTGCTGCTCCTCCATCTCTTTGTATGCTTTTTGTGCGGTATTCGGATTGATTCCGAGCTGTGCGGCGATTTCGCGGCGGGACGGGATCTCTTGCCCGCTTTGCAATTCCTCGGTCGCGATTCGTTGTTTGAACCAACGGACGACCTGCAGATACACCGGGCTTCTTTGGTCGAACTGCATCGGTAGACCTCCCTTTCCTGTTTAATGTATTAAAACAATAATACACTTCTCTTCTGTATCATACTCACCATACAGTTTGACTGTCAAGATAGTTTGTCTTCTTTATCACGAAAAAACCACCATCCAATTTTGGATAGTGGTCACTTCACTCATTAATAGGGATTCGGATCCTCCTGCGGTGTATCCGGAATCTCGGTCGGTTCTGGAAACGTATCCGGTTCCGGCTGACGGACCGGGTCTTCCTGTGGCGTATCTGGCACCTCACTCGGTGGTGTCTGCGGTATCTCGTCCGGTTGATGATCCGGTTCGCGTTCTGGCACTTCATTCGGATTTTTCTTCATCTTGATCTCCCCCTTAAGACGTGATGTAATCGCCGCCATTGATATGAATCGTCTGACCCGTGATGTAACTTGAATCGCGAGAAGCCAGATAGACATAAGCCGGTGCATTTTCCGACGGTTGTCCCCGGCGTTTCATTAATGTATCTTCCCCATGCGACTCGACTTTCTCCTTCGAGAACGTCGCCGGAATGAGTGGCGTCCAAATCGGACCGGGTGCGACGGCATTAACGCGGATTCCCTTCTCAATCAAGCTCGAGGCGAGTGAACGTGTTAATGTCGTAATTGCCCCTTTTGTCGCTGAGTAATCGATCAACGTCGGTGCCCCACGATAAGCCGTCACCGATGAGGTATTGATGATTGCATCTTCTTTATGCAGATGCGGAAGCGCCGCTTGAATCAAATAGAACATCGAAAAGACATTCGTCTCGAACGTTTCCTTCAATTGATCTGGTGTAATCGAAAGAAAATCATCCTGCGGGAATTGTTTCCCGGCATTATTGACGACAATGTTCAATTGACCGAATTCTGCAATGACCGTATCGATGATCTCTTGTGCATTTTCCGGTTGACTGACATCTTTTGCGATTTTTAAGGCTTTGACCCCGTAGCCTTCAATCAACGATTTCGTCTTTTCCGCGTCTTTCCCCTCATTTAAGTAAACGATCGCGACGTTTGCCCCTTCTTTCGCATAAGCGACAGCAACGGCACGACCGATTCCACTATCCCCGCCCGTGATCAGCGCGACCTTCCCCGTCAGTTTTCCTGAACCGACATAGTCCGGATCATCGTAAATCGGTTCTGGTTTCATGGCGTACTCGACACCGGGTTGTTGTTCCTGCGTCTGCCCTCGTGCTTCTTGATGCATCGCTTCGAACTGTTCTTCTCTCATGAACGATCAGCTCCCTTATCACTGTTGGAATGAACTACATGATTAACCATTCCCTTGCGATACATCTATAAACGTTTTTCTGGAAAAGTCAGATGTCATTCGTCAACAGTGTTGGGAATACATTCGTTTGGAGCATGTTTGATAGTTCGCTTGGATACAATGTATACTGATCCAGTTTGTTGAACGGAACGAAGCGATACGTCAACCCTTCACCTTCTGGACCGTAAAAATCCTCTGTTAATAAAGGCAGCGTTTTTTTGCAAACGACTTCATAAAACATTCCTAGTTCATGAAACTCGTGATCAGCGTACTTAAAGAAATTTTCATGCAGGAAACGGAAGACCGGTGGCTCAATCAACTGACCTAGTTCTTCTAATATTTCACGTTCAATCGCTTTGGCACCACTTTCACCGAACTGGACGCGTCCTCCCGGTAATGACCAAAAATCATCTTCTCCTTGGCGATGAATCAACAGATGTCCATCTTGAATCAACAGCGCTACTGCGCGAATATTAAGCTTTTTTTGATTTACTGTAAACGTCAAATCCATTCCATTACCTACTCTCATCTTATTAGACTCCCATACTTTCTCATCATTTCCCACGATTGCGTTTTGTCATCAAATTCATCTCGTTGTAACACGGATTCATCTTGATTTTAAGGGATTTTGAGATTGAATATGTATTCAATATTACAACAATTGTTATTAGAATATATTTAAGCAATCAAATTGAAACACAACCGTCTGATGTTTGAATGCTATACTCTCGTTAGTCAAATGACCGCATCACTCACTTCAACACACACTAAACGCATCCACTTCTATAGATGTCATTCCGACGACAACACTAGATATTCAACTTAGGAGGAACATTCATGAAACGAACAATCACGACGTTAGCAATGAGCGCCCTCGTTGTTTCAGGTTTTGCAGCTACGGGTACAGGTAAGGTTGAAGCCGCTTCTGGCTCATCGTATAAAGTTAAAATCAAAGCAGACGGACTCCGCGTCCGGACTGGTCCATCGTTAAAACACCGCATCGTCGACGGCGTCAATGCGGGTCAAACATTCAAATACCTTGGTCGGACAGGAAACTGGACGAAGATCATGCATAAAGGCGAAAAACGCTTCGTTTATTCTGGTTACGTCAAGAAGTATAGCGCTTCTAGTAAATCAGCGAAAAAAGCATCATTCTCTTCGTCTACTGGATTCATGCGTCCAACAAGCGGATCAATCACACAAGGATACGGAAATGCTAGCGGGAAATACGGCTACACGTTCCATAACGGAATCGATTTCGGAGCACCTACTGGAACACCAGTTAAAGCAGCCGTTGCCGGAAAAGTCATCAAGTCGTCATATCAGGGAGCTTATGGTAACCATGTCATGGTCGAACATAAAGTGAACAGTATTTCGTACACAACGGTGTATGCTCACTTAAGCAAACGTTCTGTCTTCGTCGGTCAATCGATCCCGAAAGGCGCGAACATTGGAGCTGTCGGGAGCACTGGTAACTCTTCGGGATCACACTTACACTTCGAAATCCACCGTGGAAACTATGTCTACAGCGGTTCTTCAGCAGCAAGCAGTGTCAACCCACTCGCTTTCTTATAAGCATTTCCAGGTACCTCATCTGAGGTACCTTTTTTGATTTTCAGTGGGCATTTCATCTTATCCAATTCCATCCAATCTTGTCAAAGAATTTTATGGATTATTGGAAAAAGAATAAAATTAAGTCCGTTTAATATAATTTATTGAAATAATATCGAAATGTGAATGTAACATTTAAACAAATTCGTAAATGTTATACTCATCTATGAAATTTACATAACGGTTTAGTCATACAGATTACATATTCAGGAGGAATGAATCATGCATGGTTTTTGGAAAGGTGTCTCGGCGACAGCAATCGCTGTTGCAAGTTTTGCATCGTTTGCCATCCCGCGTGCGGATGCTGCAACGACGTTCTATAAGGTGAAGGTCATGGAGGACGGCTTACGCGCTCGGACGGGTCCTTCGACATCTTACGGTACGGTCACGAGCTTTGAAAAAGGTGACACATACAAGTATCTCGGACGGACAGGGAACTGGACGAAAATCCTCTATGGTTCAAAAAAAGTCTACGTCTCTTCTACATATGTTAAGAAATATTCTGTAACACGTATCTATAAGATTAAAATCAACGTCGACAATCTTCGCGTTCGTAGCAGCAACTCGACGAGCAGTGTAGTCGTCGGAAGTGTCGATAAAGGCGAAACATTCCGCTACCTCGGTCGTACAGGTGACTGGATCAAGTTCCTATACGGTGGCGACAAACGATTCGTTCACGCTGACTACGTCTCGAAATATGCTGTCTTGACACTGACAAACAGCAGTGGTGCATCAAAAGCCTCGACGTCGACGTCAAAAAGCTTCGCGACACCAACGAGTGGTCCGATCACGCAAGGATATGGTAAGGCAAGCGGTGCTTACGGCTATACGTTCCATAACGGTATCGATTATGGCGCAGCAAAAGGTACTCCAGTCTATGCGACAGCAAGCGGTAAGGTCATTACGTCTCAGTTCAAAGGCGCATACGGCAACTACGTCATGGTCTCACACACTGTCAACGGATCGCCGTTCATCAGTCTGTATGCACATATGAATAGCCGCTCCGTCTCGGTCGGTCAAACCGTCGCCCAAGGTCAAAAAGTCGGTACAGTCGGCGAGACAGGTAACGCTTTCGGAACACACTTACATTTTGAACTCCATAAGGGATCGTACGTCTACAGCGCAACATCAGCTGGTAGCAGCGTCAATCCACTCGATTACCTCTAAAAAAAGGCCCGACCCCATGACTTATCAATGACGTCATATGGTCGGACCTTTTTTTATCCTTTTAGACGGAAGCAAGTGAAGTCTGCTCCTCTTCAATCGTCGAGACGATCGCACGTGCTGCGGCTTGTCCCCCGTAAATCGACCGAGCGAACGGTCCGACCGTCAAGTCAGCGAGGCTGCCTGTCGCGAATAAGTTCTCTCCCCATTCAAAGGTTTCTTCATCTAATAACGGTGTCCGGCAAGGAGACAATGGCAGATTCAACTCTTGCTGTACCGCTTCAAGCCAAGATCCTTCGACGACCATCGGACGGATACCCGTTGCGCAAATAATCGATTCAGCGGTGATGATGCGACCATCTGTCAGCTTCACTCCGCTTCCGATTTCCTGCTCGACTTCACCGATCTCATGAGTGATGATTCCTTCCCGAATCAGATGACGAACACGTTGAATCAAGTCCTGTGTTGCCGTTCCGGGGCGACGCTCCTGTACGATCAATGCTCGTTTTTCACTAGCCGACAAGGACTTGAATGGTGTCAATCCTTTTGGTCCCATGAACTTCCGATCGGCATCGAACGCACTTTTTTCGAGCGGACGTCGTGAAAGGAGAGTCACCTGCCCGGGATAGCGCTCGGCACATTGAATCGTATGATGCAAGGCACTGATTCCACCTCCAATGATGACGACCGGTGGTGTATCGTGCTTCGATAAGAAAACGTGACGCGCCGATTTCGCCCACTCTGGCATGACGTGATGCTCCGATTGTCCGAGGGCGAGAACGACACGGTTTGCTCGTAACTCACCTTCGTCTGTCGAGACGATCCACGTTCCGCTCTCTCGTCTTAGTCCTGTGACTTCCCCTTGGACCCAGCTCGCCTCCACTTCATTTCGTTGCGCCAATTGAAGGGCATGGTCGTTGAATAATTCCAAGGATGGTCGCCCGTATGTATCCTTGAAGGCTTGATGTGTATAATCCTGTTCTTCCGCATGATGCCTGAGACTCGTCGGATTCGTCGAAGTGTGGTGCACCCGAGTTGAACGTAGGTAAGGCATGCCGATCCGTTCGGTTTGTTTACGCCAGTTCATCAATGGTTGCCGATGACGGTCGATGATCCGTATCATCTCCCGATCGATTCCTTTTTCACGTAAGGCATTGAATACCGTCATTCCATGAATTCCTCCGCCAACAATCACCCATTCATATCGATCCGTCATCACAAAAACTCCTTTATCTGAATTAAATCGTAATCATTACGTTTTATAACGATAGCGTGTTTTTAAGAAGAATTCAAGCGTCATTCGACGAAAGCCCATAAAAAATCCGCTTCCTCTCGGTAGAGGAAGCGGATTTAAACGCATCAATCAGGAAGAAGCATGTTTCGCTAGATACGCTTTCGAATAGCGGTCAGCTGCGATGATCGCATCCGCGACTTCGTCCGCCGTGACGTTGAAACCGCTGTGGATCGTCTCGCCTTCAGCAGTCGCTGCCTCGCCGACCTTGACGATGTCTTCACGCGACGCATCTTTTAGCTTGACGTCTTCGAGCGTCACCGGTAAGTCAAGATCCGTGTAGAGCGCGATGTACCGCTCGATTTCTTCTTGTGGATGTTCTTCGAGCGCCAGTTGAACGAGTGTACCAAAGGCAACTTTCTCACCGTGCGTTAAGTGGTGAATCTCACCGTCAAGCGCTGTGAACCCGTTATGGATCGCATGCGCTGCAGCTAGCCCACCACTCTCGAAACCGAGTCCACTTAAGAGCGTATTCGCCTCGACGACGGCTTCAAGTGCCGGTGTGACGACTTGCGCTTGAACGGATTCATACGCCAAGCGACCATGCTCGAACAAGACTTCCTCACACCGTTTGGCGATCGCTTGTGCCGCAATCGTCGGTCGTCCCCCTGCCATCGTTTGTCCACCAAAAGCGACGACACTCCGTACCTCAACCCACGTCGCAAGCGCATCGGCGATTCCGGACGCGAAGAAGCGCGCTGGTGCTTGGGCGATCAATTTTGTATCGACGAGAACGAGATCGGGATTCTTCTTATAGAAGCGATAACTTTCGAAAATCCCTTCGTCGGAATAGATGACGGACAGGGCACTCGTCGGTGCGTCGGTCGAAGCAAGCGTCGGAACGATGACGACGGAGACGTTCAGCTCATCCGAGACGGCTTTTGCCGTATCAAGCGTCTTTCCGCCTCCCACACCCATGACGAACCGGACATCTGCTGCTTTTGCTTGCTCAGCGATTCGTTTCACTTCATGCCGTGAGGCTTCACCACTAAAGTCCGCTTTCTCGATGCCGACATTTTCGCCGGACAACGAATGCTCAACACGTTCCTTGACGATTTTCCAAACGACATCATCCGCGATGACGAGCGCTTTTTCACCGAACGGGCTCACATATGTACCGAGCCGGTCAATGACATCCTTTCCTTGGACATACTTTGAGGGACTAATGAAGACACGTTCTGACATGTTTCAACATCCTTTCTGTAAGGGACACGATGGTCAATGACATACAATAGAGGAATTGCCTTTTCTGCTGACGTTTAAACCCCATCAAGTCGAATCATCTTGACAAAACGGGTACTCTTTCAAGAGCTTGTGTGATGAGACTCCGATCTTCTCTTAATCGCTCGTCCGGATCAGGACCGAACCATTCGAGGCTTGCCGTCAAGTGATCGAGATGAGCCGATACGTCTTCAAAGAACCGGTGATAATCGACGATACCTTCGAATAATGGAACCATCCCTTCCCGTGATCCGCTTGCCGCATAGACATTTGCTGGTTCAAAGACTGAAAATTGTTCAACATTCGCCACTGTTTTTAAATGAAGGTGATCCACACACGATGCAAGTCTGAAGTATGCTTCGACGGGATCTGCCTTTGATTCGATGACATGCAAGACGTCAAAGTTGATCCGACATGCCGGATGGTTGATCGCTTGTAGCAAACGAACCGTTGCCTCTACCGTATCTGTTGCAGTGTTCGGATGAAATTCAAGTAATAATCGCTGTCCTGCAGGATCAAGGACACGGCAAATCCCGTTCAATCGATAAACGAGTTGATCCCATTTGGCATCGGATAAGGTATGGCTCGCCTCATTACCAGCAAAGATGCGGATACGCTCAGTTCCGATTCGTGTCGCTAATTGCGAGAGTCGTTTTGTCTCCGCAAGTAGTTCTGACATCGGTGCGTTTAAATTTAAATAATGACTCAACATACTGACGTTCAGATGGGACGACTTCAGCCGATCGACTTCTTCTGTTCTTAAATGTTCAGCATGAACTCCCCAAATATCAATGGCGTCAAAGTGTTCTTCTGAAGCAAAATCGATCAAATCATTAAATGAACGCAGATGATGCCGATAGCTGATCGTACAGAGTGCGAGTTTCATGTTCAATTCCCTCCTGTCGTTGATACGCATGGAACGTGTCGACGAGTTGCCGTTTGATTGCACTCTCCCGTGCCCATTGTTCTTCGATCAATCGTTCGATTTCTAAGTACACTTCCGGTTGACGCGTTACAGCGTATTTGACAGCCCGATGCTGGATGACAGAGTATTGATTGACTAATGTTTCAACCTCATCCGTCCATTCTTCAAAATCAGATGTCTGCAAGTCGCGTCCAATCGCTTCATATAAATAAGCAAATGCATGCTCATAGGCATATTTTCGAATGGCAATCACAGGTAACTGCTTTAAGGCATTCGGTAATCCCTCAGGTTTTTCACGATAGTGATGCACAACACGTTTGACCGACTCAGTCAATGGATGATGTACGTTTAGACAACTCATGAAATACGCACTTACCGTCGTCGCATTCGGTATTCGAACATCCGTACTTCGAAACGCAAACCCACCAGCGACAGCACGATGGCGTACTGCTGCAAGAATACGTTCTCTTTCTATTTCACCTTCATACCGGAAATCAGGATCAAGCATGTGCCATATTTCCGGATCTTCTGTCGCCTCTAACATGACGTAGTGGGGAAACACATCATGGTGAAATTTATTTTCGCGCTCAGGTAGACTAGCTAAATCCAACATGACGATCACTGACTCGTCCTCGTTTTTCTGTTCGATTCGTTGAATCAGCTGAGCGATGTTTTCGTCTTTTGACTGTTCGTGGTCGTACCATTCTTCGACTGGGATTCCGTAAAGACGTTCATACCAATCAAGCATCTCCTGATGGTTGATCTTCTCATCATGATGTGAGAGGACATAATCGGCTGACAAGGAAAACGAAGAATCCCATACGCCAAAGTAATAGGGACGATGGTCAGCGGCCGATCGTTTGATCGTCTCGCAGACGCAACTGACGAGACAGTGTACTTTAATCATGTATGACCTCCTGTAAAACAGACATTAACTCTTCTACTCGCATTTTGGGGAGGGCTGACATGTGCTCATCTGGAATCACTAACCCGTGTTCCAATTCAAGGTGAAGCAACAGATGAATCAAACGCATCGAATCCAGTCCTAGATCATCTCGTAGAGAGTCTGTTGTCGAGACAGGGACAGATGATGACCATTCGAGCTGTTCGGTCAGTATATCTTCGAATTGCGCAATCGTTAAACGGGACATGTTTGTTCCCCCAATCGTTTTCTACTCACTTTCCCATTCGCAGACAGCTCGATTTGCTCAACGATTTGCCACTCCGTCGGTCGTTGATGAGGTGCGAGATGCTTCATACAATGTTGTTTCAGTTCTTCCTCCGATGCCGTCGTCACGAGTTGAGCGCAGACGCGCTCTCCTTGGAACGCATCCATTCGTTTAAAGACGACGACAGCCTCGACGGTTGGAAGCTGATACAAGACATCTTCGACTTCCCCGGGATAGACGGATAAGCCAGACACATTGATCATCTCATCGAGTCGGCTAAGAAAGTGCAGCCCGTCTTCAACGTACATTAAATCCTTCGTACCAATCCGTACGCCTTGTTGCGAAACGACTAATTCTGCTGGTTTCCCCTTCGTTCCAGTTTCAATTTCAAGGTGTTCTAACGGAAATCCGATC
Source organism: Exiguobacterium sp. s143 (assembly GCF_018618895.1). Classification (NCBI taxonomy): domain Bacteria; kingdom Bacillati; phylum Bacillota; class Bacilli; order Caryophanales; genus Exiguobacterium; species Exiguobacterium sp. s143. Next base: position 506,264 of record NZ_JACSMX010000002.1, on the reverse strand, counting down.
GCTTGCGGACTCGGCGGATTCGGATGTAGTGCGATACAACCGATTTCTGAACAGCCATATTGTTGAAGCAAATGATGTGTCTTCCGTTCAATCGAACGGAACCATTTTTCTGGTAATGTCATCCCGGAAATCATCACTGCGTGAACTGTTTCCGGGAACAAACTCATTGCATACGCCAGTCCCGGTGCCATATAGATGATAGCGTCCGGATGCAAACGATGAATTGCTAGCACATGACGTGGTGAGAAGTCTTGTAGGATGACTGGTGTTGCTCCGCGTCTTAAAGTCGCAAACACTCCACACAGTAATCCGAATGAGTGCGTCGTCGGACAAGCAATGATCGTCGCTTTGGTCGTCAGCGGAAAACTGTTCGTATAAGCAGTCAGTTCCGTCTCGATCGACTCCCATGTCCGGTGAATGATTTTGGGTTGCCCCGTCGTACCGGAACTGAATTGAATCAATCCACCCGCACGTTTTTCCGCTTCCGGAAGCGGAATGATGGTCTCTTGATAAATCAAATAGCCACATCCGGCTTGTATCGCTAGACGCTCAGCACCAGAAACAGGCGTCTCCGGATGAATGGGAAGGATTGTTCCATTCATACGTCGCATCGCAAGACAGAGGGCTAACCATGCTTTTGTATCTAACGTACAGATGGCTACGGTCTTCCCTTCCGTTATGAACGATTGCTTCACCAGTTCGTGTGTCGTCAATTCTTCTTCTGTCACCCATTCTTTCTCAATCCATAGCATGATCGTCTTCCTCTCCTCGTTGAACTAGTGAATTTTTTACATCGATTTGATTCGTCAAACCAAACCGTGGTGCCAGTAAGGCTTCTGCCGTTACTCTTTGTTCGTACCATCCGATTCGTTCTAGTCGGTCTCGATCAATCGGCAACCCCTCGATCGTCTGATGCATCCAATCAAAGAACGTCGCTTCATTCAAGTTCTCCGTCAGTTCAAGTTGATACGCTAGTTCCGTCAAATGATAGACGAATAATGTATCGTACAGCAGCTCGCGTAAGGCAAGCGGGTGTGACATTTCATAATAGGTATTGAGCGGTGCATCAAAATCAGGATGTAGCCTCTTAAAATCGGGTACATCCGATGGATCATCGAGCAACTCGGTGACGAACTCGACGCTATCATGAAAATCGCGGAGAATGATCCGTTCCGGCCATCCATCCCGTAAGACAAGTAACGTATTTTGTGCGTGAGCTTCCACACCGATTCCTTTCTCGGTCACAAGTCGGATGACTGGTTCGAGATAGACGCCGAAGAATCGACGGAGCCACCGTTCATGACCATATCGTTCCAACCACGGACCTAGAAAATGTCTTCCGTCGACCTCGATTTGAGCAAGTGCCGTCAAAGGCATGACTTGCTCGCCCGGTTGAGCATACGTCAAGACATTTTCTCGAAAGACACAGCCGACCCGACCCGCAAGTGGACCGCTCGAAACGACAGATGAAGCAAATTCAGATAACAGCGTCACCGGCAATTCACTCGCCTGTTTTTTCAACCAATCCGATACCGCAGGAGCTGCCACGACATTCGGAACGGAAAAAGTCCGAACGGCTGACGTTTGCTTCAAGTCTAGCGGCAATTTGATATGCGGTAGTTCGGGGTGACCTGGACAAAAAACGGTTCGAATCGACTGCGTCGCTTGTACGAAGACACCACCTTCTCCTAAGTCGACACCTCCGACTTGTGCCACTTCCTGTTGGATACGTGACCACTGCCACGGATGGACCGGAAGAATCTGATAATCGGTTTGATTGAGCTCTTCCAGTTTGACTAAAAACATATGTAGAAGCGATTCTCCAAGAATCAGTGGAATAGGTAAGATTCCATTCCCTTGAACGAGCGTAGAAGGTAAGGCAATCCAATGTAACTGGAAGCGATTGCCCGCTTCAGGTCCATATGCCTCGTGATCAGCTCGCGAAAAACCAATCCTTGATTTATAACAAGGATGATAGGGATGCCCTTCGATGATGGTCTGTTCCAACTCTTCATAATCCAAGCCTGCTCGGTGGATTGGTAGACGATGTTGCTGCGACAAGTCATCAAAATCATGTGTACGTCGCAACTCTTCCTGAAAGTCGTCCGAGATCGGCAACTGCGTCAAAAGATGCTCAAACCAGTCGTTGACGCCAGATGACTTCGATGAGCGTAACGTCTTGATGTCGAGCCGAATCCGGTCGAACGGACCGCGTTTGCCCTCGACTGTCACTTCACTATCTTTTATGTGGAATGTAAAACGATGCTTCATTCCGACAATCATTTCAGTAAAAGGAAGAATCCGTTCGAATAACAAACTCTCAAGAAGTTGTTTGCAGATACGTGTTTTGCTGTCGTAAAGCATAGTTGTCCTCCCGTAACGGATTATCCAACTCGACGAAACAAACTCGTTCTCCCTCGACTTCGAGTTCATCGAGTCCTTGTAGGCGTGTTAGTAAATTCGCCTTATATGGAAGTGTCGGCGATTCTAACAACATCAAAAGCCAAGCTCTGCCTCGCCCTTCTAGACTTTCAACTCGTACCTGACACCATTCGTGCAGTAACGCGATAGCAACTTCTTCGTTCAATAATGTGTCTGCTGCCAATCGGTCGATGACACTCGCCAGATGGTTCCAAATCATGTAGTACGTCAAACGCTCAGCAATGACTTCTTCTGGGTAGAACAACGTCGTATGCTTCAATTCCGGTTCCAGCAGGATGAAGGAATCTCGATTCGTGTCTGCTAAGTAATAGCCTTGATTATCCCGGACGTGATATTGAACCGGCCATCCGTCTTCGAATGTGATGAGACTATTTTGCTGATGTGCCTCGAGACCGATTCCTTGTTCCTCATACAGTGTAACGATCGCTCCTAACGTCAACTCTAAGTACTGTTTCCACCACCGAGTGACGTGTTCCGGTTCGATTAATCCTGACTGCCGAATGAGCCGCAGCAGGAGAGATTCCGAATTCGGTAATGCCGGTTGGACGAGTGCTGCAACATTTACCGCGTGGGGTGCTGGCTCTCGCAAAATAACTTCGAATCCGGTTTCTTCTCTAGTCCGGATCGCCAAATACGCAGGATCATGAATGAGGTCAAATGTATCAGGAAGAGACAGATGATGAAACAATCGATGCATCAAATAACCGGCCTCTAATTCGTGCCGCTTGTTGACGCGTCTTGAGTTCGTCACTTGGACAGGTATGGATAACTTCAACATATGACTTCGGTCGAGTGCTTCGACGGTCCGTATCGACGAAGTCGCGTTATAGAGTGGTCCAGTTGCGCCATGATAACGGAGAATACTTTGCTCGATCCGTTGCTTGATTGTCGGCTGACGTAACAAATACTCGGCTTGAAGCGGATGAATTGGAATGACTCGCTCTTGCGCCGTCGCTTGGATTGAGTTACCCAGTTGATTTTTCATCAGCTGACTAATCGTCTCGTTGCTACCTGAACGTTCCTCGAGCAATGTCTCATGTACTGTGAAATAGTGAAGTTGAAACGGCTGACGGAATTCAGGGGCATACGCCTTTTGTTGCCAGTCGGTCATACCGACTCTACTTTTCGGGGTCGGATGAAACCAATGGCCACACCACAAGCGTTGTTCATAATCGATGAACGTCTGTTGCTCTTGTGCGTTCAGTTGTTCCTCCAAAATCAATTGCACAGTCCGGTGACTGTCAAGAACGCGAAAGAGTAAGTCCGTTTGATCCGGATGTTGATCTTGAAGCTTGATGCAACAGGTGATGATACAAGACATGGCTGAAACTTCCCGCCATCCGTTCTTTGTCTCTTCACGGATCATTCCAATCTCGTGGCGTCCGATGATGGAACGACGTTTGATTTCAATGAGATATGGCTTCATCCAATAAAAAGAGGATGTCTCGGATGCATCAAACGGTCTCTCGTTGACCCATTCGCCCGGGTTCACTTCTCTGATGTAGCTGTTCATGAACGATTGAAGCGTCACCTCGGTCGCTAATCGCTCGATTTGTTCTTCGCATGTTCGCACGCTCTGTTCCTCCCCTTATTGAAAATCATTCTCATTCCATATCAATAGAAAAACGGGTTTCCCCGTTTTTGATGGTGCGTATACGCACTTATTTTAAGTAAAACGTTTTCAAGTTTCTTCAATCCGTTTTCACAATCGATTAAATGCCAGAAGTCACATATCGTCGTGAGATTTAACACAAATCAAACAAACGATCCTCCCTAACATTCGTACGACAAGGTGACGACTTTTTAGGTTCATTTATCAGCCTTCTCTGCCTCATTGTGAACTCCATCTGTAATGATAATCATTATCAATGACGAATGACATGGATTTTCTTTTCATTCTTCATGGACAAACAAAACAGTTACTATCGCTGATATATGTATGCAATTGACGTAACATATGCATCCTCCCAAGTGGTCCCCACGGATCCCAATCTACACTGTCTGGGTGAAATATACGCCCCGTCCTAACGGCACGAAGCGTTTTCCACTCCTTCGTTCCTCGAATTCGTTCCACATCTGCAGGTTGACTCCACAGTATGAACAGACCATCCGGATCTAACTGCTGTAATGTTTCTAGGCTGATCGTCATGTAGACGGTATGCGGAAGTCCTTCCACTGCTCGTAGACCGATTTCATTGAACAGAAAATCCAACATCGTATGCCCTGTTCGTCCGTACAGTCTGATTTCTGAGTCTCTGATCCAAATGACGGCCCATGTCACATTCCGATTGAATTCGAATTGTTGCTTCACAACTGATTCAAGTGTCTCGACTTCGTTGATGATATCAGTCGCTCGCTCAAGCATATCGGTTGCCTTAGCAACATCATACAAGTAATCCTTCCAGCAAGTTTGTTTCGAAATATCGATGATCGGACAAGAGGTCAACATAGGTGGTAGTTCACCTCGTATCGGTGTCCGTAAAACGAGATCAAGATTTGATGTCTCAAACCATTCCGGTAAAATCGTTGCTGACGCGTCGTATAGTCGCGTACCTTCGATTTCACTTAAATAGTCTGGCACCCCGTTCGAACGATATTGTGTCGGAAAAGACGGTGCGATGACCGGTTGAATGCCAAGTGCCAATAAGTGATCTTGTAACAACTCTTGACTCCAGATTCCGACCCGTGGAATCAACCGTTTTCGGTACTGACTTGGTGATAGTCCCTCACGTTTTTTAAAGAGACGGCTGAAATAAAATTCATCATTGATTGATACACGTTCTGCGATCTCGGCAATCGTCCAATCTGGATGTGCAATCATCCACTCCTTCGCCCGTTGCATCCGCAATTGATGAAGCAGTTCCTTTGGTGATTGATCGTAGTACTTTTTGAATTGGCGGGAAAACGTCGGCAGTGACATGTTCAACTCACTTGCCAAGTCACTGACTGTTCTTGATCTCCCGAGTTCTTCTAACCACTGGGACGTCACTTCCTCAAACGTCTGCTCATGACGACGTTCACTTAATTGCTCCAGCAGTTGATACAGATAGCGATGCTGTCTAAGAGAACCGGTCATTGTTTCTGGACACCCTTGCATTCGTTCTAAACACTCCACTAGTTCATTCGTTGGTTGTCGGAAGATTGGAAATGCCGTCAGGTCAACCTCTAACTGATACAAGAGACAATGTCCCTCCTGAACGATGAAACGTTCACCTGATTTCTTGACGAAACAGGCTTCTCCCGCCTCTAGACGTTTTCTTTCCGTGTAGGTAATACCAGCCCCTTGTATGACGACGATCAAACTCGGACGTAACGCCAATTGTCCTCCTGTTTGTAACGCATGTTTTCTCACGCGAAATGTATGTAGTGCTTCTGTCATTTTCAACTCACTCCTAAAAAACATTTGCTATCAGATGCTTTTTCCGTATATCAGCTTTGAATGTTTTCAACTGGATGAACATCACCTATCACCCCTTCTAATTGATAATGAATATCATTTTCGTTAACACTATAGCATCATGCTACCGCTTTTTGTCAACAACTGTTGTTAGACTATGTTTCATCGTTACAACAAAAAATCCCTTCACCCAGTGTAATCTGAGTGAAAGGATTTAATTTAAGCCACACGCGACGACGAGTGTGTCTGTGCTGTTTTCTTACCAACGACTGCTCCGATCACTCCGCCAATAATGGCTGGAACGACCCATCCGAGACTGACGGAAGCAAACGGTAATACCACGTCGAACACGTTTGTGACAGCTGAAACGTTGATCTTCGCTGTCTTTAATCCATCAAATAAGCTGACAACGAATGTCATCCACAGCGCCCCTTGATAAACGGCAGGTTTGCCTTTAAAGAGTGGATGCAAGAATGTCAGGAAGATGAGACAGATCGCCAGTGGATAAAGCGTCATCAAGACTGGTTTTGAGACAGCAAGTAATTGATTCAGACCGATGTTCGCGACGAGTGCGCTGAAGACCGATAGACCAATCGTCCATTTGACGTACGAGATTTTTGGCACGAGTGCCGAGAAGAACGCGGCACAGGCCGTAATCAACCCAACACTTGTCGTCATACAGGCGACTGTGATCATCAGACCGAGTAAGATCGCACCGTATTCACCAAAGTAATGATCCGACACAGCCGACAAGATCTCTGCTCCGTTCGCTAGTTGTCCGATTTCCGAGACACTCGAAGCACCCATGAAGGCAAGCGCCGAGTATGTGATTGCAAGCAAGGCTGCTGCGATCAATGACGCTTTCGTACAAATCAAGAGTAACTGTCGCTTCGATGTGACACCTTTTTCCTTGATCGCTGCGATGATGATGATTCCGAAGACGAAAGCACCAAGTGCATCGAGCGTCATATATCCTTCCTGGAAACCGTTAAAGAAAGCATTCGACTGATATGTCTTCAAAGGATTCTGAAAACTTCCGATCGGATGGAGGACAGCGACGACGATCAACAGACCGATGAACGTGATCTTAATCGGTGTCAGTACTTTCCCGACGACATCGACGATTTTCGTCGGATTCAATGATAAGAGACACGCAACCGTGTAGAACAAGACCGTGAAGATGAGCAACGGCCAGTGGCTCGTCGATTCACTGAAGAAAGGCTTGATTCCGATCTCATACGAGACCGTTCCGGCACGAGGAATCGCGAAGAAGGGACCGATCGCAAGATACAAAATGACCGAGAACCCGATTCCGAACGCAGGATGAACGCGTGACGCCATCGCTTGTAAATCGCGTTCCCCTGAAAACGCGAATGCAAGAATCGCAAGCAATGGTAGACCGACACCGGTGACGAGGAATCCGGCATTGGCGACCCAGACATGCTCCCCTGCGAGCTGTCCGAGCATCGGCGGAAAGATGAGATTTCCTGCCCCGAAAAATAAGGCGAAGAGCATCATGCCGATGACGATGATAAATGATGTTGGAACAGTTTTAGACATAATAAACCCCCACTGATGATGATCGACTTCATCTCGCTCCCTAAGCAGATGAAGTACTTCGTTCGAAAGGATAACATACGTTTAAGAGCTCGTGCTAGGAGTTTATCTGGAGAATATTCTGAAAATTGCGCAGAAAGTTTGGTGGAGCTACGGTCCATAGAATTTGTTACGTTTGTGCATCGAAGCATGAAACCGAATTCATAAGTTCATATGACGTAGTAGAACTTCACTTCTTGTCCCAAAAAAGATATTATAATCTAAAATCTTTACAATAATGATTTTTATCAATCGACTTAATTAGTATGTAAAATATCAAGTCTTCTTTGTCAGCAACACTTATATTGAATAGAGAAAGGAGGAGATAAATATTGCTTGAACAATTAAATCAATTGATGCACTATATCGATGAACATTTGACAGAAGAACTATCACCTGAAGATGTGACTCGATTGACAGGGCTATCCGATTATCATTTTCGAAGAATGTTTTCTTATATGTCAGGGATCACATTAACAGATTATATTAAACAACGACGTTTATCAGAAGCGAATCGCGACTTGATTCAAGGCACTTCTGTAACTACGGTCGCCTTCCAGTATGGTTTTCGTTCTGTAGAAGGGTTTTCAAGAGCTTTTCGTAACTGGTCAGGCTATTTACCATCATTTGCCATAAAAAATAAAATTCAAAAAACCTTTCCTCCTTTCACATTTTATTTAGAGATTAAAGGAGGAACTTCAATGGAATTTAAAATCGAGGAAAAAAGTTCATTTTTTATAACAGGTGTTTCTAAACGTGTACCAATACAATTTGAAGGAGTTAATGAATCCATTCTAGAGCTTGCCCAATCCATCACAACGGATCAACGAGAAAAAATGAAAGCAATGGCTGATTTTTATCCTCACCATATATTGAATGTATCTTATGATCATGAGGAACATTTTCAGGAAGAAACCGGTTCACTAACCCATATGTTAGGATATGCTACATCACAAAAATTGAGGGATTCTGATATCGGACTCGAACAACTGTATGTTGATGCTTCGACATGGGTCATTTTCCCGAATCGTGGACCTTTCCCGGCGACTTTACAAGAAACAATGGCTCGTTCATACTCCGAATGGTTACCTTCCTCTGGTTATGAATTGGTTGACTTGCCTGCCATATCCTTTACGATTCATGGTAATGACCCAGAGCAGGTATACAGTGAAGTATGGGTGGCAGTTTCAAAAAAAAATAGCGAAAATTAAGTCTAACACTATATCTAACACTATAATTGTTGGTAAACGAAAAAGCTGTCTTCTCAGTAAACGAAGACAGCTCAAATCTTATATACTCTCTTAAGTCATGAAAAACAAAAGGAGTGTTTTCATTTCTCTGAATTGATCCTATTTTAATTATCCTCTTACAGATTTTACAATTGTCGCAACCCCTTGACCGCCACCGACGCATAACGTCGCAAGACCATGCATCTCACCCGTCCGCTCGAGTTCATGGATCAGCGTAACGAGAATCCGCGCACCACTCGCACCAATCGGATGACCGAGCGCGATTGCGCCACCGTTGCGGTTGAGCTTCTCGTGCGGGAACTGTAGCTCCGCATCGACCGCGAGAGATTGTGCCGCGAATGCTTCGTTCGCTTCGATGACATCGATCTCGTCAAGCGTCAGTCCCGCTTTATCGAGTGCCTTTTGGACCGCTTGGACGGGACCGATTCCCATGATGCTCGGATCGACACCGGACGTTCCATTTGAGACGATCTCAACGAGTGGTGTCACACCGAGTTCTTTTGCCTTTGTCGCGGACATGATGACAAGTGCGGCAGCCCCGTCATTGATGCCAGATGCATTGCCTGCCGTAACCGTTCCGTCCTTTTTGAATGCCGGGCGCAAACGACTGAGTGTTTCGACAGATGTTCCGGCACGTGGAAACTCATCTTGATCAAAACGGATCGGGTCGCCTTTTCGTTGTGGAATTAACACTGGCGTGATTTCCGAGACGAACCGTTCTTCCGCTAATGCCGTCTGCGCTTTTTGCTGACTCGTCGCAGCGAACTGATCCTGGGCTTCGCGGGAGAGTTCATAGGCGTCGGCTAAATTCTCTGCCGTGATTCCCATGTGATAGTCATTAAACGCACACTCAAGTCCATCCTGGATGATCGTATCGACGAGCGGTTGGTCACCCATCTTCAGTCCAGACCGTGCGCCCGATAAGACATACGGCGCTTGGCTCATGTTCTCCATCCCACCGGCAACGATGACATCGGCTTCGCCCGACTTGATCGCCTGATACGCGAGATGGACGGCTGAGAGACCGGATCCGCAGACCTTGTTAACGGTCATCGCTGGACATGTCTCCGGTAATCCGGCAGCGAGTGCCGCCTGCCGTGCTGGATTTTGACCAAGTCCTGCTGAGAGGACGTTACCGAAAAAGACTTCGTCGACGTGATCTCCTGCGACACCAGCTTTTTCAAGTGCTGCGCGGATGACTGTCGCTCCAAGTTCCGTTGCTTTGACGTCTTTCAAACTCCCATTGAAATTCCCGATCGCCGTGCGCGTCGCACTGACGATGACGACTGCTTCACTCATCTGCTCCATCTCCTTATTGAATCGTATATCCTCCATCGAGTACGTTCGCTTGTCCCGTGATGCCTTTTGCTTTGCGGCTCGCGAGGAACAATGCATAATCCGCGATTTCCTCGACGGCGAGCAACCGTTTTTGTGGAACGAGCGGATAGATGACTTCCTCGAGTACCTTCTCAAGCTCGACGTGACGCGTCTTCGCCAAGTCTTCCATCTGATTCCGGACAAGTGGTGTATCGACGTACCCCGGGCAAATCGCGTTGACGGTGATTCCGTGTTCTGCTCCTTCAAGGGCTGCGACTTTCGTCAGACCGAGCAATCCATGCTTCGCCGAGTTATACGCCGCTTTCCCAGCAAAACCGATTAAACCATTGATCGATGCCATGTTAAGAATCCGTCCGTAGCCTTGTTCCTTCATGATTGGAAAGGCATGTTTGATAGCGATGAACGGCGCCGTCAACATGATCTTGATCATCAATTCGAACTTCTCTGTTGGAAACTCTTCAATTGGTGAGACGTGTTGAAGACCCGCGTTATTGATCAAGACGTCGAGTCGACCAAACTGTTCGACCGTCTGCTTCAAGACGGCTTCGACCTGTGCTTCATCAGTGACGTTGAGCGTCATGCCAACCGCTTCATGACCGTCTGCGCGAATCGCTGCCGCAGCCTCTTCTGCTGCTTCTGCGCGAACGTCCGTTACGACGACCTTTGCTCCTGCCGCAGCAAACGCCTTTGAGATTTCAAGACCAATTCCGCTTCCTGCACCTGTGACGAGTACGATATCTTCTTGGACCATCTGCTTCACTCCCCTACCGTCACGCGCTCGAGTTCCGGACTGACCGTGAATCGTGCTTCCGTGACTTGTTTGACGTCTTCGACCGTATGACCATTCAGCGTCTCGATCAAGACCATTCCGTCCGGTGTGAAATCAAAGACGGCCCGGTCCGTAATCAAACGGTTGACGACGGCGCGTCCTGTCAACGGCAAGGTACACGCCTGTTTGACTTTCGATTCGCCGTGTTTGTTGACATGCTCCATGATGATGACGACGCGTTTTGCTCCGTTGACGAGATCCATCGCCCCGCCCATGCCTTTGACCATTTTGCCCGGAATCATCCAGTTCGCGAGGTCACCGTTTTGATCGACCTCCATCCCGCCGAGGATCGCGAGGTCGATGTGCCCACCGCGAATCATCGCGAACGATTCGGCACTGTCGAAGTAAGATGCTCCGGATTGTGCCGTGACCGTTTCTTTGCCGGCATTGATTTCATCGGCATCGACTTCATGATCAAGCGGATACGGTCCGATGCCAAGCAGTCCATTTTCGGATTGCAGCATGACATGCATATCGTCCGGAATCGCATTGGCGATCAATGTCGGAATTCCGATCCCGAGGTTAACGTACATCCCGTCTTCGATTTCCTGAAGTGCGCGTTCAATGATGATCTCTCGTGTCGTTTTCATATCCGTCTCCTCCTCAAGCTTCCCGGACAGTCCGGCGTTCGATGCGTTTTTCATAATCCGTTCCGACGACGATGCGCTGGACGTAGACAGCAGGTGTATGAATCTCATTCGGGTCGAGTTCACCGACTTCGACCAGTTCTTCGACTTCAACGATCGTTACTTTTCCGGCTGTCGCGACGATCGGGTTAAAGTTGCGTGACGTCTTCCGGAAGACAAGATTCCCGAGTCGATCTGCTTTCCATGCCTTGACGATCGCAAAATCACCGACGATTCCTTCTTCGAGCAGATACGTTTTTCCATCGAACTCTTTTTGTTCCTTCCCTTCAGCAATCGGTGTCCCGACGCCAGTTGGTGTATAGAAACCGGGAATGCCAGCTCCACCGGCACGGATACGTTCCGCAAGTGTACCTTGTGGGACGAGATCGACTTCAATCTCGCCACTGAGGTATTGTTGCTCGAACGTCTTGTTTTCCCCGACATACGATGAAATCATCTTCTTGATTTGTCGCGTCTGCAAGAGGAGACCGAGTCCGAAGTCATCGACGCCACAGTTATTACTGACGACCGTCAAATCCTTGACGCCCTTCTCTTGCAACGCGGTAATTGATTTTTCCGGGATTCCGCAGAGTCCGAAGCCCCCTACGACTAGCGTCGCCCCGTCAAAGATGTCTGCTGTCGCTTCCGCGAATGATGCGTATACTTTCCCCTGTTTCATCTGATGATGCCCCCTTTAAAAATCCTTAGTACAAACCAGTCAAACTATACAATCCAATCATCAAGAAGACCGTCACTGTCTTGAGGATCGTAATCATGAAGATGTCCTTATACGACTGACGATGCGTCAGCCCCGTAACGGCAAGTAACGTGATGACGGCACCGTTATGCGGTAACGTATCCATTCCGCCGGACGCCATCGAGATGACGCGATGCATGACTTCCGGTGGCACGCCGCCTGATGTGATGGCTTGCGTATATTTATCCGACATCGCACTTAACGCGATTCCCATCCCGCCTGATGCGGAACCAGTAACGCCGGCAAGCGTCGTCGTCGTGACGGCTCCATTGACGAGCGGATTCGTAAATGTCTCTGAGATCCCGCTTGAGACGGACTTGAATCCTGGTAACGCTGCGATAACGCCTCCGAAACCATACTCAGCACCTGTATTCATGACCGCTAGAAGCGCGCCACCGATACTGACGTTCAAACCAGCTTGGAAGTTCGTCTTGATCTTCGGGAAGTCATAGAGCATCGCTGCGAGAATTCCGATCAATAATGCCATTTGGACGGACCAGATCGCAAGAACGGCCGGCGTCTCAATCTTTCCGAATGCCTCTAAACCGATTGCTGAAAAATCAAATCCTTCCGGATACCATTTCGGAATCGAGAGTGTGAAGACTTTGTTCATGACGGCAACGAGGACGAGTGGGACGAAGGCAAGGACTTGCCGATAGACCGGTTGACGATCCGTCTCGAGCGTCATTTCTGGTTCATTCTTCAACTCCATCTGCGGTGCGGCACTTGCCGCCGTTGCTTCAAATCCAGCGTAGCCTTCCCCTGCTTGATGGGCTTTTTTCTTGCGTGACTCGAGATACCACATACCGACGACTAGGATGAACAATCCACCGACCGTTCCCATGATTGGCGCAGCGTAGATATCTGTTTTGAAGAACGTCGTTGGGATGACGTTTTGAATCTGAGGTGTTCCTGGTAAGGCATCCATCGTGAACGTGAATGCACCAAGGGCGATCGTTCCCGGGATGAGGCGTTTCGGGATGTTCGCTTCGCGGAATAAGTTCGCTGCGAACGGATACACAGCGAAGACGACAACGAATAAGCTGACGCCGCTATATGTAAGAATGGCGCCAAGTAAGACGATAGCAAGAATGGCACGCTTCGCACCGATCATACGGATGATCGTCTTTGCGATCGACTCCGCGATACCGGACATCTCAACGACTTTTCCGAAAATCGCCCCGAGGAGGAAGACCGGGAAGTACGCCTTGATGAAGCCGACCATCTTTTCCATGAAGATATTCGAGAAGAAAGGTAACACCCAATCCGGGTTCGTCAGTAGGACGGCGAACAAGGCACAGATTGGCGCAAATAGGATGACCGAAAAACCACGATAGGCAACGAACATCAATAAGGATAAGGCAAGAAGAATGATGACAAGTTCCATAAGTAGATCTCCTTCGATTTTAGTAAGCGCTTTCATATCGCTTCTTCATCATTTAACAACGCAGTGTCGAAGAGGTCAATTAAATTCCGCCAAACTATAAGTACAGCTTATAGAAATCATAAGTTCACATTATAGACACAATTGCATCAGATAGATTATTTTTTCATGGAACAGGAGTTAGTCCTTTTATGGCGTATGTCTTTTAAGTAACGTACTTTTAATTGAAAGGATGGACATTTCATGAAAAGCATCCTTTTTGACGTCTTGCATAACGTGACGCTATTAATGGCTGGTTTCTATCTGCTCGGAAAATTATCACCGCTCCCGATCACCCGTGAATCACCACTTCTGACCCGCGTCCTGTATGGTCTTGCCTTAAGTGTCATCTCATTACTACTCATGCAGATGACGATTGAAGCAGCACCTGGCGTCATGGTTGATTTGCGTCATATTCCGGTCGTCGTCGCTGCCTACTTTGGTGGCGCCATCCCGACAACGATCGTGACGATTGCAATCATCATCTATCGTTTCAGTTTAGGAACGAATCTAGCAGCCTTCACCGCATTCGGCTTCATTGTCGCCATTGCTTTAGGAACGAGCTTAATCGTTCGCGAAATGCCACCTTATGCAAAACGAACATTCACACTCGTGACGCTCTACGCGACGGCTTTACACGCTCTTGTCTTATGGATTGTCTTACCGAAACAGATTCTTCTACTTGAAGTGATGGCAGTCGTCATTCCTGCATCGTTCGTCAGTAGCTGGCTCGCCCTACTGATCATCCGCGATATTCGGTTGACCAAACAATCATTACGGATGCTTCGGCAAAAAGCGCAACTCGACTTTTTGACAGGATTGAACAATTCACGCGCCTTCAATGAATACTTTACGGATGTCAAACAGCGATTGATTCTAACCAAACAGTCGGTCGTGTTGTTGACGATCGACATCGATCATTTTAAACAGGTCAACGATACGTATGGACATGAGGCGGGCGACGAGGTGCTGCGGCAGTTCGCCAATCGACTGCGCGATGGAGTGGCAGAAAGCGGGTATTTATCCCGTAACGGCGGTGAGGAGTTTTCAGTCCTGTTTGAGAGTGTTCCGCTTGCTGAAGTCTTGCCTTTAGCAGAGCAATTACGCGAACGGGTCGCTTCTAGTCCGTTCCGACTAGCGACGACAGAGCTACCGCTCACGGCATCGTTTGGTTTAGCCGCATACGATGAGACGACACTGCAAATCGACGATCTTCTACTGGATGCGGATGCTGCTCTCTATCAGGCAAAGCAACAAGGGCGGAATCAAGTCGTCCTGTTTTCTCCTAATGCAGAATCTGCCGTCAGCTTTCAAGAATAACGATGGACGCCACCTCTGAAATCCGCTACCTTTAAAGAAGAGGTAGGTGATTGGCATGAAGTTAGCAAAAGGTCCCTATATCCTGATCGGCCTCATTTTAGGTCTCTTGTTCGGATTCATTGGTGACAACTTCTATTTGTATGTATCAGCAGGTATTCTCGTCGGAGCACTGCTTGAATTGTATGTTGCATACGAACAACGCAAAAAAAATAAAAAATCATGATGGAGGTACCAGCATGACATTCAGTGATCTATTTCTTTCAACGCTCTCGTATATCGGTGTCGCGACCGTACTACTAGCAATCGGTGTCGTCTTGTTCGAGGTGACGACGAAATCGAAGGAGCTCGAACTCATCCGTAACGGAAAGAAAGCGGCCGTCTACGCTTTCGGTGGACGTATTCTTGGTCTTGCCATCGTCCTCTATTCGAGTATCTCGAACTCTGTCAGCATTCTCGATATGGTGTTATGGGGCGCACTCGCGATCGTCTTACAAATCGTCTTATTCTATCTCGCGGATTTACTAATCCCACGTCTGAGCATGACGAAAGAGATTGATGCGAACAATGAAGCAGTCGGCTTGCTGCTCCTCTTCTTATCGATTTCGATTGGTTTGATCATTGCAGGATCGCTTACATATTAAGACACATGAAAACAGCCCTGGATCATTAGGATTCAGGGCTGTTTAGATTAAAACTCCACTTCGTAATTAGGTATCGCTAGCTGTTACGATTACTTCAAGAACGAAGCCAAAATGATCATATGATGTATAGCATAAATATCCAAATTACTTTTCCTTTGCTTCTCAACAACTACTCTCCGAATCTGTCGTATTATCTTTAAATTCGTGTTATTCGTCTCTTTTTATTTTTGAGTTATGAGCTTTTCTCTAGTCAAAACCTGATCCCTGTCGATTCTTTGATTAAAGCTCTTTGTTTGTAGTGTTACGCACTATTTCGAAAATGTCTTTTTGTAATTCCAATTTATTACGTTCAATTTGGTGTGGATAGATTTGATGACTAAGACTGAAGGGACTATGAACTCCGCTTCTTCTTTACCTAAAGTAATGGATTGTTTAAAAATACACTCAAATACGTGTCAACCTTGAAAAGGATAGACGTATTTCTTTGCAAAGCTGTAGAATTGTCTCTCTCATTCAGTATTAGTTTGAGAGAATAATGGTTTTCCCCATTGTTCTTAGTTTTTTGTTGATGAACTACAAAGAAGATAGTAGCACTACTATTAAAACTTACTTGTGATAATACCCAACTATCACAAGTAAAATAAAGAGGTGAAAAAAGTGAAGAAAATCATTGTAAAAGATCTACTAAAATTTTACGGATTACAAATGATTAAAAGTTATTTTTACGTATTCTCCTTACTTCTGTTTCCTTTTAGTATTGGAATGAAGATCATCGCCGACATTCGGGAGGAGTATGTGTACATGGATTATGCAAGCCTCTTGAATGGGTTTGTTATTCCTGTACAAGGAATGATGTTACTAGTCGCCGTCTATATGTATCGACTTGTCTCTGAAGAAGTGCAGTATCGACAAAGCATACTCTTCCCGGATATCGTCACCATACAATATCAGCGAATTTTTTCAATCCTTCTCAATCATGTCATTTTTGTAGGGACAACTCTCTTGATAGGTCTATTAGGTTTGTTCATCTACTATCAGAATCAAGAGATTCCATGGTCTACGTTTCAACTTGATATTGTAGAGCATGCTGTGATTTTTTACTTCTTACCGCTCACTCTAACAGCATTATGGGGAATCAACTGTGCACTGATATTTGGAAAGAAAAAGACTGGCATGTTGGCACTCTTTCTCGTATGGGTATTGATTGGTCCATTAAATACCGAATTCTTCTCTGACTATTTCTACAAAGGTGGATTCGAGGGAATACGTAGTCTATTGTTTATTGGTCCTATTCAACCAGGGCATATCCATGCACAACTCAGTGGTTTTCTCGGAAATGAAGCTCTTTTTATAAAGAATATCCTTCATATATCACTGCAATGCGTCTTGTTATTTCTTTTAGTTGGACAATGGCACTTGAGAGCTTCTAAAAGAATTTTGACAGTAGTTTTCTCCATACTTGGATTAGGAGTCCTTGTTTTTGTATCTCCCTTTGCACTCGCGAACAATCAATTGAGTTTTGATCGCAGTTTTGATTCTGATTTATCGAAGCACTATAAACCCCCGTATACCTTTGTTCCTGAAAAGGGTGCTCTTGATTATATGATTCAAAAGATGAACTTAAATATGGTACAAGAAACCAACGCATTAAAAGTAGAAGCTGATATGTTAATGAAAGTTTCTCAGAAACAATCTATCAGTCTTTCTTTGTGGCATGAATACGACGTAAACGCTGTAATAGTAAACAACAGGAAAGTTAAATTTAAGCGTCAAGGCGACTTTATCTCTTTTCCGATTTCGTCAGATGGTTCTACTACGAATGTTAAAGTTCGTTACGACATAAAAAATAGCCCATATTTTGCTCTTACAAAAGATACATGGTATTTGCCTGCTACATTAAACTGGTATCCTGTTCGACAGTCTCAGCCAATCAATCGTTTAGGTGTTGGAACGTTAGATCTTATCGGAGATCGACAAAAAATGAGTGATATTAAAATCTCGGGAGATATCCCGAAAGATATCACAACGAACTTAAAAAGACAGGGAGAGCGATCTTTAATAGGTCGTGTAGCTGGTGTAACGATGATGCAAGGACATCTTGCAGTTTTTGAGTATAAAGATCATGAACTCGTTACAGATGACTCGTGGTCAATGCCACAAACTTACTGGCAATCGGTCCAAAAAACATTAGAACAAACTAACGCTGTATTGCAGCGAACATTTGATAAACAAACGGTAGTACCTAAAAAAATTATCCTTGTTTCTCCAAACGAAGAACGAAACAGTTATCTTGATGATGCGCATCTCTTGTTGCAGATTGGAACGACACTTCGTTTGGATCAAAGCTTAAGTGAAGTAGTGGCAACTTATGTGCCAGGAATTCTTTGGTCAAATAGTTCAAGTGAAGTGAAGGTACAACCCAAATGGAAAGTATTCAACGCTGCCTTCTCTTATTGGATTCAAACAGAATTAAAACTAGAGCCAATAGAGGTGGATCCATTTTTCCTCCAACAATCTAACTTAGATATGAAGGAAGTAGAGCGTTGGATTAAAGAATTTATGGACTATGACCATAAGCAACAATTAATATTGTTGAAAAAATGGTACTCAGAATTAAACGAGACGGAAAAATAGAGTGCAAAGGAGTATGGAGTCATGATCCAGTTACAACATCTCTCAAAATCCTATCGAAAGAAACAAATTTTACACCATGTTTCGCTTGAAATCGAAGGGATTTTTGGTCTATTAGGTCCAAACGGAGCAGGGAAAACGACTTTGATGAAAGTACTATGTGGACTGACTTCCGTTTCTGGAGGACAAATTAGTATCGACGGAAAGTCCGTTGTGAAGAGAAAATATGCGGATGTTTCGAGAGAAGTCGGATTTTTACCACAAGACTTTAATATCTATCCTAGTCTCAAAGTGGAAGATGTACTTCTTCATCTTGCTTTATTACAAGGTATTACTACAGAATCAGAGCGTCAAGAAAAAGTAGACGAAGCCCTTCACCGCGTGAATCTTCAAGATAAGAGAGACATGCGAATGAATGATTTATCTGGTGGAATGCGTCGGCGTGTGGGTATCGCACAGCTTTTATTACGCAAGCCTAAAATCCTTGTGTTTGATGAACCAACAGCTGGACTAGATATCGAAGAACGAATTCGTTTCAGAAATTTACTACGTGAATTAGGCAAAGATCACACTATCATCATTTCTTCGCATATTGTCGAAGACATTGAGTTTTTGTGTACTAAAATCGGAATTCTACAAAATGGAATCGTTCGATTTGAAGGAACACCGTTAGAACTGAAGAATTTAGCTAGAGGTCATCTTTCGAGCGTAAAGGTCTCCCTTGAGGAACTTGGTGGATGGATGCAGGACGAACGAGTCGTTGATCTTAATGAACACGGTGAGCAAATCGAGGTTCGCTATTTAGAAGAAGCCGCAGCCTCTTCGTCGGACATTGAACCCAAACTGATGGACGGTTACTTGATGGTAATGCGAGGTTCGAAATGAAAAGAAGCCTAGCGTTCAAAAGATTATTTTGGTTTGATTGGAGACTTCATGGAATCGCAATGCTTCTTCCTCTAATTATGTTTGTTGCACTAGAATCATATGTTTTGTTCAATCCGATGCAATATGGCATTCAAGTTATCCAGACAGCATTTATTCCTTGGATTGCTTGGACGGTCATCTTACATTTTCAGCCGATTTTTGATGAAGGTGCATACGATACATTAGTTCCCTACTACCGTAAGTGGCTTGTAATGGATATTCTTCGCTTTCTATTACTCTATTTCGTTGGTTATTTAGTTTTAACCGGGACACTATTGTTCAATGATGTCGATATACCAACAATCGTTTTTCTACACCATATAGAGTTGATATTGCTCTTTCTATTTTTCGGTATGACACTTATACTTTGGACAAAACGGTTTGAATATGCACTCTCCCTTCTACTTATGTACACCTTGCTCGAGATCGTCACAAAAGGACAGTTCATGCCCTGGCCACACGTGTTTCAATTCGAAACAAATTATTTTGATCCTCTTTATCATGTAAAGGTGCAATTTGTTGGCATTTTAGTAATTTTGTTTAGCTTTATGTCGATAGCAAAGATTAGTAAGCGTAACTAAATGCTCAGTTCTAATATGATTCAGGATAAGATTTCAAATTGGCATGGTGAGCTTCTCCTCTTTTCAATTACCTCTAAGTCAAACAGCCTTGATTCATTGAATTCAAGGCTGTTTTCAAGTTCTTTTATTTTTCAAGCTCCTCTAGCTCCGTCCGCGAACGCGGGAACCCGTTCGCTTGCCACTCCGACCGATAGATCGAATCCAGTTTCGTCAATCCGACTTCATCCGGGTCTTTCGCAGCATCGGGACTCGGATCCTGATCGAGATGCGCTAAATAGTCACGTAGCGCATCGGTCTGTGTGCCCTGTTCCCGCTTCCTGAACAACAGTAGACTCGCACCGGCAATGACACCTGCTCCGAATAAATACCGTTTTTTCAAGCCCATACGGTTTCCTTCTTTCTTTCTTAAACCAATCCACCACCATCACGCAGTCGTGGATGCGCGATACGTTTGACCTTTCCCTCTTCGACCGTCAGGACATGATCGGGCTGTCGCTCGAAGTAACCGGTCTCGAGTACACCCGACCAACTCTTTACTTCTTTTGCGAATACTCGGACGTCCGAGATGGCTGATACATCCACGTCAAGAATCACGTGACCTCCATCTGTAACGAAGGGACGATCGTCTTTCAGCCGCAACGTTGCGGAGACATGCTTATCACGCAACCGTTGTCGTACATACGGTAAGGCAAACGGATCCAGTTCAACCGGTAACGGTCCGCTTAAATGATGGACGAACTTCGAGGAATCGGTCAGATAGAGCAATTCTCGACTCATCAGTGCGACAATTTTCTCGCGAAATAGTGCACCGCCACCACCTTTGATTGTTTGGAAGTGTCCGTCAATTTGATCGATCCCATCGATCGTCACATCGATTTCCATTCCCTCTTCCAAGTCGATCAACGGAATGTGTAACTGTTCCGCGAGTCGGACCGTCGCAAGTGACGTCGCCACACCTTGAATTTGTAGTCCCGCCTGCACAAGTGGACCGAGCGCCTCGATGAACCGTTCCGTCGTCGAACCCGTCCCAAGACCCACTATCATCCCATCTTTCACGTAAGTTAGTGCTGCCTCAGCGACTAATTGTTTCTCCTGTTCATACATCCGCATCCCTCCCTACATTTCTGTTCCCGTTTCGATTCGTCTTCAATCGACGGAGAGAGATGATTCCGTTAACGTCAGGTACTGCTCAATTGCCTGGACGAGCGGTTGCTGAGCTTCCATCCAAAACGCGACAGATGTCGGATCAGCGTCGAGATGACGTGTAACGATCTCATCAATCGTCGCTTGACCGGAATCATGCATGACGGCTTCAAAGACTGCCGAAAATTGACTCGGATTCGCTTGAACCGTCTGATACAGACTATTGCTGAGCAGATAACCGATCGTGTAGGGAATGTTGTAGAACGCAAGATTCGGATTGAACAAGTGACTGATGTACATCCATTTATAGCGCGCCGGTTCAGGCAATACTGGACCATAGGCTAACCGTTCTTCCTCTTGCAGGAGTTCACTTAACCGTTCGGCACTGACCGTCCCTTGCTGACGTTCCGCATAAAAACGTTGCTCGAACCGGAACATGCCGGGAACGATGCTGGCATATTTCAGCCCTTCTCGGATCTTGACCTCTAGAAGAGCGAGCACTTCCTCCCGTTCCGTCGTCTCTTTGATGGCAGCATCGAGGACGAGATTCTCCATGAACGTCGAAGCCGTCTCCGCGATGCTCGTTCCTTTGACTTGATTTAAATACGGTTCGTCTTGCAGTAAATAATTATGATAAGCATGACCGAATTCATGAGCGAGCGTCGCGACGTCCGGATAACTATCACGGTACGTCATGAAAATTCGACTCTCTTTTGCAATCGGGAATGCGGCACAGAATCCACCTTCCGCTTTTCCAGGACGATTCTCTGCATCGACCCATCCCTCACTAAACACGTTTTCCGCGAAGGCGCCGAGCTGCGGATTCAATCGTTTGAATTGTGTCGTGACGATTGTCTCTGCCATCTCAAACGGAACGTGACGCGCGGAGCGATAGGTGTTCGTCTCAAAATCATGCCATTCTCCCGTCACCCGCTCCGCCTGGGCAATCTTCCGAGCGTAATAGGCGTGAAAGAGGTCGCGGTGTTGATCGAGTGCTTCCATCATCGCTTTTAGGCTCGCTTCCGAGATCCGGTTCTGCTCAAGCAACTCGGTCAACGGTTGCTCCCAGTTCCGCATCTTGTAGGATTGCAGTCTGAAGCCAGCAATCCGGTTCAGAATCGTCGCAAACAAGTCAGCTTCTTTTGCACAAGCGGTGTCAACTGCTGTCGCTGCCGCTAAACGAGCCGAACGGTCAGGTGCGAACATCGCTTCGTGTAGCCCTTGACCAATCGTGACCTGCTTTTTGTCCAAGTCAACGCGCAATGCCATGAAGCGCTGTTTGTAGAGCTGCCCCCAGCCTTGGAACCCGTCCACACCGAGATCCTGCAACAATTGTTCCTGAACTAGTGGTGCACGACGGGACTGGATGTCACGGCGTTCGTTCAAGAAAAAGGCGTATGGTGAACCCGTGACGAGCTCCTCCCACTCTTCTTGTGACAGTGCGGCGATCTTCGTATCGAGTGCTGCTGCCTCACTGCGCACCATCGCTTGCACGATTTCGATCTCTTCGAGCAATGGATGGACTTCTGAGCGCGTGACATCTTCAGCGTACAGACAATAAATGAAGTCGCTCCATTCCTCGACGTCGCTCGCGACTTGCTGATAACGTTCGACCTGTTCTGCCACATTAGTCGGACGTTTTGTCAACGCCGCTTGTATCGTAGTAATTCCTGCTTTGACGTCATCTATCGTGTAGAGTGTCTCTAACTGCCATCGTGTGTGTTTCATGTTTTTCCCCCTATGCGTGATCTATTCGTTCTTTCATTCGTGAGGACACTCGACTTCTCCTGTATTTTCCATCAGACACAAAAAAACTCCTTCAGCCATTGACTGAAGGAGGACATCCTCACAAGACGAAGAAGTAGACACATAGGAAATGCGCTAGGCTACCCAGTAGTACGAAGATATGGAAGATTTCATGGAATCCAAGATGTTTGAACGATAAAATACGTGGCTTCAGCCCATAGATGATGCCACCGATCGTATAGAAGATACCACCAAGGAACAACAATCCGATGCCGAGCGGTGATAAGACTTGCGCGAGTGGTGTGATCGCAAATACCATGATCCAGCCCATTCCGATGTAGAGCGTCGTTGATAACCAACGCGGACTGTTGAACCAAACCAATTTAAAGGTGATTCCAGAGACTGCAATCAACATGACAATGCTGAACAAGACCCAACCGGTCGGACCGTTCAGACTGACGAGACAAAACGGTGCGTAAGACCCGGCGATCAACAGATAAATCATCGAATGATCCAACCGACGCCAGATCGCGATCGCCCGGTCGCTCGCAAGCACCATATGATACGTTGCCGAAACAGCATAAAGCGCCATCATACTGACACCAAAAATAATCGCTGCAACGATCGCAAGTGATGCCCCCCGTTCTAACGATGCCTTGATGACAAGTGCCAGTAACCCGACAAAAGCAAAGACAGCCCCTCCAAGATGCGTTAATCCATTAATCGGTTCTCTCATATAAGCTTTCACTTTCGTTCCTCCTCTGATATGTAGTTTTGAATACTACATGGCGTTATATACGTATTCTATCATATGATGGAGAAGTAGAAAGTCCTATTTTAGCGATTTTGGAGGTTTTTTTATGACACATTCTGACGACACGAGACACGATCGTCAATTACAGCTCGAAGATATCCCGAATATCGATCTCTATATGGATCAAGTCATCCAACTGTTCGAGCGGACATTCGAGGAAACGACGCGAAGTGCAGACGAGACGATTTTGACGAAGACGATGATCAACAATTATGCCAAAAAGAAATTATTCTTTCCGGTCACGAATAAAAAGTATACGAAGGAACACTTGATTCTGATCAGCTTGATTTATCAATTGAAAAGTTCGTTTTCGATTAATGATATCAAGACGATTCTCTCGCCCTTGAACGCAGGGATCGAACAGGACCAACTCGATCTTGAAGGGTTTTATCGTAATTACCTCGAACTGACGGAACGAAATACAGCGCGCTTCGTAACGGAACAAGACGCTCTGACCGCCTCGACGACTGATCCACTGGAACAGATTCTCGCTATGGCTCACATGAGTAACTTGTACCGGCGCGCAGCAGAACGATTGATTGACACCCAACTGAAAAAATAAGAGAACGCTTTCACTGCGTGATACACTATAAGAAAAGGCAGAGGAGGAACAGTCATGGAGATCGCGACGACTTTCTTGCGACAGCTGGATCACATTGGACCAGAATTCAGAACCTATCAGGATGGCATTCTGATCGAACTGGCATTCGACCGGACGATTGGAACGGAGCAGGTTTCCGCAAGTGTGTTGCTTGAGACAGCAGACGATTTGAAAATACGGTTGCGTACACAAACGACCCAGGCATTATTACTTGCTTCGAAGATTCATGCCTTTGACGCCCACACACCGAGTCGGATTGCTGAGATGATGTCGATTCATGGCTATTTAAAATCGCATCGCTTGTCGCATCCCTTGAATGCCTACTCTACTGCCCTGTTCATCAGCCGTCTAACTCCACAGGACGCGGTACTCGAACGAACGGTACAATTATATACACGCCTCAAAAAACAACATCGGTTCATCGTGTCACCGCTATTGATCTCTTTCGTCTACTTTCACGCTACGACACGCGGTGAGTTAGACGAACTCGCCTCGCGTATCGAGATGGTTTATCAACGACTCAAACGACGATTCGGACGCGCTCAACAGACGTATGTCGTCGCCTTGATATTCGCTTTATTGCCTGAAGACGATTGGGATCGCTATATCGCACAAGTGGAGTCATCCCGTAAGATACATCGTAAACACCATGTTCCGCTGTCGTTCCACGGCATGCTTGCGTTACTCGGTGACCCAAACGTTCACGCTTCGTCACTCGAACGAATGGCAGAGGCGTTACGCTCCGATTTACATTTTAAGTACCGGAAAGACTTAGTCTATTTGACAGCGATCCGATTGTATTTAAGTCAACAAACGATCTTGCAACAACTCTTCCCATCTTCGATTCTCCCACCGGACGGCGCCGACGCGATTCCGTTCTTACTCTTCCCTGTTGATTTGACCGACACGTCCCATGCGACAGACGGCGGGATCGACGGAGGATTTGATGGTGGGGGTGACGGCGGTGGGGGTGGCGAGTAACCATTCAATAACAATACAGCAAAAAGGGCAATCGACGCGTGGCATTACTGCCGAACGTCGATTGCCCTTATTTTAGTCATTCTTTATCTTGTTGGTTGTCATCATCAGACGGCTGGACATCCCCATCTTCATCTGAAGCATGGGACAAATCGGGAGCCTCTTCACTTGAAGCTTCTTCACTTGATTTGTCTGCTTCTTGATCTGGATGCTTCGATTCTTTTTCATCCTTCGATTTTTCCGAAACCTCCGCATGGTTCTGCGGATCACGCCCCGCAATCTCATCCTTCGTCATTCGGTTACCTGAAGTAATTGGATCCGTTTCTTTATCGTGTTGATCAGCCATTTGGCATCCCCCTTAAAATGTACTTGTTCCACCTTTTAAGGTATTCCCGACTGAAGAACGGTTAAACCTCAGCACGTCCTCGCATGATGTCTTCGACGAGCAGTTGATCGATGGGCTGAGGATGATGGACCTCGTATCCTTGCACATACAATAACTCATCTAACGTTTGAATGTGTTGCAGCTGTGACGGTGTTTCGACTTCCTGAATCACGAGCGCGATGTTCAACGTCGACGTCAAGGAATGGACAGAGCGAATCATCGAGCGCTCCAACTGATTTTGAACGAGTCGACGTGTAAAAATCGGATCGAGTTTGACCGCTTGAACAGGTAAGCGTAACAACGAATTGAGCGACGCATAATGACTGCCGAAATGATCGACGGTCAGACGATAGCCTGCTTGGCGTAACTGTTCCAAGCGTTTGATGGCAAAACGACGACGTGTTTGCAGTACTTCCTCACGAATTTCAAGTATGAGACGCTCATTCAGGAAGTAAGACTCTTCTGTTAGTCGAATTAACTCGGAAAATAGTTGATCCGACTCGAACTGATTTGCCGATAGATTGACGGCGACGGAAATCTTACGACCAAACGTTTCTTCTAACCGGCGTTGATCCAAGATTGCCTGACAGATCGTAAATCGACCAATGTCCGGAAAAATCTCCATCTTCTCAGCAATCGGAATGAAATCCGTCGGACTGACGAAGCCAAGCACTGGGTGGTTCCAGCGCAAAAGTGCTTCAACCGCGACATAATGTTCTTGTTTCGCATCGACGATCCATTGGTAATAAAGTTCGAACTGCCCCCGTTCCAGTGCATGCGACAGCTCTGATTCAAGGACCGATGCAAACGGGTGCTGTTCCGCATGCCGGTTTGGATTGACGAACGAGGTCCGTCGTTTTCCGTCGTGTTTCACTTGTTGCATCAAAGCTTCCGCTGCATAAATCTGCGTCTGACGACTCGCCATGTCACCCGTCAAGAGACTGACACCAGACGATGCCGTCACGTGAATCGGTTCGTCCGCGACACCAACGATTGGTTGCTCGATCGCTTCCGTGACGATGCGGGCATAGTCTATTGCATGCTGTTCGAATTCTTGCTCTTGCTCAAGTTCTGCCAATACGACGAACTCATTACCATCCATCCGTCCGACGACATGATTCGGTAACGGTACATATTTTAGACGACTTGCAATTTCACGCAACACTTCATTCCCTATCCGGTAACCGTGCGTAGCATTGATCGCATGAAAACGGTCGAGGTTCAAGACCATCAAGAAAGCTGGATGAATCGTCACACTCGAAATTAAACGATTCATATAGCGTTCGTTATAGACATCTGTCAAAGCGTCTTTGATGACATACGTTTCAACGTTGATTGATTTACTAATGATGTCAGCGTAATGTTCCACAAGTGCAATATCCTGCTCCTTGAAGTCGAATGGTTGATCGTCGAAGGCGCACAACGTCCCGATCTTCTCATTCTCAGCATTCTTGATTGCCACTCCCATGAAACTTCCGTTCCCCAGCGCTTTCGTGACCGGATGATTGACCGTCAACGGATCGTTGAGCAATTCACTGATTGAAACCTTTCCATCCGTTTCATCGACGACCAGCTTACAGAGAACGTGTTGGAAGACATGGGTCGAGCCTTCTTCGATCAACCGTCGCTCTTGATTGATCGCCTTGACGACAAAGTTGCTATATGAATCATTTAATGCAAAAAACAACGTGTTGACGCCAATCCGTTCACTCAGTTTTTCAAGAATCTCTTCGACGAGCGGATGCAATGCTTCATAACGAATGTGTGAATTATTCACCGTGTCTTCCTCCTTTCTCAGTCGATTGTCGGTCATGCGTCGAGCGGGAGTTGAATGATGAATGTACTGCCCTCTCCTTCCGTTGATTGGACGGAAATAGCTCCACCATGATCAAGCACGATCATGCGACAAATCGCGAGTCCTAAGCCGGTTCCACCGATTTTACGTGTATCCGAGTTATCTGCTCGGTAAAACTTATCAAAGATATAAGGTAGGGCTTTCTCTGGTATACCGAGCCCTTCGTCCGAAATCTCAATCCGTAATTGATCCGACTGGTTTGACCCTTTGATCCGGATTGCGCCACCTTCAGGTGAATATTTAATCGCGTTCATGATCAAGTTCGTGAACAGCTGTTTCATCTTTTCACTGCTTGCTGAAATCGTATAGGTGCCTGGATCGAACTGGACACTGATGCGATGCGCGCGACTCGCGAGATCAAACATCGGTTTCATCTCGAACATCAATTGTTTCACATCAAGCGGTTCTTTTTGCGTCCCATGCGTCGAATCTTCTCCTTTTTGAATTTCCAAGATGTCATTGATCAATTCCGCCAAACGAACGGTTTCTGAATGAATCGTCTGCAAATATCGCTTTTGGCGCTTCGGATCCACTTCTCGTTTCATCAATAATTCCGTGAAGCCCATGATGGAAGAGAGCGGTGTCCGCAACTCGTGCGACACGATCGAGACGAATTCTGCCTGCTTGAGATCAAGTTCCTTATCTTTCGTCACGTCCCGTAAGACGAGCATCATGCCCCACTCGACGTTTGCGATCGCAATCCGCTCGGCGTAAGCACTGAGTAGCAAGTTCCCCCGAAACGCTGATAGTTCGATCGTTTCTCCCGGAATATCTCCATTCATCAGTTGACCGATGTAGTCATGGAGTGCGTCTGGCTGATCGACATGTTCAAACAGCGACGTCGCCCGTTCGTAGGCGTGGCGGAATCCTTGCGCTTGATTGACGAGCTTCGGTGGAAACATGTTCAACAAAGCTTGGTTCGCATAGATCTGTTCCCCACTACTCTCGATGTATAGGACAGCTTCCCGAATCGAGTCCAGTAGCTGATACGTCTTGATCTTTTCATGCTCCATCTGATGGAATAACAGATGGCGCTCAAGCGTCATTCCGAGTTTTCGTGATAGATCAAGTAAGTCCCCGACTTGCTCTAGATTGAACTGAGGAAAAGCATGACGAATATAAAGTAACCCGACGACTTGTCCATTACTTGGAGATTGGACGGGAATCGCCGATTCGAACTGATCGCCAATCGGTAATTGAACCGATTTACGCATGACGAACGCCCGACGTAAGACCGAATATTGATCAAGATCTTTTTCAATCAGCTCCATCTCGTCGATGCCTTGCGCGACGAAATGATTCAACTGTTCACGACGGTACAAGAGGATGGCACCTTCTTTTACATCGAGCAGTTGCAACAGGATCGTCAGGACGGTCTCACAGGCCGCTTCGACATTTTGCGTCGCTAACGCTTCCATGATTTCATTGCGTTGCTTCAATTTCAGTTCGACTTCTAGTAAATTCTGTTGTAATCGATTGATTTCACGTTGATCGAGTGATGTGAGTCGTGCCTCAGCTGATGCTGGAACCGTTCCTTGGCGCAATCGGTAAGGACGGTCCTTCGAGTGGTCGCGTAAGATTCGTTTCAACGTGTATCCTCCTTTCAAAATTCATTCCTGTTACAAATTATAGCATGGTCCCTATTTGATCGACAGTTCGAGTACTGTCTTCCTTATATGCTGCTTTGCAATAATGCACGAAATGCCTCTTCAAAGGCCCGGTCCGCATCGCGCGTCCGTTTTTTCGGTCCTTTCGTCCGTCCACCCGCTCGTCGGATTTGTTGTCCGACATGGCGTGTATGAAGCAATAGATCGATATTCTCGTTCGTAAACTGACGACCATTTTGGTCCATCGCGAAGCCTCCTCGCGCTAAGACGAGTGCTGCTAAACCGTAGTCTTGGGTCACGACGAGATCGCCACGTTTCATCCGATTGACGATCGCGTAATCGACGGCATCTGGTCCTTGTCCGACCGTGATCGTCGTCGCCCCCTCCCGCATCATCTGGTGTGCTGTATCACAAACTAAAAAGACGTCACGTCCCTGTCGGTGTCGAACGACGAGATCGACAACGGGACATCCGTCTGCATCTACGAAAATAGACATCTGAATCCTCCCTTGTTGTTTCCACTATCAGTGTCACAAACCAAAAGATTTCTTGTCAAGTCGCGTTTTCCATTTGACCGTTTCTTCGTTCTTTCGGACAATGGAAAAGAGAGGATGTGTTGAAATGAACGCTGCGACGTTCCAATCTTTTTACCTGTTATTGAAAAAAACGAAACCCCCGGTCGGATTATTATCCGCTGCCGTTTCCGTCTCCGTCATCCAAGCGCTGGCTGCACTCGCCATTCCTTGGTTCTTAAAGACGTTGATTGATGGTTTTACAGTCGATCGACTGACTCCGCAGCTGATCAGTTTGTTCGTGATTGTCTTCGTCGTCCAAGTCGTCGCGAACGCCTTGTCCATCTATTGGTTACAGATCGTCGGTCAACGAATCGTCGCTAATTTGCGGACGCTCTTATGGAAACACCTGTTGACCTTATCGATTCCGTTCTATGATGAGACGAAATCTGGTGAGCTCGTCTCTCGGCTCAATAGTGACGCTACGACACTCCAGCAATTGCTGTCGGAGCAACTCGTCCGCCTGCTGACATCGCTCGTCTCGATCATCGGAGCAATCACGATCCTGTTCTTCCTCGACTGGCAGATGACACTCGTCATGGTCATCGCTGTACCCGTGACGTTACTAATCATCATTCCACTCGTGCGGAAGCTTCATAAGATATCCCGTGAGACTCAGAAGGAACTCGCAGGATTATCCGGTTTTTTTGCCGAGATGCTCGGCGAAGTCCGACTCGTCAAATCGCAAGCGACAGAACCCTATGAGTTGGACCGTGGGAAAACTCGCATTGAGAATCTTTATGGCTATGGCGTCAAGGAAGGACGAATTCAAGCCCTCTTGTTGCCAATATTCAACGTCACCTTAACGACGATGTTGATCTTGATCATTGGCTTTGGTGCCTACCGCGTCGCGACGAACCAGATTACGGCGGGTGAACTCGTCGCCTTCTCACTCTATTTGTTCCAAATCATGACGCCACTCGTGACGATGACTGAATTCATCACGA
Source organism: Exiguobacterium sp. s143 (assembly GCF_018618895.1). Taxonomy (NCBI): domain Bacteria; kingdom Bacillati; phylum Bacillota; class Bacilli; order Caryophanales; genus Exiguobacterium; species Exiguobacterium sp. s143. The sequence goes on along the minus strand of NZ_JACSMX010000002.1, from coordinate 475,861 downwards.
AGTTACAGAAGGCTCGCGGGGCGACAGAACGGATCATCGAGCTTCTCGATGAGACACCGGAAGCACCTGGAGCGCTTGTTGCGCCGCGTCCGTTCACGGACGTCACGGTCGATCACCTATCATTCGGATACAATGAGACGCCCATCCTACAGGATGTCAGCTTTACGTTACCACGCGGCAAGACGACAGCGATCGTCGGTCCGAGTGGATCCGGGAAGACGACATTATTCGCGATACTGGAGCGATTCTATCAACCGACGTCCGGGCAGATTCGACTCGGAGATCAATCCATCTCTGATTTGACACTATCGTCTTGGCGCCAAGCGATCGGTTATGTCGCCCAAGACTCCCCTGTTTTGTCAGGAACGATCCGTGACAATCTCGTCTATGGTCTTGCGGAAGACGTCAGTGAAGACAAAATCCGGGAGGCTGCACGGATGGCGAATGCCGATACGTTCATTGAACGTTTTCCGGAGGGGTATGCAACTGAAATCGGAGAACGGGGTGTCAAGTTGTCCGGTGGTCAACGCCAACGGATCGCGATCGCACGTGCACTCCTCCGAGATCCGGAAATTCTATTACTGGATGAAGCCACGTCAAGCCTCGATTCCGAGTCAGAGCGGGTCGTTCAGGAAGCACTCGAGCGATTGATGGTCGGACGGACGACGTTCGTCATCGCCCATCGTCTCGCGACAGTTCGTCATGCCGATCAAATCATCGTCCTTGAAGATGGTCGGATTTCCGGCATCGGGACACATGATCGTCTTGTCGTCGACAATCCATTGTATAATAAGCTCGTAACGCAACAATTCATCGGCACGGAACGTGCAAGGGGGAATCACGTATGAAGACAGTCGGTTTCATCGGATTAGGTGTCATGGGACAAGGCATGGTCCGCAATCTGCGCAAGGCAGGTTTTACAGTCAAAGGATATAATCGCACGAAAGAAAAAGGACTCGTCCTTGAAGCAGATGGTGTCGAGATCGTCGATACGATTCAAGACGTCGTCACCGATGTCGACGTCGTCATCTCGATCGTCGGTTATCCGCAAGACGTCGAGCAGATCTACTTCGAAGACGGAATCCTCGATCATGCGGCACCAGGAACGATTCTGATTGACATGACGACATCCAGTCCGGCTCTTGCAGAACGAATCGCGAAGGAAGCGGCAGCACGCGGTCTTCAGGCACTTGACGCACCTGTCACAGGTGGTGACCTCGGCGCGAAGAACGGAACACTCGCCATTCTCGTCGGTGGGGAAGAAGCGGCTTTCGCACAAGCGAAGCCCTTATTCGAAGCGATGGGAAAATCGATTTCACTCTTCGGTGGTCCTGGTAAAGGACAATCGGCGAAACTCGCGAACCAAATCGCGATTGCCGGCTCGATGATCGGAACAGCGGAGATGCTGTTGTTCGTCACGCGGTCCGGGATTGACCCGACGCAATTCATCGAGACGATCAAATCTGGTTCTGCCGGTAGCTGGAGTCTTGAGAACTTGATTCCGCGCGTCATCGCTGAAAACTACTCACCTGGTTTCTTCGTCAAACACTTCATCAAGGATATGCGCCTTGCCCTTGAGCGAGGAGCTGAGATGGGCATCGCGACACCTGGTCTCGCACTGACGAAGGATTTATATGAACAACTTGCTGAGCTGGGTCACGCCGATTCCGGTACACAAGCGCTTTATCTGTTGCTCGCCGAACGTTCACGCGCTTCGGTAGAATGAGCAAAAAGCCTGTACATTACGTCAGTCGACGTAGCGTACAGGCTTTTTTGATTCATCCCTCGACGGATGATTGACGTGTTGGTTTCAAGCGTTCATAGAAGTGTGCCATCGTCGTATCGAAATATGGCGTCAAGAAGATGACACCCACAGTACTAAGTAGTGCGAGGATACCCCAGCCGATGAAACTCAAGTAAAGCATGATCAATTCACGCTTATGCCCTTTCATCATCCGACGGCTCTCGCCAAGTACTTGCCAAAACGACAATTCTGGTCGGTCGACCAAAATGTACGGGACGAGGCGATACGCTAGATAAAAGTACAATGCCGGTAAAATCAAAAATGATCCGACATACACCAATACCGTCACAATCGCGTAAGCGGCAATCGTTCGAAAAGCACGTCGAAACGAAGAAAATCCTTCGAATAACGTTCCGATACCGGCAGACTCCCCGCGTGTGAAGCGTAAGTAAGCGATTGTTCGTCCAACCGTCACCGGAGCAAGGACGATCGTTACGACCATATTCAGTCCGATGAAACGGACCATGCTGTCGATGTCATCTTGGTCAAAGGACATCCGGCTTGCTGCAAGCGCAAAGATAAGGAAGTAGATGATCGAGATGCTTAGCCCGACCAGCCAACGTCCTTTTAGTGTACCAAGGGCGTCTTGTTTTAATTGTTTAGGGTTCATGTCGTACTCCTTCATTTCCACTATTTCCATCTTTGATTCTAGCGTAGTCCCGTTGAAAAACCTAGTTATCCCGCTCTGCTTTTCAAACGCGTCACGGAATCGTCGAAAATCCGTCACGAACACATACAAAAAAATCCATTTCTCTCATCTCATCAGATTTGAAAAATGGATTCGTGCGGTATAGGATTAGCGCAGAAGTCGCGTCAATGCCTCAACACGTTCTTTTTGAATGATACCGTCTTGTAAGACAGCGGATCCCACATGTAGTTCCGATGCCTTCGTCGCCTCAAGAAGTGCTTCCGCATTCTCAAGCGTAATCCCGGAACCTGGTAAGATGATCAAGTCCGGATGGTCCTCGATCAAGCGCGCGATTGTCTCTTTTCCTTCTACCGCCGTCGCTTGACCACCCGACGTCAAGATCCGGTCGACTTCTGGAAAATCAGCAAGCACTTCTGCCGCTTCGAGAATATCGCGACTACTGTCGATTGCTCGGTGGAACGTCAATGACAGTTCCCCTTTATGTTTGATGATTCGACCAAGGAAGCCTTCGTCGACGCGACCGTCTGCGGTCAATGAGCCGACGACGATCCCGGCAGCACCGAGTTCTCGGATCAAGTCGATATCCGTGATGATCGTTTCTTCGTCTGATTTCGAATAGACGAACGACTTACTATGTGGTCGAACGAGGACGTGAACTGGAATCTCGACCGTCGAGACGACTTGACGAATCAGTCCATAGCTCGGCGTCAACCCACCTTCGGATAATGCGGAAACGAGCTCGATCCGGTCCGCTCCGGCTTGTTCTGCTGCGACCGCTTCTTCTACGGTCGATGCGATGATTTCTAACATGATACATCCCTCCCGCATCAGTGTATCATGAGACGACCATCCAGTTCACGCGTTCGTTGAACAGTTTCATCTCCCACGATGGTGGATAGGAGGCTGGACTGAGGACGATCTTCGCACGTCGGAACTCTGCCACCTTATATTTACGATTGCCCTGGAATTCATCATTCGCCAAGAAGGCATAAACGTCTTTCGTACAACTAATGACGGCTTTTTGAATCAGCGAGGATTCAATATCATCGCTGACAAAGCCACGCTCGATTTCGGCACCGTCAAACGATAGAAAACAGGCATCAAAAGCGTAGGCATCGAGCGCCTGCAAGACTTCGACTCCGACCGTCTGCCCATAGGCATCGACCGTCCCACCAAGTAACCGAATTTCACCTTTGAACGGTCCCGTCTTGCGGCACTGCTCCAAGTGACTAGCGACCACTAGTGAATTCGTGACGATCGTCGCGTTCCCCGTTAAATACGGCAACAGATGCTCGACCGGCTCGCCTCGACCAAGAAAGATACAGGAATAATCGCTGAGCCATCCTTTCGCATAACGCGCTAAACGGCGAGACAACTGATCCGTCCGACGCGAGATCGGTGTTTCTCGTTTTCCTCCTTGATAGATGGCACCGCCATAGACGCGCTTCAACTGCCGTTCCCGTTCGAGCTCCTCTAAGTAGCGTCGTACCGTTTCTCCCGAGACATCGAGACGTTCGATCAAATCCTTCGTCATGACTTTCCCTTCCTCTTCCAGCCATTCCATGATGCGTGATTTCCGCTCTTCTCCTAACAACGACACGTGCGCTTCCCCCTTCACAGACAAGTTCTAGTTCTAGTGTATCGAACATCTGTAAAGGTCTTGTAAATCCGATGTAAATAAACGTGTAGTTCCTATGAAATGTCGTTGAATTCGTCCGTTATCCGACTTTTTCCACAAACAAAAGACGCATCCGCATCTCAATGAACGAGATGTAGATGCGTCTTAATGACTCATTCAGACGGTTTCTTTGCAAAGAGTGGAATCTTAGACTCTGTACCTTGGCGAATCCGTTGGATGTTCTCGCGGTGCTTGAAGATGACGAACAAGGCAAGAACCGTAAAGAACGTCGGAACGATCCAGTCGTTCGTCAAGACACCAATCGTGATGGAAACAACGATTCCGACACTTGCTGCCACGATTGAACTGAGCGACACCATCCGGCTCAGACGAAGTGTCGTCAAAAAGGAAACGAGCAGGAAGATGAACAGAACAGGGCTCGTCACGAGCAACATCCCTCCGGACGTCGCAACTGCCTTTCCGCCTTTGAACTTCGCGAAGATCGGATAGATGTGACCGATGACAGCTGCTAGTCCAGCAAACAACGGATGTATATCTGCTCCCATCAAGATTGGAACGAGACTTGCGACGACTCCTTTTCCGAAATCACCGATCAATACGATGATTCCCGCCTTTTTTCCCAAGACACGGAACGTATTCGTCGTTCCGAGATTCCCGCTACCGTGTTGGCGAATATCCATCCCATGTCCCCACTTCCCGACAAGAAGTGCGAACGGTATCGAACCAAGCAGATAGCCAAGAACTAAAATCCCTATGATTTCAATCATAGTCAACCTCCAACCTCTTAGTGACCGACTTTCATATATTCCTCAAGAGTCTGTCCGTTATTTTTAATTTGTGTCGCGGCATCGACACCGACATAACGAATGTGCCATGGCTCATACGTATAGCCTGTCCGTGATTGGAAGCCACGATCGTAGCGCACGATGAAACCATATTTAGCTGCGTTATTCGCAATCCATTTTCCTTCTTTCGTATCACCAAGGGCAGCCGTCAACCCGTTACCAACGCTTGGTGCCGAAATATCAAAAGCAAGACCTGTTTGGTGTTCACTGTTACCAGGGCGCGCTGAATATTGATCAGCAGCTGCCTTGCCATCACGTGCGACATAATTATTATACAATACTTTTTGACGTTCGCCTGAACGGAATCCACTAACTGCGTTCAATGTCACGCCTTCTTTTTTAGCAGCGGCAAACATCTTCTCCATCTGTTTCGCAGCTGGCGCCCGCATGTAGCTCTGCTCAAGTACACCTGAGTATGAGAAGCTGACGTCTGGGACGACGAGATCCGATGGTTTGTAGTCGATTGGCAAGCTGTATTTCTTATTGACGACGACGAGATTACCAAGTGATAGATCTGCTTTGGCATCTGCTGATTTATCGACGTCTGGTGTCTCATCTTCTGGTTTCGACGGTTTCTCTTGTTCTGGATCCTGAGATGAACTATCCGGTTTATCCGTCGATTCGTCTTTTTTGTCCTCTGTTTTGTTCTCTGAAGCTGGTGTATCGTCTTTTTGTTCTTCTTCTTTTTTCGTCTCATCTGAAGATTCTTGATCTTCTTGCGTTGCCGCATCAGACGAATTGTCTTCTTGTTTTGCTTCTTCTGACGTATCGTCTTTTGCTGTTTCGTCTGTTTTGTTTGTTTCTTCTTTGTTCGTGTCTTTTGCTGTGTCTTCTTTTTTCGTTTCGTCGTTTGATTGTTTTGTCTCATCTGATTTCTGTTCCGTTTTCGTTGTATCATCCGCTTGTTGATCCCCAGGATTACATCCTGCAAGGAGAAGCGCTAACGTACTGACGGTTACGATTTTTTTCATGAGTAAGACCCCTCTTCTTTTTATGCTTCTCTATGTTACCGCTAATCGTTCCATCCGTCGAGTCTACTTCCGACAGATGGAGTAAGTCCCTACCTTACTTCAGCTTCTTTATTTTCGCAAATGATCCTGACTTTGTCATCGGTCGTTAGTACCAAGTGCTAATTTTTACTGTTCAGACTGAAAAAAAGAAAAAAAGCGGAATCGATTCAAAAATCGATCCCGCTTTTGATGTATCTCTTCACGCTTCCGTTAAGAGTGCTGCGTCCGTCTCGCTCATCTTCTCATAAATTTCGTGCCAGTTCGGGAACACCTTCGGCAAGCGAATCGGTCGGAAGTTTTCCTTCTTGACGACGACATGTGTCGTCTTCGCAGATACCGCAAGCTTCCCGTCCGGATGTTTGACCGTATAGCCATAAATCGTCCGTAGTCCATCGTAATGATCAATCCAGACTGTGACGACCGCTGTATCACCGTACGTCAACGAGCGTTTGTAATCGAGATTGACATTCGTGACCGGGGAGACATACCCCGCATCTTCCATTTCCTTATAGTCAAGACCTAAGGACTGGATCAATTCCGTCCGTGCGAGTTCCAAATAGACGAGATAATTCGAATGATAGACGATGCCCATCATGTCCGTCTCGGCGTAGCGGACAGGTATTTCAATCGTGTGCATGTAGCTTCCCCCTTAAAAATCCTCTTTTTCAAGATAGGACCATTCTGAACCGGATAAGCTAACTTTGTCAATTAATCGCATCGACTGCTTCGCGATCGCCTGTTCGACGATCGTGATCGCCGCCCGTGCGTTTCCGTTTGGAACGACATCAATCTTCTCGGTAAGCGTCAATCGTGCGTCCTCCGTCAGCTCGTATCCGAACCGCGCTGCGTATCCTTCAATGATTTGAATCAACTCGTCTGGCGAGTAATTCGGGAAGTGGAATGACCGTTTGAAGCGTGATTTCAATCCTGGGTTACTCGCAAGCAAAGCGTTCATCTGTTGCTCGTAACCCGCAAGGACGACGACGAGATTATCTTGATGTTTCGTCATCTCATCCACGAGCGTATCAATCGCTTCCTTCCCGAAGTCGTTCGCTCCACCGTTTAACGCATACGCTTCATCGATGAATAAGACACCACCCAGCGCATCGCGAATTGCGTCTCGCGTCTTTTGCGCCGTTTGTCCGACGTAACCAGAGACAAGATCCGCCCGGCTGACGACTTTCAAGTGTCCCCGTTTTAAATAACCGCATTGTCGTAAGACATCGGCATAGAGCTGCGCGACGGTCGTCTTTCCGGTTCCGCTATTGCCGCTAAAGACCGCATGTAGTTCGACCGGTAAGACTTTATAACCAGCTTCCCGGCGACGTTTTTGCATCGACAACAGAGCTTCAATCTGTTTGAGTTCATCTTTAAGATCAGACAATCCGACGAGCGAAGCGATCCGCTCCTCAACGGTTGCATCCGGTTCTTGCACCATCTCGAAGTCTTCTTGTTCAAGTAAGGCAAAGTCTTCGTGACTGGCACTCTCTCCAAGGCTTGATCCCTTCTTGAAGATCGCATCAAGCACGATATTACGGACGGCGCGTCCATTTCCGAAACTGGCGTCAACCCGTTCTCGTTCCAGACGACCGAGCAACGCCCGCTCTGCTTGTTCCGTCAAGACGTAATCGTTCGCAGTCGCGATCGACCGTCCGATGGCGAGCAGCTCCTGATCCGTATAGTCGGCGAGTAGATAATGATTTGATTCCGGGAAACGGCTCCGGAGTCCAGGATTCGCCTTCAGGAAATCACGCATCTCTTCTGGGTATCCAGCAAGCACGACCGCAAATCGCCCTGCATATTCCCCACTCGTCATCGCTGCGACGAGCGTATCAATCGCGGCCTGACCATAATCGTTCCCACTTTGTCCGGCACGTTTTAAGGCATAGGCTTCATCGATGAAGAGCACCCCTCCGACGGCTTCGCGGACTTTACTCATGACCTGTTCTTCCGTCTGACCGACGAACGCACCGACGAGTGACGAACGATCCGTCTCGACGACTTCCGGTCGTTCGAGAAGTCCGAGCTCGTGATAGATCTTTGCCATCAGACGGGCAAGGGTTGTTTTCCCGGTTCCGGGATTACCCATGAAGATCATGTGTAGCGATGGTTGATCGCTTGAACGGTAGCCATCTTCCGATCGCTTCTGTTGATACTTCAAGAAGCGATACATATGATGGACCCGTTGTTTGATGTCTTCGAGACCAATCATCGCGTCAAGTTCCTCGAGTGCTGAGCGTTCGACTTGTTTGCTTTCGACAGGGAGCAAAGCGACGACACGTTTGAGATCCTGGATCGTCGTCGCTTTCAGTTCCGTCATCTCGCGAAACGCTTCCCGGGAATAGAAACGCTCTTGTAGGCTGTCGACGAATGTCTGCGCTGTCTGTTCAAGCGTGGCACTCGAACGTAGTAATGCCGTTCCAGCCTCGAACAGTTCTGTCCAGCGTCCGGCATCCAACCGACGCAGTCGTTCCGTCAGTTCGACGATTTGTTCCGTCTCCTCGACGATTTGGCTTGCCTGGAGAATCAGTTCCTTCGTCGCTGATCGTTTGGCGTTCGCATTGTCCGTCTCGCGAATCGTCGGAAACGTATGCGCAACAAGGCGCTGATACGTACTTTGTAATTGTTGTTCCGTCAACAACTGCTCAAGACGGGCTGGCAAACGACCATGCTGACGGATTTCTTGCATCCAGCTCTCAGCTAAGGCGTCCAGTCGTCCCGTCATGATATAGCGATGTTCGACGAGTAACGCCAAGATGCGGACGAGTGCTTCCGTCTCTCCAAGCAAGCGGCTACTTTGAGCATAACGTAGCGCAAGCACCTCCTCGACCTTCGCGCCCTCTTCCCACGCTTTGATTTGATTGAACATCTCCTCTTTCGAGAATGCTTCCATGTTGAACCTCCTGCGTCTCGAAAAAACCGACTTTGTCCGCTACCGTTTCGTAGCGTCATCGCCGGCCGTTTCTTGTTTATTTTGCTTTTAACCAATCCGGATCGAACGAATCGATCGTTTCAAAACTCTTCATCTTGACAGAGTAGAACAATTTACCGTTATTGCGTGACTCCGCACCGAGTACTTTCGAACGGTCGGAAGCGACATAATACGTTGCTTGTTCTTGGTTGTTTTCTTTATCGAAGATCGATGGATATTGTTTGATCCATTCTTCTGGTACCGTGCTGGACGGTTCTTTTTTCACGTACACGTCCGCTGCCATTCCGGCGATGTCCGCTTCTCCCTCGACTTGTCCAAAGTCACCTTTGTTGATGAAAGCGAGGATCTGTTCGTTGAAGCCACGTGAGAGGAATGGGCGCGGCGCACTGACACTTTTGCCCGCTTTCGTCTCATTGACTAACTTCCCTGTCGCATCATACTCACGGAACATCGTCCCGTTCCAGATCGCAAGCGATCCTTTTGACGGACCGTCTACGACTTCTGTCCGGAAATGACCTTTGTCATTAAAGACGACTTCATACGTGCGTGATTCAAGTTCATCTTTTTTCGTCGCGAGCTTCTTCTCAACATATTGGATGCGTGTCATCGTATAAAACGGTTTGACCGTCGCGGCTTTTTCATCGCTTGCGGTCTGCGTCTTGTTCAAGAGATAAAAATTGTAGGCAAGGAGGATCGCCATTGCCACGATTGCTACTGCAATCCACGTGCTCGTTCGTTTCGTCATGCCATGTACACCTTCCTAGCTCAAGTCTCTATTCCTTATCATCGTATCGGTTTTATAAGGAGAATACAAAGGGTTTGTCCGAGATTTCACGATTTCTGACTAAATTCGTCAGACTTTTGAACAAATCTGAAAACGGTCAGGACGACAAAAAAAGGCGAACCGAATGAATTCGGTCCACCCTTGATTACGTTTATGCTTCCTTCGGCGTCAGCGAGACGATCATCGACTCATCGACCAAGTAATAGCTATGATGCGGCATTTCACGCAAATAGCCATCTTGAAACAACATCGCGCAGTCGACTTGGAACGTTTTGCTATACGGTTTCAACGGGAGTTTCTTCACCCGGTCAAAATAGCGATCGACGGCAACCTGGACATGATCCATCTCATAGACAAGTTCCCGGTCTTTTGCCTCCATGATGGTGAATGTCTCACGCGACATGTAAAACACTTGTGTCGAACGTGCTTTCAAATACGGCTCCAGCTGCTTTAAGTCGATGCGTTGCTCATTATCTAGAAGCACTGTCCGATTCGTTCCTTTCGGTAGTTCGGATTCAAAGGCATGCGTCGCTTGTTTGACTTCATCAAGCGTCACGTCACGCATCGGCAACGGCTGATCGTCCTTCGGTTGAAACCACTTCTTGAATCGGTTCACCTTTTTCCTCCTCTCGTCAAAAAAAGGTGGGGTTTCCCCCACCTTTGATTAGACAACTTATGCTTGTTGGAGACGCTCACGAAGGACCATTGGAAGGATCCCGCCGTGACGGTAGTAATCGATGTCGACTTCTGAATCGAAGCGAGCGATCGCTTCAAACTCAGTGACTTTTCCATCTGCCGCTGTCGCTGTGACTTTAACGATGTCACGTGGACGAACAGACTCATCGATTGCGATGCTGATTGCTTCTTCACCTGTTAAACCAAGTGTTTCAGCTGTCGTACCTGCCACGTATTGTAGTGGAAGAACACCCATCATGACGAGGTTTGAACGGTGAATCCGCTCGAAGCTCTCCGCGATGACGGCTTTGACGCCGAGCAAGTTCGTTCCTTTTGCTGCCCAGTCACGTGAAGAACCCATACCGTAATCTTTACCAGCGAGGATGACGAGACCTGTGCCATCTTCTTTGTACTTCATCGCAGCATCGTACATCGCCATCGTTTCGCCTGTTGGCCAGTACGTCGTGAAGCCACCTTCTGTACCTGGTGCGACTTGGTTACGGATGCGGATGTTCGCGAACGTTCCGCGCATCATGATTTCGTGGTTACCACGACGTGAACCGTATGAGTTGAAGTCTTTTGGTGCAACCCCTTTATTGACGAGGTATTGACCGGCTGGTGTCGTTTTCGAGAATGAACCAGCTGGTGAGATGTGGTCCGTCGTGACCGAATCAGCGAACTTACCGAAGACACGGAGTCCGTTGAGGGCTTCGACTTGACCAGCTTCCTTCGCCAAGTTCTCGAAGAACGGTGGGTTTTGGATGTACGTCGACTCACCGTCGAAGTCGTACTGATCCCCTGTTGGCACGTCAAGGTTGTTCCAACGTTCGTTTCCTGTGAAGACTGAATCGTATTCTGCACGGAAGCTTTCTGGTGTGACGACCGTGTTGATGATCGTTTGGATCTCATCACGTGAAGGCCAGATGTCAGCGAAGAAGACTTCTTGTCCGTCTTTGCCTGTTCCGAGTGACGCGTTCATGATATCGACGTCGACTGTTCCTGCAAGTGCATACGCGACGACGAGTGGCGGTGAAGCCAAGTAGTTCGCTTTGACGAGCGGGTGGACACGACCTTCGAAGTTACGGTTACCGGAGAGGACAGACGAAACGAGTAAGTCTGAACCGAGGATCGCGTCTTCGACAGCGCGGTCGAGCGGACCGGAGTTACCGATACATGTCGTACAGCCGTAACCGACCGTGTTGAAGCCGAGTTCGTCAAGGTACGTTTGGAGTCCTGATTTCTCGAGGTAATCCGTAACGACCTTCGATCCTGGCGCAAGTGATGTCTTGACGTATTTTGGAACCGAAAGACCGAGTTCGATCGCTTTTTTCGCGACGAGTCCAGCACCGATCATGACGTATGGGTTTGATGTGTTCGTACAGCTCGTGATCGCAGCGATTGCCACGTCACCAGTACGCATTTCAACTGCTTCGTCTTCGAACTGAACGACAGCGACTTTGTTCGCTTCTTCTTCGGCTAAACCGAATCCAGCGTTTCCTTGTGGAGCCGTCAACGCTTTTTTGAATGATGTATGAACATCCGTCAAATCGATCCGGTCTTGTGGACGTTTTGGTCCAGCAAGGGCAGGAACGATCGTCGAAAGATCGAGTTCGACTGTTTTCGTGAATGTTGGATCTTCGTTTTGTGGCGTGTAGAACAAACCGTTTGCTTTCGAGTAGTTCTCGACTTTTTCGATCAATTCTTCATCGCGACCTGTCAGACGAAGGTACGTCAATGTTTCTGTGTCGACTGGGAAGAATCCACATGTTGCACCGTATTCTGGCGCCATGTTCGCGATTGTTGCCCGGTCAGAAAGTGACATCAAGTGGAGTGATGGACCGAAGAACTCGACGAATTTACCGACGACGTTCTCTTGACGGAGCATTTCCGTTACACGAAGTGCAACGTCTGTTGCTGTCGTTCCTGGGTGCATCTCACCTGTGATGCGTACACCGATGACTTCAGGTACTGGGAAGAACGATGGCTGTCCGAGCATGCCCGCTTCCGCTTCGATCCCACCGACTCCCCAACCGAGGACGCCAAGACCGTTGATCATCGTCGTGTGTGAGTCCGTTCCGACGAGTGTATCCGGGTACACATCAACTGTACCGTCTGCTGTTTCCTTTTCGAGGACGACAGATGCCAAGTACTCGAGGTTAACTTGGTGGACGATCCCTGTCGCTGGTGGTACAGCACGGTAGTTATCGAATGCCGATGTCGCCCAGCGAAGTAATTTGTAACGCTCTTCGTTACGTTCGAATTCGAGATCCATGTTTTCTGCAAGTGCTCCAGCAAAACCGTAAGCATCGACTTGAACCGAGTGGTCAACGACGAGGTCGACTGGTACTTCTGGGTTGATGACCGATGGATCTCCACCGAGATCTTGCATGGCTTTACGAAGTGACGCGAGGTCAACGACCGTTGGAACACCTGTGAAATCCTGAAGGATAACGCGTGACGGTTTGAACGGAACATCGACATCGTTCGAAACTTGAGCTGTTCCCCATTTCGCCAAGTTCTCGACGTGTTCACGTGTGATCGAACGACCATCTTGTTGACGAAGTACTGACTCGAGTAGGACACGAATCGAGTATGGAAGACGTTTGACTTCCGTCAATCCGAGTTCTTCCAATTTTTCAAGACTATAGTACTGATAATTCTTACCGTTTGCTTCAAACGAACGGCGTGCGCCAAAGACATCTTGCGACACATCTGTTTGCTTCATGGTGATTCCCCCTTTAAGTGTTCACGACATCAAGCCCCTGATACCGCTTACTTGTACAGTTCTATCATAGTATAATATGGATTCCGTTACAATTTGAAAGAACAAAAGACTTTCGATAAGTTTTACTTATTGCCGATATTAGAAAATTATTCTGTTGTCCTGTTTTTCTCATATTTCCAGTCATGCGTTTCCATTTAGAATGTTCAGGGTACTTAAAAAGTGTAGTACGATATCCGATTCTTGTGGAGGCGTTTATTATGGCGAAATATAAAAGCGATGCAACGCACGTCATTACGACAATCATTTTCAGTGATTTAGAAAAAGCAAAAACAGGCTTTGCGATGATTAAGGATCTCGAAGCAATCAAGGAAATCGAGATGGATCAGATGGTTCTCGCAAAACGTGACGAAGCAGAGGGCTTCTCTTTCATCGATGCCATCGACTTCACGCAACAGGACCAATCCTTTAAAGGCTCATTGATCGGCATGGCGATTGGTGTCGTCGGAGGTCCGTTCGGTATGCTCGTCGGTTCCGTTGCTGGTTATTTAATCGGTGCGAACCGGGATGAAAAGAATGAACGGGAATCGTTTGATTTATTCAACCGGACGCTGAATCAGATTGATCCCGACCATTACGGTGTCATCTTGATCAGTGAAGTCAACGAAGATTCAGAAGCCGTCAATGCGATCGCTGCTGAACTCGGAGCGACGATTCGCCGGACAGGTGAGACATTACCGGATGGTGCAGTCTAATCAAATCAGAGTTGTCTTCTTTACGTTCTCGTTTTAAACGGGAACGTTTTTTAATTCCTGGATCACCTGTTTTGCTGCTTCCTGTGTCGTGTCAGAATCTACTTTGTTTAATGAATTTTGTTGTACGGATATGAGGATGTTTTTGTAGCTAATGATAATGAGCTCGCCGTAACCACCGTTTGATTGATACTGAACCAGATCATTTCCTATGTATCGATCCGTATACGCAAAATGAATCGCTAACTGCGTATCTTGTTTCTGGTTTTCAAAATAAAGTGTCTCCTGTGTCGACGGTGTGTCAATCGTTCCGTCAACCGTTAACCAACGTCTCTTACCAAAACTCAATGATTGGTCGACAGCCGTGAAGTCTGCACCGATCGTACTTTCCTTCAACTGAAACTGGTCCATCTTCAAGTGTTCATTCATATGCTTGAACAGCCTTTCATACTGAACTGGATTTAAGTTGTGGTGTTTCGTCTGATTCGTCTTCTGATTCGTATGCGTAGTGGTTTTGACTTCTACTTTTTTCTGTTCCGTCGTGACCGCCTCATCCGTGCATCCAGCGATCAAAAACAAACTTGAAAACAGAATCAACATAGTCCCCTTATAGTTCATAGAATATCCTCCCCAATTGATGATACCCTTCCATCATTTCGCCTTAAAGTTGTACAGCGGTTTAATGATCTCGACGACATCGACCGTTTCTTTCGTGTTACGGATGATTTCGTCCATCGGTTTATAGACGAACGGCGACTCGTCACGTGTCGATGCGACGACTGAGCTTGACCAGACATCGGTCATCGTCTTTTCGAACGCATCCAGTTCCACTGTTTTGAATGCTTTTGACCGCGACATGATACGACCTGCTCCATGTGGCGCGGAATAGTTCCAATCGGGATTGCCTTTTCCGACGACGATTAAGGAGCCGTCACGCATGTTCATCGGAATGATTGCCCGCTCGCCGGCTTTTGCAGAGATGGCACCTTTTCTTAGAATCATTGCGTCAAGATCGATATAGTTGTGGATCGTATCGAATTGATCCGCTACCGTCCATCCCATCGCCTCGAAAATGACCTCGGTCATCGCCTGACGGTTCAATGCTGCGTATCGTTGGGCAATCTTAAGATCATGGAGGTAACGCTCCATCGCTTCGCCGGAAACAGATGCTAAATCTTTGTTAAACGTAGACCGTTTTTCCTTCAATTGCTGTAAGGTCGTCTGTATATCCGACTCGCGTCCGTGTTGTTTTAATTCGGCGATGACTCGGTCCGCGTCAAATTGGAAGCGGGCCGTTTCCGCTTCTGCTTGATAATGTTCGGCAATCGTCTTTCCAAGATTGCGACTACCAGAATGAATGACGAGATAGCGCTGTCCTGCTGCATCCTGGTTCAGTTCGATGAAATGATTCCCTCCACCAAGCGTACCGATCGATAATCGTGCCCGTGTTTCGTTAAACGGTGCAAGCACTTGATCAAACGGTACCTGTTCGGACAATGGATGAGCTTGCTGACGTACCGACATGCCACTTGGAACGAGACGCTGAATCGTCGCGTCAAGTTCCGCATAATCGATTGGTTCTTGTTCAGCAAGTCGTGTACATAACATGCCGCAACCGATATCAACACCGACGAGGTTCGGTACGACCTCGTCCGTCACATGCATCGTCGTTCCGATGACAGATCCTTTTCCAGCATGACAATCCGGCATGATCCGGACGCGACTGTCTGTCGCAAATTGTTCCTCTAACATAGCTGTGACTTGCTTAATTGTCAGGTCGTCGACGTTATCCGTGAAAATCTTTGCTTCCCCATACGTGCCTTGAATCGTTTTCATACGATCGTTCCTTTCTTTCCTATCCATTTAATTATTCTGCTGTTTCTTTCATGATTTCAATGAATTGTTTTGTCAGTGTCGTCGGTCCCGTCTCTGTCAACCAGACGAAGGCTGTCGTACTCGCGGCACCGGATAGGTATGTCTGGTGCAGCCCTGTCATATCCAGTTCCCGCAACGTACTCTCCGGCAAAACGGTCACCGCCTGTCCACTGCGTACGAGTCCAATCAGCGTCAAGACATCGGAACACGTCTCTTGCGATACGACACCGAGCCGTTGACTTAACGTCTGAAAGACACCGAGTCCTTCTTGACTCGGAATGATGAGATCCGCAGTCGGGTGATCCGGATGCCAGACTTGATGAAACGGTTCTTCTTCCATCCATTCGATCGAAATCCCTTGCGCATCAATCGGCAGACGGACGAACGCCGCATCAAGCGACCGCTCTTTCAACCGTTCGATGAGCGCACTCGATTCTCCTTGGTGGACTTGCAAGATGATGCCGGGATGTCGTCGTTTCATCTGCTCGATCCAGTCGACAAGCCGACTAGCTGATAACGTGTTGACACCAATCCGCAAAATCCCTGTTCGCCCGGCTTCGATGTCGCTCACTTCCATCCGTGTCTCCTGCTCGAACTGCAGCAAAGAAACCGCTCGTTCATATAAGCGGTTGCCGCTCGGTGTAATCCGGATCCCGCGTCCTGCCCGCTCAATCAGACGAACGCCTAGCTCTTCTTCCATCCGCCGGATTTGCTGCGTCAAGGCAGGTTGTGCCATCCGTAAGCGCTCCGCTGCCCGCGTGACGGATTGTTCCTCGACGACCGCACAAAAATAGCGGTACTGGCGTAAATCCATATTCATCATCTCTTTCATATGTTTTCATGTATAAAGATATATGAATCATAACATCAATCATATGCTATGATGCAGGAATATCTGAAGTTTAAGAAAGGAGCTTTTTCATGAAACAAACGACTTCTACCTTCCAGTGGATCGTCTTTTTACTCGCGAACACGATTGCTTTACCAATCGTCGTCGCCAGTCTGTTCGACCTCTCATCAGTTGAGACTGCTGCCCTTGTCCAACGGTCGTTCTTTGTAGGCGGGATTGCCTGTTTCCTACACGGAGCCTTCGGCCACCGGCTTCCGATCGTATCGGGACCTGCCGGATCATGGGTCAGCATCTTCGTCGTCATCGCCGCACTACCAGTCGATTCAAAAACAGCATTTACGATCGCGATGGCAGCCGTCGTCATTGCCGGCGTCGTTCTCATCATTCTCGGTTTGACAGGATGGACGAAATACTTATTACCCGTCTTCACACCGCTCGTCAGCGGAACGTTTTTGCTCTTATTATGTATTCAATTGACAGGTGTTATGCTCGGTGCCGTTCTCGCCGTCGAAGCAACACGTCTCGCCGGTATCATCACGTTCTTTCTCGTGCTCGGACTCAGCCAATTTGGACCGAGTCGCTTACGCCCGTTTGCCTTGATGATCGGAATCATCGTCGGTTGGCTCGTCAGCCGTCCGTCGCTTCCTACGTCGTCTAGTTTGTTCGCACCACCACAAGCGTTACCGTTCGGATGGCCACAGTTTGACGGCAGTGCATTTCTTGTCGCGATTCCATTCGCAATCTTGCTCGTCGTCAATTTAATTGCCGCTTTAAGCGCCGTCGAAGCGACGCTTCAAAAACAAGGACGTCTGCACCAAGGGTTATCCATCGAAGGTGTCATTCATTTACTCGCTGCTACGTTCTCGACGCTTGTGCCAGTTCCTTTACCCATTACGAGCGGGTTCATCGCGCAAACGGGAAGCCGGAAACGTCGCCCGTTCTTGATTGCCTCACTCGTCATTGCACTAATCGGGTTCTTCCCAAGCTTGATTGGGATCATCGCGACCTTACCGCGTAGCGTCGCGAGTGCCGCGTTGCTTGCGACATTGCCGCACATGTTCCTGATTGCTTGGCAGTCTGCGGAAAGTAACATGGAGAATAGCCGTCGCCGCCATGCGTTTGCGATCAGTGCTGTCATCGGCATCAGTATCTTGTTGCAATCGACCGTCATCGCGGAAGTCCTGCCTTTGACGCTTCGTCCGTTCCTCAGTAACGGATTACTCGTCGGAACGATGCTTGTGCTCGGTTTCGAAATCATCGAAAAAGTTCGCTCACGTCGCGCGAAACAAGCGGATCGATTGGCGAGCTAAATGGTATTGTACGACCGGACGATGTCATCATCCTCGCTTTCCTGTAAGGGTCAAGGATGAACATCTCGTCCTGAATCATTCAAACAGCAAGGGAGTTCGATTCCGAATATGTTTCGGTTATCGAGCTCCCTTGCTGTTTGCTTTATTTAATTCGAATGACACGATCATCTATCGATTCCGTTTTTCCTCCGTCATCGATTATTAAAAATACTTCCTTAGCATTAAAGGTTGTCTCTTGAAGATACTCTCTCACTTTATCCTGCAGACGATAGTCATGATGTTCTGGAATTTGTTCTAGTTCAATGATGTGAATACTAAAAACTAAACTTACATCACTGTAATTTTTTGTAGCTTTTTTATCGATGTTCTTTTTTGTTTCTTCTAAAAAATGTGTCCGTTTCTCCTCTAATGTTTCCAAACTATTTAATCGAGATCTCCACATCCCCTTTTCGTTCAAGGATTTAGCAACTTCAACTTCTTTTAGACCATTTATGTACGATGTAAATTCAAGCTTTTCGATTGAACCATCTTCTAACTTCATTAATGCATCATATCCTTGGTTCCCAATGATAATCTTAATTTGAGCACCTTCAGGAAAATAAGCTGATTTCGAAAAAGTATAAGCTGGAATGAATTCCTCGATGAACTCTTTAAATCGTCCTTTTTTCAATCTGATTAACTCAGTGATATGACGATTTTTACTAGATTCTTTTTTTATGTAATTATAGTATTCATCCACCTGTTTTTTATTTCGAAAACTTGATAAGTCATCTAGCACTTTGAAATATTCTTGCAATCCTCTCACTCCTATACTAGATATAACAAAGAGCACGATTTTAAAACCGCGCTCTTTCGTAAAGACATATGAATTAGATTGAAAAATTAACTACTCAACGCACTTCCCGCCACCATTTTCGTGTCGTGCTCTCGGGTGTCACACTCTCCCCGATCATTGGTGTCAGAACCGGAATCTCATCGCGTTTCGCTTCCTTGAGCAACCGTTCGACCGGTTCGAACCAGGCATGAAACGCGAGGATGAAGGCAGACCAGTGAATCGGCATCAGGACACGACCTTTTACATCTCGATGAGCTTGAACTGTTTGTTCCGGTAACATATGCGAATTGGACCACCGGACATCGTACTGCCCACATTCCATCATCGTCAGATCAAACGGACCATATTGTTCGCCGATTGCTTTAAAGTGTGGACCATATCCACTATCGCCACTAAAGAAGACCTTTTGCGAGCCTTCGATGACCCATGACGCCCATAGCGTTGAAAATTGATCAAGACCATTTCGCCCTGAATAATGGCGCGACGGAGCCGCTGTCAGTTTGATGCCACCGACTTGTGTCGATTCATGCCAGTCGAGTTCCGTGATTCGCTCAGCTGAGACGCCCCATCCACGGAGACGACTCCCGACACCGAGCGGCACGATGAAGCGACCGACTCGATTTTTCAAGGCGAGGACGGATGGATAATCCAGATGATCATAATGATCATGCGAATAGACGACGACATCAATCAACGGTAAACGTTCGAGATCAACCGTCTGCGTCGTTTGAAAACGTCCTCCCCCCAGTTTCGGGAACGGTGATGGTGCGCGCCCGAGCATCGGGTCAAAGAAAATCGTTTGCCCATCGAGTTCGAGTAAAAATGCCGAATGTCCGAACCATGTGACACGTGGTGTTTCACTATCGTCTTGACGTCGCTGATACGGAAGCGTCGGTAACGCTTTGACAGGACGCAGATTCGGAATGTTTCGCCCGTAATCCTTTAAGATACTTTTCATCGAGTCCCATTCCATCTTCAACTGGAAATCCATCTCATTTTTGAACTTCCCGTCGACAAAACGATCTGATCGTTCGAAACTCCGCCGCTCTGCACGGCTTGGTCGTTTCCCGAACACCGGGTATCGGTTGATGAACCAAGCACTTGCAAGACCAATTCCTGCTAAAGCTGTCACTATTTTTTTCATGTCATATCACCTCTTCGATGCTCTCAGTATAGCACCTCGATTCCCCACACATCTCGCTTTGCGACTCCGGACGCGAGAAAAAAAGTGAAGATCACCGATATCGGTGCCTTCACTTCTAGGTATTAGTCGAGATCGTCCGCTTTCCACTTCGCCCGGTCGCTCTTCTCACCGTCCCCGCGGTGATTGGATTCATAGGCGTTGTTCCCCGGATTTTCGACCTTGTTATCATCGTGCCGATGGTCATGGTCATGATCATGATCGTGGTCATGGTGATGATGGTGCTCATGGTCGTGGTCATGATCTCGATCCTTGACGAACAATGCAAGACCGCCACGCTCGACTTCTGCGTAATGCCGTTCTGCCTCATCGTCCGAATGTCCGACACGTTTTAATGTCTCGCGGAGCGGTGGTTCTTTAGAAAATTTTGATTTGACCTGATCAATCCAACTTGCACCCGATGCTTCGTCTGCCGCGTCATCTCGACCGACGACAGATAAATCCGAATCATGATGCCCCTGTTGTTTCAATTCCTCGATTTTTCGTTCCAGACTCGATTGATCCTGATAGATTCCAACAAACCGTTTCGCCATCACATGACACCTTCCTTTTTCATATGAATTCAAACTCGCTCTGTTTTTACCCTTGTTCGCTTGCCATCAAACGAGATTTCAGGAACGAAAAAACGGACCACTTCGAAAAGTAGTCCGTCAAAGCTTAGAGTTGTTGCGGTGAATCGACCAATGTGATCGTTCCTTCGTTTTTCTGAACGAACCGCTCGTAGACGAAATCATTCGCAAATAATAGAACAGCATTCTCCCAACGGTCGTAGACGAGAACCGTCCGAGAATCCGTCAATTGTTTGACGGCAGCGACTTCTGCTGGCTTGATCCATTTTGCGACTTGGAAGTTCGCGGCATCCTTCAAGATGTCAACGCCATATTCACCTTTGAGCCGGTGCTCGAAGACTTCGAATTGGAGTTGTCCGATCGCTCCAAGGATGATTTCGTTGTATTCCGTTTTGTAGACCTGGATCGCACCTTCTTGCGCGAGCTGTTCGACACCTTTTTGGAACTGTTTCGACTTTAAGGCGTTTTTCGTGTAGACCTTCAAGAAGAGTTCTGGTGCGAACGTTGGGAGTGCTTCATATTGCAATGATGGATCACCGTTCGTGATCGTATCACCGATTTGATAGTTGCCTGAATCGTACAACCCGATGACGTCTCCTGCGAACGCTTCATTGACCGTTTCCCGCTCATCCGCCATGAATTGTGTCGATTGAGATAACTTCATCTTCTTGCCTGTCCGTGTCAAGACGACGTCCATTCCACGATCAAATTTACCCGTACAAATACGGACGAACGCAATCCGGTCACGGTGATTCGGGTTCATGTTCGCTTGAATCTTGAAGACGAAACCGCTGAAGAAGTCTTGTGCCGGTTCGACTTTCCCTTTGTTCGACTCACGTGGTGTCGGTGAAGGAGACAAGTTCAAGTAATGCTCGAGAAGTGGTGTGACGCCGAAATCGACGAGGGCTGATCCGAAGAAGACCGGAGTCAACTCACCTTTTGCGATCAATTCTTCATCGTATTCGTTACCTGCGCCGTCGAGTAAGTCGACTTCATCCATCAACGTCTCGTACATTTCCGAGTTGATCGTCGTCGCGAGTTCTTCGTTCGCGAGACCTTCCTCGCCGAGTTCGATCGTCTTACGATCATTTTTAAAGCAGTGGAATTGTCCTTTGACGCGGTCATAGACCCCTTCGAACTGTTGACCTGAACCAGCTGGCCACGTCACAGCAACAGACGGGATGCCGAGGACTTCTTCGAGTTCTTCCATCAATTCGAGTGGGTCACGCGCTTGACGGTCCATCTTGTTGATGAACGTAAAGATTGGAATCCCGCGCATCCGACAGACTTGGAACAGTTTCTTCGTTTGTGACTCGATCCCTTTCGCCGCATCGATGACCATGATCGCTGAGTCAACCGCTGTCAGGATTCGGTACGTATCTTCACCGAAGTCCGAGTGACCTGGTGTATCCATGATCGAGACGATCTTTTTGTCGTATTCGAATTGCATGACCGAAGACGTAACGGAGATTCCGCGTTGTTTTTCGATTTCCATCCAGTCGGATTTCGCAAATTTCGAGTTTTTCCGTGCTTTGACAGAACCTGCCTCACGGATTGCCCCTCCGTGCAGGAGGAATTTTTCAGTTAATGTCGTCTTACCCGCATCCGGGTGGGAAATGATGCCGAAAATCCGACGCTTTTCGACTTCCGTTTGTAGAATGTTTGTCATGTATGGTAGTTCCTTTCACCGATATATTCAAAAGTCCGATCAATCTTTTTCGCAACTAGTCTATCATACCGAATTTTCAAGGTCTCGTCCATTTCACTTCATTGACTCAATTTTCAGATTTAAAGTTGACAATTCATCACGATCTTCTTTACGATGACAAGGAAGTTCACTATTACAGAAGGAGGAGACGTACAATGGTATTCCATCAAGCCCGGACATCTGTCCACACTGTCTTTGTATCGGCTACAACTGTACGTCACCCAATCGTTTAATTTTTAATTAAGCAGGGTGTACGTATGCGTATACGTACATGCTGCCCTCTTATATTAGGACGGGTATGCCCATATTTGTGCGTATCCGTCTTTTCTATTGTCTAAAAACGGAATATAAGGGGTTTTCACTATGTTTAACGCACTCAAACAGCTTGATCGCAACATCTGGATCCGGTTCGTCGGGGAAACGATCACGGGGATCATGATGTTCATGATTGCACCATTTTTAGTTCTTTATTATGCGGATCGACTCGATTCCTACTTCTTGGTTGGTGTCATCATGGCGACCGGACCGATCATGTCACTCGTCGGCGCCGTCCTTGGTGGTCACTTCGCTGATAAATTCGGTCGAAAACCACTGATGGTCCTCTCGATCATCGGTGACGTCATTGCTTTAATCGGTTTCTCGTTCGCTGATTCATTCGGACCACTTCTCGCGTTGAACGCGTTGCTCGGTTTATCGAGTTCACTGTTCCATCCCGCGGCAAGCGCGATGGTCGCTGACGTCACGCCACCAGAACGCCTGAACGAATCGTTCGGTCTGCTGCGGATGGGACATAACGTCGGGGCCGCATTCGGTCCACTTCTCGGAAGTGCCGTCTTGTTCGTCGACCGTTCACTCATCTTCTACTCTGCCGCTTTCGTCTTTTTCCTGTACGGAATCGTTCTCTACTTCTTCATCGAAGAGACGAAGCCAGACTATATCGAAAAGACGGACGAAGTCAAAGTATCACCGCTCACTGTATTGCGGAAGGATCATGTCTTTTTAATCTTCATCGGGGCGGGTGTCTTCATCTCGATGGGATTTGCCCTCGTCGAGAGTATGTTACCGGTCTTCTTGAAGGAAGCACTACCGGGATTACCGACAAAACAAAATCCGTTCCCTTATCTGATGGCTCTGAACGGAATCATGGTCGTCTTGTTCCAGTTCCCGATCGCTGCTCGCTTGTCTGGCAAAGCATTCGGAAAAGTCATGTTGCTCGGGGCCTCGATTTTCGGAATCGGCATGATTTTCCTCGCATTCGTGCCGTCTTACCTGTTCTCACTCGGAACGAGTTATGTCGTGCTCGTGACGGTATTGCTTGCGATTTATGCGTTCTATACGCTCGGTGAGATGATCATGTCCCCTGTGCAGATGACGTTCATCGCTTTGATTGCACCAGAACATCTCCGCGGAACGTACAACGGTGCTGCGAGTCTCCAGTGGTTGATTGGCGGCGTCACCGCACCGCTTCTCGGATCGTTATTCCTTGATACTGGAAAAGGTGACTTTGCGCTCGGATTCGTCGGACTGCTCTGCTGTGTATCAGGTGGGGTCTATCTCGCACTAGACCGGTCGATCCAACGCGCGAAACGCTTAACGAAATCCGCCTAAAAAAAAAAGCGATGTGTCATGCTCCGACTTTTGTCAGAGCGTTACACATCGCTTTTCTCGTTAAGAGGGTAATTGATTTGCCGCTACGAACGGACCGAACAGGACCGGTAACGGATCAAGTCGTTGCTGGATTTCTTCAATGAAATTCGTCGATCCACTGACGAAGACGATCGGATCATTTACCGTGATCATCGTCAAGAATTCGTGCATCTGTTGTTCCCATCCTTCTTGACGAATGTGATGAACGACCATCCCTTTCGTCGTCAAGGATACGACATTCGCTAACATTCGTTCTGCCAGTTCCTCAGCTGAGACATGTAACAATGTCGTTTTTCGACCGGTCAGGAGTGCATGCCGAGCTTCGTCGATGACGGCTCCAAGATGATGCTCTTCTGCAATCAACAAGATATCTTGTTGGCGCCAGTTTTCAGCACGGCGGTATTTACAAAAATGGCGACACGTATCGACGAGTTGATGGTGAACAATTGCCCATGCTTGAAGTAAAGGTGCATCTTCTTTAAGGTCATATTCGATTTGAATAGCTTGAAGAATTTCACGACTGATGATGTCAGGGTACGTCAACAGAAACGATTTCGTCTGATCGATTTCATTCAGTAAAATCAATTTAAACAGTTCACTCGATTCATGCTGGTTTGTAATCTGATTCAATAATTGACTCAGGCGTAAAATCCGTAATGCGCGAGTTCCGTCCTGAGCTCCCGCTTCTCGAAGCGCGCGCAATTCTTCTTCGTACGTCGCCTCGAGCGAGTCATAGAAGCGCGTCGCGATCCGCAATCCCTTTTGCTCCATCGATGGACCGAGCTGTTGCAAAAGGTGTAATGCCTGATCGAAATGCATAATTTAACCTACCTTTCACCGTCCATTATGCGTGAATCCACTCTCAAAAACAATCTCTAAAATGCATCTTATTTTTTGCACATTGAAAGTTGTAAATGCTTGCGTCCCCCCCTAGTATGTGTGGTAAGTAGGTGATGAAAATGCGCATGACACGTTATACGGATTACGCGATTCGGTCTCTGCTGTTCGCAGCAGCTCATCCCGATCGTTTAGTCCGAATCCAGGAAGTAGCGGATTGTTACGACATTTCTAAGAATCATTTGATGAAAGTAGTCTATCGTTTAGGACAGAGTGGTCTGATTGAATCTGTCCGTGGTCGTGGAGGTGGTTTTCGATTAGCGAGCCCTCCGGATGCAATTCATATCGGTGACGTCGTACAACTGTTTGAACCAACCGTTCATTTTCTCGATCCGCAAGAAGGCATTCACGAGATTCCTTCGCTCAATCCAGCACGTGATGCTTTCGATGATGCCATTGCGGCGTTCCATCAAGTACTCAATGGTTACACAGTACATGATTTGCTACATCCGACAGCTGAAACTCATCCACAAATACTTGAAATGATTCCGAACCGCGATTGAGCGGGTTCGGAATCTTTTTTTATTCCGTCCTCGCTCAATTGCGATTTCTCAAAACGCTCGTGGTATACTTATATAAGAAAGGAGGGGTACAGATGAACCCTCAAGAAGAACTCCATCTCTTATATCTTCGCTTAAAGGAAGAAGAACCCTCCGTTGCACGCGGTGAGGCCTTATGGGCCATCTTTGAGGAAACAGCTGATGATTCACTCCGCTTCCTCTCCTTATGGACATTTTCACAAAATCAATTTGATTTAGGACACTTCCGATCGTTTCTTGTGTCCTTCACGCTCTTGATGGAATGGATCCGAAAAGATGAGATGACACTAACTCCAAAACAAGAACTTGATTTGTACTGGAACTACAAGTCCTACTTGATCTATATGGCAGAACAAGAAGACGTGACGGTCTCGCTTCTCGAAGAAGATCTTGATCGCTTCATCGATTTCTGTGACGCGCATGGCTTTATTCGGACGCGCGACTATATCAGCTTCATGGTCTATAGCAAACTCGGTGACGAGGAACAAGCCGATCATTATCTCTCGGAATGGGTTGACGCGCCAAGTGACGAACTTAGTGATTGCCCATCCTGTGAAGCATTTAGCCGGATGACGTATGCGATTGAACGTGGCTTCGAAGATCGTGCCTTGCTACTTTATGCAGCACTTCGGCATGAACGCGGTTGTTCACGGATGCCGGATCAGGCACATCCATATATCCTACCGTTGTTCCTTAGTCGCAAAAAAGAACGCTTTGACTGGAGTGAACGCTTAATCGAAGAAGTTAAGCGTGGCGAAACCTTGTTCACAGGTGGCGACGAGCCGTACCACCTATATGCGAAGATGTATTACGATACGAACTATACCTGGTCGATGGAAGAGAAAAAACAATTGATTCCATTCTTGACCGACCGTGGATATCTCCAGTTCCTACTCGCTCACTATGCGTTCGCCCATCGTCAATCTCTTGGTGAGGAAGCGTCGTATCTCGCAGCGCTTCGGACGAATCTATACGAGATCGCACAATCTCTCGATCGCCGGATTGAAGGTGTCTTCTACTTGAACCTCGTCGAACGTGAACTGAAACGGATCACCCAGTTCGTTGCCTGAATCTAATTCGTAAAGGAAGTGTCTTCATGTTAGATCATGTCCAGCTCGCTATGCCAAAAAACGAAGAAGATCGCGCCCGTGCATTTTATGCCGGGCTTTTACATATGAAGGAAGTCGAAAAACCGGCTGGTGTTCAAGCCAGTGGTGGTGTCTGGTTCGAAGATCATGGTGCAGCACTTCATCTCGGCATCGAGGAGCCATTCTCCCCTGCTAAAAAAGCGCATCCTGGATTAACCGTCGCTGCGTTCGAAGCTTTGAGCGATGTTCTTCAAGCTGCCGGTTATCCGGTTGAGCATGACACACGCCTTGCGCCACGTCGTCGTTTCTTCACAGCTGATCCCTTCGGTAACCGTTTGGAGATCATCGCTGCCCACCTGCCGAAGTTAACGCCGAAGAAGTTGACGGATGGTTCTCATGTCCGCTTAATCGCACCAGCCTCAAGCCTCTCGACGGTCGAGATGAAGATCATCGATGGTGCGATCCAGACCCTCGAATCACTTGGATTACGTGTCTCGATCAGTCAACATGCGCGTGCCGTCAATCCGTTCGGTTCCAGTGATCCTGAGTTACGCGTCGCAGACCTCCATGCCGCGTTCGCTGATCCAAATGTTGATGCGATTCTGTGCGTTCGCGGTGGGTTCAGTACGAATGAACTTGTCGACTTACTTGACTACGAATTGATTCGGACACATCCGAAAATCCTTTGTGGCTTCTCCGATATCACAGCACTCAGTCACGCCATTCTAACGAATACCGGCTTAGTGACGTACTCGGGCCCAATGTTACGGGCTTTCCGTGATCGCGACGCCTATACGATCGATTACTTCAAGCAAGTGTTGTTTGGAACGGATCCCGTTACGATCAAGCCTTCGGTGCATTGGCGTGATACCGATCGCGGACACGTCATTACGTTACCAAACAAAGGTCCACTTCTCTTATCTCCGGGACAAGCAAGTGGTCGACTACTCGGTGGGAATCTTTGTACGTTAAATCTCCTGCAAGGCACACCGCACTTCCCTGATTTACGGGATACGATTTTATTCCTTGAAGACGATTACGAAGTCCATCCAGCGACGTTCGCCCGTGATTTCGCCTCTTTGATGGCGCAACCGGGTGCCGAAACGATTCGCGGGATCGTCTTCGGGCGCTTCCAGCTCGCAACGAAGATGACGGAAGAGCATCTGCGATATCTGATCTCACTCTATCCAGTCCTAGAGCACGTACCGGTTCTTGCGAATGTCGACTTCGGACATACGAGTCCTTTGTTCACGTTTCCGATTGGTGGTCAGGTTGAACTGCATGACGAGGTCATCCGACTTCATATTTCTTGAATATCAAAAGAAGGAGACGCGGCAATCCGCATCTCCTTCTTTTTTAGTAGTCGAGCAATCTCGAAGCGTCGATTTGACGTTTCGACCCATCCGCGAACATCTCGAGTGTTGCGAAAATCTGGTCATTTGCCCATTCATAGTGAAGTAACGTGAAGTCTTCGAGTGTCGAGACCGTCTTGAACGTTTTCCCGACCGTAAACGCACGCTTCCGGCTCGCATCTTCTGCCGGAACGGTGACGAAGATGACTGTGATCTCCTCACCTTTCGTATCATAATAGAATTCAACGATCCGACCGTCCGCTGTTTCAGGTAAGACACCTTTACGGGGCTGTCCGGTCTCGTCCAATTGTACGTATGGTTGCAGCATTCTTTCGCCTCACTTTCTCCGTCATTCATCATAGCACGTCCACCTGATTTATGCTAATCTATATTTGATGTGAAAGGGGGATGAGTCGCGCATGGAATGGTTCATGAACGGGATTCTGCTCTGGGGCTTTATCATGATTACACTCATGGCGATTGGCGGGTTTTTCATGTTCCGGAAGTTCCTCAAGAAGTTACCGAAAGAAGACGGTAAATCGATGATGGACTGGGAAGATGAGTACATCGACCAAACACGACACCTTTGGACGGATGAGACGATGGAGTTATTGAATGCTCTCGTCATGCCGGTTCCATCGGCATTTCGTGATGTCGCACGCCGCAAGATTGCCGGGCGGATCGGACAGTTCGCACTTGAAGAACGGGCGACAGAGATGACATCCGAACTGGTCGTCAAAGGGTATATTTCTGCGACACCGAAACGCGATCATAAATTCTTGAAAAAAGCACTAACGGAGCACGCCATCGACTGGCGAGACTACGCATTATACTTCCAAAATTGAAGGATGCACGAAAAACCGCCGAAGTCGCCTTCAGCGGTTTTTTAGTGAGGTAAGTGAGCAACCGGTACGGTGCCCGACTTGACTCGTTTGTATTTCATATACATCGCGAAGCGCCAAGGGACGATCATTCCGAATGCGACGAGATAAAAAATGCCGCCCGTTTCGAAAATATCAATCTGCCCGCCGATGAAGAACTTCGCAACCGTCCGAATGAATAAGATACCGAATAAGACGATGAAAAAAGCTTTCGAACGTTGCAAATAAATCTGCCCTTCTGCTTCATAAAAATTGGATGTCTTGATCAAAAAGATGCTGAAGATGGCTCCAATGAGCAATGCTTCTGCCACTTCCGTCCATGTCAGACGGGATGCTGGATATAAAAACTGTAGCATCCCCGTCGACATCGCAAAGGGAGGGATCAAGATTTTTTTAGCATTCGTCGGTTTTGCTGATGCCTTCACACGAATGAAGCTGATCAGCAATCCCATGACGAGCGCTACCCCAGTTGATATCCAAATCATCCGATCACTTCCTTGATTAAAATCCAGTGAATCCGACGATGTCACTCATCCATGCTGCGAATTTACTTAAGCCATCAAAATACAACATGACTCCGAACACCATCATCAAGGCTCCCCCGAATTTCGTTAATTTCAGACTATACTGCACGAACAAGCGCGAACGACCGACGAAGAACGCCATCAATAAGAACGGAATCGAGAAGCCAAGGACATACGCGAGCATGTAGAACATGCCTTGACTCGGATTGGTCGCAGCTAATCCGATGACTCCTGCGAGAATCGGACCTGTACACGGTGTCCAACCGGCTGCAAAACCGATTCCGACGAGTACCGTCCCGACGTATCCCCCTTTTCGTTCCCCGAGATTCAGTTTCTTTTCACGCATCAAGAATGTTGGTTGCCATAATCCGACGAGAACAATCCCAAATACGAAGATGACGAGTGCCCCAATCATCCGTAACGTATCCCGATATGTGATAAAGACATCTGCGAATAACGATGTCGATAACCCGAGCACAACGAATACCATCGCAAAACCAACGAGGAACGCTAACGTATGAAACAAGGATCGCTTTTCTCGTACGCCCCGTTCTTTTAAATCCGTTACCGACACGCCTGTGATGTATGAGAGAAACACAGGATACAGTGGTAGCGTACATGGAGAGACGAAAGATAATAATCCTGCTCCAAACGCTAACCATAACGAGAGCTCCATCATGAGCATCCCCTTTCCTTTACTACTATAGAAGAAGTTCCTCCTCTATTTTGCCAAACTCCTCTGCATTTAGCACCTATTATCTCACAGAAAGTTGCAAAAGATTCGTGTCTGCCAAAATTACAAAAAAATTACATTTCGTCGATTTTACTGAAATCTCGTTGCGCCTCGTAAATGGACTTGCTAGAATATGGATACGACACCAATGTAAGGGAGACTGCTATGACGACACAACAACTATTGACGTTAGCCATCGAAGCCAAACGTAGCGAACTATATCATCAAGCTGACCAGTCCAGCTTCACCTCCCCGCGTGTTCTACAACTTAGTCATGAACTCGATGTCCTGCTTTTAGAATATTCACGCATCGTCCAAAACTATACCATTCACGGTTCGAATGAACCGCTTTTATCTTAATGCACGATCTGGTCAGCATTCGAGTGCGAATGCTGACTTTTTTATGGTTTCTTATTTCTGATGGAGGTGCTTTATGTCCGCTCTTACATTCATTGCTAGTTCTCGTCCTCTCTATATACCTGACGATCTCCCCCAATTATACGTACATGAAGTCGAAGCGATTGAATACGTATCATTGAAGCGAGGAAGGTTCACGATGCCTTACTTGTACACGATCGAAGGTGCTGATCAGTGGGAGTTCATGATTTACTTACAGCGTTATATGGAAGAAGGAGATGTCCTCGAGTTGCTTTATATTGAAAATCAAAATGACAGCATGCATGACCATCTACCATCCGCCCCCTTACTAGAGCCGATTGAAATCAATATTCGACAGCGAACGTACCAAACGATTCACGGCACGTTTCAGCTTTCCGCTAACGATTGGATGCAGGAATTGTTCCATCGTTCTTACCTGACAGCGTTCGGCGTGACGACGATCGTCAAGTATTGATCTGCGTATCCTCCATTTCACTTTTTCATCACTAGACGATAGAAGGATGACATAGTTTCTATTTTTAAGACTTTTTTCTGTTGAATTGTGCGAATCTTTCAGCAAAAGTAATCCAAAAGACCTACAAACATCCGTTTTTCATAATCAGTATGTCCTATCGATGACAAAAACCGACCTTTTGCAATCTCGTTGTCACAATAGCCCGGTTTGTAACTCGAATGACATTGACCTGTAAACGCACAGGTCAGTTTTGCCGTGTAAAGTAGGAACAGTAAACACAGCATATGTCAGGAGGACATCAATAATGAAAAAAGCAGTTTTCGCTGCCGGTCTTGCAGCAACAGCTCTATCAGTAGGATTTGCCCAAGAGACAGAGGCTGCCTCAGAAACGGTAACAGTAAATACACCAGTACTCAACGTACGCACAGCACCTACAACTGCATCAGCAGACGTAGGCAATGTATATAAAGGTCAAACATTAAATGTCGAAGGACGTTCTGGCGCATGGATCCAAACACACATTAACGGTCAAAAACGTTATGTTCATGGCGCGTATACGTCTGCAGCAGGCTCATTCGACTTTAAAAAAGCGACAGTTACTACGGCAGTACTAAACGTCCGCACACAACCAACGACAAGCTCGAAAGATGTCGGTAACCTCTACAAAGGCGAAAAAGTCAACGTAGAAGGTAAAGTCGGTGCATGGATCAAAACAACAATCGATGGTAAAACACGCTACGTACACAGCGACTACACTTCACTCGCTGGCGTATCGAAAGCACCAGCAGCACAAGCACAACCAGCTGCTAAACCAGCTGCGAAGCCAGCACCAAAAGCAGCTGCTAAACCAGCAACTGCAACAAAACAATCGACACCTGCAAAATCAGGTACGAAAGTGACAATGAACGTCACTGCTTACACGAACGACCCGTCTAACAACGGTAGCCAACTCTACAACGGTCGTGCGTTGACAGCAAGCGGTTATGACGTTACAAATACGATCACGTACAATGGTATGCGTATCGTAGCAGCTTCTTCACAATACCCAATCGGTACACGTATGCACATCGAAGGCATTGGTGAAGCAATCGTACTCGACCGTGGTGGCGCAATCCAAGGTAACAAACTTGACCTTCTCGTTGGTTCACAACAAGAAGCACTTAACTGGGGACGCCAAAACGTCACAGTCACAGTCTACTAATCAGAACAAACAACCTGCCGGGCGAGGCCGCCTGGCAGGCTTTTTTTATGTCTTTTTTTAAGAGACCGTGACATGACCGGATTGCAGTTGATACATCTTCTTATACAGACCATCTTGTGCGATCAATTCTTGGTGATTTCCTTGCTCGATCACTTCCCCTTGATGCAATACAAGAATCAAATCTGCATCTTGAATCGTCGATAAACGGTGGGCAATGGCAATCGTCGTCCGCCCTTGACGCATCCGTTCAAGTGCGACTTGCACTTTCTCCTCTGTCTCCGTATCAATCGAACTCGTCGCTTCATCGAGGATCAGAATTTTCGGATCCCGCGCCATCGTGCGTGCGAAGGAGATCAACTGACGTTCCCCAGCTGAGAACGTCGCCCCCCGTTCCGCAACGGGACTGTCATATTGCTGGTCGAGTTGATTGATGAATCCGTCCGCTTGTACAAATTTAGCAGCTGCTTCGACACGATCAAAGGAAATCGAACTATCGAATAATCGAATGTTATCAGCGACCGTTCCCGTGAACAAGAATGAATCCTGCAACACGAGTCCGACATGCTGTCGTAGTTCTTCTTCTGATAACTGCT
Source organism: Exiguobacterium sp. s143 (assembly GCF_018618895.1). Taxonomy (NCBI): domain Bacteria; kingdom Bacillati; phylum Bacillota; class Bacilli; order Caryophanales; genus Exiguobacterium; species Exiguobacterium sp. s143. The sequence continues at coordinate 443,393 of NZ_JACSMX010000002.1, read as the reverse complement.
CAAGCGGTTGACCATCGATCAAGATCCGACCCGATTGGTACGCGTAAAAACGCATCAAGATATTGATGATCGAACTTTTTCCACTTCCCGTATGACCAACGAGGGCAATCGTCTGTCCTTTTTTCGCCTCGAACGAAATCCCTTTCAAGACATCTTTCTCTCCGTCATAACTAAAGCGCACGTCTTCAAAGACGATATGTCCTTCCGATACTCGTGCATCCCCTTCGAGTTGTTTCGTTGGTTCCGGCTCATCCGTATCGAGGACCTTGAATACACGGTCTGCTGAGACGACAGCTTGCTGGAACTCGGATAACCGTTGCATGATTTGCTGAACCGGTTGGAAGATCCGCTCCATGTAGCTGATGAAGGCATAGACGACACCGACTTGGACCGTTTGTGAGAACGATAGGACACCGAAATACGTCACGAGTGTCGCAATTGAAATGGCGAGTAACAATTCAATGATTGGTCGCAGTAACCAACTATCGAGCTTCAAGTTCTTATAACGTCCATTCTGGTGGGCGACGTTCGTCTCCTCGAATTCTGCCATCAAGCGTTTTTCTTGGCGGAATTGTTGAATGATCGCCATCCCGTTAATGGATTCGTTCAGTTGGGCATTGATTTTCGATAGTAAATCGCGGACTTCCGCGTAATACTTCGTCGAATACTTTCGGTAAATCCAAATGATGAAATAAAACAATGGTAACAACAGTAATGCAATCGTCGCGAGTCGCGGCTCTAGTAGATAGAGGAAGATATATGTTCCAATCAACTGGACACCACTTTGTACGAATGTCGACAAGACACCGATGTAGAGCTCCTTGATCGCTTCCGTATCGTTCGTGATCCGGGACACGAGCACTCCGGCAGGCGTCCGGTCAAAATAGGCAAGCCGTAAGTGCATGACGTGCCGGAACACGTCAATGCGTAAGCGTTGAATGACTTGCAAGGCAATCTTTTGGAATTCGAACGCCTGCAAGTAATCGACGATGATCCCTGTCGTATGCAGTAACAAGTACGCTGTAAACAAAAGTGCGACTTCCTGTACCGGATACGTTTCCGGTGCGACGTATTCATCAATGAAAATCTTGACGAGATACGGTCCCCCGAGTTTTGCCGCTGTCGTAATGAACAGCAGGATGAAGGCGATACTGACCTGCTTTTTGAACGGTTTGACGAAATCAAGCAATCGCTTCAGGACGGCTTTTTCATTGATATCATGATTCATTCGGAACGCCCTCCTTGTTCGACAAGTGATTCTAGTTGCTGGCGATCGTACGTCTCTTTATACCAACCGTCATGAGCGAGTAATTGCTCATGTGTGCCTCGTTCGATGATCCGACCGTCTTCAAGGACGATGATCTCATCGGTATGCGACACAGCCGATAACCGGTGGGCGACGATGATTTGTGCCTGATCGTGATCCGCCGTGCGGAAGTGGTGGATGATCGCTTCCTCGGTTTTGGCATCGACCGCAGACAAGGCGTCATCGAGCACTAAAATCGGACAGTCTGCTAATAATGCCCGGGCAATCGAGATCCGTTGTTTTTGACCACCGGATAACGTCACCCCACGCTCCCCGACCATCGTCGCATACCCTTCCTTAAACCCAAGAATATCATCATGAACCGCTGCGATCCGAGCTGCTTCCATGATGTCTTCCATTGATGCGTCCGGTTTTGCAAAGGCAATATTGTCAGCAATCGACGCGGAGAATAAGAAATGATCCTGTGGAACGATCGCTACTTGACGACGGACGGTGTCACGCGTCAATTGTTTGATGTCTCGTCCACCAATCGTGATTGCGCCTTGTTTGACGTCGTATTCGCGAGACAATAAGCGAACGAACGTCGATTTCCCGGCACCTGTCTTCCCGACGATTCCGAGCGATTTACCAGGCTTCAACGTCACATCGATGTCTTGTAAGACCGGTTGTGTATCATAGATGAAACGCTCAATCCCAACGTGGAGTTCTGGTGATGAAACACGCGTCGCTGCTTCCTTCGCGTCTTTAATTTCCGGTTCGATCGCAAGCATCCGCTCGATCCGATCGTAAGAAGCACGACCACGTTCGACGATGTTGAACAACCAACCGAATGCGAGCATCGGCCACGTCAATAAACCAAGATATGTAGTGAATGAGACGATGTCACCGATTCGGATCTCACCTTGTTGTAACAAGTACGCACCATATCCGACAGCGATGATGTACGATAGACCAACTAATCCAAAAATCGTCGGGTCAAACAGCGCGTCGATTTTTGCGACACGACGGTTCTTTTGGACGACGTCATCCGATAGATCGGTGAACGTCTGTACATCAGATTCAACTTCTCCTGTTGCTTTTAAGACACGGACACCACTAATGCTTTCCGCGACCTTATCATTCAAATCGGAGAAGGCTTCCTGCGCGTCATGAAAACGCGAATGTAACATTTTCCCGTAGCGTGACGTCAAGTAGACCATCAGCGGCATCGGTAGAAGTGATACAAGCGTCAATTTCCAACTGATCGTCGTGACCATCGTGATGATGACGAAGCTCCCCATCGTCACCGAGTCGACGAGCGTTAGAATACCGGCACCCGCTGTCATCGATACCGCCTGTACATCGTTTGTCGCATGCGCCATCAAATCTCCGCTCCGATATTTCTTATAAAACGATTGATCCAAATCTGAAAAATGACCATACAGTTGACTGCGTAACAATCGACCGAGACGAATCGATGCCCCAAAGATATGAAAACGCCAAAAATAACGAATGAAATACGTCGCGACCCCAATGAGCAACAATGTACCTGCTAGACGAATCAAATCATTCTTCGTCAAGCTCCCCTCACTTAGACCATTGACTGTCGTCCCGATGATCTTCGGTGGAATGAGTTCTAACGCTGCTACAAAAATCAAGCAGACGACCCCAAGACTATATGCTTTCCATTCTCGTCGGAAAAACCAACTGAGTTTCCTGAAGACTCCCATTCAAGTCTCCCCCCTTTTTTAAATCCTATGATTATTTGAAATAGTCTCACATTTTAGATTAGTTCTCTTTCTAAAAAATAGCAAATAAAAAGGAGACCATTTGGTCCCCTTTCGTACAGCTTATTTTTTAGGTGATTTCATTGAACCACTCATTGAACGCATCACTTGGTTGACTTTCTTTTGTGATGGCTTTTGACCCATTTGCATCATCAATGTCTTAATCATATCTTCGTTGATTGGTGGGTTTTGCTCCAAGTAGTTCATCATGTATCGACGAGCGATATAGAAACCAAGGGCGACACCTGCTACCAAGCAAAGAAGGGCAATTAAAATCCAAATCCATGTAGCCAAGTTGCTTCCTCCTCTAACTTAAAACGTCGCTTTTTACTATACTATAATTCCAATTGTTTGCATAGATGATAATAGATGAAAAACGAGCCCGACGTAAGATCGGACCCGTTTTTCCGGAAATGATTATCCGAGTTGCTTGACTGTCGCTAAAACGTTCTCAACAGACATGCCGTATTCTTTCAAGAGGAAGTCTCCAGGAGCAGATGCGCCGAAACGATCGATTCCGATGACTTGTCCTTCTGTTCCTACGTATTTGTACCAACCGAGTGAAGCCCCTGCTTCGATCGCTACACGTTTCGTGATGTGCTTCGGAAGAACTGATTCTTTGTACTCTGCTGACTGTGCTTCGAATACTTCCCATGATGGAAGCGAAACGACAGCTACTGATTCACCAAGTTCTTTTTGTGCTTCAACAAGAAGGTGCACTTCTGAACCCGTACCGAGCAAGAGTGTATCAGCTTTCGTGACGTCACCAGCGATGACATAACCACCTTTTTCAGCGCCTTCCGTCGTCGTGCCTTCAAGTTCAGGAAGACCTTGACGTGTCAAGACGAGAAGTGTTGGTTTGTCTTTTGCTTGTACCGCTGTTTTCCATGCTGCGATTGTCTCTTTTCCGTCTGCTGGGCGGTAGATCGTGACGTTCGGCATTGCACGGAAGCTCATCAAGTGTTCGACTGGCTCGTGTGTTGGACCATCTTCACCGACAGCGATCGAGTCGTGTGTCAGAACGAAGATTGATGGAAGTCCCATTAATGCTGCTAAACGAACAGCTGGACGGAGGTAATCCGAGAAGACGAAGAATGTCGCACCGTAAGGAATGACGCCGCCGTGAAGTGCCATACCGTTGACAGCTGCTGCCATTGCGAATTCACGTACACCGAACCAGATGTTACGACCGCTTGGGTCGATATCGAAGTCTGCTTCGCCTTTGAGCATCGTGTTGTTCGATCCTGCAAGGTCAGCTGAACCACCGAACAATGTCGGAACGTTCTTCGCAAGACCGTTCAAGACCTCACCACTCGTTTGACGTGTCGCTTTTTTCGATGACAAGTCGTACGTCGGAAGATCTGCTTCCCAGTTGCTTGGCAATTCGTTTGCGATTGCGCGAACGAGTTCCGCATGCAATTCTGGATGCGCTGCTTCGTATTGTTTCATCGTTTCGTTCCATGCGTCTTCCGCAGAAGCACCACGTTGGACGATCCGCTCGTCGAACAATGATTTGACTTCTTCAGGGACGTAGAACTCTTCGTGATCCCAAATGTAGCTAGCTTTCGTCAATTTAATTTCCGCTTCACCGAGTGGTGCACCGTGAGAAGCCGATTTCCCTGACTTGTTCGGTGAACCGAAGCCGATGACTGTCTTGACTTCGATCAACGTTGGTTTTGTCGTCTCTGCTTGTGCCGCCGCGATTGCTTTCGAAATCGAATCGATATCCGTTCCGTCTTCTACGCGAATGACTTGCCAGTTGTACGCTTCGAAGCGCTTCTGGACGTTTTCAGAGAATGATTTATCGAGATCGCCATCAAGTGAGATATCGTTTGAATCGTACAATACGACCAATTTACCAAGACCAAGGTGACCTGCGAGTGAAGCCGCCTCAGCTGAGACACCTTCCATTAAGTCTCCATCTCCACAAATTCCGTATGTGAAGTGATCGACGACGTTGAGATCGTCACGGTTGTATTTTGCTTCAAGATGACGTTCTGCCATCGCCATACCAACTGCCATTGCAATCCCTTGACCAAGTGGACCTGTTGTCGCATCTACACCAGCCGTGTGACGGTATTCCGGGTGACCTGGTGTTTTTGATCCCCATTGACGGAATGATTTAAGATCATCCATTGATAGATCATATCCCGATAGGTGGAGGAGTGAGTAGAGAAGCATCGAACCGTGTCCGGCTGAAAGTACAAAACGGTCGCGGTTGAACCATTCTGGATTTTTAGGGTTGTGGTTCATATGATCCGCCCAAAGCGAGAATGCCATCGGCGCTGCTCCCATTGGCATACCTGGGTGACCCGAGTTCGCCTTTTGTACGGCATCAATCGATAAGGTACGAATCGTATTAATTGCTAATTGTTCTACTGTCGTCATGTTCGTCAAAACAATCATCCTCTCTCTTTTTCACAAATTCCTACTCATTTTAGCATACTCTTAAATGTGATACAACTTTTCTAAATAGTATGTCACATTAAAATGAATGCGCTATCTATAGCCGTTCTATCGACTCATACAGGATGTCTGAATCGATGAATGCCCTCTATTAAGATGTATTGCTATCGTACAATGTTTCCTATCTAACCAATCTAACAAAAAAAGAGATCCACCGATTGGGGACCTCTTCCTTACTATAGAAGAAATAAACGATTATTGTTTATTCCGTTCTTCTTCTTGTGCTTGTTTCAATTTCTCTGGTGTTACGTCCGTTCCTTCTTCATCGACGATTTTCATGCCCATGAGTTGGTTTTTGAACGATCCACGGAATGCTGCGAGATACGCTGCACGTAACTCTTTTTGCTCTGCCGTTTCGGCTTCTGATAACGGTTCGACTTTTGATTTATTCGCTAATGCATTGATTCGATCTAATTGTTCTTGTGATAACATGGAATCCCTCTTTCTGTACGACTCAAACTTGAGTTGTTCAATTGTATCCTTACTTTAAAAGAGGCTATAAAAAAAAGCAAGTTAACCGCGTCAGTCGACGGGTAACTTGCTCTTCATTCCGGGCTAGGTGTCAGTTCGCGGTATTCAAGATATCGACGATTGACCGTTGCCTTTGAAATATCATGTCCCATCCCACGCAAGGTGATGGCGATATCTGAAAACGTCAGTCCGAGCTCTCGAAGACGTACGATTTCTTCGATCGGTACGTCCTTTCGACTACGCCCAGCGTTCTCTCCTTGGCGATTCAGATTTCGTTCCGGGCGAAAGCCTTGTTCAACAGCTCGCCGCATGCCGCGCGCGATTTTTGCGTTATGCAGTTTCCGTTGATATTCTTCCACCAGTGAGACAATCTCAAGGACCATTGCTTCTGCATCCGCAAGCTGGTATTCTCCATCAGAATCAAGTGTCATCAACCGAACACCGTGCTTCTTAAACGTGTGCAAAATAGCGATTTTCGCATTCCCTCGACCAATCCGTGTGTCATCTGTCACGAGGACCGCATCTACCGCATCACGTGTTACATGATCAAGAACCGTCAGCATCCCTTCCCGATCGACGTCATATCCACTCTCTTTTTCAGAGACGACATCCACGACATCAAAACCCTTTTGAGACGCGACCTTCGAAAGCTCCATCCGTTGGCGTTCAATCGAACTATCTTGTGCTTCTTTTTCGGTCGACACTCGACAATAAATCACGACCTTCATCGTACCTCACATCCCTGTTCGTTCTTTCACAACTTTTCCATTTTGTCATTGTTGTGCGATTGGTACAACGATTTTGCTTTTTGAGATGACGTGTTTTGTTTCAACATCATTATTTTTAATCAACCAATTGACGTACTCTTCATCTGACATCGAACCATCATTGTAGACTTCAGCGATTTGTTCGACTGTAGCGTTCTCATCGACCGTAACGGAAGCTGTCATCAGTTGCGCCACTTTTTCATCCGGGCGTGGTGTGAGTAAAAAGATCACGAAGGCAATACTTAATGCATAGAAGAGAATTGAAAAAGCATGAGTACGAATCGTATGAATCATCATGAATCCCTCCAAATATGAAATGAATGAGTTAGAATAAATGTTCGCGGAACAATTGTTCGCATAACTCATAATAAACACAGAACCCGTGTTCGGTCAATACAAAATGTCGAACAATTGTTTGTACGCTCATTTGTTCTATGTTATAGTGAATCTAGAAACATATATTCTTACATTTCAAACTTCAATCCAGAAAGAGGTGGCAATTCGTATGCGGAAAATGTCTAAGCGCCAACAAGAGATTCTCGACTACATCGTCTCTGAAGTGAAACTGAAGGGGTATCCACCATCAGTTCGTGAAATCGGAGAAGCAGTCGGACTCGCGTCTAGCTCGACGGTACACGGTCATTTGGATCGACTCGAGAAGCGGGGAATGATTCGCCGTGACCCGACGAAACCACGTGCGATTGAGATATTGCTTGATAAGCCTGAAGAAATCACGGAAGCCATCGTCCATGTTCCCGTCATCGGGAAAGTCACAGCAGGTCTTCCGATTACAGCGATTGAAAACATCGAAGAACAGTTCCCGCTCCCTGCACATTATGTAGGAAACGAAACGGTCTTCATGTTGACGATCGATGGTGAATCGATGATTAACGCAGGTATTCTTGACGGCGATCGTGTCATCGTGCGCCAACAAAACACAGCAGAAAACGGAGAAATCGTCGTAGCTATGACCGAAGATAGCGAAGCGACGGTGAAACGGTTCTTCTTAGAAGATCAACAGGTACGTCTACAACCAGAAAATGACTCGATGGATCCGATGTATTTCGATAATGTCTCCATTCTTGGTAAGGTAATCGGCGTGTATCGGACGATTCATTGACGGAGGGACCAGTTACGACTGGTCTTTTTTCATGCCTTCAGGAAATGTACATGATACCGTCAATACCGTCGCACTGACGGGTTACGTTGCGTATTCGGTCGCAACGCAACAAACCGATTGGTTACCGACTGCCATCGGTATCGCTGTCGGTACCCTTTGGTTGTCACCCGACCTCGATTTAAAGTCAGAACCGTATTATCGCTTTGGACCATTTCGAGTCTTGTGGATGCCGTATGTCAAGATCATGCCTCACCGATCGATCTGGTCGCATGGACTGATCATCGGAGACATCATTCGGCTTCTGTACAGTGCTGCGATTCTGATTCCCCTACTATTTTTAAGTCTATATTTTCAGGTTCTTGATTCTGCTACGATTGATTCGTGGTTCGCTTCCTTGCCTGCATTCGTCGTCGGTATCATGGTGGCGAGTACGATTCATATCCTACTAGATTATTCCAGCAGTTGGTTTCGACCTAAAAAAAGAAAAAAACGTCGTCGGTAACACCTCTTTTGCTTGCTCGCAGGCAGGAAGAGGTGTTTTCTTATCCACTTTTTCGTATCTTTAAACATCAAAATAAAAAATTTCCATTCCTATATTTCAATTATATGTATTGAAAACGTTCTCAAATCAGAGTAATTTAAAGTAGAAAGGCCATTATCTGCTTTAATCCAAAGGGAGGGTTTTTGCATGAATAACTTTGTACTAGAAATGATCGGTACGATGATTCTCATCCTGCTCGGGGATGGAGTCGTCGCCGGTGTCGTCTTGAAAAAGACGAAATCGGAAAACAGCGGATGGATCGTCATCACGTTCGCTTGGGGTCTTGCCGTCATGACAGCAGCATTCGTCGCTGCTGAGAGTGGAGCACACTTGAACCCCGCATTGACGATTGCACTTGCTTTGAACTCTGACCTACCGTGGGCAGACGTTCCGATCTACATTGCCGGACAACTTGTCGGAGCTTTCATCGGCGCCATTCTCGTTTGGCTTCATTACATGAAACATTTTGAAGCGACTGATGATCAAGCCGCAAAACTCGGTGTGTTCGCAACAGGTCCAGCGATTCGTCATACGCCGTCGAACTTGATTTCTGAGATCATCGGGACATTCGTTCTCGTCTTCGGTATCTTGGCACTCGGTTTAACGACGTTCGGAGACGGCTTAAAACCACTCATCGTCGGTTTACTCGTCGTCGTCATCGGTCTATCGCTCGGTGGTACAACAGGGTATGCCATCAACCCGGCTCGTGACCTTGGACCGCGTATCGCGCACGCTATCCTACCGATTCCGAATAAAGGTTCATCTGACTGGGGCTATTCATGGATTCCTGTCGTCGGTCCAATCATCGGTGGAGCGATTGCCGTGTTCATCTATCAATTGATCTACTAAGATCACGTCTCACTAACACATACCGCTCAAGGGGGATTTCGAAATGGAAAACAAGTATATCCTAGCACTCGACCAAGGTACGACAAGCTCACGTGCGATCATCTTCGATCACGATGGGAAAATCGTCAACTCGGCACAACGGGAATTCAAGCAATACTTCCCACAACCAGGCTGGGTCGAGCATGATGCAAACGAAATCTGGGGTTCGATTCTTGCTGTCATGGCAGAAGCACTCGGGACAGCAGATATCAAACCTGAGCAAATCGCTGGAATCGGCATCACGAACCAACGTGAAACGACGGTCGTCTGGAACAAAGAAACAGGTAAACCGGTCTATCACGCACTCGTTTGGCAATCGCGTCAAACGTCTGGTATCTGTGACGACTTAAAAGAACAAGGTTTGAACCAGAAGTTCCGCGACAAAACAGGACTTCTGATTGATGCCTACTTCTCTGGCACAAAAGTTAAATGGATCCTCGACAATGTCGAAGGTGCACGTGAGCAAGCAGAGAATGGTGAATTGCTCTTCGGTACGATCGATACGTGGCTCGTTTGGAAACTGTCTGGTGGAAAAACGCACATCACGGACTACACGAACGCTTCACGAACATTGATGTATAACATCTACGAACAAAAATGGGATGAAGAGTTACTCGATATCCTAGGTGTTCCTGCTTCCATGTTGCCAGAAGTTCGTCAGTCGAGTGAAGTCTACGACAAAACGGTACCGTATCACTTCTTCGGTTACGAAGTGCCAATCGCTGGTATTGCGGGTGACCAACAAGCAGCACTCTTCGGTCAAACGTGCTTCGAAGCGGGTGAAGGGAAAAACACATACGGAACAGGTTGCTTCATGCTCATGAACACAGGTGAGAAAGCCGTTTCTTCTGATCATGGACTCTTGACGACGATCGCTTGGGGCGTCGATGGAAAAGTGGAATATGCGCTGGAAGGTTCTATCTTCGTCGCTGGTTCTGCGATCCAGTGGCTCCGTGATGGACTCCGGATGCTGAAAAATGCGAAAGATTCAGAAGGTTACGCAACGAAAGTCGACTCAACAGACGGTGTTTATGTCGTTCCTGCCTTCGTTGGTCTTGGTGCGCCATACTGGGATTCAGATGTACGCGGGGCAATCTTCGGATTAACACGCGGAACAGATAAGGAACACTTCGTTCGTGCAACGCTTGAATCACTCGCTTATCAAACACGCGATGTGTTAACAGCGATGGAACAAGATTCTGGTATCGAACTGAAGACACTTCGTGTCGACGGTGGTGCAGTAGCGAACAACTTCTTGATGCAGTTCCAATCGGACATCCTCGGCGTTCCTGTCGATCGTCCAGAAATCAATGAAACGACAGCACTTGGTGCAGCCTACCTTGCTGGATTAGCTGTTGGTTACTGGAAAGATAAAGCGGAGATCAAAAAACAATGGAAGCTGGATCACCAGTTCAAACCAGAGATGAAAGAAGACGATCGTGAGCAACGCTATGCCGGATGGCAAAAAGCAGTGGAAGCGACAATGGTCTTCAAACCATCAAAATAAAACAATTGACCCGGTCCCTTTTGCAGAGGGACCGGTTTTTGATATCTTATAAAAAATATAGCGAGAGGTGTGTCATGAATTCTACTTATTCTGATCAACAGCTAAAAGAACACATTCAGGCCGCGCTGGATGGCAACATCACGCATGAAGAACTAGCAGATTGGTGTTATCGCTACATGACAAACCTGTACCAGAACGATCTTTATCATATTGCAACCGACGGACGTAGGAGCTATCCGTTAAGTGAGCAAGCGACTGAAGTAGTAAACGATATTGATGCACAATGGGATCTTTATCTTGCTAACAGTTATTCTCTAAATGAATTACAGACCATTGATTTATCTACAATTAATTTGCCTAGAGAGTGGTTAGCAAAATGGCTTCAGTCGTTTTGATTCATGAAACACTTATTTAAGTTTTAATACGAATAGAAAAAATGCCCCTTCGCCTACTCGCAAAGGGGCATTTACTACTTATTTGCTAAACTCTTTTTTCAAGCCGTCTTCAATCTCATCAACGGATTTCGACTGACCACTCAAGACTGCCGCTAAAAACGCGCCTTCGACGAGTGGTGCGTCGATAAACCGAACCGTCCGTTCGCCACTGTATAGTTCAAGTGCCAGTTCCGTGTTCATCGTCGCAGAACCGATATCCGTTAAGACAACTCCATCATCGTCCAGTGTATTCAATGTTTCTTCGATTCGTGTCGCGTCCGTTCCGATGCTACCGTCCTCAAGACCTGCTGCTACTAAGACTGGCGTATCCGGTGCCATCTCTGCCAACAATTCCTTTAGTCCAGTCGCAAGTTTTTCACTATGAGAAACAAGCACAAGATTAACCATGAAGCACCTCCGCGATTTCGCCGAGTAACAAAGCACTCGATAGACTACCTGGGTCCTGGACGCCTTCCGTCGCTTCACCGAAGTAAGACGCGCGTCCTTTCGTTGCGATACGCGCTTTCGTATCAGCAAGCGCTTGATCGATTGCCGCTTTCAAATTTTCTTCTTGAGAAAGTGCCTCTTGGAACGGTGTCCAGATATCGACCATCGTCTTTTGACCGAATTCCGATTTCCCACGCGACTTGATGCCTTCCGTCGCTTCATGGAAAGCATCCGCAAGCGCTGCACCTTCGACTTCTGTTTTTCCTTTAAATGCGCCGGCAAACTTGACGAATGCCGTCCCGTATAAAGGACCGGACGCTCCACCGACCGTCTTGATCAGCGTCATCCCGACCTCTTTCGATAAAGCTCCTAAGTCCTCATACTCGCCGTGTTCTTCTAACGTCTTTTGGACTGCTTGGAAGCCACGTGACATATTGATCCCGTGGTCCCCATCGCCGATTTCCCGGTCAAGGTCCGTCAATTCATCCTTGTGCTGTTCAATCTGTTCCGCTGCTTTGATGAGCGCGCTTCGTAACTGTTCCGTCGTCAACTTCATCTTTGTACACCCCGTTTATCTAAATTAGAATCCAATCGCTTTCGTTTCTGCATCGAGATACCCAAGCAGTTCATCATCCACTGGTAAGAGCGTGATTGAGAATCCGTGCATCTCGAGCGACGTCATATAGTTTCCAACGAACGAACGGGCAATCTCGTAACCGTGTGCCTGAAGTTCTTCCGCGACGTATTTATACGTGATATACAGTTCGGATTCTGGCGTTCCACCCATCCCATTCACCATGACGGCGACTTTTTTGTCTGGTACCTCTTTCGTCAGACGATCGAGCAACTCTTTGACGATCGCATCAACGGAAGCGACCGCTTTTCGTTCAAGTCCTTTTTCACCATGGATGCCGATTCCGATTTCCATCTCGTCGTCATGCAACTCAAAGCCTGGTTTGCCACTCTCTGGCATGTAACATGGTGAGAGTGCCATTCCGATCGAACGAACGCCCTGGATGACTTTTTCCGCAACAGCTTTGACTTCACTCAGTGATTTCCCTTCTGCAGCCGCAGCTCCGGCAATCTTATGGACGAAGACCGTTCCCGCAACCCCACGACGATCCTCTTCCTTTTTGATCGCGATGTCATCATTGACGACGACCGTGTCGACTTCGATGTCCTCGAGTTCAGCGAGTTCCTTCGCCATATCAAAGTTCATGACATCACCCGAGTAGTTCTTGACGACGAGTAAGACACCTTTTCCACCATGGGCTGCCTTGATGCCTTCGAGCACCATATCAGGCGTTGGTGACGTGAAGACTTCCCCACATACAGCTGCAGCAAGCATACCGTCCCCAACGAATCCGGCATGTGCGGGTTCATGACCACTTCCTCCACCAGAGACAAGACCGACTTTTCCATCGAGCGGTACTTTCCGTGCGACGACATTAACACCTTCGACCTTCTTATACAAATCAGGGTGAGCTAGTACGAGTCCGTCGACCATGTCTGACACGAACCGGTTTGAATCTTTCATTAATTTGTGCATGAAAAACGCTCCTTTACCAATCTGATTTTTGCCGTACCACTTACTCTTTACCACTAAATCAAGCCGAGTATGTCGAAAAAAACGATGAAAATATTGACCAGTTGGTGACGATATTCCGCATGAGTGCTATGCTCTTTAAAAAGAGGAGGAATCGAATGTCATCAGCCTTTCAAACAGGTGTCCGTGCCTGTCTACCTACCGTCCTCGGATATATCGGCATCGGCTTCTCAGCCGGGATCGTCGGTCGTGCCTCTGGCTTATCCCCTCTCGAAGTCGGATTCATGTCCGTCTTCATCTATGCCGGCGCCGCCCAGTTCATCATCACGAGTCTCTTACTCTTAAATAGTCCTGCTTCTGCCATCATTCTGACGACATTCATCGTCAATCTCAGGCACTTGTTAATGAGTCTGACGCTCGCTCCGCATGTAGAGACACGTCACCTCCGCGACCGCCTCGGTACCGGAACGCTACTAACGGATGAGTCGTTCGCTGTCGCGATGAACACTGCCCAAAAAGGGAAGCTCTCTCCGTCTTTCATGCATGGCTTGAATCTGACTGCGTATCTCAGCTGGATCGTCGCAACCGTTCTCGGCGCCCTTGTCGGCAGCTGGTTCCCTGATCCCGAGCGCTTCGGTCTCGATTTTGCCCTGACAGCGATGTTCATCGGCTTATTATACTTACAGTTTGAAGGGGAACGTTCCCGTATTGCCGTGAATAGTTGCCTCCTACTGATTGTCTTACTATTGCTTTACATAACCATGCGCTACTTTTCTCCAGAAGTCGCCGTTCTTTGCGCGACGCTCGGTGGCGCAAGTATAGGAGTCGTGATCACACGATGGAAATCCGCCCAGAATTAATTGCTCTTTTTTTAGCTTGTGGACTCGTCACTTGGATTCCACGCGTCTTACCGTTTCTCGTCCTTCATGGACTGACGTTACCGCGCCTCGTAACAGAATGGCTCTCGTTCATTCCTGTCTGCCTGCTTGGTGCCCTCTTTTTTCAGAATCTCCTCATCGCTCAAGATGAGGCGTTTCCGACGGTTTCGACGCTTCATGTCTTCGCCGCCCTCCCGACCATGGCGATCGCGATTTTCAGTAAAAGTCTATCCTGGACGGTCGTGATTGGTGTCGTCACGATGGCGTTTCTACGATTGTATCTGTAAGCAACTCATTCATCTTTAGCCTATTTCGATGTATCTCTTGTGTTATCCTTATAATAGAAATAAATGGATAGTGAAGGAGGTTCTGATATGCCAAATAAGCAGTTTATACCCTATTTGATATTGTTGTGCGCCATTTTTCTAATCGCGAGTCAAATGGATCTACCTTATATGCTAAAACAAGGACTGGTCGTGCTGTACGTCGTCGCCTATTTCGGTACGATGATTGTTTCTCGCAAAATGAAGGTCAGGGATCATAAACAATGACTCGAAAAAATCTCCTCTGGTCTTAAGAGACTAGAGGAGATTTTTGTGTTCACGTATTTGCTTGTACGTCCTGATAATCCGATTGATGTTCAAACTCTTTTTTCGCAAACGGACATAACGGTAACAGCTTGACGTTTGCTTCTCGTGCCCAGTTGACGATCTCGGCAACGAGTTGTTCCCCAATCTGTTGATTGCGGTGCGCGGGATCGACGTATGTGTGATCAATGATCCACATGCCGTTGTTCGTGTCGCTGTAAGTGATTTCCCCAATCACTTCACCTTCCTGATGGACTTCGATTTTACGTTCCGCTCGTTTCAGCTCCATTTGCTTCCCTCCGTTCGTAAGATAAGGCGCCGCTCGGACAACCGTCGACGACCCGCATGACGTCTTCGACCGGCGCCCCGTCCGCTTCAATCCACGGACGCCGCTTGACATCAAAGACAGTTGGTAGACTTTGTACACAATGACCAGAGTGAATGCAGACTTCCGAATCAAAATAGACCGTAATCTCTTTGCCTTCATATCCTTTTTTCATGATGTATCGTCTCCCTTTCTTTGTACTCTTGTATCTTTCCACATCCTTGACTCAATCCCTGTCGACGCTATGAAAAAAGCACTTCCGGACAGAAGTCCAGAAGTGCTTGAGTTGGATTAGAACAAGACCATGTACTGATCGCGTTCCCATTCCGTGACTTGCGTCCGGAACATATCCCATTCGATTTCTTTCAATTCAACGAAGTGTTCTGCGATGTGATCGCCGAGAGCGTGCATGACGACGTCATCCGCTTTCAAGACTTCGAGTGCGTGGCTGAGTGTTGATGGAAGATCATCAATTCCGTTTGCAACACGTTCCGGTTTGTCCATGACGTAGATGTTAC
Source organism: Exiguobacterium sp. s143 (assembly GCF_018618895.1). Classification (NCBI taxonomy): domain Bacteria; kingdom Bacillati; phylum Bacillota; class Bacilli; order Caryophanales; genus Exiguobacterium; species Exiguobacterium sp. s143. Next base: position 427,865 of record NZ_JACSMX010000002.1, on the reverse strand, counting down.
GGTCGATTGGAGCCGGTGCTTTCAAGTTGTTCTTGATTCCGTCAAGACCTGAAGCGAGCAATGTCGCAAGCGCAAGGTACGGGTTCGCTGCTGGGTCGACTGAACGAACTTCGATACGAGTCGAGAGTCCACGTGCTGCAGGAACACGGACGAGTGGTGAACGGTTACGTGCTGACCATGCGACGTAGCAAGGTGCTTCGTAGCCAGGAACAAGACGTTTGTATGAGTTGACTGTCGGGTTACAAACCGCTGTGAACGCACGAGCGTGTTTGAGAATACCTGCCGTGAAAGCACGTGCATCATCCGACAATTGCATGTCTTCGTTGCCTTCATCGAAGAAGACGTTCTCGTTGCCTTTGAAGAGCGACATGTTCGCGTGCATGCCTGATCCGTTGACACCGAAGAGTGGTTTCGGCATGAATGTCGCGTGCAAGTTGTGCTTCGCAGCAATCGTCTTGACGACGAGTTTGAACGTTTGGATGTTATCCGCTGTCGTGATCGCATCTGCATATTTGAAGTCGATTTCGTGCTGACCTGGAGCGACTTCGTGGTGTGATGCTTCGATTTCAAAGCCCATGTTCTCGAGCTCGATGACGATCTCTTTACGGCAGTTTTCACCGAGGTCGACTGGTGCGAGGTCGAAGTATCCACCTTGGTCGTTCAATTCAAGTGTCGGACGACCTTTTTCATCTTTCTTGAAGAGGAAGAATTCTGGCTCTGGTCCAACGTTGAATGATGAGAAACCGAGCTCTTCCATCTCTTTAAGTACCCGTTTGAGCTGACCACGTGGGTCTCCTGCGAACGGCGTGCCATCCGGATTGTGGATGTCACAGATTAAACGTGCAACTTTCCCTGTTCCATCTTCTGTCCATGGGAAGACGACCCATGTGTTCAAGTCTGGGAAGAGATACATATCTGATTCTTCGATCCGGACGAATCCTTCGATCGATGAACCATCGAACATCATTTTGTTATCAAGTGCTTTTTCCAATTGGCTTACTGGAATCTCAACGTTCTTGATCGTTCCGAGGATATCTGTGAACTGTAAGCGAATGAAGCGTACATCCTCAGCTTTAGCGATTTTCAAAATGTCTTCTCGTGTAATGTTGCGACGTGTCATGTGACAAATCCCCTCTCCGATTCGTTTTTATATGGTTACAGGTCCTTACTTGAAGAAACGCCCGAGCTCACCTTGGATGAGCGACGTCTTTCCATGTCGTCCTGCTTCCTTCAATTCATTTTTCAGGAGTTTATACAATTCGCCGTCAGATAGTTCCGGGCGCGTCTCGACGACGCTCTCCGCAACGCGTTCGCGTTTGACGAGATCGTTTTCAAAAATCAATTTGATCCCTGCGATATTCAGTCCCTGATCCAGGTATTCCTTGATCGACAACAGACGATCGACATCGTTGAACGAATAGAGGCGACGCTTCGTCTCTGTCCGCTCCGGTTTGATCAGTCCTTGTTCTTCGTAGTATCGGATCTGGCGGGCAGATAACGCGGTCAACTCTTGAACGACTCCGATGGGAAATAGTGGCTTGGACTGGCGTGATGAGTCTGCCATGTGGTTCCTCCTTTTTCCTTACTCCATGAGAATAAACCTCTGTCAGGCAACTTGTCAAGCGATGTAAGAAAAGTTAACACAACTTTTTTAATCACTTTACATGAAGTCGTTCAGAGGTCTTTTCACGAGATATTCTAGTATTAAACGTTTTTTTCTGGAATTAATTGTTTTTCCATCAAGTGATTGACGGCTGAGATGATGGCAATCTTGACGTGGCTATACGTCAAACCACCTTGGACGTACGCGGTATAGGGCGCACGGATTGGACCATCCGCTGACAACTCAATCGATGAGCCTTGTACAAAAGTCCCTGCTGCCATGATAACATCGTCCGCATATCCTGGCATATAATCCGGAATCGGTAGCGCATGTGCATTGACCGGTGAAGCAGCTTGAATCGCCTGACAGAAGGCAATCATCGGCTCCGGCGCATGGAACGAAACCGATTGAATCAAATCCGTCCGTTCTGCCGTATGGTGAGGTGCCGTGTCAAACCCGAACTGACCGAGCATGCTCGACGTGAACATCGCGCCCATCAACGCTTGGCTCACCGTATGTGGTGCCATATAGAAACCTTGATACATATCCGGAAGTGCCGATAACGATGGACCGGCTTCGGCGCCAATCCCTGGCGTCGTCATCCGGAACGATGCCCGTTCGATCAAGTCCGTTCGACCGACGAGATAACCGCCAGTCTTCGCAAGACCACCACCCGGATTCTTAATCAACGACCCTGCCATCAAGTCTGCCCCGACGTGCGTCGGTTCGATTGTCTCGACGAATTCACCGTAGCAGTTATCGACGAAGATCAGTACGTGCGGATGGACAGCTTTGATGGTGGCGATCGCTTCTCCGATCTCGTTGACCGGCAGACTACGTCGCGTCGCATAGCCTTTTGAACGCTGAATCCCGACGACCTTCGTCTGCGGTGTGATCCGTTCGAGAACGGCCGGTACGTCGATCGTCTCGGCGTTTTTCATCTCGACGACATCATACTGGACGCCCAGTTCCTTTAATGAACCGCGTCCGTCACCACGAATTCCGACGATCTCTTCAAGCGTATCGTATGGTTTTCCTGTGATATAGAGCAATTCGTCTCCTGGCAATAACAAACCGAACAACGCGATACCGATCGCATGGGTTCCGCTGATGATTTGCGGACGACAAAGACCGGCTTCCGCACCGAAGACATCGGCATAGATCCGTTCGAGCGTATCGCGTCCTTCATCGTTGTAGCCGTAACCTGTTGACGGCATGAAGTGAAAATCACTGACCTTGTGACGTCGGAACGCATCGAGGACACGGAATTGATTGTATTCCGCGACCTCTTGCGCTTTCTTGACGTACGGGGCGATTTGTTCCTCCGCCCGGTCAATGAGCGGACGGAGCGTTTCGTAATGGGTTAATTCTGAAAACATGTTTACACCTCGTATTGTTTCAATGTCGCGTATAGACGCGTATCTTTACGCAAGTAACCTTTTAGAATGACGGAACCATCTTCTTCGAACGATTCCTTCAAATTCATCATGACTTCTTTCGCCGGATTGTAATGGGCAAATCCGTCAACTGGAATGCGAATCTCGAGATACTCGAGGATTTCGCTGATCGAACGTTCGATCTCTTCGATCAAGCGCTCGATATCCTGCGGGTCAAGCGCAGAAATCAGCAGTTTTCCACCTGTGAACAAGCGGTTCAATTGATCCTTCTTGTTGTAGACTTCCAGTTGCGGAATGTCACCGGCACCGAGTTCATCGAGGACATCGTTCGTCGTCTGCATCTGATTCAAGTAATGCTCACTCGACGCATCAACGACATGGAGGATCAAGTCGGCTTCCAGCACTTCCTCGAGTGTCGAACGGAACGCCGCGATCAACTTCGTCGGGAGATCTTGAATGAAACCGACCGTATCCGTCAGGAGGATTTGACCACCTTCCGGCAAATCGACTTGACGTGTCAACGGATCAAGCGTCGCGAACAACTCATCCTTCTCGTATGTGTCGGCTTGTGTCAACCGGTTGAAGATCGTTGATTTGCCGGCATTCGTATAACCGACGAGCGCGATTTGGAATGTCTGGTTCTCTTTGCGACGTTCCCGGTAACGGGCACGGTGCGCGACGGATGTCTCGAGTTGTTTCGAGATCTCATCGACCCGACGCCGGATATGACGGCGGTCCGTCTCGAGTTTCGATTCACCTGGTCCACGCGTCCCGATTCCGCCACCAAGACGTGACAGTTGTGTTCCCTGCCCGGCAAGACGTGGTAAGAGATAACTCATCTGTGCCAGTTCGACCTGCAATTTCCCTTCGCGTGACTGGGCTCGGCCAGCGAAGATATCGAGGATCAACTGCGTCCGGTCAATCAATTTGATGGCTTCCGGGTCCGACAAGGCGATCCGGATATTCTTCATCTGACCGGGCGTGACCTCGGCATTGAATATGATTAAATCAGGTTCAAGTTCGTCTGCTAAAGCAACGAGTTCTTCAACCTTTCCTTTTCCGATGAACGTACGGCGATCAATCGCTTGTCGTTTTTGATCCAGACGACCGACGACGACACCATGCGCAGTCGTTACGAGTGCTTCGAGCTCCGCGACCGATTCTTCATAGACATGGTCCGGGACACCGGGGAGCTGGCAACCAACGACGATGACGCGTTCTGACATAATATCATTCCTTTCACGAGTAAAGACGTACTGCGCCCTTTATCATACCACAGGCACCGGTTCGTCTGAACTTTTTTGGACAGGAAACATCCGTTCGGTTTATGATGGAAGAAAGATTACGATAAGGGGAGGAAAACCATGGCACGCGAACAGTCGTATACGCTTCCAGAGTTCATTGAACGCTATTTGTTTTATCTAACGACAAGTGGACGGCAACTTTCGACCGTCCGCCGCTATCGCTATGATTTAATCGAAGTCCATCGCTACATGACCGATGTCGACCAACCACTCGAGACGATCGACGATTTCAAGACGATTTCGATCGAGACGTGGAAGACGTTCATCAATGAATACTTGATCGAAGAGAAACTCTACCAGCAAGCAACGGTTGCCCGGATCGTCACCGTCATCAATCAAGTCAATTATCAGATCCGGCAAACGAAGGCGAAGCTGATTGAATACGCACAACCGACGCACGAATTGACGGCAAAACACGTCGCTTCCTTCAAGGAATATGAACAATTGGTCCGGACGAATCAATCCGATCGCGGCTTGACGGAACATCAATTGAAGGCACGTCCGTATTTGATCGATCGAAACGAATTGATTCTCCGTCTGTTTTATCGTTACGGTCTACGTGTCCATCACATCATTGGTTTGAAGATGCACGATCTCAATTTCGCCCAACAAGAGATGACCGTTCATGACCGACTCGGCAACCGTTACCTGCTTCACCTCGAGCGGGAAGATCAAGACATCATGTTGCGTTACTTGAAGACGATTCCGGAGCCGGTCCGCCCCCGTTATAACAGTACCGACCCCTTTTTCGTCGCCTTCGACTTCGCTCGGATGACATTCCGCTGGGTCTACAGCAAAAATGCACCGAAGCAACTATCGATCGTTATGATCACGAAGATGATGCGTCAGCTGAATGAACGGTCCGATAACAAGCGGATCTTGACACCGTCGATGTTACGCAACAGTTTCATCTTAAAAACGTATCAGGACGAGATGACGAAGGAAGAACGTCTGCAGAAGACATGCCTCTATAAGGATGTCTCGCTTCGACGTTATGAAGAGGCGGTCGAGGAACTGACACCGTTGTTGTAAAAAAATCATTAGGCTTGGATGTGACATAGATGACGATTCGAATGACTTATGATCAAGAAGCAGAAATGGGATATCTATATCTCTTCCCAGAAACATTTACTCCCGCAATTGAAGAAACGGACGAGCTAGAAGAAAATGAATTCCTCAACGTAGACGTTGATCAAGAGGGACGCATCGTCGGAATCGAATTTTTCAATGAAGAAGCGAATGTGATCCGCGCCGTCCATTCACAAGCATTCTTATACGCAGAACATACAGATCGTTTCTCGCTCCGATTGCAAAACACGATTCCGAAAAGTTCGTGTCACCTCCAAGGAGGAGTTACGTTCTACTTTGCTGAAACCAATCATACCGGATTCATCGGACTTGATATCCTTGACTTAGAACGATATCCTGTCGACGTTCTTCGTACGCCTGCTCAGTCAGTGTATAGATAATGAAGTAAACAAAAAAAGACGACCCCCCGGTCGTCTTTTTTACTTAGCGAGAGACTTCTTGTGTCTCTTCTTGCTCATATAACGTCACGTTGCGCGCTGGTGCGAACGTCGAGATCGCGTGCTTGTAGATCAACTGCTGTTTGCCTTCCGACTCCAAGATGACCGTGAAGTTATCGAATGACTTGATCAGCCCCCGTAATTGATACCCGCTGATTAAGAAAACCGTTGTCGGGACTGCATCTTTCCGTAATTGATTTAAAAAGACGTCCTGAATGTTGTATGTCGCTTTCATGATTCCCCGTGCCCCCTCTTTTTATCTGTTTCTGTCTTCGGGCAACTCTTATTTAACCGCTTTCAGAAACTCTACAGTTCTATCATAGATAATTTTGAACGTTTCTTCAAATGAAAACTTTCCCATATCCACCCAAACGCCATCAAATTGGTGCCGGAACCACGTCAATTGACGTTTCGCGAAGCGTCGCGTGTTCCGTTTTAGCATGTCGACGGCAGGATCGAGTGGTGCCCCGTCAAGGACCGGTAGCATCTCTTTATAACCAATCGCTTGTAGCGCCTTCGTGTGTCGATACCCGGCAGCGTCAAGACGCGCCACTTCCTCAAGAAGTCCACTTTCGACCATCATATCTACTCGCTGATCGATCCGATCATACAAGCGATCCCGGTCTTCCATGTGTAGGACGAACAGTAGACTCTCGTAAAGTGCAGGCTTACTACCGGTCGTTTGTGTCTGACCCGTCCGCGCGACCTCGATCGCCCGCACGACCCGCTGAATGTTATTCGGATGAATCGCTTCGGCACGCACCGGATCAAGTTCCTTCAACTGATCATGTAGCGCATTCGCTCCATGTGTCGCTGCATACGCTTCGAGTTCAGCCCGTAAGGCTGGATCTTCTGCCTGCTCGGTGAACTGATAATCATATAAAATCGAACGAATATAAAGCCCTGTTCCACCGACGATGATCGGTAACTTCCCCCGACTTGCGATCTCATCGATCGTCGCTCGGGCAACCGTCTGGAAACGCGCTACACTCATCTCATCATCCGGTGTAACGAGATCAAGCAGATGATGCGGCACCCCTTCCATCTCTTCGGTCGTCACTTTTGCCGATCCGATATCCATCCCTTGATAGACTTGGACAGAGTCTCCAGATAAGACTTCTCCGTTTAATCGCTTGGCTAGTTCAATGCCCGTCTTCGTTTTTCCGACTGCCGTCGGTCCGACGATGACGATGACTGGTTGTTTCTTCATTTTTCTTCACCCATTCTCTATCTTTTCATTCTGATTCGAGTGTACCACAGCCACTTACTCGGATTAAAAAAATCAACAAAAAAACCGCCCTCCTTGGACGGTTACGTTTGCTCGTCTTATACGCGACGGATAAAATCGTCATAGATGGCACTAAAGATGCACCACCCACAAATGACGACGCCTGTCAGCATGATGCCCCAATCTGCCATGGTCGTTCCTCCTCTAGTCATCGTTATTCTCTCTTTTGACGGTTTGAACGGTTTGTAAACCCTTTCGAGCAGGTTTGACACCAATTCTTGGAATCAGTATGATAAAAGTACGATTGGTACGTAGCGCGGAAGCTGACCTGCATCGGCTTCCTATTTAGAGGCACTGCCTCTCGATTCCATGTCTTGTGCTTGCACGAGGCGACATAGGAAGAATTCGTTCTTCCAAGCGACAGGTCCGGCATCATGCCCGGGCCTGTTCTGCGTGCCGATACATTATTTCGAAAGGAGCCGATTATCGTGCGTATTCAAATCATTGGTGGATCAGGTACCGGAAAAAGTACACTGGGCGCCTTCATCGGGCAAGCTGAACAGATTCCCTGGATTGATACAGACCATTATCTTTGGAAAGATACGACGTTCACTGAAAAGCGAGACGTCTCCGAGCGATTTTCCATGTATGAAGCAGATCTTATGTCTTATAACGATTACATCGTCTCCGGTTCTGTCTTCGCCTGGCATCCGGACGGTTTCATCAATCGGAATTTACTCGTCTTCCTATCGCTTGACGAATCGGTTCGGATGGAGCGTCTCATCGCACGCGAAGCAGCACGGTACCCAGATTTTACGGGCTCTAATGAATTCCTCGACTGGTGCCGGACGTATCACACAGCGACGGACCCATCGATGATCGGTACGTTCGCAGAACACCAGTATCAGATGGACCGGTCGATTTCCCCGATTCTCATAGTAGATGCTTCGTTATCGACACAACTTCAGTATCAAAAGATAATCGAGACATACGATCGTTTGTCGCTTCAGCCATGAAAAACGGGTCCCCCTCTTTAGGTGGACCCGTTCGTCTTAATACATATCTTTTTGTGTGAAGTTCCAGAACGCAACGATTAGCGCTGCGACTGTCCAACAGCCAAGGACAGCGAGTGAGAACGGAAGCGTCATCCCCTCGATTGGTGGCGCTTGTCCATCGAGGTAATTGATCAGTCCGAAGTTGACGTTGACGAGATATTTCGAGCTCGTCCAACTTGAACCGAGCGTCGTCAGTAACGTACCGGAAATCAAGACTGCCATCATGATCCCGATCCCTGTCGCTGTGTTTTTAACGAGAACAGAGACCATCAAGGCGATCGTTCCGACGACAGCTGTGACGATCCACGCTAGACCGACTGCCATCAAGAGGTACTCCCACATCGGTAACGTATGCACGAACTCGGTCGAGAACGTACCGCTCGGTGAGGCTTGGAACCCGGTCAAGATCGGTGCGGTCCATCCGTCATAGCCGAGGACGATCCCGGATATCGCATAACAGACGGCGACGGTCAATGCCATCAGCATCGACGTATAGAGTAACACCGTCAACCATTTCGCCATCAAGATCTTCCAGCGCCGAACTGGTCGCGACAGTAATGTCTTGATCGTTCCGTCATTTTGCTCCCCACTGACGATATCCGCCATGATGACAATGATGAACAGCGGTAAGATCAGCGTCAATCCTTGCGAGAAGAAGATTCGGATGAACGTCGGGGCTCCAGGATAGTTCGGGTTGATGTCATTATCGAGATAGTATTGATTCTGTTTTAGGTCAAACTCAAGGAACTGACGGAACTCATCTTGAATACTGCTGGAAGCAAGACGGTTCTGCGTGTCGACGATGTCTTGTTGTAACTCAACCCGCCAATCGAGCGTTCCCTGCTTTTTGATTTGTTCTTGGATGTCTCGGTACTGTGCGTACGTAAACATCGAGACAAGGACGACGAGAATGATCGCAACGACAGCAAAACGACGTTTTGAAGCGATTTTCGTCACTTCATTTCGAACGAGACCGATCATGTTCGGATTACGCAATGTGATCGCCTCCCGTTAACGTGATGAACAGATCTTCGAGCGTTTGGACTTTCCGTTCAATCGTCCAGACTTCGACACCTGCTTCGAGCAGCTGCTTATTGAGTGCTGGTGTCTTGCTTGCATCCATCAAAGTATGAACCGTATTGGCATCGACGACTTCGGACACTTGGACTTGATCCGATGCTGATAAAATCTCATTTGCCTTAAAGGCATCATCAACACGCCAGTCAACGCCTGGTGCGAGCGACTCGACCAGTTCCTTGACCGTTCCGACTTGAACGATTTTGCCATAACTCATGATCGCAACTCGATCGGCAAGCATTTCGATCTCAGCCAAGATATGACTCGAGACGAGGACCGACAGTCCCGTTTCCTCGACGAGCCGGCGGATGAATTGACGTAAATCCCGAATCCCCATCGGATCGAGACCATTCGTCGGTTCGTCGAGAATCAAGACGCTTGGTCGTCCGAGTAATGCTTGTGCGATGCCGAGACGCTGACGCATCCCGAGCGAGTATGTCCGGACTTGATCGTCTACGCGCGCTGTCAAATCAACGAGATCGATGACTTCCTGAATCCGTGCCTCATCGACATCTGGTAACATCCGGGCAAAGACTTGCAGATTTTCGCGCCCTGTCAAATACTTATACAATTCTGGATTCTCGACGATCGAGCCGATTCGCTCCATCGCTTGGACGAACTGTTTGCGGACGTCGAAATCACAGACCGTGATTTTACCGGATGTCGGTTTGATCAAGCCGACGAGCATCCGGATCGTCGTCGTTTTTCCTGCCCCGTTCGGTCCAAGGAAGCCAAAGACTTCACCTGGTTGAATCTCAAACGAGATATTATCGATGATCGTCTTTTTTCCGATCACCTTTGTTACACCTTCTAATTTCACTGTTGGTTTCACGTCTCTCACCTCTTATTGTCTATTCTAGCGGAATAATGAATCATTTGACTTGTCAGAACACTTCATTTCCGCACATTCTTTCAAATTTTGCTACAATCATGTTAGAACCTAGAAGGAGGAACGTTCATGAAGCGATTACGCTGGCCCCTGTTTTTAACCGTCTCACTCGTTTTAACGGCAATCTTTGGATACGGCTTCGTCAGTGCCTATAGTGACGTCGTCAACCCACCAAAACGTGCCGTCCTGACACCTACGAAGGAAGAACCTGTCAAAAAAGGCGGGACGTACGTTGCGCTTGGTGATTCCTTGACACGTGGTGTCGGAGCATCAAACGGCAATAGTTACGCTGCAATCGTCGGTCGCGATCTTGTTAAAGATAAAACCGTCGAGCGTTTCCAGAATCTTGCCGTCAGTGGTGCTCGGACGGAAGATTTACTGAAACAACTAGAACAAAAAGAAGTCTTACGCTCAATCGAACAAGCAAAAGTCATCTCGGTGACGATTGGCGGAAATGACTTATTCAACCGTGGTGAAGGCGTCGCGAACTTCAATGCGAAGAAGACAGCCGAAACCGTCACGACGGCACAAGCGAACTTGAAAAAGACGTTCAGTATCCTACGAGAACAAAATCCGGATGCTGTCATTTTCTACGTCGGGCTCTATAATCCTTTCCGTGCAACGGAAAACGGTGAAGCATTCGATGCCATCGTACAAGATTGGAACGCAAAATCACGGACGCTCGGTATCGAGTACGATGTCGAGATCATCGACACATTCAATCTCGTGCGTGACGTCAAACGTGATTTATCGAGTGACCAATTCCACCCGAACGATTCTACCTACGAAGAGATCGCAAAAGCTTCCTTACTTGCTGTCAACAAACGTTTCTAACAATAAAAGCCGCCATTTAGGCGGCTTTTTGTTCCGATTCATTTCAGACGTTTCGCAAGAGAGACGAGCCCCCATTGGAGCGGCAACCGTGTCCAAAGCAACCAAGACGGAAGACGTTTCCCATTAATCGGCTTCGGATTGACTGCCATGTTGACGTTTGCGGGTAAGACAGCATATAAGAAGGCAGGAAGAGTCTTACGAACGAGGTGCACCCCTTTTCCTGTCAACAACATGACACCGTAAGCGATTTCGATGACCCCTGTCACTTGGACGAAGAAGCGCTTGAACGGAATGAACGACGGCATGATGCTGACGAACCCTTTTTCATTGCGGAAATGACCAACTCCCGCAAACAGTAATCCTGCTCCATAGACTAGACGCAATAGCATTATGTTCCACACTCTCTTTCTGTTAATGAAATATATGTTCGAGACAGCTTCAGTGTATCGAAATGACCTGATTATCTCAACTTTTAGAAATTGTCGTCGAATTATGGGGAATGATGAGTCATTTCGGAATGTCTCCCGTAATCAGAGAAGAGGTTGCTTCATTTGCTATGATGAAGTCAGAAATCATACAGAGAGGAATGATGACTTATGGCTGGAAAAACGAAAGCACTTTTACCTGGATTGACTGGAGGCATCATCGGCGCGGTCTTGACGGCTACGGTTGCCTTTCCGATCCTACTCGATCAAGAACAACAGGTCGCTGATACACCACTTTCAAATGGTATGCCAAAACAAGTCTCAACGACGACGAATGATCCGGTGACGAACGCAGTCGCCACGGCTCAAAAATCAGTCGTGACCGTAACGAACTATCAAACGGGCAACTCGATGTCGCAACAAGAAGCAGCGGCTGGTTCAGGGTCCGGTGTCATCTATAAGAAAGAGGACGGCAAAGCATACATCATTACGAACCATCACGTCGTCGATGGAGCATCAAAACTCGATGTAACGTTGAATGACGGCAAGACGCTCTCGGCTAAACTGCTTGGTAGCGACGAAACCTATGACTTAGCAGTGCTTGAAGTTGACGCAAGCGATGTTCCGGGCGTCATCACACTTGGGAAATCAGCGGACTTAAAAGCCGGACAAACGGTCCTTGCAATCGGTAACCCGCTCGGTGAGTTCCAAAACTCCGTCACACGCGGAATCGTCAGTTCGAAAGACCGGACCGTACCGGTCGATACGAACAGTGATGGACAAGACGATTTCAATACGACAGTCATTCAAACGGACGCTGCCATCAACCCAGGGAACTCGGGTGGTGCCTTGATCAATGAACAAGGACAACTCGTCGGAATCAACTCGATGAAAATCGCTGAGTCTGGTGTCGAAGGTGTCGGCTTCAGTATCCCGATCGATGATGCATTACCAATCCTCAAACAGCTTGAAACAAACGGTAAAGTCGAGCATCCGACGCTCGGTGTGTCCTTACAAGACGTCGCGGCGTTCCCTGCCGGTTATCTTAAAGATCAAGTCAAACTACCAGACAGTCAAAAAACAGGTGTCGTCGTCATGTCAGTCGAACCGAACAGTCCAGCTGCTGCGGCTAAACTGAAAACAGGTGATGTCATCACGAAAATCAATGACTCCGAAATCAAAGCATTCGTTGACATCAAAACGGCACTGATCAAATCAGATGGACCGCTCTCCTTGACGATCATCCGTGATGGGAAAACGATGACGGTCGAAACCAAAACAACGACGACCGACCAGCTGTAAAGCTTCAGCCTGACGTTTCGTCCGCCTTCCTTTTCGGGTATTGTTTTAGAACAATATCGAATTGGGAGGCTTTTTCTATGTATGACTTAATCGGCATTGGCATTGGTCCGATGAATTTAGGATTGAGCGCACTTGCGCATCCGACAGATTTAAAGACGTTATTTTTTGACGAAAGCGAACAATTTTCATGGCATCCCGGCATGATGATCCAGGACTCGATGATGCAGACGAGCTTCATCTCCGATCTCGTCACACTCGCCGATCCGACAAGTTCGTTTTCCTATCTCAATTACTTACGATCGATTCACCGTCTCCACACGTTTTACTTCTATGAAAAACTTCTGATTTCAAGACAAGGTTACAACGATTACTTACGTTGGGTCGCAACACAACTTGAAGATCTCCGCTTTTCGACACGTGTCATCGACGTGCAAGACACCGGTGATAGTTTTGAAGTCCTCGTCGAAGATGTCTCGACCGGTAAACGCGAAACGTTCGAAGCACGAAACGTCGTCATCGGCACTGGTTCAAAACCCGCCATCCCAGATACGTTTGACGAACGCGTCATCCACAATACGCAATATGTCATGAACAAGGCAGATTTACTTCAGCGCAACAAAATCAGCATCGTCGGCTCCGGTCAAAGTGCCGCCGAGATTTTCCTTGATCTCTTGACGACGCCTGCTCCAGAGCGTCCTGAACTCGAGTGGATCGCGCGTTCGACACTTTTTGAGACACTTGAGACCGGCAAACTCGGAGAAGAAATTTTTTCACCGAGCTACGTCACGTATTTCAACCAGCTTCCACTCGAAGTACGACAAGAGTCGGTCAAGAAGTTTGCCCGCTCTCAGAACGGTATCAGTCCGGAGACACTTCAATCAATCTATGCCCATCTCTATGATTTGACGGAAGAGGAACAACGACAGGTCGCGATCCGCGCGAATCTCGAAGTAAAAGAAATCACCTATGATGAGCGGTTCACGATTGCGATGCAACATCAAGAACTTGAGGACGAGCGCTCGTCTGTAACAGATGCCGTCATTGCGGCAACTGGTTTTTCGCCATCCCTTCCGAGCTTCATCGACCGACTTGATATTGTATTCGAAGCACCGAATGCCTGGAAAGTCGATGCCGACTACCAAATCGTGCGTTCGGTCGAGACAGCCCATCATCTTTACGCAACTGCTAATTTAGAGCTGTCACACGGTCCGGCTGCGGATAATCTCGGGATGTCCGTCTCGCGGAACCAGTTGATCTTGAACGCTGTCGCCGGTACGGAACTGTATCCGGTCGAACGACATGCGACGTTTACGACGTTCGATTGAGTCACTAAACCAAACGAACGAGGAATGGCGCGCGCCACTCCTCGTTCGTTTTTCGTTTTACGGTTTTTTCGTCAACTCTAGTGCAGCCAGCAATAGCAACGTGGCTTGAACTCGTGTCACACCTGTTTTAGCGAGCAACAAATGAAAGGCAATCAACCAGTTGACCTCGTCTGAAAATCGATTCCGTGCCCGCTCCCGGTCGACGATCCGGGTCACGTAAATCCAGTCGACACGTTCCATTGTAGGCAGTAACGCAAGAATCGGCATTAAACGATCCCAGATGATGATTTCTCTTCGCTCTAACAGTTCCCGCCACGCAATGATTCGTTCCTGTTGCGCTGAAGGATCTGGATGCGCCGCTAAGATTTGCGCCGTAATGACACGTTCACTCGTCCGTTCCATATATTGCGCGAGCCATTCTTCCGATGTATCGACACGCTCTAAAAATTCCTCTGGTAATGGCTGCTGTTCAAGCAAGGTCGATGTCACGACGTACTGTTTCGCGGCATTCAAATGAGGTCGTGTCGCATGTAATCGTTCCATATAAGGGAACGCATCAATTCCTTGTCGACGGTTCAGCACTTCGTTGAGTGCAAAAAATGGGCGAACTCCTTTATCACGAATCAAGCGATGTTTAATCTTCTTTTCCGCAACGATGATTTCTTCGATGAGAACATCGGGATCTGTGCTATTTAATTGAACATGGGCAACGAGCAACGGTGTATAGCGGCTCCGAAGTGCTGAAAAACGCGACGTCTTATGTTTGATCGTCCGCATCAGCCGTTCGTAGACAGTTTGTTCAAAAACGGTATCATGAATCGTGTAGGACAGTGCAAAAAAACGATGGAAATCATGTGACGATTCCTCCCGCAAGACGGGATAACTCTCATCATAGTTCTCACAGAATTGACCGTACATCCTTCCACCTCGCCTTCTTTTCTATAAATCGTTTTCCCTAAAATTGTCTTGTACAACCTTATTTTTAGACGAACAAAAAAAGGCGACAGAACATGTCCGTCGCCTCTCATTCTTTCAATTCGATTCAAACTCGTTGTCTCTCTAACAGACGGGAGAAGTAACCACCTTGATCCATTAGTTCATCATGCGAGCCTTCTTCGACGATGCCGTCCTTCGTGACGACGAAAATCTTATCGGCATTTCGAATCGTTGCTAAACGGTGGGCGATAACGAGCGTCGTCCGGTTCTCAGACAGCTCGGCAAGCGATTCTTGAATCAGTGCTTCCGTTTCTGTATCAAGCGCAGACGTCGCTTCATCAAGAATCAGAATCGGTGGGTTCTTGAGGAACATCCGCGCAATCGCGAGTCGTTGCTTTTGTCCACCCGACAATTTGAGTCCCCGTTCGCCGATTTGTGTCGTATACCCATCAGGTAGATCCGCGATCATCGGACCGAGATGGGCACGTTCCGCCGCTTGCACGATGTCTTCGTGCGTCGCATTCAGGTCACCGTAGGCGATATTTTCAGCGATCGTCCCTGAGAACAAGAAGACATCCTGCTGGACGATCCCGATTTGTTGTCGCAGAGACTCCTTCGTCATCTGCCGGATATCGATTCCGTCAATCGTGATTGCGCCATCTAGAACATCGTAAAAACGTGGAATCAACGAACAGATCGTCGTCTTCCCTGCCCCTGATGTTCCGACGAACGCGACTGTCTGACCCGGTTCGACCGTCAGATTGATATTCTCTAGAATGAGACGATCGGCTTCATAACCGAACGCCACATCCTTGAATGTAATGCCACCGTTCAACCGATCAACGACGAGTGCGTCTGGCGCATCCGGAATCGATGCATCCTCATCAATCATCGAGAGGAAGCGTTTGAAGCCAGCCATCCCTTTTGGATACATCTCAAGTAATGCGGTGATTTTGTCGATTGGCTTCAGCAGGATGTTCATATAAAGAATGAATCCGACGAGTTCCCCTGCCGTTAAAGCTTCGCGATACGTCAAGTAGGCACCGACGACTAAGACGGCAAGCGTCATCACACGGGTCGTCAAGTAGATGCCGGATAGACTCTTACTCATGACCTTGTAGGCATTGATCTTCGACTGCCTGAACGTCGCGTTGTCTTTTTCAAAACGCTCGATTTCGTAAGCTTCGTTTGTGAATGACTGAACGACACGGACACCAGAGACACTGTCCTCGACGCGTGAATTGACTTCCGCGATGTTGCCATACATCCGGTCCCATGATTTATTCATCCGGACGTTCGCATAACTGATCAGCCAGATCAGGAATGGTACGGCGATGATTGTCACGAGCGCGAGTGGTACGTTGATTGTCAACATGATCGAGAATGCACCAAGCAATGTCATGACGGCAATGAAGGCATCTTCCGGACCGTGATGGGCAAGTTCCCCGATATCAAACAAATCATTCGTGATCCGACTCATGATATGACCCGTCTTCGTATTATCGAAGAAGCGGAACGACTGTTTCTGCACATGGCTGAACAGTTGACGACGCATATCGGTCTCGATATTGATCCCGAGCTTATGTCCAAAATAGTTGACGACGAACTGCATCAACGTGCTGATGATGTAGAGTGCTAATAGTCCGACGCTGACGAGGATGATCCAGTTCATCTCACCGTTTGGCAACAATGAGTCGATGAACCATTGGACAGCGAGTGGAAAAGCAAGTTCTAAAACCCCGACGAATAAGGCAGATATGAAATCGAGCCAGAATAATCGTTTGTGCGGGATATAATACTGATAAAAACGGCGTAACATGTGTAGCCTCCTTCCTAATACTCCTAGTGTACTTGAACTTTTTTGAAAATACTCATTCTACCTATTCGTTTTTTGAAAAACGGTATTACAGTTTTCCAGACAAAAATTATATTTTTAAATCAGGGGAATCAGCACTTTTTATGACAAAATGGTAACAACGATTTTCACCTATCTATTGGAAGGAGCTATGTCACGTGAAAAAGACTGTTCTCGCACTCACGACGCTCGCTTTGATCGGTACCACGGTTCCGGTTTCAGCCGCGTCAACGACACTGACTTTGACGGATAACGTCAACATTCGCACGGCTGCCTCGACTTCCGCGAAGGTCATCACGACGCTAAAAAAAGGTACGAAGCTGACAGCTGTCAAGAAAGTCAACAGCTGGTATGAAATCCGCTATCAGTCCAAACCAGCCTTCATCACTTCAGCATATGTCAAAACGACGACGGAAAAGGCTCCAACAACTACGACCTACATAACGAACACCGATGCCGTCAACATTCGCCAAAAAGCAACGACGAGTTCGAAATCACTCGGAAAACTGGCAAAGAACACAATCTTATCTGTTAAGAAAAAAACAGGAGATTGGTACCAAATCACGTATAAAAAGCAAACGGCTTACGTCCATGCGACGTTAGTCAGCAAAAAGACGTCGAACGTCACGACAGACTCCAAGCCACCAGCGACGACTCCCGTCAAAAAAGTCGTTAAAGCGGTTGATCGATCGAAAGTCTACACGGTCAATGCGAAGGAAGGCTTGAACGCACGGACTGCTGCAGCGACGAACGCAAAAATCTACAAGACATTACCGCATCAGACGGTGCTCGATGTCACAGGTGCCGTTGATTCGTGGTACCAAGTCAAGCTTGACGGAAAAGAAGCATATGTCGCTTCGACCTATGTCAAAGCTTCAACAAAAGCATCACCACCAACAACACCGACGACTCCCGGAGTCTCTTTGACGCCAGTTGATGCCTCGAAGACGTATCGCGTCAATGCACCAACCGGGCTGAACGTCCGCACATTGCCTTCGACGTCGTCTAAAGTCTTCACACAAGTCGGACACGGTTCGACAGTCAATGTCACAGGTGAAACGACAGGTAAAGATAGCGGCTGGTACCAGATCAAGATCGGAACGGGTCTCTACTATGTCGCGAAGAGTTACATCACGACGGGATCCGTCACGACGACGCCTCCGGTCACTCCGACGACACCTCCTGTGACGACCGTTCCTGGTTCGACATTGATGGAACGTGCCATCTCGATTGGTCAACAATATCTCGGTACACCATACGTCTGGGGATCAAGTAACCCCGTTAATGGTGGATTCGACTGCTCTGGATTCATTAACTATACGTTGAATGCCGCTGGCTATGCAGTCGGACGAACGAACGTCAACGGCTACTGGAACGATGATCGGTACCTCGGAGCGAAGTTATCAAAATTACGTCAACCGAAGCGCGGCGATATCATCTTCTTCGAAAACACATATGCTGCTGGTCCGACGCATATCGGAATCATGCTGAACAACGATCAGTTCATTCATGCCAATACACCGGCACTCGGCATCAGCCGTGTATCGGAACGTTACTGGACACAAAAACTGTTAGGGTTTAAATCACTTTAAACATTTCCTCATCCATCCCTTAGGATGGATGTTTTTTGTCTTCTCACTTTACTTTGGGATATACTGGATATGGAAAGGATGTGTCTGCATGTCTTATAAAACACTTTATGTTCGGCTCCTCTTTCTTGCCTTATTGATTTTTGGTGGCTCGATGATCTTGCATTATATCCAGACGGGAGACGTCTATGTCGGTCACTTGATTGTTTCCGTCGTCGCATGCGTCTTATTGATCTTCAGAAGAACGACATCCTCACACGAACAGGCATGAAGCGCACTCGCTTCATGCCTGTTTTTTCGTCATTGAATATTAACCAATGTTTGTATCTCTCGCTCAAGATCGCCTTTGAGGCGTTCACTTTGAAGATCATCCTTCAATCGTAAGACATCATTCAGCCGTTCCTGACCGACACCTTGTTGCATCGCCAGTACGAGCGTCCGCAACATCATCGCTTGGTCGAACCCACTCGCCGCAAGCCAGTCATCTTGCATCTCCCATATCTTATCGACGCTCTGCTGAAGCGTCTGATTCGGTAATTCGATGCCGTTCACAAGGAGATGGACTTCGAGTTGTCCGATGTAATGTTTCGCGTCGTCGATCGCCACAGTAACGAGTTTTTCCCACGCCATCTGCATGCCGGTCGTATCGTTTTCAAAAATCGCGATGAGTCCTTTCGTCAAATCGACTTCAATCCGTCCAACGGCAGTCGTTTCACTAAATGCAAAAAACTGCTCCAATCGATCAAACTCTTGCTGTGATTGTTCGATTTCCCCTTCTAGATATAAAAACAGTCCGAGAAAACGTTGAAACGAAATGACATGATAATAGACATCTTGCTCCCGCATATACTGAACCCCTTCACGCAATAAGGCGATCGCTTCTGTGTAGTGATCATCGAACAAACTTGCTCGAAGTGCACGCAAGATTTGGAAATTTAAATAGGTTTTCGGTGCAAGTGGAATCTCGCGTGGTACATCCATTGCTTCGATCAGCTCGTATGCTTCCTTTGTCCGTTTGAGATTGAATAAAAAATAGACTTTCGAGATCTGAACGAGCAACTGCTCATCTTGACGACCGAGCTGTCGAAAAATCTGCTCCGCTTGGTCGTAATACGTCAAACCAAGCTCCGGATTCTTCGTTCGGAGGGCATCGCCGTATTTATGGTAGACCTGCCCTTGCCAATAAGAAGTCGTTTCCGGAACCAAGTAAGGTTTTAGCAGTTCCTGAATTTTTTCGTCTGAAAAATATGGGGTATGCCGCGAACGGATTGTTTCGATGAGTTCCCGCATCTGAACATCCCGCGGATCAAGCATCAATTCTTCGACCGTCACCTGTAATCGCCTAGCAATCGCCTGTAGTGCGGGTACAGACGGTGTCGCTTTCCCATTCTCGACCATACTGAGCATTGACTTCGTGATGATGCCGGTCGCAACATCCGTTTGCGTCATTTTTTTCTGTTTTCGGATCTGTTTGATACGTTCCCCTAACACACTAGTCACTCCTTTTATCATAAAAGTTAAATTATATTGAACTTTATCTTTACATTTTTCTTCCACTCCTTTATTCTACACTAAAGTTCAATAAAATTTAACTCTGAAGGAGTGAACAGGATGTCATTTAATTTAAAGCGTGTCTTATTCGGAAAGTTTTGTTCATTATTCGCAGCTAGTCTCTTTACGTTCGTCGCCGGATTAACCGTCTTACGGGAAACATCGTCTGGTTTTCAGTTTGCGCTCGTCCTGCTTGCAGGATCAGTGCCACGGATTTTGCTCTCACCGGTTGCTGGTGTCCTCGCTGATCGTTGGAACCGGAAACGAATCATCGTCATGACCGAAAGCTTAAGTGCACTCGTCTTGTTTGGACTTTTGTTCTATTCGCTACTAGCCCCTCTACATACCGTTCATTACATCGTTGCTAGTGTCCTCTTGACGAGCCTGTCGACGTTCCTGTCCGTTACCTTATCAAGCTCGTTACCGCGACTCGTAGAAGAAGAGGAGTTACAACGCGGGAACGCACTCTTCTCGACGATTCAATCGACCTCAACGATCACTGCTCCACTCGTTGCGGGATTGCTCATCGCCACTGTCTCCATCACGCAATTCTTGATCTTACCGTTTCTCTTGTTTGCCTCTGCTGCCTGGTGGAATAGCCGCCTCCGCTTTCTTGCAGTGGATACCTCTCCTCTAGCTACTACCGATACTCCGTCTTTCGTCTCGGAGTTTAAAGAGGGCTACCGCTATCTGTTCCGTCAACCAGTATTGACGACACTCGTCCTGATGGCGATCGTCCTGAACTTCTTTTTTGTCGCTTTCGAAATCTTGTTACCGATCATCTTGCTCGATCGACTGCAATTCACACCATTTCGGTTTGGAATGGTCGAGTCCGCACTAGGTGCCGGTCTTCTTGTCGCTTCGTTGCTTCTTGCTTTACCTCGCTTTACGGTGAAACGTTCGTTACGCACGATATTCGAGTCGCTCTTTTTAATCGCCTCTTGTTATGCGCTTCCTGCACTTGCTCTACTCGGCTATGTTCCATCTGCTCTACTACTACCTTTTTTCATGATTCTATTATTCATCGACGGCATGCTCGTCTTACGGATGAACATTCCACTACAGCTCATCGTTCAAAAACAGACCGATCCGGCTTACCTCGGACGTGTCATCGGTGTGCTGGAATCGATTGCAATGGCGATGATGCCGATCGGTACCCTATTGTTTGGTTTACTCAGTGATCATGTATCTATCATCGTGCTACTTGGAGTCGGTACAGTCGGCTTATTCGGTGCAGCATCATTCGGATTCCTCCGACTTCGTAAAGACATCTTATCCGAGAGCATTCCTGTAGCAGAAGCAAAAAACACGTCCTCCCTCACTTCGTGAGAAAGGACGTGCGTATCGGTCAGACCGTCGCTTTGACGGCATCCATGATTAATTTCAATGATTGTTGTTTTGCTTCCTTGTCAGCGATCATCGAAGCGATCATTACTTCGTCTGTGCCATAGGAATCAGCGAGCTCTTGCAATTGTTTTGCAACGGATTCCGGGTTACCAACGATCATCCGCTTCCGGTTTTCAGCGATCCGGAATTGGTCTTGGAACGTATACGGATACGCCGCTGCCTCTTCTGGAGTTGGCGTTCCTGTCGACGAGACCCCTTTTTCAAGTAGGAGGAGTGACAGATCCAGGCTTGAAGCTAACCGTTCTGCTTCTTCCGTCGTTTCAGCACACGTCACGAAGATCGAGACGAGCGTTTGTGGTGTCTCATTGAACGACGTCGCCATGAAGTTATGACGGTAGTAGTCCATCACTTCTTGTCCACCTTGTCCATTGATGAAGTGAGCAAAGGCAAATCCGAATCCGCGTTGTGCGGCGTTCAAGGCACTACCACCACTTGATCCAAGCAACCAGCCTTCTGGTGTCGTATCGACTTCTGGTGTTGCGACGAGTCCCGCGAACCGGTGTCCGGCAGGCGCTCCGTCTTTCAAGTAATCGACGAGATCATCGAGTTGTTCGCCGTAATCGGCTCCACCAAAACGTGGCGACGATCCTTCTTGCAACGCACGTGTAGCAAGCGGCATACCGCCCGGTGCCCGACCGAGGCCAAGGTCGATCCGGTTTGGTGCAAGCCCTTCAAGGACACGGAAGTTCTCTGCGACTTTATAGGCACTGTAATGCGGCAACATGACACCCCCTGAACCGAGGCGAATCTGTTTCGTCACTGCCGCCATGTAGGCGATCAAGACTTCCGGGCTTGAACCAGCCAGTGTTTTAGCGAAGTGGTGCTCAGATACCCACAAGCGATGATAGCCGAGTTCGTCCGCGATTTTCGCGAGCTCGACCGTTTCGTGTAAGGCAGCAGATGGGGATTGTCCTTTAGAGACCGGGGATTGGTCTAAAATACTAAGTTTCATGTATGTCTCTCCTTTTTCTTTCGAATGCGTACCTACACTGTACGCCTCCTCGTTGTACGGTGCAACGAAACTGCTTCTTTCTGTCATGGGGACGTTTTCATTTTGAAATTCAGGGAACAATGCCTAAGTGAGCATAAAAATCTAACGAATGAGGTGGAGTTACATGTCAACCCATACTACAAATCAAGAAGCAGTCGAAACGGTCAAGAAACTGATTGATAAAATCGAAACAGCGATGCTGACGACGATTTCAACAGAAGGGCTCGTATCGCGTCCGATGCAAACGCAGGATATCGAATTTGATGGCGACCTCTGGTTCCTCACTTCAAAAGAAACAGACAAGTATCAAGAACTACTTAAGAATCCGAGTGTTAACGTCGCATACGTCGACAAATCATACGTCTCGATCCGTGGGACAGCAGAACTCGTCGAAGACATCGAACGAAAAAAAGAGCTCTGGAGCCCACGCTACGAAGCATACCTTGGAACGACATACGAAGATCCGAAAGTCGTCTTGATCAAGGTCAACACGGAAGCTGCTGAATACTGGGAAACGGGAAACACGACGAAGTCCGTCAAACAAGTCTTGAAGAAAGTCGTCGGCAAAGACGATGAGAACGAAATCAATAAAACAGTCGACTTGTCTTGACGAGTTAAACCCGCGCAGCTTGCGTGGGTTTTTTCGTGTGAAGATAGTCGTTTTTCTCAAAATGATGTAACATAATAAAGTGAACTAATACGTAACTTAACTAAAAGGAGTACAATCATGGGAGAATTTTTTACATTATTACGCCGGGGAAACCGGTCGGCGCTGACGGCAGGCATCGTTAACTCCGTCATCGCTATCATCAAGGCAATTGCCTACGTCCTGACGGGAAATGTCGCGATGTTCGCGGAGATGATGCATACGCTCGGGGACGCTGCCAACCAATTTTTTGTCTTCATCGGTTCTGCCCTCAGTAAAAAGGCACCGACGAAACGATTCCCGAACGGCTTCGGTCGTCTCGTCAATCTCGTCTTGCTCGGTGCCATCCTCTTCGTCGGTATCATGGCGTACGAGACAATTCATGAAGGGATCGCCCACATCATCGAACCGACGGAATCAACTGGCTTTTGGATCACGTTGTCTGTCTTGTTCGTCGGTGTCGTCTTAGAGAGTGGCGTTTTCGTGAAAGCGATGCAAGAGATCGCACACGATGCGAAGTTAGACTCGAAAGGACCACGCTTGATTCTTGACAGCTTTCGCTCACTCAAACAAGCAAAACCCGCCACACGCCTTGTGTTTCTGGAAGATTTGGTCGCAACGGCCGGTGGCATCGTCGCAATGATTGCCGTCATCATCTCGCATGTAACACCGTTTCATCAGGCAGAAGGAATTGCTTCGATCCTCATCGGACTGATGATGTTTTACGTCGTTGGGAATGTCTTCCTGCAAAACGCAGCTGGTGCACTAGGTGAAGCCGATGAGACGATGGCAGCACGTCTCGGTGGACTAATCATGAAGGACCCTGACGTCAAGGACATCAGTAAACTCGAAGTCATTAAGGAAGGCGATCATTTCCACGTCGAAGTCGAGATTGAAGTCGACCCGACGTTGACAATCGCACAAGCGGACGACATCAAGGACCGTCTCGAACTCCAGATTCGCCTGCAACAAGGTATCATCGATGTGACGATTGGATTTGATGAAGACGATAAGATTCAACAGTATGTCGTTGCTACGGACGAAACATGACACCATTCACGCAAGATGTCCTGATTATCATTCGTTCGATCCCTGCTGGTCGGGTCATGACGTACGGGCAAGTCGCTCGACTCGCCGGTCATCCGCGTAGCGCCCGACAAGTAGCGCGGATTCTTCACAGTATGAGTAAGACGGAACGTCTACCGTGGCACCGCGTGCTTGCTGCTGGCGGAAAACTATCGCTTGAAGGCGATGAACAGCGACTGGCACTTGAAGCAGAGGGGGTCGAGTTCCTGACCGCCCGTCAACTCGATTTATCGCGTTATCAAGTCAAAAGTGAATAGATACAACAAGAGAGGGATGACCGGTTCGCAGACCAGTCATCCCTCTCTTTTTATCGTCATGAATCACGCTTTCGACGTACTCGAAGCTACAGCGATTTGCCGACGTACTTCTGCTTCTAATTGTGGTTCCGGTGGTTGCCAGCCTTCCGGTTTCATGACCTTTTGGTCCGATTCCCGGAAGATTGGTTTTCCGTCCGGTCCAAGCTTCGCCATGTTCGCACGCTGGACGATCTCGAACAATGGAGCCGGATCAAGCCCGATCTCAACGAAGCTTCCCATGATGAAGTAGAGGGCGTCCGTCAAGGCATCCCCTTGTCCGACGAGCCGTTCGACATCTGTTTCGGGTTGTTTCATCTGAAGCGATTTTTCGACCGCTGTATCAAGTCCTGACTTGAAACGTTCGATCGCTTCGAGAAATTCTGCTTCACTCGTCGCCGATTGATGTAGGAACTCAACGACCGCTTCTTCTGCCGTCCAGGTCGAGCGTTTGATTCCACGATCGACCGTCATAGGTGTTGGCGTCGTTGCGCCAGGGTGTGAAAACACACGGTGGAATTCCTTTACGTCTTGATAATAATTTGTCATAACCGATCATCCCCTTTTACCGAATGTCTCCATTCTAACAGGTTCAGAACCGGAGTTCGACTCATTGATGAACGACGTCGAGTAAGGCCATCCCACGCGTGATCAATTCATCTCGCTGCTCAGATGTCGCTTTTAAGCGCTCGAGATCTGCAATCAGACGTGGTTGATCGACTTCATCCGCTAACTCAAGTAATTCAAGACGGAGTAACCAAGCGTCCGGTAACTGGACGAGTGTCTGATCGATCAGTTGCGGTAACCGTTCTCGTCCGGCACGACCTTCGCGAATCTCGCGGACGACTTCGAAGATCGGATCAGCCGCTGTCAACGGACGTTCGATTCGTTCGAACTCGACCGTTTCCGGAATCGGCTTCAGTGCTTCAACTTCCGTTCCCGGGAATGCTGACGTGATGTCACCGACGATCAATTCCATCCGGTCCATCGTCATCGTTTTCCCGTCGTTTGCAAGCGTCGCTGCTTCTAAGACGACGAGCGCCCGATTTCCATTGACGTTTTGAATCGCTGTGATGTCTCCTGTGACATGAACATTTCCTTCCGCCCAGTCGAGACGTTCACCGACTTTGACTTGCATCAATACTTCGTTCAATTCCTTGCCGTGAAGGAGTGTAAAGCCTTCCGGATGATCTGCAAGTCCTTGACCTGTCAACACTTCACCGTTCGCAGCAAGCGCTGTCGGTCCAGTTAGTTTGACGAGATGCAGCGAATCGTGAATCTCTTGCGTTTCAGGAACACCGACAAGCGAGAGACCACTGTCGAAGACGAGCGTCGATAGGTTACCTGATTCGACCGCTTTCGTCAGTCCGTGGATACCACCGCGGATGTAAGACATCGACTGTGCGAATTCTTCGAGTGCATCGCGGAGCTGTTCGAACGATTCACAGACGAAGAGTTCTTTTTGCATGCTCGTCACGTCATGTTTCGTCGCAAGTGCTTTCTCAAGCGAGAATGGATGTTTAACGACCGCGTCCGTCAAACAGTGGCGACTTTCACCGACGGATGATAAAAGACCTGCCCCGTAGATTTGTGGGTTGTCGATATCACCAATCAGACCGAATTCAACCGTCCACCAGAACAGACGTGAGATTTCGTTCGCTTCCGAAATCCCTTTGACGTGTGTCCGTGTCTCCGCGAGTTCGACTTCAGCTTGTTCGATATCGGCTGGCGTCGAGAACGGGCTCTCTTTGACGATCGTCAATTTCTTTAGTGCCTTGAACACGTCATGCTCGGCTTTATGGTTAAAGGCATGTGCTCCGATCTCACCGAAGCGTCGAACGAATTCCGCGTAGACCGGATTCATCAAGATTGGCGCATGCCCTGCTGCTTCATGCAAGATATCTGGCGCTGGTGTGTAAAGGATGTTATCGACCTTCCGAATGTCGGTCGCAATCGGCAAGAGACCGTGCCCTTGAAAATCGAAGAAGGCGACACCAGGAATGAGACCATCAACAGCGACTGTTCCCCAGCCACCACGGCTTAGGTTCGCTGTCATCTCACGCACGTCTGGAATCCGTTCCGGGCTGATGCCCGATGCAGCAAGCCCTTCGAGGTATGCCGGATGTGCTGTATCTTGTAATGTATTTAAATTCAGTCGCATGACGTATCTCCAAACGGCATGATCCGTTGGTGTGTAGTCTTCGTAGTGCTGTGGTGCGACGTGTGGACGTAAATGACTTGGAATGATTGGTGTAGACATATGAGTTCCCCCTTGAATGAATGATAGATAACAAAAAAGCCCCTGCCGAACATATTGTTCGACAGGGGCGACGAAAGCCGCGGTACCACCCTGATTACCCAGTCATCGACTGAGTCACTCATGATCGGGATAACGGTTTGCTCCGCTCGCTTACGCAAGAAGCTCAGAAACTGTAATTCAACACCATCTGTGTACACGTTCGCAGCGCCACGTGCTCTCTGAAACAGGGAGATGGTCTTTACTTCGGTTTCATCATCGCTTAATCTTTCGTTCTGTTATGCTGTTATACTGTTATGCTTTTAGCAAGTAAAGTATCGTTAAGGAGGACTATACGCTTACTTTTTACTTTCGTCAATGGCTTTTTTACGTTTAAATCGATTAAATGTTTTATCGCGGACTGATTTTTGTTCGATCGTCAGTGATGTGATATGACGACGAAGCGCACCGTTGAGCCGTTTTTCGAATGCTTCAAGCTCTTGGATCCACTCATTCATCGAGACGACGATCGGTAAGATTTCCATGATGACTTCTTCCTCGAGTTCATCGCGGTCAAGGAAAGAGTGCTTGACGAAGGCGATGTTCTCTTTGACGAGATCCTCCATCGCGAGTGGTTCTTCCGTCAACAAGAGATCATATGTCAGCAAGACCTTCTCTTGTCGCTGTGCGATATGCATCAAGTGATAAAACAATTCACTCCGAAGATCGTCCGCAATCGAGTCAAGGGCCTTCTCTCGCTCTCTGAAGCGCTCTGCCGTCGCGACACCACGTTCGAGGCACGATTGCATATGTTTGAGAATCAAGAGGTTCCGTAAGAGCGAGGCGTGCTTCTGACGCGTTCCTCGAATCTCTTCCTTGTGTAGGTTGAACAAGTTTTGTGTCTCAAGGAGCGAATTTGACATTTTATCAATCGCTGCCCGGTATGGAGCAACTTTTCCTTCGAAGGCAATCGCTCGCGTGACGACGAGCAGCTTTTCGAAGAGTTTCGTCGCTTTTTGATAGTAGACATTGCCATAGCGCGGCGGGAAGATCAGCGCATTGATGCCAAGCGCACAGCCGATCCCGAGCATGACGAGCAAGTAACGGATCAAGACGACTTGCCAAAGTGGCTCGGTCGCTGTCGCCACACTTTCGAGAATGACGATGATCATCAAAACGACGTGTGGAATCGTCCGCCCGAAACCAAAGGCTAGCAAGATCGAGATCGCTGCCATGATGACGATTCCGATCGCAAGCGGATTCGCTGGATTATCCCCTAAAATCCAAAGTGCGAGTAAAGTCAAAAAGGCACCAATCAAGTTGGCTTCTGCTTCCTCGAGAAATTGTTTCCATGTCTGATAGACCGAAGGCAGGAGTGTCGTCGCTGCCGAGATTGCAGGCAGGATCGGGCTGAGGTTGAACAGATTACTGATCAACAGCGCCAAGATGACCGCAAGACCTGTCTTGATGGTCCGTGGTCCGATTTGTAAGGATTGTCCACCCATGTCCATCCCTCCTTCTTATTCAGTATGCCCTCTATTCTTCACCGTTAGCCGTCAAAATTCAACAAAAAATCCCCTCCGCTTGAAAACGGAGAGGATTTAGATGAATTATGATGCTTTCGTACCTGTTCCTTCTGTCATTTCCGCTTTCGCGACCGATTGGTCAACAAGCGGTTTTTTAAGGAAGGATAGGATTGCCGCACCGACGAGTGAACCGATGAGGATCGCACCCGCGTAACC
This sequence comes from Exiguobacterium sp. s143, assembly GCF_018618895.1. Taxonomy (NCBI): domain Bacteria; kingdom Bacillati; phylum Bacillota; class Bacilli; order Caryophanales; genus Exiguobacterium; species Exiguobacterium sp. s143. The sequence goes on along the minus strand of NZ_JACSMX010000002.1, from coordinate 399,568 downwards.
GACGATCGCCATGACCGTACCTGATGGACCATCAAGTAACGGGAAGACGAAGATACCGCCGTGTGGTGCCGGGAGCAAGACGCCGAAGACGATCGTCAACGCACCAGCGATCGCTGAACCAATGACACTTGACGGAATGACACGGAGTGGATCGGCTGCTGCGAATGGAATCGCACCTTCTGTGACGAACGATGCACCCATTGCGTAAGCAGCGATACCTGCTTCACGTTCTTGCGGCGTGAATTTCTTACGTGCGAACAATGTTGATGAGAAGGCCACGATGAGTGGTGGAACCATCCCACCTGCCATGACGGCTGCCATGACTTCCGTGTTACCTGCTGTAAGAGCAGCTGTACCGAAAACGTATGCTGTTTTGTTGATCGGACCACCCATGTCGATTGCCATCATACCTGCGACGAGCATACCGAGGAGGATTGCGTTCCCACCACTGAGTCCGTTCAGTGAATCCGTGAGCCATGTCATGAACTTCGCGATCGGCTCATTGATGACGAGTAACATGATCATCCCTGTGATGAATGAACCAAACAGTGGATAGAGCAAGACTGGTTTGATTCCTTCAAGAGCTGCCGGGAGACCTTTGAAGACTTTAACGAGTAAGAGCACAACGTAACCAGCAAGGAAACCGGCAATCAATCCACCGAGGAAACCAGCATTACCACTGCTTGCAAGGAAACCAGCGATCAGACCAGGAGCAAGACCTGGTTTATCAGCGATCGACATCGCAATGAATCCAGCGAGAATCGGAATCAAGAGACCGAACGCGGCTTGTCCGATCGTCATTAACTGAGCAGCGAACTCGTTGTATGACGGATCATCCGGGTTCGCAGAGTTGATTCCCCAGAAGAAGCTGATCGCGATCAAGAGACCACCAGCGACGACGAGTGGCAACATTGCGGATACCCCACTCATTAAGTGTTTGTAGAATCCACCACGAGCTGGTTTTGAACTTTCGCTTGAACCGCTCGCTTTATAAACAGGTGCGTCCTGTTTGACGGCACGGTTGATTAATTCTTGTGGTTTACGAATTCCTTGTGCGACCGGTACTTCAACGACGTGTTTCCCGTTGAAGCGATCCATCTCAACCGCTTTATCCGCAGCGACGATGATCGCTGTCGCATCGTTGATGTCTTGTTGTGTCAAACCGTTCTTGACGCCTGTCGAGCCGTTCGTCTCGACTTTGATGCGGACACCCATCTCTTCTGCTTTTTGGCGAAGGGCATCAGCCGCCATATACGTGTGTGCAATCCCTGTCGGACAAGCTGTGACAGCAAGGATATACGGTGCGTCTTGGTCAACATTGTCGCTTGAGACGTCAACTGGACCTTCTTCTTCACGTTCCTTCGCTTCGATTGCTGCGATGACTTCGTCTTTCGTTTTAGCCGCAAGGATCGTATCGCGGAAGTTCATATCCATCAGATAAACCGATAGCTTCGAAAGTGTTTCAAGGTGCGCATTATCTGCGTTCTCACCCGCTGCGATCATGAAGAACAACCGACTTGGTTGACCATCGAGTGCTTCGTAGTCAACACCTGCCGAACGACCGAAAGCGATCGCTGGTGTTTTGACTGCTGCTGTTTTTGCGTGTGGAATGGCAATGCCTTCCCCTAAACCTGTCGTACTTTGCGCTTCCCGTGCGAGAATCGCTTCTTTATATGCCGAGCGATCGTTCAGTTTTCCTGCCCGATCGAGGACGTTGACGAGTTCGTCGATGACAGCGGCTTTAGATGACGCTTGTAAATCGAGCTGAATCGTATCACGTGTCAAGAGATCAGTAATTTTCATGAGTAGTCACACTCCTTTTAGGATTGAATGAGTTCAACGACGTTGACGTCTTTGATGAGACGATCGATATCTTCCTTCGTACAAAGACCAAAGGAATAAGCAGACGCGCTACCAGTCGTCACCGCATAGCGGAACGCTTCTTCTGGTGATTTACCGAGCGCGTGGCTGGCGACGAATCCAGCAACGAGTGAATCTCCGGCACCGACGGAATTGACGAGCTTCCCTGCCGGTGTGTTTGCCGTATAGGCACCTTGACGATTGACAAGTAGTGCTCCGTCTCCTGCAAATGAGATGACGACGTTCTCGGCACCACGCTCGACGAGCTGCTGGGCGTATGGAACGGCCATCTCCTTCGACGTAATCTCGACGTCGAAGATTTCACCGAGTTCATGGTGATTCGGCTTGATTAAAAATGGACCGAGCGGTAAGACTTCAAGCATCGCTTCCTTCGTCGTATCGACAGCGAAGCGGACGTTCCGTTCATTCAGGATCGTCGCGATATGACGATAGAGATCATGCGGCAGACTGCTTGGGATACTACCTGCGAAGACGACGATGTCACCGGCTTCCATCGTCTTGAATCGGGATAATAAATGCTCCAGCTCTTCCGGTTGAATCTTCGGTCCCGCTGCATTCAACTCAGATTCTTGATCGGCGCGAATCTTTACGTTGATCCGCGTCTCATCTTGAATCGGTGTGAAGTCCGTCAACACGCCTCGTTTCTCGAGTTCCGTCCGGATGAATTGTCCGGTACTTCCTCCAAGAAATCCGAGTGCTTGTGTTTCCACCTCATAGTTTTTTAGGACGAGAGAGACGTTGATCCCTTTCCCTCCGGCCACTTTTTCCGCCTGTTCGACACGATTGACTTGTCCTGCCTCAAATACCGGTAACGTGACATAATAGTCGATTGATGGGTTGAGTGTCAGTGTATAAATCATTTCGCGTTCACCACCTCTGTGTATTGACTGTATTTCGCTTCTTGCTCACTGGATGTCGTCGTGATGATCGTCGCCGCTTGCAAGGACGCCACACGACTGAAACTGATCGCATCCAGCTTCGTCTCATCGACGAGTACATACGATTGTTTTGCTAATTCGATCGCTGTCTTCTTTACGAGTGCCTCTTCCGGATCTGGTGTCGTGAAGCCTTGTGCCGGATGAACACCGTTCATCCCAAGGAACGCGACATCAAAATGGTAAATCAACATTCCTTCACGTGCGTTGTAACCGACGAGTGCTTGCGTTGAATGCTTGAGTTGCCCTCCGACGACGAACGTCGGGATACGGTGATAGAGTAACGTGTTCGCTAGAGGAAGACTGTTCGTTACGACCGTAATCGCCTTCTCTTCGAGATACGGAACGATGGCAAGCGTCGTCGTTCCGGCATCGAGATAGACATACATCCCGTCTTCGATCAGATCGGCAGCCGCTCGCGCGATCCGTTCCTTCTCTTCGACGTGTTGGTCACTCTTCTCGAAATAACTCGGTTCTTCAATTTGCAAATGGTTCGCTGTCGCTCCCCCGTGCACCCGACGCAGATGACCTGCTGTCTCGAGTTGTGATAAATCCCGACGAATCGTGGATTCACTCGCACCGGTTTGTTCGACGATCTTTTGCATCTTGACGACTTCTTCTCGGGCTAAAAGCTCAAGGATGAGTTGATGGCGTTTTTTGGTTAACATAAGGTTTCCCTCCGCATCTTTAATATAAAGCGTTTACATCTAAAAATCAATCAAAAACGTTCAAAATTTATATAAATTCTTTATAAAACGTTCAAAATACGACTTTTTTCGACATGAAAACGTTCTTATAGTTTCATTATACATCAAAAACGGTCATTTTATGACTGTTTTATTGGTTAGAATCAATCATTTTTTAAATTTTTGATGATTTTCACAAAATAAAAAACCACTTTCCAAAGCAACTTGGAAAGTGGTGAATGAAAATCGGTCATTTCAGTCATCTTCGTTCACTGGACTTCATTTTGCAAGCGACCGATTCCTTCAATCGATACTTCGACGACATCCCCTGTCTGAAGGTAGACCGGTAGTTTCATGCCGTGACCCACACCAGCCGGAGTGCCTGTCGCAATGATGTCCCCTGCTTCAAGTGTCATCCCGCGTGACACTTCAACTAAAATCGTTACGACATCACGCAACATCAAGGCCGTTGATCCCGATTGACGGAGTTCCCCGTTCACACGCGTCTCGACAAGGACGTCACGCGGATCAAAGCTGTCCGCTGAGACGATGACCGGTCCGAACGGACAGAACCCATCGAGTGATTTGCCACGGAAGAACTGGACGTGTTCTTTTTGTAAGTCCCGCGCTGTCACATCATTGACGATACTGTAGCCAAACACGTGATCAAGTGCATTCTCAGGTGTCAGATCACGCCCCGTCGTGCCGATGATGATGGCGAGTTCACCTTCATAATCCAGTTGCTGTGTCAAATCCGCATGCCGCTCAATCGATTCGAACGGACCAACGATCGATGTCGGTGCTTTCGTGAACAAGACGAATTTCCCCGCTCCCGCCGTATCCATCTCCTTGATATGATCGGCGTAGTTCTTGCCGACACAGATGACGTTTCGTGCCGGAATATACGGTGCCAGTTTTCGAACATCCCCTTTAAGTAGTGGCGCGATATCTAAATCAAGATCAACATCGAACTCACGTGAAATCACTTCAAACAATGAATCCGTATAGACTTGTGCCGTCACATCATATGTAGAACCATCCCGTTCAACCCCGATCCCTACTTTTCCTTCTTGCTCAAATCGAAACCATTTCATCTTAACTGCCCCCTTTTGTTTTTAGTATAGCGAAACCAATCAACGGACGCACTTCTCATCGTCAATCTGAAGGAAACAAAAAAAGCGGTCGACATCGTGTCGACCGCTTCTTCCTATCCTCTTCCTTTTTCCTTATGCGATTCGCTGCGCTAATCGATCGACGAGCGCTTGCGACTCTTCGTTCAATCCAACGAGTTCAACTTTTTTGCCAAGTCGTTCGTATTTCAAGACGACGTTTTCGATTGCTTCGATAGCGGAATCATCAAACAAGTGACACGCTGAGAAATCAAGCGTGATGACGGATGATGGATCAGTTTCGAGCTGAAACTGTTCTGCAAATGCTGTCGTCGATGCGAAGAACAACGGTCCACGAATCGTATAACGGACTCGATCTGTTTGCTCCTTGCGCTCGACTTGAATACGAGAAATTTTGGACGCAAATAATAACGCAGCAAGTAAGATCCCGACAAGAACGCCCATTGATAAATCGTTCGTCAATACGGTGACGAGAACGGTTGCGAGCATGACAGCAGAATCACTCTTCGGTGACGTCTTGAGCATCTTAAATGAGCCCCAGTCAAACGTCGCATACGAGACGAAGAACATGACACCGACGAGCGCTCCCATTGGAATCGTCATCAATAGATCGTTCATCGTGAACATCAACAGCATCAGGAACACACCTGCTGTCAACGTCGACAAGCGACCACGCCCACCAGACGTGACATTGATGACCGACTGACCGATCATTGCACAGCCCGGCATGCCACCGAACACACCTGCGATGATATTCGCAATTCCTTGTCCGCGTGATTCCATCGCTTTGTTCGACGTCGTATCCGTCATCTCATCGACAATTCGTGCTGTCAGCAACGATTCGATCAACCCGACGAATGCAAGTGACAATGCATACGGGAAGATGATTTGGAGCGTCTCAAGCGAGAACGGAACATCCGGCAAGAAGAAGCTTGGTAACGCCGCTTCGATTTGCCCCATGTCCCCGATGACTCGTGTATCGAGTGAGAAGACGACCGTCAACACTGTCATGATCGTGATCGCAACGAGTGGTGCCGGGATCGCTTTCGTCACGCGTGGGAATAACAAGATGATGGCGAGTGATGCGGCGACCATTGCGTACATGATCCAGTTCTGTCCTTCGAATTGCGGCAGTTGTGCCGAGAAAATCAAAATCGCTAAAGCATTGACGAATCCGACCATGACGGATCGAGGAATGAACCGTAATAACTTAGCAATTCCTAAAAATCCGAACGCGATTTGTAGAATTCCGGCAAGGATACCGGCAGCTAGTAAATAATCGACACCATGGTCCTTGACGAGCTGGACGACGACGAGTGCCATCGCACCGGTCGCAGCTGAAATCATTCCGGGACGACCGCCGGCAATCGAGATGACGATCGCAATGATGACGGAAGCGTATAAACCGACCATCGGATTAACGCCAGCGATCAGCGAAAACGCGATTGCTTCCGGAACGAGTGCCAAGGCAACGACGATTCCGGATAGCAAATCCGCTTTTGGTTGCAGGAACCACTCTTTTTTCCATTGAGTAAACATATGATGATTGAGACCCCTTTTCTAACATGAATGGTCTCAGTGTAATCCGATTAGTTTCAAAAAGCAACCTTTTTAGGAAGTTTTGGTCCGCACACGGGCAATCTCATCGACCATCGCCTTATAGGTCGCCATGATTTCCTGACCCGCAAAGACCGGATCTTCGTCCATCGTCTCGAGTGCACGGCGTAGAAGATGAATTTTCGGTTTCTTACGTTCGAGTAGTTCTTCATAGATGAAATCAAGAACCTCTTCATGGGCTTCCTTTGATTCATCGGAAATCGATGACAAGGTAATCAAGCGCTTCATATGCGCACTCGTCTTCTCGAACAAATCCTTCCGAATGACGACTTCATCTTGTGGACGATCGAGCCAAACGGATAGGAAACGCGGGGGAATCAACTGTTCTTCTGTCCGACTGACGTCTTCGACGAGATGCGTCAATCGATTGAATACGTAACGGACGACCCGTTCCGGTTGTGTGTTCGGTTCGGATTGACGGAAGAAGTACATCGCATATTGCAACATCCCTGTATAAATGACCGCTAAATCTAGAAGATACGGTTCCTTCGTCTGACCGAATAAATCACGTAATCGTTCGAACGTCCATTCGATCTCGAGAAGACGGTTATTCTCCATGAACGTCTTCAGTTCTTTTTCATTCGAAGCAATCGCCTCTTCGAACAACGTATACAATTTATATTTTTGCATCAGTTCCAAGTAACAGTTACCTTGTTGGATGAACGTCTCATAATCCGAAACATCTCGTCCGACGAGAATTTCTTTGCGTGCCGTCCGCATCTTTTCAAAGACGGTATTAAATACATCAATGAATAATTCATTTTTAGAGGAGAAGTAGTTATAGAACGTTCCCTTGGAAACGTTACTGTGCTCAAGAATGTCCTGGATGGACGTCGATTGATAACCTTTTTCGACGAATAGCTGATAGGCAGCATCTAGTAGTTGTTTCTTTTTTGGATTCATGGTCTTGTCCTTTTCTGTTCAAATGATTGCAATGGTTTAACAATCACTTATTTTAGTGTATGAAGCAAATAATTTGAATTCATTCGACTTAGCCTGGTAAGATAGCCAAGTTAGTCATAGAATTCAAGTCTAACATTTTAGACTCGTAGTACAAAAGGAGCATAACGAAATGCAATCAAGCAAGCAATCATCACGACTTTATTTAATTTTAACTGTCCTTATGGCAGGTGCGTTCGTTGCGGTCCTGAACTCAACGTTACTTAATATCGCCTTACCGTCGATCATGGGATCCTTCGGTATTCAGGCAAGCACCGCCCAGTGGTTGACGACGGGCTATATGCTCGTCAACGGAATCATGATTCCGACGTCAGCCTTCCTTGTCCAGAAGTTCTCGACACGTCAACTGTTCTTGACGGCGATGACGCTGTTCTCACTCGGTACAATCATCGCTGGACAAGCACACGTCTTCCCGCTTCTACTCGGTGCGCGGATGATGCAGGCATCTGGTTCTGCGATCATGATGCCACTATTAATGAACGTTCTTTTGACCGGTTTCCCGATCGAGAAACGCGGACAAGCAATGGGCATCTTCGGACTTGTCATCACGTTCGCCCCAGCCATCGGACCTACATTGTCCGGCTGGATTCTTGAACATTATGAATGGCGGATGTTGTTCCATCTCGTTACACCGATCGCATTACTCGTACTGTTCACGGGTGCCTTCTTATTGAAGAAAGAGACGGTTCGTAGCACACTCAAACTCGATTTATTTTCACTCGTTCTCTCAAGCTTTGGTTTCGGTGGTTTGCTGTATGGATTTAGTTCCGCTGGTTCTGCCGGATGGGGATCTTGGACGGTCATCGGATCATTGATCATCGGTGTGATTAGTCTGACTTCCTTTATTATACGTCAATTCATGCTCGAAGAACCGATGCTTGAGTTCGGGATTTTCCGTTATCCGATGTTCGCCTTATCGCAAGGAATTTCGATGGTCTTGAACATGTCGATGTTCTCCGCAATGATCTTGATGCCGATCTATATCCAGACGATTCGCGGTATCTCACCGTTTCACTCCGGTCTCTTGATGTTACCGGGTGCGATCGTCATGGCGATCATGTCACCAATCACAGGTCGTCTGTTCGACCGATTCGGTGCTCGGATCCTTGCGATCATCGGCTTATCACTGACGGTCTTAACGACGTTCTCGTTTAGTCAATTAGCGGCGGATACGTCATACGCGTTCCTCGTCATCATGTATACGCTACGTTTCCTTGGAATCTCGATGGTCATGATGCCCGTCATGACGAACGGGTTGAACCATATTCCGCAACACTTGACGCCACACGGTACGGCATTGAACAATACGTTGTCACAAGTATCGGGTGCGATCGGTTCAGGTCTTCTCGTGACGATCATGACGTCGCGGACGAAACATCACGTTCCGGAACTCGCTTCACAACCTGAAGCCGCTAATCCGGAATGGTTGCAAATGCAGGCGATGATCGAAGGAATCAACGATACGTTCTTCATCGCAACGTTACTTGCACTCGCGGCACTGATTTTATCGTTCTTCATCAAAAAACGACGGACGACGACACTCGCAGTCGTCGAATCCGTCGATCAAGAACAAAAATACGCATGACCTGATTCTCCCCTGTCTATTCAGACGGGGGAGTTTTTGTTTTCGTGTAACACTCTTTTTTGCAACTGCTGTCGATCATAAATTCGTTGATTCGTGCTGCCCCGAAAATGTGTCGTTCGGTCGAGTTTCGACAGGATGAACGGACCATCGATGAGTCCGTCTAGTCGCAGTATTAGTGGATGCCATCGTTGACGTCTTAAGATTTCCTCTAGTACATAACCAGTATATAAAATGACGTCATAGTCTGGTCCAAGTCGTTCAAGTAGTTGCACAAGTGCTGCCACTTGAAGCATCGGCTCCCCGCCGGACAATGTCAAACGACGATTTCCGATCGCCTGAATCCGTTCTACTGTTTCTTCAATCGTCCACTCCACTCCACCTGTCGGGTCCCAGGAGGATGGATTATGACAGCCGATACAGTGGTGTGGACAACCGGCAAGAAACAGGACCGTTCGCAAACCGGGACCGTCGACGACGGAGTCAGGAAGAAGGGAAAGAACGCGTAGCATCGTGCTTCACCCGATTTTTCTCTTCAGCCCGTTTGGCTTCATTCCAGCGGTCCAGCGTACCGACGAGATATCCTGTAATCCGTCGAATCCGTTCGATGGACTTACTCCCGCAAACCGGACACTGATCCTCAATCGTCTGCTCCGTTCGGCAATCAAGACAACGATCGACAGGATGATTGATTGATCCATAGCCGATTCCAGCTTCCGCCATTAAACGAACGATGTCTTCAATCGCTTGCGGATTTCCGGCAAGGGCGCCATCTGTCTCAACATAGGTGATATGTCCACCATTACATAATGCATGAAACGGAGCTTCGAGTTGAATCTTCTCACGGATCGTCACGGGCGCGTCGACAGGGATATGAAAGGAATTCGTGTAATACGGCTGATCGGTCACTCCTTTGATTTCACCGAAGTCACTGGCATCACGACGTGTGAACTTACCCGACAACCCTTCAGCTGGAGTTGCCAGCAAACTAAAGTTCAATCCCGTCATCTCGCTATAGTTGTCGACGACCGTTCGCATCGCTTGAATCAAGGCAAGACCAATCCGGTGCGCCAGTTCGGAATACCCATGATGACTCCCCGTCAGGACGGTCAAACATTCAGCGAGACCGATGAAGCCGACCGCTAACGTCCCATGCTTGAGGACCGGACCCACCTGATCCGTACTTTTTAGCGTCTCACCGTCTTTCCAGACATGTTGATATAAAAATGGAAACGCGTCAGCCGTTCGACTTGCCTGGAACTCATAACGCGCAATGAGTTGCCGGCATGCAAGTCTTGTCGTCTCTTGGACGGCTTCGAACATTTGATCGACGGTTTGACTTTGGAGTGCCAAACGGACAAGATTGATGCTCGTAAACGATAAGTTCCCTCGTCCTGTGACGGACGGGATATCTCCACGATCTTCAAACACACGGGTCCGGCATCCCATGTACGCGACTTCGGCTCCCCCCGGTTGCTCCTGACGGTTGAATGGTGCATCAAGAAACGCAAAGTTCGGAAACAGTCGTTTTCCTGTCACGCGGGTGGCAAGTTGAAACAAATCGTAGTTCGGGTCTGTCGGTGACAGGTTGATGCCTTGTTTGACTTTAAAGATTTGAATCGGAAAGATCGGCGTCTCCCCTCTTCCTAACCCGCGTTCCGTCGCTGTCAGCAAGGCGCGCTGGAAGAGCCGCCCTGCCTGCGTCGTATTCGTTCCATAATTGACGGATAAAAACGGTACCTGTCCCCCACCGCGTGAATGCATCGAATTCGTATTATGGATGAACGCTTCGCACGCCTGAAACGTCTTTTCATACGTCTCGTGCCATGCGCGCCGCTCCCGCTTGCGTCGCTTCCAATGCGGCACGAGGTCATTTAGTTTGGTCCATTCGCGTTGGTAGGTCTTTTCGACGAATGGTGCTACATCATCGTCAAAGGTTGCGAAGGCTTGTCCACCATGCTGCATGTTTTGATTCGCCTGAACGATGATTGCTGCAAGAGCAAGGGCCGAACGGATGTCTTGCGCTGGACGAATTGAACCGTGTGTCGTCTGAAATCCGTTTGAGAGTAGCTGACCGAGCGGAATCTGGGCACAAGTCGTCGTCCCGGTCACGTAATAATCGGCGTCGTGGATATACAAGATGTTGTCGTCAAGCGCCTGCAAGACATCTGCTTCGAGATGTTGTCGCATCATCTGCCGCGCTGCTTCCCCAGCAATCCGCTGTAATTTCGCTAGCGGTGTTTTGCCATCAATGTTTGCATTCTCTTGTTCGATATCTTGCGGTGGTGTGAGTAACGCTTCTAAGCTCTCCATGATTCTTCTTCCTCCCACGTTTTTTTGTAATCACTATAGCGAGAGTTCAGAAACGTTCGCAATCCCTGCACAACTTACGATTTTTTCAACTGTTTCAGTCGTTCTGTCATCAATCTGTTCGATTTATCGTTCAAATGTCTGCATCTTACTCGTTTTAGCCAAACTCAGGAATTTGGACGAATCTCACACGAGGCACGACAAAAAAGAAGAGGCGCATGATATCGCCTCTTCTTCGTCTCTTCATTCTGCTTCGAGTAACGCGTCTGTCGCACTCGGCAACTTGACCCGGAAGACCGTTCCTTCTCCAAGGATCGATTCGACTTCGATATTGCCATCATGTGCGCGAACGATTTCCTTACAGATCGATAATCCAAGACCTGTCCCGCCAATCTTTCGGCTGTCTGAGTTGTCGACCCGGTAAAACTTACTGAATAGATGCGGCATCGAGTGACTCGGAATCCCGATCCCGAAATCGCGAACGCTGAGTTCGATTTGATTGTGTTGGTGAGTCATCGTGACGACGACATCCCCGCCGTCCGGTGAGTACTTCACCGCGTTATTCAAGAGATTACCGAGTAACTGTTTTATGCTGTTCGCATCTGCCTCGACCATGAAGTCCTGTTCATCATTCAAATCAAGTTTCAGACTGTGTTGCTCCGTCGCTGCTTGATAAAACTGAATTTGTTCCTTGACGATTTCTTTCAGGTCAAAGATTTGTTTGTCATACTCTTGCTTTCCTGACTCCATCCGCTGAACGTTCAAGAAGTCGCTGACGAGATCGGTCAGACGCTTTGATTCATCGTGAATCGTCTGCAAGTATCGCTTGTTCCGCTCAGGATCCAAATCCCGTTTCAACATGAGCTCCGTAAAGCCATAAATCGAAGAGAGCGGTGTTCGAAGTTCATGCGAGACCGTTGAGACGAGTTCCGACTTCACGCGGTCGACTTCTGTCTCAGCCGTGACGTCACGGAAGACGAGAATCGTTCCTTTTGAATGTCCCCCGTGCGCAATGGCTTCGGCATAGACTTGAATGAAGTATTCCCCTTGGTCGATCGACAAGGAGAACATGCCCTCCGGAATCTCACCCGATAAGACTTCTTCAAAGTATGCTTCAAACGCTTCCTTTTGGTCCATCTGCTCGAACATCGTTTCCGGTCGGACTTCGAGGAAGGTCATCGAATCGTTGTCTTCTTCGACTTGTAACGACTGGAAGATATCGAATAACGCCTGATTTCCTAAGATCGTCTTCTCTTCGTGTTTGATGTAGAGAATCGCTTCCCGAACGGAATTCAGCAGTTGTGCCGTCTCTTTTCGTTCGTATTCCATCTGTTCGTAGAGTGACATTCGCATCAATGAGATCGCAATCTGTTTTGAGAACGATTCCAGTTCCGCTAAATCCTGTTGGTTGAATGGTGCGTCAAACCGTGCTAGATAAAGACAAGCAATCAATTCTTCTTTTGCCGGATCCATGATCGGAATGACACCTTCATAGACATGATACGGATACTTGATCAGATCGTCGTTCGCAACCTTTTTTGAGGAATGTGCGGTTTCCTTTGAAATCATGACTCGCTTTAGTAGTAACGACTCCGTCTTTAAACTCTCTTGTTGTTCTTCTGTCATTTCTTTTGGAACGACTTGCGCGATTTCATTATTCTTAATCAATAACAATGCACCGAACTCTGTCTTCGTCAACCGGACAATCGTACTGATGACAGACGAGTAATCGAATAAACTCTCCTTTGAAGCAAGCGTTTCGATCAGTTCATTCCGATCCTGCAAATGGAGTTCATTCGTCCGCGTCACTTCAAGAGCACGCTCAAGCTCATTCTGTTTTTGCTTCAATACTTCCTGATTGTGTTCCATTTCTTGATTCTTTGTTGACAATTCCGCATGTTGTGATGAGATCGACCGTGCCATCTGGTAAAACGATGCAGTCAATTGACCGACTTCATTATGGCTGTCGACATCATGTTCGAGCGAAATCGACTTGCCTTCTGCAAGGCGACGACTCTTGACGTTCAATTCGCGGAGTTGTGACGTCACACGATGAATTAAGGGACGGACGATGAACAATAGACAAAATAAAAAAATCATCAAGTTCAAGAACCAGAACCATTGTGTCTTTTGTAACTGGTCAAGTACTTGCTCCTTCGTCCGACCGTCTGCATTATCCACGTATAAATAACTGGCAACCGATGTGATGACACTTAGTGCAAAGACACTATAAAAAATCGCCATCAACTGTCTGCCCAATTTCTCAGTCATCCAGTGTTTCATATTCATAAATCCTCCTAGCAATAAGTTGCCCTTCGTTCAAGATTGTTTCCTCCTCATCTATTATCATCTAATGATTCCCGGAAACATCTCTCTTGAATCCTTTACGGTCGGGCAGGCGAGAGTCCGATCCCGGTCACGAGAGCAATCGCATCAATGACTTGCCCTTTCGTCAGATCATCCGTCTCGATCTGTTGACTGAACAGCGGATCGGATAATTGCCGTAGTCGTTGTTCCGCTTGTTGACCGCCCCACGAGTTTGGACGCTCAAAGCGGCTGATCAGGCGGCGTTTGACAGTCGTCTCCTTCGCCATCAGGGCGATATGACGGACATCATGTCCAGTCTCGCGTAACGTTCCGATGATTTCCTGAAAGTACGCTGGATTCGTCAAGGTCATCGGTACGATGATCCGCGCATCTTCCGTATCGAGCTGTTCGAGGAGCTGTCGATTAAACGTGCGCCACAACGGCTCATCCTGAAAATCATCCTTGTTTTCCGGCAGTTGCGCTCGTAAAAAATAGCCTGTCTCCTCTGGATCAAAGATGTGTGATCCGCTCCAGCGTTGTTGTAGCCCTTTTGCTGCCGTCGTCTTCCCGACGCCAAACGTACCGTTAATCCAAATGATCATCCTCTTCTCCTCCACCCTGTTTTCTGTTGTACTATACTGCAAAAGTGGTCGACAAGTTTCAATCGGTTACAAAAAAACACTCCGTTGAAAAAACAGAGTGTTTAGCCATATAACCATGTGATTAAAAACGGTGCGAGAATGCTGGCACAGACAGCCGTCAAGACCATCGTCAACAGACCGACCGCCCCTTCGCGCTGATCAAGACTCATCGATTTCGTCGCGCCCATGACGTGGGCAATCGATGCCAAGCCTACTCCACGGCTGACGAAGTGCCGAATTTTCAAGCCCGTCATTAATTTTGGTCCGACGATTGATCCCGTCAATCCGGTCAATAAAACGAAGGCAGCCGTCAACGTCGTCGTCCCGCCTGCTTTTTGTGAGATCGCTAAGGCAACGGGTAACGTGACCGATTTCGGTAACAAGGCAAGGTTCGTCGTCCGCTCGAGATGAAGCAGCAGACCGAGTAACAAATCTGAACTCATCGCAATACAGGTTCCAAGCAACACACCAAGTCCGATTTCCGGTAAAAAACGGCGGACGTGATGCCGGACCCGGTAGAGCGGAATCGCAAATGCCGTGATCGCTGGACCGAGCATCTTCGACAAGTATTGTCCCCCTTGCATGTATTCTGCATGTGAGACGCCGCTATAGACGAGAATCACGATCAAGACAGCCGTCACCGTCAGGATCGGTAACGTCCAGACACGAGGATGACGTTGATAAAGGAACATTGCGCCACTGAATAAAAGAATGGTCAGGATGATCCAAAAAAGTGTCTCACTCATGTCGGGTCACCGCCTCTTTTCGGTGTGCCAAGCGATCGACAATATACGCTGATCCGACTAACGTCAGCAGGCTGCTGACGACAACGATCAACACGACTTGAAGACCAGATGTTCGAAGGAATGCCGTATAATCCATGATTCCGGACAGTGCTGGGACAAAAAATAACGGCATGACGAACAGTAGAAAGGTTCCGCCCCGTTCAACAGCGACGAGAGGAAGCAGTCGACTTTTTAACGTCACGTACAGCAGAATCAAGCCGATGATGTTACCAGGTAATGGTAACTGGAAAGTTTCGCTCACCCAGTCCCCACTGAGTGAAAAACAAAAAATAAGTGCGATTTGAGCAATGATTTGAATGATACGCATAACGCGTGACAACATGATAAAGGTCCCCTTGTTAACAGTTTCGGGTCTTATTATCCGCCTCTTTCCTTCAACAATCAATGAAATCTAGTTAATCAACTGAAGTAACCGTTCTCATGAAAATTCTCACCTTTTTTTGTATTAGCACAAACAAAAACCAGTCAGTCGTGTATCAGTACAAAAAATGATTCGAGACGAACAAAAAGGAAACTGACTTTTGAGTCAGCTCCCTTTTTAATCTGAGACGACACCTGAATGGAATCGTCTCCTCATCTTGATCACATGACCCGTTTGAATAACTTCTCAAGTTCATACGTCGTCCATTCGATGATGACCGGACGTCCGTGCGGACACGTGAACGGCATTTCCGTTTTCGCTAGATCGTCAATCAACCGGCGCATCATCTCATCGTTCAACGGATGATTCGCCTTGATCGATTTCTTACACGCCATCATGATGGCGGCATCTTCCCGATACGTCTCGAGATCGATTTTTCGCTTCATCAAGGCTTCATCGAGTAATTCCTGAATCGTCTCTTCCTGCCGATGGGACGGGAACCACGTCGGAACTTCTCGGACGATGAAGCTTTGTGGACCGAATGCTTCGAACTCGATGCCAACGTCTTTTAGTAACGGAAGGACTTCCTCCATCCGTTTCATGTCATCCGACGAGATTTCAAACGTATACGGTAAGAGCAATTGCTGTCGTTGTTCCGGTGGTCGACCGAACATGACCTTATACGTCTCGTATTTGATTCGTTCCTGTGCTGCATGTTGATCAATCATATACATCCCGTCTTCCCCGGCACAGACGATATAGGATGAATGGAGTTGACCGATGACGTCGAGATGCGGAAAGCGCGGACGCGCGGGTGGTTCCTCAATCGATTCAGTAAACTCCTGCTTGACCGGCTCGATGGGCTCGAACAGATCATCCTCGTTGCTAAACGGTAATGATTTCTCTACAGGTGGTCGATCGTCCTCTTGCGGCTTTTTCGGAATCGGATAATTCCAGACCGCTCGCGATGACGTTTCTTCGACTGGTTCCGCGACGTAAGAAAAATCGAGTTTTTCCTGGCTACTCGGATCCTTTTTTGGTTTCGATGGCGTCACTTTCGGAATCAGCGTCTCCCGGCTGAGCGTCATCTTGATTGTCTCCTGAATCAACTGGCAGAGCTCCATCTCTTTTGAAAGACGGACTTCTCGTTTCGCCGGGTGAACGTTGACATCGATCAGGAGTGGATCCATCGTCACCTCGATGACTGCAATCGGATACCGCCCGATCGGTAAGAGCGTATGGTAACCGTTCAAGACCGCTTGCGTCAGGGCGAAGTTTTTGACCGAACGTCCATTGAGAATCAACGTGATGTAATTCTTCGAGGCACGGGTCACTTCCGGTTTGACGAGATGACACGTCAATTGATAATCGGCATTCGCACCTTTTGCGACCAACGTTCCTTGAATCGTTTGATGACCGTAGACACTCGCCAGCGCTTGCCGGACGTCTCCTGATCCATTCGTCTGAATCAACGTCTTCCCTTCATGGGTAGCCCGAAGTTTGACGTCTGGATGAGCAAACGCCATCCGGTTCAACACGTCCGTGATCGCCGCAAGCTCCGTATGCGTCGTCTTCAAATACTTCAATCGAGCCGGTGTGTTGAAGAAGAGATGCTCGACCGTCAATTCCGTTCCCCGGTTCATTGCTGCTGGTGTCCGTTCGACGACCGTCCCGTACTCAAGCGTCACTTGAATCCCTTCCGCGTCCTCACGTTTCGTCTTCAACGTCACTTTACTGACGGACGCGATCGAGGCAAGTGCCTCTCCACGAAAACCAAGTGTCTTGATTCGGAATAAGTCATGCTCATCCTTAATCTTACTCGTCGCGTGACGGACGAAAGCCAGTTCAGCGTCATCCGGGTAAAACCCGTGTCCGTTGTCGCGGATCGTCATCCGTTTCATTCCAGCTTCTTCGAGTTCGACATCGATTTGTGTCGCACCGGCATCAAGTGCGTTCTCGACCAGTTCCTTGACGACCGATGCTGGTCGTTCGACGACTTCTCCCGCCGCGATCCGGTTCGCTAAACTATCGGATAATTCACGAATGATTCCCACTGCATTCTCCTCACTTTCTCGCTTCGGCTTGTAGGCGGTACAGCGTATTCAATGCTTCGAGTGGCGTCATGTTGATTAAATCAAGACTCGCCATCGTCTCACGCAGCGGATCCGCTTCTGAGAACAGACTGAGTTGATCAACCGGCTCCTCCTGAACAGGAGCTTTGACAGGTGCTGCGACCGGAATAGGCTCTGCCTGCTCGAACTCGGACAAGAGGACTTGCGCCCGCTCAATCAAGCTGTCCGGTAAATCAGCTAACCGCGCGACATGGATTCCGTACGATTGGTCGGCTTTTCCGTCGCGTACTTCATGCAAGAAGACGACACGCCCATCTTGTTCAACGGCACGGACGTGAACGTTCGCTAATCGATCAATCGATTCTTCGAGCACCGTCAGTTCATGATAATGGGTCGAAAATAGCGTCTTCGCTCCAACGTGCCGGGCGATGTGTTCAACGATTGCTTGTGCGAGTGCCATCCCGTCGTACGTCGAGGTCCCGCGACCAATTTCATCTAGCAGGATCAAAGACCGGTCCGTCGCACGCGTCAAGGCTTCTTGTGTCTCGACCATCTCGACCATGAATGTCGACTGTCCACTGACGAGGTCGTCTGCCGCCCCGATCCGGGTGAAGATTTGATCGAAGATCGGCAGTTCCGCTTGAGCAGCTGGTACGAACGAGCCAATTTGATGCAATAAAGCAATCAAGGCGAACTGTCGCATATAGGTCGATTTACCGGACATGTTCGGTCCAGTAATCAACAGCATCTCGCGTCCTTCGTTTAAGGTAATCCCGTTCGCGACGTATTCACCGCGCGGTAAGACTGTCTCGATGACCGGGTGACGTCCTTGCTGAATATCAACCGTTCGTCCCGTCGTCGTGATTGGTCGGACATAGTCGTGCGTCTCGGCAATCTCAGCCAGTGCGACGAGGACGTCGAGTTCCGCGATCCGGCGACTGACCCGTTGTAAGCTTTCGATGTGTCCTTTGACTTCATCGCGCACTCCACAGAAGAGATCGTACTCGAGCGTGACACTCTTCTCTTCCGCACCAAGGATTAATGCTTCTTTTTCCTTCAGTTCCGGTGTGATATAACGCTCAGCATTGGCAAGTGTCTGCTTCCGTTCATACCGTCCTTCCGGCAACAGCTTGGCATTCGCACGTGAGACCTCGATGTAATAACCGAAGACGCGATTGTAGCCGATCTTCAACGTCTTGATACCGGTTGCTGCCCGTTCACTGGCTTCAAGTGTCGCAAGCCATGTCTTGCCGTCTTTTGAGGCGACGAGTAACTCGTCGAGGTCTGGGGAATAACCAGCCTTAATCATTCCGCCCTCTTTCGTTGAGATCGGTGGGGCTTCGACGAAAGCACGATCGAGTAGATCGCTCAACTCATCGTGCGGATCAAGTCCGAGACTGAGTTGACCGAGACGTTCACTCATCATCTCCTCAAGCGCTGATTGAATGCGGGGAATCAATCGCAACGTCGACTTCAATTGAACGAGGTCGCGCGCAGACGCTGTTCCATACCCGACTTTCGCGACGAGTCGCTCGAGATCATAGACTTCGCGTAACGTATCTTTTAGTTGTTGACGCTCGAAATAGTGTTGCAACAATTCCTCGACAGCGTCGAGCCGTTCCGTGATGACACGTTCCGATAACAACGGTTTTTCTAACCAGCGTTTCAGCATCCGTCCGCCCATCGCTGTACCTGTCACATCCAGTAGACCAAGCAACGAACCCTTTTTGTCTCCTGTCCGTGCCGAGCGAACGAGCTCGAGATTCTTGACCGTATTCGGCTCGAGTTGCATGAAGTCGCTCGCCTCATAGACGACAGCAGGTTGTAGATGTGTCAACGCTCGTTTTTGTGTATCGTGCATGTAGGCATAGAGGACCGCAAAGGCTTCCGCTTGGGCTGTATCAATCGCACGATCCCCGTGCGGATGCGATTCGCGCCGAGAACTACGCGTCAGTGGAATCCGTAAGTGCGCGAGCGCCGTCTCGTGTTCCTCTGTCGTGACGATGATTTCCCGTGGCAAAATGATGCTCAGTTCTTTGACTACACCGTCGAGTGTCGCAACGCTTGTCAAGGCACTCTCACCTGTTGAGACATCACCGCGGGCAATCCCAAAGCGACCGTCCTGTTCGACGACCGCGACTAAGTACCGATTCTCTTTTTCCGTCAAGGCGGACATCAACGTTCCCGGTGTGATGACTTGGATGACTTCGCGTTTGACGAGTCCTTTCGTCAACTTCGGATCCTCGACTTGATCACAAAGCGCCACTTTATAACCACGCTCGATCAACTGTTCGATGTAGCCGTTCGCTGCGTGATGGGGCACGCCACACATCGGAATCGGATGTTCCGCGTTCTTGCCGTTTTTCGCCGTCAGCGTCAACTCCAGTTCATGGGCGACTTTCTTGGCATCCTCAAAGAATAATTCGTAAAAATCACCGAGTCGATAAAACAAAAAGGCATCCGGATAATCCGCCTTGATTGAGAAGTATTGTTTCATCATCGGAGTGTTGTGTACTGCTTCCATTCTTCCACCTCATTCGTAGAAAAAGCCGACGGATGTCCGTCGGCTTTTCGTTCATTTCGTGATTAGTAGCCGCAACCGCCGCTTTTGTTTTCTGCTTCCATGCCGCTACCTGTCTTACCAGCGAGAACATCTCCGTCCGTCGCTTCGATGATTTGATCCGTAATCCCGTTCGAGATCGTCACCGTGATGTATTGGAGAAGTCCGTTGACTTCTTCTTGTGTTTCTTGGAACTGTTGGACGACAGGCATCTCATCGAGCTCAGCAAACAATTTATCGAGCTTCGCTTCGACACGTGCGAGTGCTTCTGTTTTGCCGTAATGCTGGCAGTTGACTGCCTCTTTTTGAAGGAACTTGATTTGTTTCATCATCTTTTGGACTTTTTCATTTCCATTGATGTTGGCTTCTGCCGCTTTAAATCGTTCTACTTCCGGTGTCTCTGAAATCATTTTAGCGATTTCATTGGCTTTTTCGATGATTTGTTCATCTGTATACATCCACATTCGTCCCCTCTATCGTTAGCGAACACGTCGCTTCCCTTAGCATTCTGAACGATTCCTCGTTCTGTCGCATTCATTATACCGTTCTCGCGATAGAGTGACAAGAATAGTTCCTTATTCAATCGAACGCCATAATAGATAGGCGGCGTGACTGCGGACAGGGGCAAATTCCTCTGCCAGTCGCGTCGCTTCTTCCACCGTCGGTCGGTAACCGAGTAACCGTTCGAAAGCCCGTAATATCCCGATGTCTGATGCCGGAAAAAGGTCCGGACGACCGTACCCGAACATCAGGACGTTTTGGACCGTCCATGGTCCGACGCCTTTCAGTGCAATCAACGTCTCGGCGATTTCTGCATCGTCGGCTGACGTCAATGCATCATAATCAATCGCTGCTGTCGCTACACCAAGCAGATAATCGACTTTACGTCCTGATAGTTGCAGAGCAAGCAAGTCCTCGCGACGCGCCGTTGCTAATTGACGCGGTGTCGGCGGAAGAATGATTCCGTCGTTGACCGTTCCGAATGTTCGAAAGACACGTTCCGTCAACGTATGGGCAAATGACAGATTGATTTGTTGATGAATGATCGAGCGAATCAAGGCCGTGAACGGTGAATGATCAAGCACGAGTCGTTCGTCACCGAACTGTTCGACGATCGCGTGTAACGACGTCGCCTTGAGACGCTGCGCAGGATTCGGCTCATTGAGTCGAAAGCGTCGATTGAGTTGCGTCAGCACCGCTGTTTGCGGTCCTGAACCGTCAATCCGTAACGTGTAACCATCGATGGCTTCCATCGTCGTGATGTATGCCTGATCGTTGATGAAGATCGGAACGACGAGTCGCCCATCCTGTTCGATTTGTAACGGGTCTCCCGTCAAACGAGACACGACTCCTTTAAAATCAAATGCTTCCGACAACGTCACATCATATGTCCACCGGCTCATCCGACGAACACCTTGATCGCACCGAGAATCAAACCGATGATGAATCCACACAATGCCCCGTTGACCCGAATCCATTGCAAGTCACTGCCGACCTTATCCTCGATCATATGAATCAGTGTCTCCGTATCGAACCGGTTTAAGTTCTCGCGGACGAGTCCACCGATTTTTTGATGATTTTGTTCGACGAAACGAACGAGTTGCTCCTTCATCCATTGATCACTGCTATCTTTGAACGTCGGATGCTGTTCCCAGTCGTCTAAAGCGCGCGAAAGCATTGGCATCGCCCGTTCCGTCCAGAAGGCATCTGACGTCAAGTAGCGTTCGAGTTCGATCAAACCAGCATCATACGCGCGTTCAATGACCGGAACGAAGTCAAACCGGTCGACCTCGCTTGCCTTCCAAGCATCGATTTTCGCTAGACGCTCTTCATCAATCGATAACTGTGCCAGATTACGACGCAAATGATCAAGAATCGCTAAACGATTCGGGTGATGGACGTGTCGCATATCTTGAATGACCGTCAACAAGACACCTTGAATGACTAGACTGAGTTTTTCTTCTGAATAGACTTTTTGGACGGTTCGCGCCGTCACCCGCAAGAACGTATTCTTTTCTTGATCGATCATCGCCGTATAGGCAAGGCGCCCAATCTGATCGCGGATGACGGGGTCTTCGAGCAGACGTTGCCCATAATCGAGTAACTGGTCCATCAGCCACTCGTCGAGACGACGTTCATCGTTCAATTGCATCGCTCGGACAGCTAGCCGTTTTGACGGATACGCTTTGATCGTCTCCGTCACCCGTGTATTCGCAAACTCAAGAATCGCCTCTTTCGGTAGTTTCCGAATTAAACCAATCAACAGCTCGGTGACGGTCGCTCGAAAAGCAGGTAGAACGAGAATCGAACGTAAGATTTTGATGACACGATCTGCGAGCGTCATATGCTGGAGTTTCGCGACGATACTCTCTTTATTGAGCAAGTCCGTCTCGAGCATATGAACGATTGATTCGATGACCCGTTCCCGATTTTTCGGCAACAGGTTCGTATGGGGAATCTTTAAGCCAAGCGGATGGCGAAACAACGCCGTGATCGCGAACCAGTCAGCAATCCCACCGACGAGTCCGGCTTCAAAACCACTCTGGAGCCAAAAGACCCACGCATTTTCTTTAAATGGCAATGAGACGATGAATCCGACCGCCATGAAAATCAACGAGACGGTCGCAAGCCGCCGTGTCGATGTTTTAGGTTGTTCAAGTGATGACACATCGTTTCCTCCTTCAACTGAGTCACTTATCTACCTTACGAACGGGACAAGGATTAGGTTTCGACACGAAAGAGCCCCAGTCATCGACTGGGACTCTCTATGTACTTAAAACGTGTATTCACCAAAACGGTCGCCATCCCATGTCGCGGTTGCCGTTGAGACAAAATAGACCAGTCCGTTGCCGAATGTATTTTCCATTAATGACACGAGTTGTTGACCATTCGTCTGCTCGACGAACGCTAATCGGACTTCCTCTTTCCCTTGATAAATCCGTTCGTAAACGCTTAAACCGCGTGCATTGAGAAACGTACGCGCCGACTCGAATTGAATCGGACCGACTTCAGGTCGTCGTTCCTGAATGAACGACTGACATTTTTGCTCGAATGTCTCCATGGTTCTTCACTCCTTCTCTCTTTCTGTTCATGGATATCATGTTCCCGACTCTTCCTCATCATAATCCTCAAATGTGAAAAAAGCGACAGATGCGTCGCTTCTTTCATCATTTTACGACGATTTCTCATAATCTGACGTCAAACTGTCGGGCAACATGAATCGCAGACGTCGTCGCCCCAACCGTCCCGGCACCCGGAAAGATCGTGTCCCCGATTGCAAAGAAGTGATCGATGCCCGTACGAAACGGTGCTGCGAACAAGAGACTTGTACTCGGACGTTGCGGATATCCCCCGACTCCACCGTCCGGACGGAACGTATAGCGTACCCACGCACCGGGTCCACCCGGATAACGTTCGATTGCCTGTTGACGGAAACCTGGAAACTGTTGTTCAAGAATGGCTTCGAAGATTGCCGACATCTTCTCGACCTGTTCGTCGTAGCGTTTCCGGTTCGTCTTATCGAACGTACCAATCGGAACATGGCATGACATCGTCAGCGTCCGCTGACCGGCTGGTGCACGTAACCGGTCATCTGGACGGGAGAGGGAGATGAAGGCATGACCTGAAGGTAGGGACGGATCATGGACTTGCCGGAATGCTTCAGCAGACAAAATGATCGACTCCGGTATCGCCGCATAATACGTAAAGGTCGCCCATTGCTGTAGCTTTTCCTGTCGCTGGTACGTCCGTCGTAACGTTCGTCGCATATCCGCGCTGACGACTTCCCGGATGCCTTCAAGCGGAACTGCACAGATGACAGCATCAGCAAGCATCAAGCGTCCGCGACGATCCTCGATCAAGAAACCATCCGGTGTCTTTCGAATCGACGTGACTTTTCTCCCAAGGAGACAGGTTGCCCCGCTCGCCTCGGCTATCTCTTTCAATTGCTCGGCCAGTCGGTATAATCCACCCGGGACATAATAAGCACCTTCATGGTAAATCGATAAGGCGACGGCTCCTAGTAAAGCTGACGCCTCCTGTCCTGTCTGCATGCTGTCGAGTAGGATCCCGTCGATCACTTGTGCGAACAACGTATCCGCTAGTCGATGTTTGCGTAACAGATGACCAATCGTCAGCGGAAAATATGGTAAGAGGACGACACTTTTCGTGTGACGAACTAACCGCCGGACGTCGGCTAAATCTTGAAGTGGCAATGCCGGCAGTTCTGCCATCAGTGGACGAATTGCCTCGTGTATCTGCTCGATTTCAGCAAAGAATGCCCGAATCGACGATGCCTGCTCCGGAAAATGTGAGGTCAATTCGGTTAGAAACGCATCACGATTTTGATAATAATGAATCAATCGTCCTTCGATGCGAATCGTCATGACGACGTCGAGTGGCTCGACTTGGTGCGTCACTCCGAGATGATCGAGCACACGGGCATGAATGCCACCCGGTTCAAATCCCATCCCAAGGGTCGCTCCAACTGGATACGTCAAGTCCCGGCGTGTGAACTTCCCGGCTGACCCTCCCCATTCACGGCTTCCTTCAAGTACCGTGACGGCATGTCCTTCTTGTGCAATCAATGCCGCAGCCGTTAGACCGGCAATTCCTCCGCCGACGATGACGACCTGTTTCATGATGGTTCCTCCTCCGTGACTCGATTTTCTTTAAACAGGAAATTGCGGATTTCGCGGAAGACCGGCTCCCGGCGATGAATCGTAAAGTGATCATACTTATAGGACTTCGTCTGGATGTTATCCGTGTAGTTCTCGAGTGCAAACGAACTCTTCAACGAAATCAGATTGAAGTCGCCTCCTTTGGCACCAAACGAATAGACGAGTACGTCGCGTGGCCACGTCTCGAGCCGTTGGGTCAGATTGTTCATCGCTGGAGAACCTTTCGCAAGATCACGTATCGCAGGACTGTTCGTATTCGTGCCGAGTGGCGCAAGTGTCAAGCCAAGCTTCGCGTAATCCGAACCGGCGATCGGTGAGTCGAGCGTCACGACTTTTCGGACGTGATACGGCATCTCCTCTTGGACCGTGTAGGCGACGACATCGACACCACCCATGCTGTGCCCAACGAGCTGAATATCGGCAAAGGTCGCTTTTTGTTTCGCATCGTAAGCTGCAATCGCCGCATTCAACCACTTTTGCTGATCGACAAGGCTTGCCTCATCATCTGCGAAGACGATTCGGACAAGTGGGTAGCCGGTCGATGATGGTTTGACGCTACAGGTCGCTTTCCCGGAACGGGTCACGTCACATCGACCGCCATCATCGGCGACTTTTTTATTCGTGAAGTTTTGAATCATCGGCACGAACGTCCGCTCCGTCCCGAATAACCCGTGGACGAGGAACGTCGGCACGATTTCACTCTTTCCTTGCGTGACGATCTGGCGCGTTGGTGGCGGCGCACTTGACGTATCCTCCGCGAACACCCACCACGCGCCTCCCCCGACGATCAAACAGACGAGGAGCGAGATGCTGATCGTCTTCAACTGTTGCCGGCGCAAACGACGGACACGGTGAAAGACCCAGTAGAGGAATAATCCGACACCGATCAATAACACGATACCGGTAATGATCCAACCTGTCGGATTCGGTACATACGCAATCAACTGTAGCTGGTTGGCTTTCGTTCCGTATAATTTCCATGACACATCATGGTAATTCGACCAGTCGATTTTTTCACCGTTTTGGAGACCGATCACTTCTGGGCCATGGAGCTTGATCTCGATATCGGCTTGACGGATATACCGGTCGGCGAGTTTCTTGACCTGTCCTGTCGGTTGATAGCCTTTGATATTCAAACGATCGATACTGAGATCGATGTTCGTATCCAGTCGATACGTATCAAACCAAAAACCGTCCGATTTTTTCATGTCGAACTTCGTATCAGGTGGAATGAGAATCCCTCCGATACCTGTCTTCCATTCGTCCTTGATCGACGTCATGTCCTTGAAGTTCGCGAATGTCTTCTGCATCCGGATTCCTTCATAGTCATCCTTCGTCTTAAACGTTTTCGCCGCATAACCGTTCTTTTCTGCCTGCTTAACATAACTATTCCAATTCGGATTTAGGTTCAGTAAACGCGCTACCGGGTGTTCCTTTGCGGCATATGTCGTCTTTAAGGTAACACTCTGATCGGTATGAATCGTCGCATCATATTGGATGCGAATACAACCCCCAAGGAGCAGCGTCAGCATCAAAAATGAGAGCAAAATCCCTTTCTTTTTCGTACTCATCAGGTCACATCCTTTCCTCATCTGTTATTCCCTATCTCGCAAAAGTAAAAACGGTCGACGTTGATTCTTTCGTCATGACGCACTTTCAGGCAGTGGGTCATCGACCCACTGCCTGAAAGTATGCGGACCTGGTTCGTCCGTGACCAGCATCAACCGATCAAGTTTAATTCACGACCGACTTTTTCGAAAGCTGCAAGCGCCGTCGTTAAATCTTCACGCGTATGTTCCGCCGTCACGATCGTCCGGACACGTGCTTTGCCTTTTGCGACCGTCGGGAAGGCGATGCCTTGAGCAAAGACACCTTCTTGACGTAAGCGGTCCGACAACTCGTGGCAACGTGCTTCATCCCCGACGATGACCGGTGTGATCGGCGTCGTCGATGTTCCGATGTCGAATCCAAGATCACGGAGTCCTTGTTTAAAGAATTCCGTGTTTTCCCATAGACGATCGAAGAGTTCCGTCTCTTCCTCCATGACACGGAGCGCTTCCCGGTTCGCTTCGACGACTGCTGGTGGATGTGATGTCGAGAACAAGAACGGACGTCCTTTATGGATCAGATAATCCTTGACGTGCTGTTCACACGCGACGTATCCACCGAGGACACCGATGGCTTTTGAGAGCGTACCGACCTGCAGGGCAACACGTCCGTCAAGACCGAAGTGATTGACCGTACCGCGTCCCGCTTTCCCAAGCACACCTGACGCATGGGCATCATCGACCATGACGAGTGCGTCATAACGCTCGGCTAATTCAACGATCTCTGGAAGTGGTGCAATGTTTCCGTCCATCGAGAAGACACCATCCGTGACGATGAGGCGCGTCCGCGCGTCTTGTGTTTCTTGTAAGGCCGCTTCAAGATCCGCCAAGTCGACATGTTTATAGATGCGGCGTTTCGCTTTCGTCAGACGAATCCCATCGATGATCGAAGCGTGGTTCAACTCATCCGAGATGACGACGTCTTCCGGACCGAGCAGTGCCGATAAGACACCGAGATTCGTTGCGAATCCAGACTGGAAGACAAGTGCTGCTTCCGTGTGCTTGAATGTCGCGAGTTCCCGTTCGAATGCTTGGTGCATCTCGAGTGTTCCGGCAATCGTCCGAACGGATCCTGTTCCAGCACCGAACGTGCGCGCTGCTTCCGCTGCTTGTTCAGCGAGACGCGGATGTGCGGCGAGTCCAAGGTAGTTGTTTGACGACAGTTGAATCAGTTCCTTCCCGTCAATCGTCACGCGGTTATGTTGCGCGCTCTCAAGTGCTACGAGGTTGCGGAACGTGCCCGCCTGTTTCATCTCTTCTAGTTCTGTCCGTAAGTGTTCAAATCCCATTAATTCGTCCCCCTTGGTTGTAATACGACTTTCCCGCATTTCCCTTGACGCATCAATTCAAATCCTTCTTCGAACCGCTCGAGCGGCAACGTGTGTGTGATTAATGGTCGGACATCGACTTTTTCGCTCGATAAGAAAGCAGAAACCTGGCTCCATGTCTCATACATCTTCCGACCGGTGATCCCTTGGACCCGGACACCTTTGAAGACGACGTGGTTCGTCAAATCGATTTCAACCGGTTTGACCGGCAGACTGAGGATGTTGACGTCTCCACCTGCTGTCACCATCTCGAAGGCTTGACGAATCGCAACCGGATGACCACTCATCTCACAGACGACATCAATTCCATCTCCGTCCGTCATGCGCTCGATCCGCTCTAACACATCGTCATGACGTGAATCGATGACGACATCCGCCCCCATCGTCCGCGCGAGTTCAAGACGATACGGATTGACGTCGATCGCAACGACTTCCGCCGCACCAGCTGCTTTAGCGACGGAGACCGCCATCAGACCAATCGGACCACAACCGACGATTGCGACCGTTTTCGCACTGACATCGCTCGCGAGAACCGTATGGACGGCATTGCCCATCGGCTCTTGGATCGAGGCGATCCCTGCTGGCATATCTTCCGGGTTGACCCAAAGGTTTTCTTCCGGCATGACGACGTATTCTGCAAAACATCCTTGTGTATCGACACCGATGATCTTCGTGTTCTTACAGATGTGATATTGTCCACGAAGACATTGTTTACATTGATGACAGACGATATGCGTCTCCGCCGAGACACGATCACCGAGCTTCAAGCGTTTCGTGCCTTCTCCGAGCTCGACGACTTCGCCTGAGAACTCGTGACCGAAGACATACGGCGGATTGACACGCGAGGCTGCCCACGCGTCCCACTCATAGATATGCACGTCCGTCCCACAGATCGATGTTGCCTCGACTCGAATCAAGACTTCTCCACGACTCGGTACGGGTACTGGTACTTCTTTCAGTGCCGCACCGAACCCGCGCTCTTCTTTGACGAGTGCACGCATCGTTTTTGTCGTTGTCGTCTCTTCTACCGTCGTTACTAATTTCGTCATCTTTCCCCGACTCCTTCGCGGAAGCTCACGTTTTTTATATGTGGCGAACTTCCAAATGTTTAGCATCCCCAAAAAACCAAACACATCTTTCCTCTATCTTACATGAATTCTGCTGCCAGTTTACCGAATGTTTCTTCGTTCAGCTCAAGATCCGCATACGCAAGACCCGATTCTTGATACCCATCGATTTGTGACTGGTAATCAGGACGTGTTTCATCCTGATAGATCAATCCCATGACGAGTCCGTCGTGAGCATGAACGGTCTGTTTCGCAAGATCCAAGTTCGACGGATCATATCCTTCGATGTCGGACAGCTTCGTCAAGTTCTGTTTGAACCAATCGTACGTATTGACCTTGTTGAACGTGACACATGGACTGAAGACGTTGATGAAGGCAAATCCTTTATGTGCCGTCGCTTGCTCGATCAGTTGCGTCAAGCCCTTCAAATCGTTCGAGAAGCTTTGGGCAACGAACGTCGCACCAGCCGTCAAGGCGAGTTCAACCGGTGAAACACTCTTTTCGATCGACCCTTTTGGCGTCGATTTCGTCTTGAATCCAGGTGCAGAAGTAGGTGACGTCTGTCCTTTCGTCAAGCCGTAAATCTGATTGTCCATGACGATATACGTCATGTCGACATTGCGCTTGAATGCATGAATCGTATGTCCCATGCCGATTGCAAATCCATCACCGTCGCCACCAGACGCGATGACCGTCAATTCGCGGTTCGCCATCTTGACACCTTGGGCGATCGGAAGGGACCGTCCATGAACACCGTGGAAGCCATACGTATTGATATAACCGGAAATCCGACCAGAACAGCCGATCCCGGAAATCAATGCCAACTCTTCTGGTTCGAGACCGACGTTCGCGACAGCACGCTGAATCGCTGCTTGAATCGAGAAGTCTCCACACCCTGGACACCAGTTTGGTTTGACATCGTTTCTAAAATCTTTAAAGGTTGCCATGATATACCCCTCCTACGACCTGCTCGACCACCTCTGCTGGGTAGAACGGGTCGCCATTGAATTTCAGGATATGCTCGATCTTCGATGCATGTCCACAGTTCATCTGGATCAGCTTCGCCAGTTGTCCCGTTGCGTTGTACTCGACGACGATGACTCGTTTTGCCCGCTCTAAGTGTGGCGTGACAAGCTCACTAGGGAACGGATGGACTTGACGGATATGCAAGTGATCAACCTTGATTCCTTGTGCTTCGAGTCGTGGCATGATCTCTTCGATTGTTCCACGTGTCGAGTTGAAACCGACGAATAAGATATCCGGTTCTGCATGATGCTCCGTTACGAGAACGGCATCCTGTAAGCGGAACGTGTTCAGCTTACGGAGTCGCTTCGTCATCTGATCGACTCGGTTCTTCGTCGCTTCCGACGGACGCCCTTCCTCATTGTGCTCAACACCCGTTACGTGATGAATCCCGTGCTTGACGCCTGGAATGACACGTGGGCTGATCCCATCTTCCGTCACTTCGTAGCGTTTGAAGTACGCTTTTCCTTCAAGTTCCGGTAAGTCTTCCTGGATCAACTTCCCGCGTCGGATCTCAACGCGTGACATATCCGGTGGTTCGACCGATTGTTTTCCAAGAGACAGCATCAAATCCGTCAATAGAATGACAGGACACTGGTATTCCTCTGCGATGTTGAATGCCTCTGCTGCATCGTAGAACGCTTCCTCGACCGTTGACGGTGCCAAAACGACCTTCGGAATTTCACCATGCGTGCTGTAGATCATCGCCATCAAGTCAGACTGTTCCTGTTTCGTCGGTAGACCGGTTGACGGACCACCTCGTTGTGTATCGACGATGACGAGCGGTGTTTCCGTCATCCCGGATAACCCGATCGCTTCCGCCATCAATGACAATCCTGGACCAGCAGATGCTGTCAAAGCACGGACACCTGCGTAGTTCGCCCCGATCGCCATCGTGACTGCCGCCAATTCGTCTTCCGTCTGGACGACCGTTCCGCCGAACTGCGGCAGTTTCTTGATTAAGTATTCCATGATCTCAGATGATGGTGTGATCGGGTAAGCTGCCATCAGACGCGCTCCACCGGCGATCGCACCAAGGGCGATCGCATCGTTTCCGATCATGAACATCCGTTGTTTTCCGTCAGCCGGTTCCAAGACGAACCGTTCGCCCTCTCCTGCAAGTGCTTCGAACGCTGCTGCGCCTTCACGGATTGCCGCTAAGTTTTTCTCGACCATGTCTGGACCTTTTCGGCCGAAAATCTGTTCGACGACGGCTTGGAAACGCTCCGGTGCAATGCCGAGAATCGCGCTCGATGCACCGATCGCGACCATGTTCTTCATCAAAGCCGTACCGAGATCAGCTGCAATCTCCGTAAATGGAATCGCATACAAGGAAGCGCGTGCTTCGTCCGGATTCGTCGGATTGAATTTCGCATCCGCGATGATGATGGCACCTTGACGCAATTCATGGAAGTTAACATCGATCGTCTCTTGATCGAATGCGACTAAAATATCGAGATCATCGGAAATCGTCCGGACTTCCTGTGTCGCGACACGAATCTTATTGTTCGTATGTCCTCCCTTGATACGTGACGAAAAGTGACGGTAACCATACAGGTAATAGCCGAGTCGATTCAAGGCAATCGCAAAGATTTCGCCTGTTGATTCGATCCCTTCTCCCTGCTGACCGCCAACTTTCCATGATAACTGATTATACATCGACGTTCGCTCCTTCTCTGTCCCCTGAAATGATAGTTCTCTCTATCCTCCCTCATGATACCGATTTACCGGAAGTAGTACAATGCTCCCTCGGTGGAAAGGTGAGAAAATTTCGCGGACGCAGCAAAAAGACCATCTACTCCAGTCGAGTAAATGGTCTACTTGCAAATAGGACCTATGTCCAATTCGTCATCGTGGTTCGATGATGAGTTTGATGGCGGTTCTCTCTTCCCCATCAATCAAAATGTCTGTGAAGGCTGGGATACAAATCAAGTCGATGCCAGAAGGCGCCACGAATCCGCGTGCGATGGCGACGGCTTTGACAGACTGATTGAGCGCTCCCGCACCAATGGCCTGAATCTCGACGGAACCTCTCTCTCGAATGACACCCGCGAGTGCACCTGCTACCGCGTTTGGATTCGACTTAGCTGATACTTTCAGGACGTCCATGCGTGTACCTCCCCATCCAGAAATGGCAATCAGTCGAAGAATACTGACTGATCCGTCAGATGAATCCGTTCAATCTTCGTTGCTTTTTTGGTTGTGTCATCGATATGAATCAAGACTCCATTAAGTTGTTCCCGTCCTTCGGCAACTTCAAACCGTGTTGGGAGCTGTGTCTTGAATTTTCGTAGGACATCTTCCTGGCGCATTCCGAGCACGCCGTTCAGCGGACCTGTCATCCCGACATCCGTGATGTAAGCCGTTCCTCCGTCAAGGACACGCTCATCTGCTGTCTGGACGTGCGTATGTGTGCCGACGACAGCTTGTACTCGACCATCGAGGTGATAGCCCATCGCAATTTTCTCACTCGTTGCTTCCGCATGGACATCAACGAAGATCGCATCGACTTTTCCTTCGACTTCCGCAATTAATGCATCGACGGTACGAAACGGGTCACCGAGCGGTGGTAAGAAGACTGTTCCTTGGACGTTGATGACGGCAATCTTTTTATTACCTGCTTTGACGATCATCATCCCACGACCTGGCGTACCTTCTGGATAGTTTGCCGGACGGACGATTCGATCCGCGTCGTCGATCCAGTCAAAGATGTCGCGGTTATCAAACGTGTGGTTCCCCATCGTGATCCCGTGGAATCCGAGTTCAAGGAATTGATGATAGATCGACTTCGTGATGCCGCGTCCGTGTGCTGCGTTTTCGCCGTTGACGAGCATGACGTTCGGGTTGTACTTCGCTTTCAAGCGTGCTGTGAATTGTTGTAGGATATGTCGACCGGGTGCACCGACGACGTCTCCGATGAATAAAATCTTCATTGCTGTTCCTCCGTTCATTAAAAAAAGTGGCGGTCGCCCGCCACTCCACTTATTTCGCGTATTCGACTGCTCGTGTTTCCCGAATGACCGTGACCTTGATGTGTCCCGGATAATCGAGTTCTTCTTCGATTTTTTTCCGGATGTCACTCGCCATCTTGTGAGCCAGTACGTCATCGACGACGTCAGGTCGAACGATGATACGGACTTCACGACCCGCTTGGATCGCAAATGATTTTTCGACACCGTCGAACGATTCCGAGATTTCCTCGAGGCGTTCGAGACGGCGGATATAACTTTCGAGTGTCTCTTGACGTGCACCTGGGCGAGCAGCAGATAATGCATCCGCAGCTGCGACCAAGACGGAAATGACAGATGTCGCTTCCGTATCCCCGTGGTGGGATGCGATCGCGTTGATGACGGTTGGATGCTCTTTGTACTTCGTACCGAGCTCGACACCAATCTCAACGTGACTGCCTTCGACTTCGTGGTCGATCGCTTTCCCGATATCATGCAGAAGACCCGCACGCTTCGCAAGCGTGACATCTTCTCCAAGTTCAGCTGCCATCATACCTGCAAGGTGGGCAACCTCAAGTGAGTGATACAGGACGTTCTGTCCGTAACTCGTACGGTACTTCAAGCGACCGAGAATTTTGACAAGGTCCGGATGAATGCCGTGGATCCCGACATCATACGTCGCTTCTTCCCCGATTTCTCGAATCCGCTCGTCGACTTCACGACGGGATTTGTCGACCATCTCTTCAATACGGGCCGGGTGAATCCGACCATCCTGAACCAATTTCTCGAGCGCCATTTTAGCGACTTCGCGACGAATTGGGTCAAAACCAGACAAAATGACGGCTTCCGGCGTATCATCGATAATCAAGTCGATCCCAGTCAAGGTCTCGAGCGTACGGATGTTGCGGCCTTCCCGTCCGATGATCCGACCTTTCATCTCATCGTTCGGTAAGTTGACGACCGATACAGTCGTCTCTGCGATATGTTCAGCGGCGAACCGTTGAATCGCAAGTGACAAGATGTTACGTGCTTTCTTGTCGGCTTCTTCTTTTGCTTTTTGTTCGATTTCTTTTTGAAGAATGGCTGCGTCATGTAAAGCAGCCTGTTTCGTCTCATCCATGATGATCGTTCTTGCCTCGTCTTGCGATAAATTCGCGACGCGGACAAGCTCTTGACGTCCCTGTTCATACAGGTCCTCTACTTTGCGCTCTAGTTCTTCAGCTTGATGCTTCCGTTTCGCGATCTCTGCATCACGTGTATTGATTTGATCTTCCTTACGGTCGATAGCGTCAACACGGCGATCGAGTGTCTCTTCTTTCTGGAGCAACCGGGCTTCTTGTTTCGCTAGCTCTTGGCGACGTTCACGCAATTCTTTTTCCACTTCGTTACGAAGTTTGAATGCTTCATCTTTCGCTTCGAGTACTGCTTCTTTTTTCGTTGCCTCAGCTGATTCACGCGCACGTTCGACGATTTTGTTCGCTTCCGTTTCTGCGCCTTGAATTTTCGCTTCTGCAATCGATTTCCGCAAGAAGTAGCCTACGATGAATGCGATCAGCAAAGTGAGGAGAAGTATGACAATCCAAGTCAGTGTACTCATGGGTTCACCTCCCCTTTGCAAGGTGTTTCTTAGTTCATTTCGGTATTTCATCGAAGCTGTCTAAAAAACGTACATCTATATTGTAAGGATAGCACTCGTTCATTGTCAACGAACGGACGGGAAAGAATTCCACTGTTTTCCTCTTTTACACTAAAAAAAGAGAGGATTCGCATGCGAATCCTCTCTAAAACGATTTATTCAGCAAATAGATCTTCTGGTTGTTCTGCTTCAAAATCAACTGGCTCTTCGCGATCGACGAGACCGTGGTGTTCACGAATCAAACGTTCGACCTCTGCTGCGACTTCCGGATGCTCGACCATGTATTGCTTCGCGTTCTCACGTCCTTGACCGAGACGCTCTGAGTTGTACGAGTACCATGCACCACTTTTTTGAACGATATCGAGGTCTGTTCCGATGTCGATCAACTCACCGACTTTCGAAATCCCGAGACCATACATGATGTCGACTTCCGCTTGTTTGAACGGAGGCGCGATCTTGTTTTTGACGACCTTAATCTTCGTTTTGTTACCGACGACGTCCGTACCGTTTTTCAACGCTTCCGCACGACGCACTTCTAAACGAACAGACGAGTAGAATTTGAGTGCGCGACCACCTGGAGTTGTTTCCGGGTTACCGAACATGACACCGATTTTTTCACGGATTTGGTTAATGAAGATGACGATCGTCTTCGATTTATTCGTTGCACCAGACAGTTTACGAAGCGCTTGGCTCATCAAACGTGCTTGAAGACCGACGTGTGAGTCACCCATCTCGCCTTCGATCTCTGCTTTTGGTACGAGTGCCGCAACGGAGTCGACGACAAGAATATCGACCGCACCAGAACGAACGAGTGCTTCCGCGATTTCAAGTGCTTGTTCCCCAGTGTCCGGTTGTGACAAGAGGAGCTCATCGATGTTGACACCGAGTTTGTTTGCATATGCTGGATCAAGCGCGTGCTCCGCATCGATGAACGCTGCTTGTCCGCCTTGTTTTTGAACTTCTGCGATTGCATGAAGCGCAACCGTTGTTTTACCTGACGATTCAGGTCCGTATACTTCGATGACCCGTCCACGTGGGTATCCACCTGCACCTAGGGCAATATCTAATGTAATCGATCCAGAAGAGATTACTGATACCTTCTGATCCGCATTTTCTCCGAGTTTCATGATAGAACCTTTACCGAACTGTTTCTCTATCTGGCGTAGCGCCATCTCAAGTGCTGCTTTACGATCACTCACGTAGCAGGCCTCCTTTTAATTATCTTACTGAGATTATTGTACTTCTTTTGAGACCGAATGACAAGCATTTTACGAACATTTATTCGTATACTTGCACTTTGATCATTTTTCTCACTCTGGTGCTTTTTCGAGATGTTTCAGTAGAAGGAAATAGGTATCCTTGACGGCGCGCAGTCGAATCATGCCTCTATCGAACGAAGGATATTGCCATTCGACGATCCGTGTTCCATGTGCGTCTGCAACAGCACAATAGACCGTTCCGACCGCTTTTCCGCTGTTGCTCGTCGGACCTGCTTCTCCCGTCAAGGCGACGGCGATATCGGATTGATACAGTTCCCGTGCCCCTTCAGCCATCGCGATCGCGACCTCTTTACTGACAGCAGTATGCTCTTGTAATAAATCCTCTGGTACCGATAACACGGCTTGTTTCGCTGCATCATCATAGACGACGGCGCTCCCGCGCAACACTTGACTCGCACCGCTGACATCAACGAGACCACTCGCGACGGCTCCTCCCGTCAGTGATTCGGCAAGTGAAAGTGTCAATC
Organism: Exiguobacterium sp. s143; assembly: GCF_018618895.1. Lineage (NCBI taxonomy): Bacteria > Bacillati > Bacillota > Bacilli > Caryophanales > Exiguobacterium > Exiguobacterium sp. s143. The sequence goes on along the minus strand of NZ_JACSMX010000002.1, from coordinate 363,685 downwards.
CTGCTTCTTGATACCGTTTTAGAACGACTTCCGGCAGACTCGTCTCCCCATATCCATAAAAGTACATGCCGACTTCAGCAAGGACGTGTTGTTCGAGTTCATCGAGCATACGATCGGCTTCCTGTTGATCGAGAGCTTTAGCCGTCAAGCGCAACCGAACTTCAGCGAGCTCCGCATACGGTGCGACCGATGGATTTGTTGCTTCCTTGATCAACGTTTCAAGACGGTCGTTTAAAGCCGACTCCCCGATTCCGAAGAATCGTAATGTCCGAGAACGGATCGTTTCTTGACCGAACAGATGACTGAAGTGATCTTTGAGGATTTGCTTCATCTCGCGTGGCACACCGGGTAAGACGATATATTGGTGATGCTCGGTCTGAACCGACATACCAGGAGCAAGTCCTGCATCATTGCGTAAAACCGTCGCACCATCGATGATGAGAGCTTGTTTTCGTTCGTTAATCGTCATCTCTCGTTGACGTGTCTTTAAAAACCCTTCGATTCGCTCGTACGCCGCTTGATCGAGAACGAGATCACGTCCGAGGAGATCAGCGAGCACCTCTTTCGTCAAATCGTCTTCCGTCGGTCCAAGACCTCCTGTGATGACGAGGAGATCTGCCCGCTGTTGTGCCTGACGGAATGTTTCTTGCATCCGTTCGCGATTGTCACCGACGACTGTATGATAATGAACGTCAATTCCGGCACTCGCTAACCATTCGGAAAGGTACTGTGCATTCGTGTTCGCGATTTCCCCAAGGAGGAGTTCGCTTCCGACTGCGATGATTTCTGCTTTCATGTTGATTCCTCACCTTCTTGAAGTATAAGAAAAGACTGTTCGGTATGACGAACAGTCTAAATTGATCCATCTTACATGGATTTCGTAATTAACTTAATGTTTTTCGAGAAATATTCAACGCCTGAGTAGATCGTCAAGATCAAAGCAAGCCACATCGTAATATCTGCGAACGGAATGTTCCACATCGCAAAGATGATATCGTGCAACAAGTATGCCGTAATTGATGTCAACTGGACCCATGTCTTGGCTTTGCCAGAGTTTCCGGCAGCAAGGACGATCCCTTCGTCAGATGCGACGAGACGAAGACCCGTGACTGCGAACTCTCGACAGAGAATGATGACGACGATCCACGCTGCGACGAATCCAAGTTCCACCAAGTAGACGAGAGCAGCTGCAACTAACATCTTGTCGGCAAGTGGATCCATGAATTTTCCAAAGTTCGTCACTAATTTTTGTTTGCGAGCGATATAACCATCGAGCCAGTCCGTCAGTGAAGCAACAAGGAAGATGATAGCTGCAACGAAGTGTGAGACGGGAAGCTCGGCTCCCAGTACATCCCACTGTCCCCAGTTCGGATCAATCGCAAGTACGATGACGAACACAGGAATTAATAAAACGCGTAATACTGTCAATTGATTCGGTAAGTTCATGTAACGCCCTCCTCCTTCATTTCGTATGTAAATGACATGCCATCTAAAAGAAGGCACGCCGAATTACGGCGTGGCTACTTTCTTTAGATAGATGTTTTGGACGAGAAGCGAACGGTTCAGTTTCAGTTCTTGGTCATTGACGACGATTTTATCAATCCCTTTAATCGAACCGATCCGGATGCGGATCAAGTCCGTCTTCGCGTCCTTCACGACGATCGGATTCGGATCCGATGCGTTGATGTGGTCTGGCGCGAGTGCTTCTCCTTCAAGTGATGTATCACGTACACCAACGAATGGCGACGGAGAGGCATCTTTCTTGATTTGAATCGAGACACTCATCGTATCTTTCGTTGCGACTTCATACGTGACATCTTGACCAGATGTCGACTTCGCAGCAAGTGCCTCTTTTTTAGGTTCTTCTTTTGTTTCTTCCTGTTTTGCCGGTTCTTCCTTCGGCTCTTCTTCCGTCTTCGCAGGCGCATCCGTCTCTTTACTTGGCGCGTCCCCTTGATCGATCGTGACATCATTTTGCTTCGGTGCGGACGTCTTCGCCTCTTCGTTACCGTCAAGGAACGTTTGCAGACCATAATACAAGGCAGCGCCGATCGCAAAGATTAGAACGATAATGATGATGTTCGGAATCCAGCGTTTTGCAACGCTTTTCTTCGGAGCACTGGATTTCGAATACGTCGCGCGCCGTGACAGTTCAACGACCGGTTGTGCTTCCGGTTCCGGAAGATCACGTTTATAGGTCGTAAAGACTTCATCGACGTCAAGACCGAGTGCTTCCGCATATGTCTTGATGAAGGCCCGGGCGTAAAAGGCTCCCGGCAATTGATCATAATTACCTTCTTCGATCGCGACGATGTAACGCTTTTGAATCTTCGTCGTCGTTTGAATTTGTTCGAGAGAGACACCAAGTGCCTCCCGTTGTTCTTTTAAGTAGGTTCCGAGCTCGGTCATCGGTAACACACCTTCCATTTTTCATACTTATTCAAAGTTGAACCAATCATTTCCACCATGGGAACGAGGCAGTTCAGTCACAATGATTTCTTCAGTCGTGTTGCGTAATTCAATGATGTAATCAAAATCATCCCACGTATACTCGCTGGATTTGACGAACGCATCCGGATGTTCGACGATTTTTGTCGCCGGTAGACGCATGACTTCACGCAGGATTTGCCAGTGTCGTTCATCGAAATTTCGTTGTGACACTAACGCATCGATGATGTAGACATAATCACCCGTCCGCTCGTCATCGAACAACGATGTTCGAACCGTCTGTTTAATCAACGTCGACGATAGGAACAGCCATTTCTTATTCGCACTGACGCTCGCTGCGACGATTGACTCCGTCTTGCCGACGCGTGGCATGCCGCGGACACCAATCAACAAGTGGCCATCCTGTTTACATAGCTCTGCCATGAAATCGACGAGAATCCCTAAGTCTTCCCGGACGAAGCGGAACGTCTTTCGTTCATCACTGCTTTGATCAATATAGCGCCCGTGACGAATCGCAATTCGGTCACGTAGTTTTGGTTTTCGTAGTTTGATGACCTCTATGGTTGACATCGTCTTGAGAATAGCGGCGAGTCGTGGAATTTGATCCGGTTGTTTCGTTTGGAGCAACATACCGCGTCGTTGATGATCGACACCATTGATCGTCACGATCGAAATATGTAACATTCCCATCAACGAAGCAATGTCCCCGAGTATACCGGGACGGTTGACCTTTAATTCATATTCGAGATACCATTGCTCGAACTCACTCACGCGCCCATCCTCCTCTATCAATACGATTATCCATTCCTCATGTTAAATGATTTTTTGAAAAATGAAAAGCATTCCTGAACTGAAATTCCATCGCCTACATCCATGCGCCATCTATTTTAAGGATGGCTCCCGACACATAACTTGATTCGGGTTGCACTAAGTAACGGATGGCAGAAGCCACTTCCTCTGCTTTTCCGAATCGACCGGCAGGGATTTCAGCGATCGCTTGTTCCTTTTCATCTCCCGAGAAAATCGCGTTCATCGGCGTATCGATCCACCCCGGCGTAATCGCGTTGATGCGTCCGTGCATCGGTCCAAGTTCCTTGCTGTATGCCTTGACGAATCCGAGCTGTGCCGCCTTGCACGTCGAATAGACGACCTCACCCGCGACACCTTGTTCCCCTAATACACTACTGATGACGACGATCGCAAGCTTCGACGTAAACGGTTTCGTCCGTGTTACGGTTTGGCTGATGCGCATCAACGCCTCGACATGGATTTTCCAAAGTTCGTGCATTGATGTTGCCGATTGATCGAGCAACAGACCACTATAACTCGTTCCGGCACAATGGACGAAGGCATCGACGACAGGTAATGCCGCACAGAATGCCTGCAAGTCCTCCTCGTCTGCTAAGTTCGCAGTCAGGATGTGGTGCTCGCCTTGCCACTCCTCTATCATCCGTTCTAAAACCGCTTGCTGTCGATACGTCTGAAGCACCAATTCATGTCCGGCGGCAGCGAGTTGTTTTGCTGCCGCAAGACCAATGGCGCCACTCGCACCGGTGATGAGGATTCGCATCACGCGTACGGTTTGACGATTGAGATCGCCCGGTTTTCAATGGCGAACAACTCGTCGAAACGGGCTTCAATCTCTTCTTTCGTAATCGAAGCAATCAACGTTGGAAGCGTGAACAGATTCGTACCGGCAAGTGCGTGACGCGAGAACTGATTCGCGATGAATTCCGGTGAATTCAAGGCACGGAGGAACTTCCCTTGCATCATGTTCCGCTTGCGTGTGACTTCGTCTTCCGTAAAGTCAGGACGTGTTTGCAGGAGCGTCTCATACGCTTGGATGAACTTGTCTGGATCTTCTGTCTCCATTCCAAACGTCGCAAAGGCGAACTCTTCCTCACTCGAGTAATCAAAGCTGAACGTATCGTCAATCAGACCGTCTTCATACAGTTCCAAATACGTCGATGATGTCTGATCGAACAAGAGATGTAACAGCAGTTCACTCGTTAACTCACGGCGGACTTGTGCCTCACCGCGAAGCGATTCGTCCTTGTAACCGATCAATACCTTAGGTGTCTTAACGTCGAGCTCGAGTTCAAAGCGTGGACGATGTACGCCATGCGGCTCTTGACCGTAATCTCGTTCGATTGCCGGGCGATCCGTATAGTCCTTCTTCGCCTGGTTCGCCTTGATCAATGCCAGTGTCTCTTCCGGGTCGATGTTTCCGACGACGAACAACACCATGTTCGATGGATGATAGAACGTACGGTAGCACGTGTACAAATCATCGGCTGTGATTTGATTGATCGATTCCGGTGTTCCCGCGATATCGATCCGGACTGGATGCGATGCATACATCGATTCGATCAGACCGAAGAACAGACGCCATCCCGGATTATCTTGGTACATCTGGATTTCTTGCGTGATGATCCCCTTCTCTTTTTCAACACTCTCCGGCGTGAAGTAGGGATCTTGTACGAAATCGATCAATGTCTCAAGGTTTTGTTCGATCAGCGACGTCGCTGAGAACAAGTACGCTGTCCGCGAGAACGAGGTAAAGGCATTCGCAGAGGCACCGAGACGACCAAACTCTTGGAAGACGTCCCCTTTTTCGGATTCGAACATCTTATGCTCGAGGAAATGGGCGATGCCGTCCGGTACCGTGATCCATTCCTCCCCTTTTTTGAATCGTTGATCAATCGAACCATAACGTGTCGTAAACGTCGCATACGTCTTTTCGTATCCTTTTTTTTGCAACAAATAGACGGATAAGCCGTTATCGAGCTGCTCGTGGTATACCGTTTCGTCTGTATCGTGATAAGTCAGTTGTTCCATCATGCTTCACCTCGCAATAGATATACGGCATCAAGATCGATTGCCGCTGCTAATCGAACGACGTCTTCACGTGTCGCCGTTTCAATGATATGAATCTCATCCTCCAGTGTCAGTCCACGCATCTTCGAACCATTCAACCAACCAATCAATTGACCTGGCTGATCAAGGATTTGACGGCGCGCATTGATCAACATCGCCTTCGTCTGTGTCAATTCTTCATCCGTGAACTGTCCTGCTTTTAAATCAACGAGTTGTTCCAAGATGATTTTCTCAGCACGTTCCGCTTCTTTCGTGTCGACCCCTGCATAAACATAGAGTGCACTGTTCAATGCCGCGTATCGTGAAGCCGCATAATACGCGAGACTCTCTTTTTCACGGACATTCATGAACAGTTTTGAATGCGGGAAGCCACCGAACAGACCATTGACGATTTGCATCCGAATCGAGTCAGCAGATGTCGGATCGACCGCTACCCGGTAACCAAGGTGCAATTTACCTTGTTTGATCGGTTGCGTTTCACTCGACCGTTTCACGCCATTGACTGCTTTTTGTGCCGGAATGTAATGACTGATTTTTTCAGAATGCGATGGCAAGAATGATAGAGCGTCTTCCATCTCCTCCTTCGTTACATGTCCGACGACGAAGACATCAATCCGGTCGTCTTCAATCATCGAACGGTATGTATCACGCAAGGATGACGGGGTGATCTGTTCGAGTTCTTCGAGTGTTCCAAGAGATGGCAACGCGACGGCTTCACCTGGTGCCATCAATTCGAGAAGACGTTGCTGTGCGTAGCGCATTTTATCGTCATATAGTGAACTGATCCGTAAGGCATGCAATCGTTTTTCTTGTTTGACGAACTGTTCACGGAAGCCACCTTCCGTCAAATCTGGATACAGCACCATTTGCTCGAGCAATTCGAGTGCTTCTTTTAACAACGACGGATGATGGACGAGTTCTCCCCGGACGACATCGAGTTGGAATGAGATGACATGCTCTTCTCCGAACTTCGACGCGTCCGCATAAAGTCCCGCATCATATAGTGTTTCAAGCGGCTCACGTAAAGCTTTCATCGACGGATAAGCGGCTGTCGATTTTTCCATGATGTACGGTAGGATTGCACGGCTTGTCAGCGTCTTCGCTTCTAACGGTGCTGAAAATGTGACGAGAATCGTCGTCGTCTTGAATTTGTCGGTCGGAACGAGATGGTAGCTCGTTCCTTCCTTTTTCCATGTGCTAAATGACTGACTCATTGCTCTCCATCCTTTCGTTTGAATACATGCGCACTGCGGACATATTCAATATCTGCTTTTTGTTTGACGGCATTCTCGTAACGGGCTGCTGTAAAGAAGAAGTCACTGAGTCGGTTGATGAACGGTAACAAATGAGCCGCTTGAGGGACATCGATCATCGAACGTTCCACGCGACGACAGACCGTCCGTGCCACGTGTAACGTTGCAGCTGCTTCCGTTCCACCAGGCAAGATGAACTTATCGAGCGGCGGTGATAACTCCGTTAACGTGTCAATCCAACTTTCTAAATCAACCGTCGCTTCTTGACTCAAACGTGACGGGCGCGGCTCGACATACATCAAGTCACTGCCACAATCGAATAACGCGTGCTGGATCACTGTCAGTTGCTCACGCACCTCGATTGACGATGCTTTCGTCCGGGCAAGTCCGACGAAACTGTTCAATTCGTCGAGTTCTCCCATCAAGCTAATCAAACGATCATTTTTTTTGACTCTTCCACCAACGAGAGATGTTTCTCCTTCGTCACCAGACTTCGTGTAAATTTTCATTTTTCATTCACTCCTATAGCGAAAGGAAGCGACTCATAATGTTCGCTTCCCTTGTTTTTTCGGTAATCGGATCCGGAAGGTCGCTCCCTCTCCCAAGCGGCTGTCGACTTCGACTTCACCACCATGAGCTCGGACGACATTCGCCACGATCGCAAGACCGATTCCTGTACCCGTCTTGCCACGTGTCCGCGCTTTATCCGCTTTATAAAAACGGTCAAAGACGAACGGTAGATCTTCTTCTGGAATTCCGTCACCCGAATCAATGACGGATAATGTAATGTTTTCCCTATCTTCGTCAATCTTAATCTTGATTTCACCGTTCTCCGTATAACGCAGGGCGTTACCGAGGAGGTTCGTCAAGACTTGCTCCATCTGATCAGGGTCTGCTTCAAACGCGATGTTCGGACCAGAAACCGAGAAGGTAACCTGTTTATCACGTCCCATCTGTTTGAACTTCTTGATCACCCGCTTCGCAAAAGGTATTGCTTCGACGGATTCAATTCGTAACTCCTGATATCCCGCTTCCATTCGCGCAAGATCAAGAAGATCGTTAACAAGTCTCGACAGTCTTTGGGACTCGTCGTAGATGATCGATGCGAATTCCTTCGTCGCCTCGTCACTTTCGGTCATGCCATCGACAATCGCTTCTGAGTACCCTTGCAACATGACGAGTGGTGTCCGCAGTTCATGACTGACGTTCGCGACGAAATCAGCGCGCATCTTCTCGAGTTGCTGCGCTTCCGTCATATCACGCAGGACGGCGACCGCTCCGATCTGTTCTTCTTGTTCGAGTAACGGACTAACGATGATGATGTAGAAGCGTCCCTCTCGTTCAAAGGAGACCGTCATCTCCGTCTCTTCACGCATGACCGTCTGGAATAACTCAATCAGTTCATCCGGTACGGGAGAACCCGCCAAAAAGGCTTCAGCCGGTGGATTCGTTGCAAGGAGCTCACCTGATTTCGAGAACGTCAACACGCCGTCTGCCATACAGCGCAGAATCGAGGAGAGTAAATGCCGCTCCTTGTCGAGATCCGTGACATATTGATTGAGTTGACTACTCATTTCATTGAACGCAAGCGCTAAGTCACCGATCTCATCACGCGAACGTTGCGTCAGGCTCTGATCAAACTTTCCTTCACCGGCCTCAACGACAGCTTGACGAATCGTCCGCAGTGGTGCCGTGATTCGTGTCGAGAGGAAGAAGGCAAAGACGGTCGTCCCGATAATCGCTAACAGGACACAGAGCTGAATGATTTGACGTGCTCCCTCATTTGCCTGTTCGATGTTCGTCAATTGCTCGATCAAGTAGATCGTTCCGTTGCCACTGTCCGTAATGAGCGGTGCCCGATACGCGAGTGCCGCCTTTCCATCGAAGGTCTCATAGTTACCAATCGCCGTCTCGCCTTCTTCACCGTCAATTGCTTTCCAGTTCTGACGTTCGAGTTCCTTGATGATTCGGTTCGCCTTCGCTTGTGAGATGTTCGCTTCGACGGAATCGTCCTGGGTCTTTGCGATCAGTGTCGCGCCATAGATATCCGTGATTTCAACAGCAGTACTCGACCCTTCCTCGATGCCGGAGTGCGCCTGAAAGACCGTCTCGACTTGTTGACCGAGCTTTGCTAGGTGCCCCCGTTCCTGTTCGATATGGAACGAGTTGAAAAATTCAAGTAACAAGATCGTCAAGGCGATCAAGACGACCGAAACGAGTAACAGAATCGTTCCCCATAGTTTGATGACAACGCTTTGCAACCATTTCATCGTCAGGTCGGACTATTCTCGAACTTGTATCCGACACCCCAGACCGTCGTGATCATTTGAGCGGCGTTTGGAGACAAACGATTCAGCTTTTCACGAAGACGTTTGACGTGTGTATCGACCGTCCTTAGATCTCCGAAAAATTCATAGTTCCAGACTTCCTTGAGTAATTGTTCCCGCGAGAATACCTTGTCCGTTTGTTTTGCTAAGAAATACAGGAGTTCGTATTCTTTTGGTGTTAAATTGACTTCTTGCGATTCGACCGTCACGCGGTGCGCATCATTGTCGATCGTCAAGTGTGGGAAGACGATGACATCTTTTGTTTTCGCATCCGTGTGGAGGAATTTCGTCGCACTTGCCCGGCGAAGGATCGCTTTGACACGCAAGACGACTTCGCGTGGACTGAATGGTTTGACGATATAATCATCTGCCCCCATCTCAAACCCATGGACGCGGTTCGTCTCTTCGCCTTTTGCCGTCAACATGACGATCGGCGTCGCTTTCGTTTTCCGCAGTTCTTCACAGACTTGCATCCCGTCCATCTTCGGCATCATCAAGTCGAGGAGAATGACATCGTATTCTGTCTCAAGCGCCATTTCAAGCGCCGTCTCTCCATTGTCTGCTTCCTCGATCGTGAAATTTTCCCGCTCCAGATACATCTTCAACAGGCGACGAATCCGTTCTTCATCGTCGACGACTAAAATACGTGCTTCTTCTGACATGCTGTCTCCTCCTATGAACTAAACTCTACTCCTCTATCCTACTACTCTTTTAGTATACTATGAAACGAAAAGAATGGCTTGCTCTGGCTGATTTCTCCGAAAAGGCACACTTCGGTCAGACGCACACGAAAAAGCAGCGGACCGTTTCCAGGTCCGCTGCTTGCTTTTTTCTTATGCGTACGAGTGTAATCCTGCTACGACAAGGTTAACGAAGACAAGGTTGAACATGATGACGGCAAATCCGCCGACACATAACCAAGCTGATTTTTTACCAATCCAACCACGCTGGATGCGCATATGGAGATAAAAGACGTAAAAGAGCATCGTAATGAGTGCCCACACCTCTTTTGGATCCCAGCCCCAGTATCGGCTCCATGCCATTTGCGCCCAGATCATCGCGAAGATCAGACCGCCCAGGATGAAGATTGGAAGACCAATCGCAACAGAACGATAGCTGATCTCATCTGCTGTCTCAAGATCAATCTTACGCGCAATCGGCTTCAAGCTCTCAGCAAGACGCTTGCGAAGAATGACGAAGCGAAGCAAGACGTATAAGACGACGCCACCAATGATCGACCATAAGACCGTATTGACTTTGTTCGCGTTCAAGAAGTTCGGTAATTCGATGACGGCACCTGAACCCGATAAGACTTTTCCGCCTTCAGGACCTGTCAAGACTGGCATGGCATAGTCATGCGTCATCGTTGCACCGTTTTTCGCAACGTATTCGATCGTCGACGCAGAACCTGTTGCTTTGAACAACAGCCCAACTAAGATGTAACCGACGACACATGCGAGTGAGAACATGACGACTTCGAGCCACGTCCGTGTTTTCGATTCCTTACTGAAATCCGTCGCGTGAATCAGATACAGTAATCCCGTCGCGAAGCTGACGGCAAGAATCCCTTCGCCGAGCGCTGCCGTCGTGACGTGGATTTTGAGCCAAACACTTTGTAGTGCTGGGATCAACGGTTGGACTTCATCCGGGAACATCGACGCATAGGCGATGACGAGCAATGCAACTGGCATCGCAACCAAACCGAGGACATTGTTTTTGTAGATGGCATAAACGATCAAGAAACCAAGTACCATCATCATGCCGAAGAATGTCGTGTATTCATATAAGTTCGAAACTGGAACGTGCCCAGCTCCAGCCCAGCGCGTGAAGAAATACCCGAGCTGCGCGAGGAAACCGATGATCGCGAGCGTAAAGGCGATTTTACCAGAACGCGTCGGTCCTTTTTTACCACTCGTCGCTACAGCGAAGAATCCTGTACTGACGAGGTAGACGATGAACGATGTAAGGAGCAGGTTACTGCTCAACTGAAGCAAATTCATTTAGCTTCCCCCTCTTCCCGCAACTTTTGTCGATCCTCAAGTTCTGGTAGACCGACTTCCGTCAACGCGAGATTAGCTTCTTTTTGAAGCCCCAATGCATTTTTGTTCGTAAATCCAGCAATCTGGATCCGACCGTTCTTCTCTTTGAGCCAGAGACGACGGTGTGGCCAGTACATTCCGATCAATAGACCTGCCATGAAGATGATACCACCTGCAAACAGGAACGGTAGCGTCAGATCTTTTTTAATCCGGACACCCGAGATGTTCGAGAGTTCTGTACCCGCGAATGCCATTTTGTACTGGTTCTCATCTCCACCGACGTTAAGTTTGATCCCAATCAAACTCCGTTCACCTTTCGGATGTTCCGGTGACTTGATACTAAAGACGAAGGCTGGATTGACCGGACGTCCCGAGTTCGTCGTTGGCTGACCATCTTTGACGACGAAGTCCGGAAGGAAGTCCTTCAGTTCGACTTCATACCCATCTTTTAAAGCATATGTTTCTTTCGGATCACGCAAGTCGACTTTGATCGTATCGACGACTTTGTCCGTCTTCTGGTTGACGATATTAAACGACATCGTCTTGAATTCCGGATCTGCCGCGTACTGTTCCTGGAAGACTTGATAATCATCGAATTCGAATGGGCGGTTGACTGCCGTCTCACCTGACTTGATTTCTTCAAGATCCGGTTTGAAATCGGACGTTTCGCCGACTTTCTTGTACAGCGTCATCTTCGTATCATAGTTCTTCGGTACGTTTCCGCCTGCTGCTTCAAGTGATTTCTTGAACTTCTCATCGACCTTCTCAGGATCATAGAACTCGATGTTGAACGCTTCATTTTTCAAGTAGTACTGATTGTCCGTCGCCTCGATCGGCAACGTCTCCCCTTCGCGGAGCCAAAGCAATTCATCTTCGTGCATCCCTGGTACGACTCGAAGCATCGCACCACCGAAGAATAAGACGAGTCCGATATGATTGATGTATGGACCCCATCGTCCGAAACGTTGCTTTTCCGCTAAGAGTGCCCCGTCTTGTCGACGGACTTTATAGCCTTTTTTCTCAAGCAACGGTGCGATCGCATCGATTTTTTTAACATCGCCAGTCGCTTCCGCGCCAAATCGCTGACCGTTCATGAAACGGTCCGACTGGATGACCGGTTGTTTCTTCAGTGCTCTGTAGAGCGGGAAGAATCGGTCAATCGACACGATGATGATCGAGAGTAATAAAAGCGTGATCAATCCGATATACCACCATGATTCAAATAGATTGTGGAATCCTAACGTATAGTAGATGTCACCTGCCGTGCCGTATTCTTTTTGATAAAACTCTTCCGGTGGTGTTGCCTGTGGAATATACATCTCTTGCGGGAAGATCGTTCCGACCCCACTCGCGATGATGATCAAGGCAATCAACCATAACCCGACCTTGACGGACGAGAAGAACGTCCATGCCCGGTCGATCCAAGATGGATTCTTACGTTTCGATCGAAGCTCCGCTTCTTCGTAACGCATGTCCAGTTGTTTGAAATCTTCTTGCTCCTGCATCCTTAAATCCCCCTTCGATGCGTTACTCGTTCGCCTTCTTCACCATCTCTTCGAGCTTCGCTTGATCAATCTCACCTTCGTATTTCTCGACGACTTCACCTTTTTTATTGATGATGAACGTCACAGGTAAGTTGTAGATCCCGTAAGCCTTCTCGACCGAACTGTTCGTATCCATAAGAATCGGATAGTCCGTTCCGCCAATATCCTTGATGAAGCTTGAGACACGAACTGGTGTTTCACCGACATTGACCGCTACGAAATTGACGCCTTGGTCTTGCATCATCTGATAGTTGTCATTGATCAATGGCATCTCTTTCTTACATGGTTCACAGAATGTTCCCCAGAAATTGAGTAAAAGTCCTTTTCCTTTGTACTCGTCCATCGAGTGCTGTTTCTCACCATATAGATCGACGAGTGCGAAACCAGGGGCATCATCGCCTGCCATGACACGACCGTTTTTATCACGTGTCGCTTGATCGACGAATTGCATGATGACGACTGCTCCGGCGAACAAGACAATCGTCATGATCATCAGACGCCAGAAGGAGCGTTTCTTCTTTTTTTGCTGGGCCGCTGCTAAGCGTTCTTCCGGATTTTGTTTCGTTTTTTTCATATTTTACCGCCTCCACCCATATTGTACTTGAAATCGCTTTACCGTTGACAAAATGTGAAATTCGTTAATCGTTTTGTCACAAAAAAAGAAAACTCAACCCGGAGGATGAGCTTCTCGCTTTACAAATTAACGTTTTTTTGTGTTCTTACGTCTTTTCGTAGGTGGAGCGGCTGGATCCGCTAGCTCACGCAATTGATTGACTTCTTTTTTTGAAAGTTCACGCCACTCGCCAGAAGTAAGACCTGCCAGTGTCAAGAAACCGAACTGTTCACGTTTCAACTTCAAGACTTCCGAACCGAGTGTCTCGACCATTTGACGGACTTGACGGTTATGTCCCTCGTAGATGACCATTTCAAGAATCGCTGTATTTTTCTTCTTATCGATATCGCGCATCTCGACACGTGCTTTACCTGTCTTGAAACCATCCGGTAAGACGACACCTTTTTCAAGACCTTTGACGTGGAAGTATTCTGGTACACCTTTGATTTTGACGATGTAACGCTTCGGTACCTTATATTTCGGGTGAAGCAAGAGGTTCGAGAATTCACCGTCATTCGTCATTAAAAGAAGACCGCTCGTATTGTAGTCGAGTCGACCGACTGGGAAGACACGGTGTCCGGGTGGTACGAGATCGACGACCGTCTTACGTCCTTTGTCGTCTTCAACCGTCGAAACGACACCTGTTGGTTTATAGAGCATGTAGTAGACGTGTTCTTCACGTTCGAGCTTCACACCGTCTACTTCGACTTCCGCACGTGCTCCGACTTTCGTTCCAAGCTCCGTAATGACTTTTCCGTTGACCTTGACACGACCTGCTGTGATCAATTCCTCTGCTTTACGCCGCGAAGCGACACCTGCTTGTGCGATGATTTTTTGTAACCGTTCCATTAATTCACTCTCTCCTCTAATGAAGGATCATTCCGGAAGAAGAGATCTCCATCCGATTCGAACGTTTCTTCGAACTCGAGTGGCGGTAACTCTTCAATACTGTTCAGACCAAAATGGTCCAGGAAATGATCCGTCGTTTTATACAATTTTGCGCGACCGACACCTTTGGCGCGTCCCGCCTCTTCAATCAAACCTTTTGCACTTAACGTATGGATGACACGCTCCGTCTTCACACCACGAACGACTTCGATGTCAGCACGTGTGACGGGTTGCTTGTATGCGATGATGACGAGTGTCTCCATCGCTGCTCGAGACAAGGAATCTTCTGCGAGCGAACCGGCATATGCCTGAATATATGGCGACATCTCTTTTCGTGTCACCATCTTAAAGACACCACCCGACTCCACGATTTGCAACACACGCTGCTCTGCTTCGAATGTCGTTTGAAGAGCCAGCAACTGTTCGCGTGCTGCCGCTTCACTGATCTCTAGCGCTTGACTGAGACCACGCGGATCGATCCCATCGTCTCCGACGACGAATAACAGGCTCTCAATGATTTGTTCATACGCCAATCTGACTCTCCTCCTTCACCATGCTCCGCAATAGGATATCATCGGTCATCTGTTCACAATCAATGACCCGTTGCTTCACGAGCTCAAGAACAGCGAGGAAGCTGACGACTAGTTCTTCGACCGTCGGTTGCTCCGCAAAAAAACCGAAGAATGTCGTACGCTCACGGGTCGCGACGTACCGGGCAACAGACTCCATCTGTTGCTCGAGTGAACGTTCTTCCCGTTTGACCGTCTTCGAACGGCGTACCTTCCAGGCTTCCCGTTGGCGCATTTTTTCGTAAGCACGTAATAAATCACTCAGTGATAACGTACCGTTATACTCTTGTGCATCCGTGTCGAGATAACGCATCAAATCCTCTGGTTGTTTCGAGAACAGCTCAAGGCGTGCCTCTTCCTTTTCTTTCAGGACGAGTGCTGCTTCCTTGTACGCTTTATACTCGATCAACTGTTGAATCAGACCTTCTCGCGTCGGTTCTTCCTCGAAATCGGGAATCTCATCGTATTCCGTCTGTTCGATCGGCAAGAGTTGTTTGCTTTTCAGTTGCAACAGCGTCGCTGCCATGACAAGATATTCACTAGCAACATCTAGTTCAAGATGCTGCATCGCACGGATATAGGACACATATTGATCCGTCACCATGGAAACGGATATATCATAAATATCGATTTCTAATTTACCAACCAAGTGTAACAGCAAGTCCAGCGGGCCTTCAAACGCATCCATCTTTACACTGTATGATTCCATGATTCTCCCTGCCCATCAACGTTTTTTGCGCCTTAGTATACCATACAACTGGTGGGTTCGACTATGTTATATTCCAAGGAAGAGGTGATTCCATGAATCCGATTGAACGATTTGTATTTGAATTCAACATCCGGCACGATTACTTCGAGTGCCATGAAATCTTAGAGGAAGTCTGGCAAGAAGGACAACGCCAGGACGAGGCGCTTGTCGGTCTGATCCAGCTGGCCGTCGCCCGCTATCATCACCGCCGCGGCAATACGACTGGGGCACAGCGGACATATGCGAAAGCATTCGATAAAATCGAACGCCACCGGGCAACACTGATTGCGTCCGGGATCGACGTCTCATATTTGCTCGATCATCGCGACCATTTTACGGATAAAGTCTATCGGCACATCCCGTTACCTGTCTTCCCGGACGTCATCCGAACCGTCGCACTTGAAGCGACAGCACCTGATCTCGACTATGTGACGCATAAACACCGTTTGCGCGATCGTACGGATGTCGTCACGGCACGACAAGAAGCGCTACAAAACCGAAGAGACCGGTCCATCTAAGCCATGGACCGGTCTTTTTATTGATTTTTCCATTTGTCGACGAGGCGTTGCGTCTCTTCGGTCGCACCCGTAATATCCGTTCGAAGAAGTTTGGCTGCTTCATCGAGTAGGAGATACGACATCCGTTCTCCACGGAACGATGGTGATAATGCGATATGTTTCAATTCAGCATGGCCATCCATTAATTGAAACCCGATGACACCGACGAAATCCTCATCTTGTTTGTACAAATACAAGCGTTGGTCTTCTTCCTGTTCATAGGCTTGAACCGTTTCAAGCAAATACTTCGGATCCTTCACTTCGCACGAAAAGGCAATCAGCCCCATCGCGGTCCGTTCATTCAACTTCTTATATTTTACTAGCATGTGATTCTACACCTTCCTAATTTCAACAACTCTCAGGAGTATGAACGACTGAGACTCATTCATTCTACACCTTCTCACACAGAATTACTGCATTTTTTTCATAATCCATGAAAATGCAGGAGTCCGTCTCGTGACGTCCCCTGCATCTGAATCACGCTTGTTCTTCCATCACTTGGATGAAGGCACGCATGTAGTCCGGTAGATCGGGCGGACGACGACTCGAGACGATATGTCCGTCGACGACGACTGCTTCATCATGCCAAATTGCACCCGCATTCGTCATGTCATCCTTGATTCCTGGCGTACTCGTGACGTTGACACCTTTTAAGATGCCGGCAGAGATCAGCACCCAACCAGCGTGGCAGATTTGACCGATCGGTTGTTTGTTCTGGTCAAAATGACGCACCATGTTCAGAACAGAGTCAAAGCGGCGTAATAGATCGGGCGACCAACCACCTGGAACAAGAATCGCATCGTATTCTGCTGGATTGATCTCATCGAACGTCTTATTCGATTTGATTGGGACACCGTACTTCCCGATATATGTTTCATCCGCTTTCTCACCGACGATGTCGACGATTGCGCCTTCTTCACGTAAGCGATGGACTGGATACCATAATTCTAAATCCTCGAAGTCATTGCTGACGACTTGGATGATTCGTTTTCCTTCTAAACGCATGACAAACACTCCTTTTTCGAGTTGAGTTCCCTTACTGATTGTACCCGGTTCTGAAAAAAGAAAAACTCCTCTTCGAACGTTCGAAGAGGAGCAAGAACTTACGCTTCGACGCGGATTTCTTTGATGCCAGCGCCTTGCTTCATTTTTTGTGCATGTTCGAGACCTGAAGTCACTTGTCCGAAGACCGTGTGTACGCCGTCGAGGTGCGGTTGTGGCTCGTGTACGATGAAGAATTGGCTTGATCCTGTGTTACGACCAGCGTGTGCCATCGAGAGTGAACCCGCCTTGTGTTTGTGTGGGTATGATGTTGACGTTTCACAAGGAATCGTTTTTCCTGAACCGCCTGTACCGTTTCCGATTGGGCATCCGCCTTGTGAGACGAAGCCTGGGATGACACGGTGGAAGTTCAATCCATCGTAGAAGTTCGAGTTCGCAAGGTTTTCGAAGTTTTCAGTCGTGATCGGTGCTTCATTGTTGAACAATTCGAATTCGATTTTATTTCCATCTTCTAATAAGATATGACCAGTTTTTTGCATGTTTGACCAACCTTTCGTGCTTTTCAGCAGGAGATTCGTCACGATTCAAGATCGTGATTCCATGGTACAGTGTACCAAATTTCAAGGCGTCGTGCAGACCTTTTTACTCGACGGCTGCCTCTAACACATCGAGTGTCACCGAATCCGTGGCTTCGACACGAATCCGCACCCCATTCGCGAGTGTTGTGACGGGATCAGTATGCCCGAAGTCCGCATCGAGAATGATCGGGAAATCATAGCCCCGCGTCGCGCGCAGAATGATGTCCTTGAGCGGGAAGTCCGGGTCAAAATCGACTTTGCGCGGGAAACGTCCGACGACGAGTGCCGCAATCTTGTCATACGCACCCATGTGTCGCAATTGCGTGAAATACCGGTCAATCGTTTCTGGTGTCTCACTTTCGTCATCCTCAAGCATCAAAACGACACCGTCAAACGATGGCAAGTATGGAGTTCCAGCAAGCAGTAAAAGTGTTCCCGTGTTCCCCGTCAGAATCGGACCTTCTGCGACACCGGTCTTAACGATTGTGTACCCTGCGTTCACTTGATGTTCTCGTCTTCGGTCGTCCGCGACATCCCAGCGTAAAACCTCATCTGTCCACTCCTCAGACGCTTCGATCCGACCGATCGGCTCCGTCTGCATGAACGTACGTTTGAACGATTCTTCTGTATACGGATCAAGACCATCGAATTGACCGAACTGCGTCAGCAATGCGGGTCCGACGAACGTCGTCAATCCTGTCTGCTGATAGATCCCAGCAAACAGTGCCGTGATATCGCTGTAACCTACGAAGATCTTCGGATTGTTCCGGATCAATTCATAATCGAGTTCGTCGAGTAGCTGGTGTGAATTAAACCCACCGATGGTCGAGATGATTGCCTTGATTGACGGATCTGCGAACGCCATATGTAAATCTTGCAGCCGTTCCCCGATCGTTCCTGCCGTATGACTATGAACAGCCGTTGCGTTCGGCATTAAGACGACCTCGAAGCCCATTTTTTCAAGTGTTGCGATACCGCGGGCGAGACGACGCGGTACGTATGCTGCGACAGCAGACGCCGGCGAGACGATGGCAATCTTATCCCCTTTTTGTAAGCGTGGTGGTTTCATGAGAGTTCCCCCTTTTTCATTACAAGTATTTCCAGTATAACAAATCGAAGAGGAACCGCGTACTCTCATTTTTTCCATCCATCTTACAGCTTCACGAAGAGCGAATCTCCGTTCTCAAGCAATTCTCCTTTTTCCGAAACATAATCGACCTTGACTGTCATATGTTGAAGAATCTTTTGTTCGCGCAACGACTTTGCCCACGCTGTGACCTGCGCTTTATCCTGTTCGTGTCGCTTGCGTGGAACGTCCACTAAGAGCGTCGGAGCGACTTCCTTCCGTAAATAAGCCTTTGAATCAAAACGCGCGTCACCTAGCTGCTGTATTTTATCGTTGTCATAAAGTACGGTCACGCTCAATTGATTGTTCAGTTGTTCGAGAGTCGGCGACGGGATCCGTCGCTCTAACCGATCTTCCCAAAGTGACGCATGATACGAGTCAACGAACCTCCCCGACTCCTCTTGTTGATAGACGAAAAACTCAGTATTCGTTTTTTCGTCTATCGCGCGTGCGGCATATTCAAATGGAAAATTGCCCATGTTGTCGTAAAGACTACCGGTCACCTTCGCTTCCGGAAGATGCTGTTCTAAGTAAGTTTTTGCTTTCCGCTGTACTTCAGTCTCTTTCGTTCCATCCGAGTTCATATCCTGTGTAAAAGCGAAAGTCATCAATAAGGCACTACCTCCGATGACTCCAATTAGACTGGCAATCCCGATTATCCAACGTTTCATATGCTCCCCTCCCATATTTTTACACTTACAATTTTATCATAAAAAAAGAGTAGCGGACGACGTCCACTACTCAAGTATTGCTGATTGGATTGCTTACTGGATAACAGCGTGAACGAGCGGGCGTTCTGCCGGTTTCGTTTCACTGATATGGTACGCGTGATCCATTTTTTCGATTGCTTGATCGAGTGTTTCTTTGTTTGAACGAAGTGTTGCGATGACATCGCCGACTTCGACACGGTCGCCGACTTTCTTGTGCAACGTAACGCTTGCTGCGTGATCGATCTCATCTGCTTTCGTCGCGCGTCCTGCACCGAGGATCATTGCTGCAACACCGACTTCGTCAGCGATGATTTCAGAGACATAACCTGCTTTTGAAGCGACGAATGTTTTTTCGTATTTCGTTTCAAGTGCTTTTGTCATGTCGTCAACGAGAGACGCGTCGCCACCTTGAGCTGCGATGAACTTTTTAAAGACGTCAAGTGCTGCTCCGTTACCGAGACGTGTTTCGAGATCCGCATATGCTTCGTCAAACGTCGGGTAGAAATCACCGAGGACTGCCATGTGTGATGCAATCGTTAAGGCGATGACTTTCAAATCACGGACATCTTTCCCTTGAAGGACTTCAATCGCTTCCTTGACTTCGTTTGCGTTTCCGATTTCAAAGCCGAGCGGCTGATCCATGTCCGTAATGACAGCAACCGTCTTACGGTTGACACTCTTACCGATCGAAACCATCTCTGTCGCAAGTGCTTTTGCATCTTCGAACGATTTCATGAAGGCACCAGAACCCGTCTTGACGTCGAGTACGATGCTGTCTGCTCCTGCTGCAATCTTCTTCGACATGATCGAACTTGCGATCAATGGGATCGAGTTGACCGTCGCCGTGACGTCACGAAGGGCGTAGAGTTTTTTGTCTGCAGGCGTTAGGTTACCCGTTTGACCGATGATTGCCATCTTAATGTCGTTGACTTGTGAGACGAACGCTTCTTCTGAAAGCTCGACGTCAAAACCAGGGAACGCTTCGAGTTTGTCGATGGTTCCACCTGTATGACCGAGTCCACGACCGCTCATCTTCGCAACCGGAATACCGATTGACGCAACGAGTGGTGCGACGATCAGACTGATCTTGTCACCAACACCGCCTGTCGAGTGTTTATCGACTTTTTTCCCGTGGATACGTGAAAGGTCGATCACGTCGCCCGAGTTGACCATCGCCATCGTCAAATCAGCGATTTCACGATCTGACATTCCTTGATAGAAAATCGCCATCGACATCGCTGACATTTGGTAATCTGGAATCTCACCATTCGTGAATCCTTCTACCATTGCTTGAATATCAGCTGTTGCGAGTTCGCCACCGTCTCGTTTTGTTGCAATCAAATCTACCATACGCATAATCTAGTTCCTCCTCAGGAGTGGTTTGTGAGTTTTATAAACAGTCGTTACATTTTTTTGATCGAACCGCGAACGAGTGATAGGAAGTGTGCCCGGACACGTTCTGTCGTTTCGATGACTTCATCATGATGTAACGGTTGGTCGAGAATACCTGCTGCCATGTTCGAGACACATGAGATCCCAAGGACTCGCATATCGGAATGACGGGCAACGATGACTTCAGGGACCGTCGACATACCGACGACGTCGCCACCGAGCATCCGTGCCATCTTGACTTCTGCTGGCGTCTCATACGTTGGACCAGTGTTTCCGAAGTAGACACCTTGACGGACACGAATTCCGAGTTCATCTGCTGTTTCTTGTGCGAGACGAAGTAATTCCGCATCATACGGCTTCGACATATCCGGGAAACGTGGTCCCATCTCATCGACGTTCTTCCCGATCAATGGGTTCGTACCGAAGAAGTTGATGTGATCCGTGATCAACATCAAATCACCTGGTTCGAACGCTTCGTTACAAGCACCCGCTGCGTTCGTGACGATCAATGTCTCGACACCGATCGCTTTCATGACACGGACTGGGAACGTGACCATGTCCATCGAATATCCTTCGTAGAAGTGGAATCGCCCTTGCATCGCAACGACTTGTTTCCCTTCAAGAGTACCGAAGACGAGTTGTCCCGCGTGTCCTTCGACCGTTGATACTGGGAAGTTCGGGATTTCATGATATGGAATCGCGATCGGGTTTTCGATCTCATCCGCGAGGACACCCAGTCCTGAACCGAGAATCAATCCGATCTCCGGTTTTGCCTGCATCTTGCTTTCTAAAAACGAACGTGTTTCATTCCAGTTGACTGTCATCTGAATCGCTCCCTCGAATTATAGTTCTGTTAAAAAGCTTGTTCCATGTGCCGGCATCTTGACGGCGAAGTTTTCTGCGACCGTCGCTCCAAGATCAGCGAACGTTTCACGGATACCGAGCGGTTTTGCAACACCATTTTTATGGTAGGCAAGCAATGGTACGTATTCCCGTGTATGGTCAGTCCCAGCATGAACCGGATCGTTTCCGTGGTCAGCCGTGATGATCAAGAGATCGTCTTCGTTTAAGCGAGCAAACACTTCCGGAAGACGCGCATCGAACTCTTCGAGTGCTTGTCCGTAGCCTTGCGGATCACGACGGTGTCCGAACAACGCATCGAAATCGACAAGGTTTAAGAAGCAAAGTCCGTTGAAATCACGATCGAGTTGTTTCACGAGCTGATCCATCCCGTCCATGTTTGACTTCGTCCGGATTGCATCCGTGACGCCTTCTCCATCGTAGATATCAGCAATCTTACCGAGCGAGATGACATCGAGTCCTGCCGTCTCGAGTTCGTTCATGACCGTCCGGTCGAATGGTTTAAGTGCATAGTCGTGACGGTTCGCTGTCCGGACCCACGCTCCTGCTTCACCAAGGAATGGACGTGCGATGATACGACCGAGCATGTACGGGTCATCCCGTGTGATATCACGTGCGTATTCACAAATCCGGTACAGTTCCTCTAATGGCACGACTTCTTCGTGTGCTGCGATCTGAAGGACAGAGTCTGCCGACGTATAGACGATCAAGGCGCCTGTCTCGACATGTTCTTGTCCGAGTTCGTCGAGAATTTCCGTACCAGAAGCCGGTTTGTTCCCAATGATCTTCCGACCTGAGAACTCTTCTAGGCGATGAATCAAATCATCCGGGAATTTTTCGAAGACACGGAATGGTGTATCGATCCGGAGTCCCATGATCTCCCAATGCCCTGTCATCGTATCTTTCCCTGCAGATACTTCTTGCATTTTTCCATATGCTGCAAGCGGTGCTTCTTCAGCTGAGATACCTTCGATCGGTTCGATATGCGAGAGACCGAGTTTTGCCATGTTCGGCATGTTGAGTCCGTTGCGTTCACGCGCGATGTGACCGAGCGTATGCGAACCAAGATCTCCGAACTGTTCAGCGTCCGGTGCTTCTCCGATTCCTACGGAGTCCATGACGATCAAAAATACACGTTTAAATGATTGTGCCATTTGCTGTTCCTCCTATATACGAGCTGTAGTTGTGCGATTCCCGTTACGATTTTTCCCGGAAAGGGACTAGACAAAACGCATCATTTGTCTGAAGTCAGACCTTTAAAAGATAGAACCATCATGCCCGTGGATGATGTTTCTTATACACGTCGTGGAGTCGTGCTTTGTTAACGTGTGTATACATTTGTGTCGTCGACAAATCAGCGTGTCCTAGCATTTCTTGTACGACGCGTAAATCGGCACCATTTTCAAGTAGATGGGTCGCGAACGAATGGCGCAGGACGTGCGGTGTGATCTCTTTTTCAATACCCGCTTCCTTTGCCCGTCGCTTGATCATCTTCCAAAACCCTTGCCGTGATAAACGATCACCGCGACTGTTTAAGAAGACGTCGTCCGTCTGTTGACCACCGAGACTGTTGCGCGCGAGGTCAAGATATGTCCTGACGCTCTCAATCGATGTCGTACTCATCGGGATGATCCGGGATTTGTTCCCTTTCCCAAGACACGACAGATACCCGAGTTCGAGTTGCAAATCGTTCAACTTCAGTTGGAGCAGTTCGCTGACGCGCATGCCTGTTCCATAGAGAAGCTCAAGCATTGCTGCATCTCGTCGTGTAAGCGGATCGACACCGATGACCGAATCAAGCAAGCGTTCGACGTCCGTTTGACTCCAGACGACGGGCAACTTCTTCTCCGGTTTCGGTAAATCAAGATGACGAGACGGATCGTGTGTCGCAAGTCTCTCTTCGATCAAATATTGATGAAACGAACGGATCGAGCTCGTCGCCCGGCGAACCGTCGATCGTGACTTTCGTGCTTCAAGCAATCGTTCAATATGGTCGACGATATGATGTCGGTGAACCTGTTCGAACGAGGAAACTTCCGCTGTTTCAAGCGTCTGTAAGTATTGATTTAAATCATTTCGATACGCAGCTGCCGTATTCGCGGACATTTGCCGTTCAATCACTAAATAATTGATAAATGCTTCCAGTTGTTCACGCACTGAACTCATCCTCTTCGTTTACGAAATCGCTTACTTTCCCATCATATCAAAGGTGTAAACCGTTGTGAAGAGGTCTGACCTATAAAAATTGAAAAAGAAAAACCATCCGAAATTTCGTCGGACGGTCAGACTGTTTGTGTTTGCGATTGTTCCAACGCTTCCCGAGCATGGCGCTCTTGGCAGACACGGCAGACGCCATGGAATGTCAGGCGGTGATCCTTGATTTTAAAGTGGAATCGGGACACGATTTCTTTCTCTACTTCTTCAAGCATATCATCTAAAATCTCTTCGACGGATCCGCATTCGATACAGACGAGATGGTGATGCGAATGACTCGCACCTTCTTGTCGTAAATCAAACCGGGATACGCCATCTCCGAAGTTGACCTTATCGACGACTTCAAGCTCCGTCAATAATTCGAGCGTCCGGTAAACCGTCGCAAGTCCGATGTCGGAGTTCTTTTCTTTTACAAGGAGAAAGACATTTTCGGCACTGAGGTGATCCGACTCATGTTCGAGCAGGACACGCACAGTCGCTTCACGTTGGGGAGTCAGCTTATATCCTTTACCGCTTAGCTGTTTTTTGATGCGTTCTACACGACTTTCCATCATAACGCCCCCTTTGTTCGAACTGATGCTATTATCATAGCTGATAATCAGTCTTTTTTCAAATTAAAATGATTATCAACTGAAAATCATTTAAATGAGAATCATTTTAAAGTACGAATTTGCCAATGCTGGATCGCCATGATCGTTTTCGCGTCAACGATCGTTCCGTTTGCAACGAGTTCGAGCGCTTGCTCAAGCTTCAATGTCTTATTCTCAAGGAACTCATCCTCATCGAGTTGACGATCACCGGCAGTCAGACCGACTGCTTCATAAATATGTACACGCTCGCTACAGAAACCAGGCGCACCGTAAAAATCAAAGACATGTCGTAACTCTTTCGCGACGTATCCTGTTTCTTCCTTTAATTCGCGTCCGGCACAATCGAGTGGATCTTCACCCTTCTCGAGTTTTCCTGCTGGGATCTCGATTGATAGACTCTCGAACGCCTTCCGGTACTGTTCCACGACGATCAAATCACCTTGTTCATCAAAAGCAATGATCGCGACGGCACCATTATGATAGACCAATTCACGGACCGAGGTATTGCCGTTCGGTAACGTGACGACATGTTTCTCGACGTCAAAGACTTTTCCTTCATAGATCACTTCACGTTCAATCGTTTTTTCTTCCATCGGATGTGTTCCCCTCTTCTATCTTAGTTTACGTTCTCTGTCATGATTAGTATGCCGTTTCCGACGTATTGCCGCAAGACTTCGAAATCGTCTTTTTCATCAGATATGATACACTAGAATGCAGAAGTTCCAAACTTATAGTTCATCTAAGAAAAGAGGGAATTGAACATGTCATTAGGATTAGGTACGATGACGATCTTAAAGCGCGGTCAGGAAGAAGCAACAGCAATCCTGCGGACGGCACTTGATGCTGGAATCACGCACTTCGATACAGCGGACGTCTATGCGAACGGAGCGGTCGAATCCATCATCGGTCAAACCTTCTCACAAGAGGATCGCAGTCGATTGTTCCTCGCCTCAAAAGGTGGGAATCGGATGAACGCGACCGGAACCGGTTGGACATGGGATCCGAGTTATGACTATCTGAAGCAAGCTTGTCTTGAAAGTTTGAATCGTCTTGAAACACCTTATCTCGACCTGTATTACGTCCACGGCGGCACGATCGATGATGACATCGATGCGTCGATCCGCGCAATGGAAGATTTAAAAGCAGAGGGAAAGATCAAGGAATATGGTCTGTCGTCACTGCGCCCGAATGTCATCGAATATTGGCTCGAGCATAGTAATTTCTCTTACTTGATGACGCCTTATTCGTTGCTCGATCGCCGCATCGAAGAGTTGTTGCCACGCTTAAAAGAGAAAAACATCCAAGTCGTTGCCCGTGGTCCACTGGCAAAAGGACTCTTGACACATGAGAGTGCTTCACGCCTGCAGTCGGTTGATCGGTTCGAACAATTCGATAAGGAAACGCTTGAGGCGAGTCTACAAAAACTTCAAGATTTCCCGCTTCCTGCGCTTGCGTTGCAAGCCATCGATCAACAGGTCGACATCGTCCTTCCTGGTGCGTCGAGCGTGTCACAGCTTCAGGCAAACGTCCAAGCGATGAAAGAGTCGATCTCACAAGCTCAAATCGATCAGGCACTTGCTACACTACCGGTTCATCACTATACGGAACACCGGTGAGGTTTAACTCTTCATATCTCCGGGAAACTCCTTCTTTGTAACGTTCATACAGAGGAGGAGTTTTATTATGGCTCGTATTTTAATCGTATCGACAAGTGCAGATGACATGAATGGTCACAAAACAGGATTATGGTTCGAAGAGTTCGCAGCACCATACAACCTGTTTAAGGATGCAGGACATGACGTGACGGTCACTTCGATCAAAGGTGGCGACGTCCCGATCGATAAAGCATCGATCGTTAAAGAAATCTTGCCGAAATTCCAAGATGCACGCCGTGCGTTGCACGACACGAAAGCACTCTCGGAGGTCGATCCAGCATCATTTGATGCCGTTTACTTCCCAGGTGGTCACGGTGCAGTCGTCGACTTCCCGAATAACCCACAAGTGGCTGGTGCCATTGAAGCTGTCATCAAAAAAGATGGCGTCGTCGCATCGGTCTGTCACGGTCCAGCAGCGTTCGCACACGTCATGATCGATGGCAAACCTTTCGTTTCAGGTCGTCAAATCAACGGCTTCACAGACGAAGAAGAAAAATCGACAGGTCTCGAAGATAAAGTACCATTCTTGCTTGAGACGACACTTCGTGGCGAAGGCGCTACTTTCCTCACATCGGATGCCGGTAAGGAATTCGCCGTCATCGATGGCAACGTCGTCACAGGACAAAACCCAGCGTCAAGTGAAGCAGTCGCAAAACTAGTCCTCGCGAAACTGGCGACACAAGCGTAATAGATAGTATTCACAAAAAATGGAGCGCGCGACATCATGTCGCGTGCTCCATTTTTTCATACGTTATAGACGGTGAATTGAATCCAATCGTTCGAGGTCAGCTTCTGTCTCACGTGTTTTTTGTTCGAGTCGCTTTAACTCGTCCTCGAGTTGTTGCTGTTGGGCTTGCAATGCAGATCGTTCTTCCTCCGTATAGGAACGTGCTACTTCTTTTTCTTTGAGGTACCACCATTTTTTGACTTTTTTAGGTGGCGGTCCGAGTTCAATCTGTTGCTCGTGTTGTTTGACCTCATCTATTTGTTCAGCATGCGCCAATTGAAGCTGCTTCAATTCCGCCTCATAAGTAGCTTGTCTAGCTTCAAGAATTGGTGTGAGGTACGCGAGGATATGCGCAGTAAAGTCTCGCTCGACGACCCGTCGTAACACATCTCGCCGAAGGGAAGCTTCCGAATGACCTGAGGCATTCTCCCAAACGATTGAATCCGCTCGTTCTAGAATCTCCTCTTCTTCTGCTTCTCCGAGCCAACGTAATTTCAGCAATAATGGTTCAAGGAGTGCTTCTTCTACATACGCCGTAAATTGCGAATACGAGATCGCTTCTCGTATCAGCGGTTCTTCATGTAAGCGAAATAATGCTTCCGCCTCTTCCTCAATCCAGTCTTCATAGTCATTAAAGTACATCGATTCTCTCCTTACTAAATCCTATTACAAAATAAAACTGGCTCGAATCCGCCATCTACATGACAGTCGAGCCAATTTTGTTAGACGTTTGCTTCGTTCTTTTTGATTTCCGCGATTGCCCAGTCACACCAATCCAAGTAATTCAACATCATACGCAAGCCGTACTCACTCGTCAAGGTCTCCCCTAGTGTTGCACCGTTCTCGAGGTGGTCGTGACGCCAACTATGCATCATCTCGACGGCAAATTGATGGTGCCGCTTCGACTCTTCCAAATAAGCAACGGCTTCCTCTGGTGGGAGCAAATGCAAGAGCGACACCCGCATCAAGTTCTCATCCTTCATCTTCGGTTTGAATTCATTTGGTGTCCGTAACCATTCAACGAGCTCCGTACGCCCTTTATCGGTAATCGAATAGACTTTCTTGTCCGGTAAGTCTTCTTGGACGATATGGACACTCGTCACGAGCTCTGCCTCTTCCATTTTCAACAACTCTCGGTATATTTGAGTATGATGTGCGGTCCAGAAGTGGATCATCTGTTTTTTGAAAGTCGCGCTTAAATCGTAACCGGTCGCTTCCCCTTGGGTCAGCAGCCCGAGTAGTGCAAATCGTAATGCCACTGGCTGCACCTTCTTTCCTTCTTTTGTATATATACTTAATTATCTCAAATATATCTTAATTTCGCTACTCTTGCGTCGAACGAATGTACGATTAAAAAAAAGACCTGCGAGCGAAATCACATTCGATCGTAGGTCTTCATGCGTTATTGCTTTTCCATTCGTTCTATTTACGTAATTGCTCGATTCCCTGTCGGACATGTCTCCAGTAAGAAGAAGGATGCGGAACGAATTGACGACGATCGAACCACTCGCCTGTCGTGTCCTGAATACGCTCGATGGACATGTCAGCGATTCGCTCAAACTGCTCGATCGAAAAAGCAATCAATCGCTTCACTTCTGTTTCCTGGAGGACGTATGCGTCTATCGCTTGATCACTTCGAGCAAGAAAGACATGGCATCGCTCACAGTCCCATAGTGACGCATCCCGAAACTCCTCTTCCTGGATGCCAAGCGGTATCAATTGATCAAACGTACATGTCAAACCAATCTCTTCCTCGAGTTCCCGGACACCATCCTCGACTGTCTCATCCGCAAGCAAGTGACCCGCTGCCGTGATATCAAGCATTCCTGGAAAATCCTTCTTTTGTTCAGACCGTTGCTGGAGCAACACGACGTCCCGCTTTGGATCATAGACGAAACAATGAAACGTTTCATGCCATAAGCCGTTTGCGTGGACTTCCGATCGTGGACGAGGTCCGAGCAGGTTGCCCGCTCGATCCACGGTCATGATCATCTCTTGTTCACTCATCGCAACACCTTCGAAGCTTGATGGAATCGCTCCCCGACCGTATAGAGTTCAGCAATCAAAAAGACAATTGCGATCCAAATGATGGCGCTTGGGAACAGGATCATCGCTGTTAGGAATAAGAACCCTTCCGTCCGCTCGACCAGTCCCGGTTGATATTGAAACGACTTGTAGCCGTAATTTTCACTGACCGCTCCGATTGCAAGGAACATCGTCATCCCAATGACGAATGATGCGACGAGCAACAGAATAACGACCTGCGTTTCCGGAAACCGAAGCGCAAGACCAATCAATACTGACAGCTCGACGATCCGGTCGAGAACAAGGTCAAGAATCGTGCCGATTGGAGTCGTCTTTTCTTTTCGTGCCATCGTTCCATCGATGACATCAAGCATGCCCGAGATCCACAACAAGACAATCGCCGTTCCCATCATGTCGTTATAGACGAAAAAGCCCGTCGCACCACCGATGATGCCGGAGATGATCGTCACCTGTGTCGCCGATAATCCAATTTTCTTAAATAAGGTCGCCCCTTGATCAAATAGGGGTTGAACGATTTTACGCGCACGCGTATCTAACATGTCACCCCTCCTTTCTAACGATATAGCCTTCTTTCTCATGAATCGTCTCGTCTGAAGAGAGCACGAGTCGTTCTCCGGATGCTCGTTCGACTTCGTAGAATCGAACACCGTATTGAATGAGTTCTTTCGTAATCGTAACACGTTCATCCGTCTCCTTCGTCGGTCTTGAGACCAAGTTGACTGCCGTCAACGGATGCCATGTTTCTTCAATTTGAATGCCTTCGCCAAAAAACGGGCTGGTCTGGCTCAGCGTAATCGGTGTACCATGATCGACGATTCGCCCCTGTTCTAAGACATAGACGATATCCGCCATCGCCATTGCCTCTTCCCGATCGTGTGTGACAAGGAGTGTCGTGACACCTTGTTCCTCGGTCAACTTCCGAATCAATGTCCGTAGTTCCCGTCGTCTCGGTACATCTAGACTCGAGAACGGTTCATCGAGCAACAAGAAGTCCGGTTGACTTGCCAGCGCACGAGCTAAACTCGCCCGCTGCTGTTCGCCCCCTGACAATTCGTGAACAGCACTTTTTCCTCTTCCCTCGAGTCCGACGCGATGTAACCAGGATTCGAGCTCGATCGGTGTTAATTGTTTGGCGCCGAGACGGATGTTCTGTTCGACGTTCAAATGTGGGAACAACAGCGACCGTTGAAACATCATCGTCACACCTCGCTGATTTGGTGAAAGGACAGTCACATCTCGGTCGCCGAACTGAATCACTCCACTCGTCACACGTTCGAGACCTGCAATCAGGCGGAGAAGCGTCGTTTTCCCACTACCACTCGGTCCGACTAAAGCCACACATTGTCCAGATGCGATATTTAAATCGATATCAGACAATACATGCTTCGTTCCAAATCGTTTATTGACTTGTTGTATCGTGACTTCCATTTAAACGCCTCCGTACGATTCGTATCCAACTAGAAAAAATAACGGCTTGTCCAGCATAAAAGAGAATGGGCAACCCGATCAACCACAGCGTCGCTAGACGCGCCGCCCCTTGCGAATTACCAGAATACGCCGGGAATACTTCGAGTGATATCATGCGGACGATCCCACCACCAATCAACGCAACTAGTGCATACTGACTGATCGTGATCACCGTGACGAGTAGCGTCACGGATTGTAACGTCGACCGAAGCATCGGTCCCGTCAAATAGAACCAACGCTTGAACCGGTTCCCCTCAATCAAGACCATCTGTTCAAGCATCCGTTCTCCGAGCGCCTGAAATCCGTTCGTGTACAAGCGAACTGTATACGGCAAGGTCGGCAGAAGCAACACGAGCAGGACACCGAAAAATCGATCTGCCAAACCAAGACGGATCCATGTCAAATAGAGACCGAATGATAGCAATAACACGGGAACGAACAGCGGCAAACTAATCAAGAACTCTGCTATACGAATCCGTTTCCCCGTTTGAAAGGCAATCGCTTTTCCTGCCATGTACCCGAAGAGATGATTTAACAATACGACGGCACAAATCATCGCGACGGTCGTACCGAGCGTCGCTTCTAGGCGCGGATTCCAACTCCACTCTCCTGGAATCAAACCGATTAAAGGAACGATGAACAGGAGTACAACGAATACGATCACACTGATTTTTTTCATCATTCGCTTCGCCCCCTACTGATCTTCGTTGCCAGTGGGCGTGTCAAACCAGTCATAAGCAATAGCAGGAGGAAGAGTCCTCCCGTCAAGACGACACTCATTGCAAAAGCGAGTGGTTGCTCCGATAAATCGCCTTGTGTATACAAATCGAATGCATAGACGCCAAGTAATTTTGGATAGGTCACGCCGAGCAGTGCTGGAATCTCATATGCGAACAGGATGAAGGCAAGCAAGATAAATGCTGCCTCAAGCATCGGAACGAGCAGGAAAACACCCCGCGCATGCCAGAATCGGCGCACTGGTGATAAACCGAGCATCATACCGAGTTCTTGATAACGCGAATCAAGGCGCCGGACCACCGGTAAGAGATAAAAAAACACGAACGGAATTTCTTTATACAGATACGTCAAGATGACACTAAAATAATTCCCTTCATGCGGTCCGATGACAGGCACATCACTCAAATAGAGAATCGCGAGGTATGCTGCTCCTAGATGAGGGATGAATAAAGGAATCGCAAGTAACGCAGCTAGTCGTGTTCTGCTCAAGAGCCTTGCGAGCACCACACCAATGATCAGCGCGAGCACCGTACTGACGATGGCCACGTAACTGCTGACGGCTAGACTCTCTAAAAAGACCTCATCCGTCAGTAGCTCGCGGTAATCAGCAGATGTCGTCATCGAGATACTGATCCATAACCCGTATAAGACCATGCCTGCCATCAAGAGTGCAGCAGGATACGCGTTACCGCGCCACACGAGACGGCCATTCCTTACGGATCATCTCGAAAATGGATGGGTCGAGTTCCGTCCGGACCTTTCCTTCAAAGACGCTTGGCTTTGGTGTCGACGGTGCAGCCGGTACATCAGCGAATTGCTTTTGTTCTGATGAATCAAGTGTCGATAAATCAAGACTCGTTCCGTCTCCCCAATACGTCGCATCGTATTTTTTCAACTGTGCTTCTGGTGATAACAACGTATTGATCGCTACGAGTGCGCCCTTCGGATTCGGTGCGTTGAACGGTACGGAAAGGAAATGCGTCGACGCGATTGATCCATCCTTCAAGACGATCGGACGTGTTTGTTTCGGAAACGTTCCTGACTTCACTTCTTGTTCAGCCCGTCGTTCGTTGAAGCCCATCGTGAAATCAACGTCTCCCTTCGCGTATAACTGATCGAGTTGGGCAAGTGTCTTTGGATAGGTCTTCCCTTTTTTCCAGAGATACGGTTTGATTTCGTTCAAATAAGCCCATGTCTTCTTGAAGTCTGCTTTCGGGTCTTTTAAGGTTTCATTCGATTCGACACCATACATGACGTGGCGGACGAAGGCATTCCCCGTAAAGTCCGTCACTTCCGGATAAGTGAAACGTCCTGGATTTTCCTTGACCCATGACTTCAGTGCTTTCAAGTCGGTCGGTGGCGACTTCACGTCAGCTGCGTCATAGTGCAACGTATATTGAACTTTCCCCCATGCGGCTTCAAGTCCGTCTGTTTTCGTACCACTATCTGAACTCTGTGCGGCAGCATCGACATACTTCATGTTCGGGAGGACTTTTGTGATTTCTCCATACAGTAAATCATCTTTTTTAGCATTTAAAAAATTATCGCCATTGATCCAGACGACATCGATGACACCTTTTTCCTTACCTGCCTGTTTCTCAGCACGCAGTTTTTGAATGATATCCGCTGTCTCGATCGGGACCCGTTCTAACGTGATGTTGTGTTCCTTCTTCAGACGCGATGCTACGTATTCATCGATGTAGGCATTGATGCCGTCATCGCCGCCCCACATATACATCCGAACCGTTGACTTTTCCGCTTCTTTTTCGATCGTCTGATAAGAAGTCCCTAAGACATTCTTCGGTTCCGGTGTCGCATCCGGTGTTCCACAGCCTGCGAGCAGCGTACCTAGGGCAAGAAAGCTGATTACCTTTGTTTTCATTTGTCGTTCTCCTCCGTCATCACTTTTTATCGAAGCCCGGTTTTCCTAACCACTCGATCAACCGTGGCATCACGCCGTACCCTTTTGCCGATAGCTCCATCCACCATGGTGCATTGACTTCACGTTTACGCCGCTCTATTGCTCGGACGACAGTCGAAGCTAGTCGTTCTTTCGATAGGACGATAGAAGCGACATTTTGCTCATACTTCCGGTCGACATCCGCACGGACAAAAAATTCTGTCGCGATCGGTCCTGGATTGACCGTCATGACGT
Source organism: Exiguobacterium sp. s143 (assembly GCF_018618895.1). Taxonomy (NCBI): domain Bacteria; kingdom Bacillati; phylum Bacillota; class Bacilli; order Caryophanales; genus Exiguobacterium; species Exiguobacterium sp. s143. Next base: position 330,561 of record NZ_JACSMX010000002.1, on the reverse strand, counting down.
GGATGCCTTTTGGACGTAACTCGAGACGTAACGCGTTCGAAAACTGCAACATCGCTGCTTTCGTCATGCAATAGATCGTTGATTTCGGTGTCGGCAACTTCCCCGCCTGACTGGCCACGTTGACGATCATGCCACCTTCTTTGAGTAATGGCAGACATGCCTTCGTTAAGCGAACGGGACTTAAGACGTTGATCCGGTGCATCGACTCAATCGTTTCAATCGAGGTATCGTCTAAGAAGCTGAATTCCCCGAAACCTGCGTTATTAATCAAAATATCAATCCGTCCATAACGATTTGCGAGTGTTTTTGCAAGAATTTCAGGCGCCTTTTCCAAATCGTAGACCAGGTAGTCTGCCTGGAGTTCAGATGCTAACGTTTGTAATCGATCCTTGCGTCGTGCAATTAAAATCAAGTTTGCGCCTTCTTTATGCAGAGTGCGCGCCAGTGCTTCCCCGAGTCCACTTGAAGCACCCGTGATGACAATCGTCCGGTTGATGAGCTGCATTAGACTTCCTCCGCTTTTGAATAGTAGAGGATACCTGATCGTTTCTCGACCGTGATCGCACCGCGGGCGACGAGTGTATCGAGGCGTGCTTTCATCTCACTCATGACAAGAGGGAATGATTTTTTTAATCGGTTTCCATACGTCACTTGTGCTAATTCGAATAACGTATGTTCTCCCGTAAAATACTTCAAGAGCTGATCACCACGTGCTTTGCGTTGCATCAATCGTTCTTCGACGAGTACCGCAACATCTCGAATCGGAGCACCATGTCCAGTGTAGGCGATTCGAATCTGCTCACTTTGTAATTTTTCTAAAGAGTCAAGATACGCAAGAACAGGACGTTTTACGAGCACATCATCACCTGGTTGTGGTTGCTCGAGCAATGGATTCGGCTCGACCCGGTCGAGCAGGTGATCAGCCGCGAACAACACACCATCGTCACTTAGTATTCCGATTTGGTCACTTGCATGCCCCGGTAGTTCGATGACCCGGTATCGCCCAGACGGCGTAATCGCGTCGCCTTCTTTTAATGTAAAATCAAGTTGACCTTTTCCAAGCCATTTCAAGGCAGATTGATAGCTTGGTAACATCTCTTGAATCGCTAGCGGAACGCCAAACGATGTCGCCAATCGACGCAAGAATGCGTCCCCGTTGTTCAAGAAGGTCTCGTCCTGTTCCAAGTATGGGCGTAATCGCGCATGTCCATAGACGGGAATGCCTTTCTCTGAAAAGCGATGTGCCATCCCAGCATGATCCGCATGGTGATGTGTCACGATGACACGATCTAAATCCTCGACCTGAAGTTCATGTCGTGCAAGCGTCCGTTGCATCGTTTGCCATGCTTCAAGCGTATCCGGTCCACAATCAATGAGGATGTTTTCCCCTTCCGTTCGTAGTACATAGCAGTTCACGTCTCCAACCGGAAATGGTGTCGGAATCGGAATCGGGATGATTTCGTCTGATACAGTCATACCTACACGCCTCTTTTCTCTCGTCCATTTTCTTTCATTATAGAGAGAATGAAGCTATAGCGCCAAACTTTGTGCGTCAAAGGGTGACATTTGTTTTCTAGCTTACGTTACGGCGTGAGAAATGGATGCACAAAAAACCGACCTTTCCGCAGATTGAAAGGTCGGTCAGAAACTTATTTTAAGTTGAGGACTGTTAATTTGTCGCGTGTCATCGAAGCTAAGCTACGTCCGACGCCTTGAACGCCGAGACCCGATGATTTCACACCGATGAATGGGAAGTGGTCAGGACCACGTTCCGTCCGACCATTGATTTGAACAGAACCTGTTTCAAGCGCATCCGCTACTGCAAACGCAGCATCGATATTCTCTGTGAAGACACTTGCTTGAAGACCGTATTCTGATTCGTTTGAGTATGCAATCATTTCGTCGACTGAGTTGACACGGATGATTGGAAGAACTGGTCCGAACGGCTCTTCCCAAGCAACGCGCATGTCGCGTGTCACGTTGTCAAGAAGTGTTGGTTCGATCAAGTTCGCCGTACGTCCGCCACCTGAGACGAGCGTTGCGCCTTTGTCTGTTGCGTCCGTGATCAAGCCTTCGACGAAGTCCGCTGATTTCGTGTCGATGAGCGGCACGACGACACTGTCTTGTTCAGGTGAACCGACTGTCAATTTCGCGATTCGTGTCTTGAGTTCTTCAATGAGTGCATCCGCTTGATGATCAAGAACGAAAACGCGTTTGATTGCTGTACAACGTTGACCTGAGTAAGAGAACGCCCCACTGATGATATGGTCTGCCGCAAGTGACAGATTCGCATCTTCAAGAACGAGCGCTGGATCTTTTCCACCAAGTTCAAGGACAAGTGGAATCATTGCCGATTGACGCGACAAATGTTGTCCTGTGCCTGTACCACCAGTAAATGTGATCATGTTGATGCCCGGGTGAGCCGTCAAATAATCACCAATGACCGATCCACGACCTGTGACGATGTTGACGAGTCCAGCTGGAAGACCTGCTGCGACGAGTGCTTCGACCATCAAGATACCGCTGATTGAACCTTGTGTTGCCGGTTTGAAGACGACGGCGTTTCCTGTCATGAGTGCCGGTGCGAGTTTCGCCGCTGCCAAGTTGACTGGGTAGTTGAACGGTGAAATCGCAAGGACAACGCCGAGTGGTGCTTTTTTGATGACCGCGATTTTTTTCGCGCTACCGCCTGGGAACGAATCCCCTTGCATCATCTGACCGTCGAAACGAAGACCTTCTTCCGCAGTGTAGCGAATGATTTCAGCTGTCCGTTTGACCTCTTTGACGCCATCTGCACGCCCTTTACCGACTTCGCGCATGATGACTTCACCGATTTCGTCTGCACGTTTCTCGAGTTCCGTTGCCCAAGCGTGAAGCAATTCAGCCCGTTTGTTAGCTGGTTGTTTTGCCCACTCTGCTTGTGCCGCTTTCGCTGAAGCGATGGCACGATCGACTTCCGGTTTCGTCATCGCTTGGACGCGACCGACAAGATCCTCTTTATATGGTGAAGAGATTTCAATCGTCTCTTTTGATTCACTTTCATGCCATTGTCCATCTAGTAAAAATGTGTAGGTTGTTGCTGTAGTCATTCCACTCTACCTCCATTTATTTTTATCTCTCTCATTTCAGTGTGTGGCTGCATAGCTTATTGTAATCAATTGGTCTGACAAATGCCAAACTTTTTGCTTAACATATTATGAAAGCGATTACAACACTTTTTTTGTCAATTCAGAACTAGAATTTTTAGCGTAGCATGCCGATAACTAGTCAGAAGTGAAGTGAAGGTAATGGAAAGGGGCACAACCATATGTATAATCAGCACGATATTTTATTAGAAGCCGGCACGAACGAACTCGAGATCGTCATCTTCCATTGCGGACCATACACGTTTGGAATCAACGTCATGAAGGTTCGGGAAATCATCGTTCCGCTCCCGATGACACCACTCCCAGGTACACCGGACGCTGTTAAAGGATTGATTGAACTGCGTGGCGAAGTCATGACAGTCATCGATTTGCCGACGGTCATTGGTGTTCCACACGATGAAGCAACCGAGGATCGATTGATCATCTGTGAATTTAATGGGGAAAAAAGCGTCCTGCGTGTCGATTCCGTGACGGAAATCCGTCGTATCTCATGGGAACAGATCGATACACCAAACGAACTCGCTCGTGGCATTGAGGGATTAACGAACGGTGTCGTCAAAACGGGCGACAAAATGATCATCTTGCTCGACTACGAAAAAATCGCACTTGAGCTCTCACGCAAGGATATCTTCGCCCGCGAAGAAGGGCGTCGCGTCCAGTCCCGTGACCGGTCCGACAAAGTCATCTGGATCGCCGAAGACTCGGAAATGCTCCGGACGTTGATCATCGAAACACTCGAGGAAGCCGGTTACCATGGTCTGAAATGGTTCATCAATGGTAAGGAAGCTTTTGATGCGTTTGAGAACGGAAGCAACTGTGACCTCCTGATCACCGATATCGAGATGCCGAAGATGGATGGACTACACTTGACGAAACGACTCCGTGAAGATGATCGTTATGCGGAATTGCCAATCATCGTCTTCTCTTCCTTGATTTCCGACGATTTACGCCATAAAGGTGAGTCGGTTGGTGTCAATGCACAAATCACGAAACCGGAAATCGGTCGTTTGATCGAAACGGTCGATTCATACGTCTTATAAGAAAAAAAGCCGACAGCATGTCGGCTTTTTTGATCTATTCGATTGCTCAACGCAGCGCGTCAAGATTTTTTCCAGTAAACACATCGAGCCAGACGACACGGAATTCCACCATGCATTGCTCAATCCGATCGACGATTTCTTGTGTTCCGGTCATTGAACCAGATTCTGCTTCTTTTTCAAGCAGTTCGAAATCATCAGCTAAATCATCAGCGGCAACGGAATAGGAAGCACCTTTTAGCAAGTGAGCGAGCTTTTCAGTTTGCTCAGCATCTTGCTTGGCGACGGCATCTTTTAGTTCAGGAAACTTTCGATCGAACTGCGCGATATACGTTTCTCCGATTTTTTGAAGGAACGCGTGATCCCCACCCGCGATCGATTGAAGTTCTTCGAGCTTCTTAGCATTAAAAAAAGGCATGTCTTCCCCTCCTCTGTTTTCATCTTATCACTAATCTTCGTAAAAAAAAATCGGAGAATCATTTACACGCCATCGTTTCTATTTCTATAATGAGACAGTGAAGAGCAGGAGGGATAGACAATATGTTGACGATTTATCGAAGCGATGTCACCGGGGCAGTCAACGAGATACAGGAGTTCACGAAGGGTTCCTGGATCCATCTTGTCAATCCGACAAAGGACGAAGCCGACCAAGTCATCGCTGCTACGAATATTCCAGAGGATTTCATTTATGACCCTTTGGACGTGGAAGAAAAACCACGTTTTGAAAAAGATGAAGAAGGTCTACTGATGATCGTCGACGTTCCCTACATCGAAGAAGAATCATCAGGACGCCGTTATAATACGATTCCGCTCGGTATCATCGTGACATCCCGTCATTTCATCACCGTTTGTTCGCAACAGCTCGATGTCCTGACGTTATTCTCGAGTGGTAAGTTGCGAGGATTCCGGACGAATTACCGATCGCGCTTCGTATTCCAGATTCTCTATAAAGTCAGTTCCTCGTATTTACGTTTCTTGCGTCAAATCGATCGTCGTATGGACGAACTTGAGGAAGAACTTCAACGTTCGATGCGAAATCAAGAAATCTTTCAATTGATGAACCTTCAAAAATCATTGGTCTATTTCATGACGTCCTTGAAATCGAACGATGGTGTGCTCGACCGAATCATTAAGACTCCGAGTCTTGAGAAACATGAAGATGATGAAGATTTACTGGAAGACGTCTTCGTCGAACACCGACAAGCGATGGAGATGGCTCAAATCTATAAAGACATCATCAGTTCGACGATGGATACGTTTGGTTCTGTCATCTCGAACAACGTCAACTTCGTCATGAAGTTCCTTGCCTCGATTACGATTGTCATCTCGATTCCGACGATGATTTCCGGGATGTTCGGGATGAACGTCCACGTTCCATGGGAAGGAGAAGTCATCGGATTCTGGATTGTTTTCGGTATGATGATCTTCTTCTCTGGTCTTGCCGCCTTCATCTTATGGCGGAGAAGGTTCTTTTAGTTCAAGTAGATTCAGAGCTTGTATGACTCAAAAAAGACTCAGCGACGGTGCTTCCTTCGCTGAGTCTTTTCATTTACAGGTTAATTGATTTCGACCGTCACGAGACATAAGTCATCCGCTTCATCGCTCTGATCCGGTTGAATCAACTGATGGATGTTCGGTCCTTGTTGTTCGATCAGATTCTGGATAGCGTGGATTCCTTCATCAATGCCTTTACTGTAGAGTTCCATGAAACCATCCGTGTACAGGTAAACACATCCTGGTGAGACGATGTCGATCGTCTTGCTCGAATACGTCGAGTCTTCGAACATACCGACAGGAAGTCCCGTATTCTCAAGCGGAATGATTTGATCATTCATGCGTAACAAACCAGGTGGGTGCCCTGCGTTCGCATAGCTGAGCTTCATCTCATCTAGGTCGATGTAGAGGTAAACGGCAGTGAAATAGATTTCTGTCTCGTCTCCCGGGAACAAACGACTCATCTGCTGATTCAATTCTTCAAGTACTTGTGCTGGATCACCAATCCGGTGCACGAGTTCGAACAAAATCGAACTCATTCCCATCGTGATCAGCGCAGAAGAGACACCGTGTCCCATGACGTCAAACAAGATGATGCCGTATTTATTTTGAGAGATGCGGTACCAGGCGTACATATCTCCTGCTAATTTCTTAGAAGGGATATACGTCGCCATGATGCGGATCTCATCGTCTTCGATATTCGCACTGAGCACACTCTGTTGCAGTTTTTGCGCCAAATCAAAGTCTTCCTGTAATACTTTTTCATATCGTTTTCGCGCATCGATTGCTTGCTTCAGACCAATCGCGTTACGAACTCGCGCGAGCAATTCCGTTTTACGGATCGGTTTCGTCGTATAATCCGATGCTCCTGCATTCAGTCCATCAACGATATCTTCTTCGTTTGATCGCCCGGAAACGATCAGAATCGGTAATTCATCAAGACCAAACCGTTTTCGAATCAAACGTGTCGCCTCGATTCCGCTGATTCCTGGCATTTCGACGTCGAGGAGAACGACGTCCAACTGTTCGATGAATAACGGATCCTCCATCAATTCGATTGCTTCTTCCCCACTCATCGCCTTGACGACGTCATAGCCTTCATTTTCTAACAATCGCTCTAGGAGCATTAAATTCGTTAACTCATCATCTACGACCAAAATACTCATACGCCGTCACCTCGTTCCGTTTAACATGTTTATCTGACATCAGTTTAGCACACAACCTACAATTTCGTTTAGACGGAAGCTGCGTTTTCCGTCATACTAGAAAGTGAACGAAAGGAGGAGTGGACTATGTGGTTATATGTCGTCTCCATTCTCATCATCGTATTCGTCTTGGTCGCCTCGATCATCGTCATTTCGAAAGGATATGGCTACAAAGGCAACAAAGATGATATCGAAATCGATTATGATGAAATCAACCGAAAACTTCGTCACGAAAATGATGATGATTCATCCAACAAATGAACCTCTTAGACCATCATATCACGATGGTCTTTTTTATATTCATTTCAAATACATGTTATTTTTAAATGTTTTTTATTCACTCACAAGGGTATATCCATATCATGGTTAAATATTATCTCAAGGGAGTGTTCATCATGGAACCGAAGCTTCAACATGATCCACACGCAGCACACGCAGAACATCCGAATCGCCAGTTCGATCAGGAAGAATCATCAGGTCGTCAAATCAATCTCGTCACAGGGATGTTGCTCGGTGCCCTTGTCGGCGGTCTATTGACGCTACTTAGTTCTTCGTCTCGCCAAAATACGAAACAGAGTTTACGGGGAGCGAAAGATTCCGTCTCTACCCTCGCTTCTTCTATTAAGGAAGATCCGTCAGGTAAAGCATCACAAGTCATCAATCAAGTGAAGAGTGCTTCAAGCATCATTCAAGAAGTCGCATCTGACGTTCAAAATGTCTATGACAAAGTGAACACAGAGCTTGAAACGGTGAAATCAGATGCCTCGACGGTGAAAGAGACAGTAAATGAGACGAAAGGTGACTTGAATGCAATCAGCAATAAAGTCGTCGAAGCGAAGGATGTCGCACTCGGCAAAGAAGAACCACCTGCTGAGCATGATGCTTCCGACAAACAAGCAAATGATTCTCAATCTTCTGAGGAAAAACATAAAGGTGAAGGCATCTAATCATTCAATGCACTTCTTCTTTATCCCCGACATGTTCAGCATGTCGGGGTTTTTAGCGTAGGAATTGAACAACGATCGCAACGCGTTCGCGCATTCCAAATCGAAGGACTCCTGAAAGTGGCGTTTCAGCCGGAATCGCATCCGTCTGTAAACCAAGTTGTTTCGCCTCTTGTCGCGCACGGTACAGATGAAAGTCTGACGTGACGATCGAGACGCGACGAACGTCCTTTGGCAACAACGCTTTTGAAAATTGTAGATTTTCCGTCGTTGATGTCGAGTCGGCTTCAAGGATCAACCGCTCTTCAGCAATCCCAGATGCCACCATCCCGCGACGCATCGCCTCTGCTTCTGAAATATCTTCATCTGGACCTTGTCCACCGCTCAAGATGAAGCGGACTTCTGAATGTTGTTTCCCATATGCCGCAGCTGCCTGAATCCGGTTATGTAAGATTTGCGACGGTTTTTCTCCTTTGACACCCGCACCGAGGACGATGACATACGGTGACGTCCCATCAGCGAGTGGCCGTTCCCCTTTATTGACGAAAATACCGACACTGTACCAGAAGGCGACACAAGCGACTAATCCCCCACCGACCATCCATTTGATGTTTCGTTTGTTAAACGTGCGTTTGATCATACCGTACGACCTCTCTACTAAAAAATGGCTTACGGTAGGCAATACGAATGGTTCTCCAAAAAAGTTTCAGCATAACAGGTTCGGACTCAATGAAAAAGGCTGACTCAAAAAAGAATGACGCGTCTTTTCACGCCCTTTCCTCAGGCGAGACACAAGCCCGTTTTCCTGCTTTATTCAAGCAGGAAAGCGGGTCTTATTTGTCTCTGTCAGCGCAAAGATGCGCTTTTCCTTGTAGGAGTTGCGTGAAACGCGTCATTCTTTTTGTTACAAGATAGGGGTGGCAGATCATCATTCTGCCACCCCTATCTTTGTAGAGACTGACTGTTGAGTCAGCCCCTTTCCTATTCACTGACTCGTCATCAATTTCCCCAAATTGATGTTACGTATTCCGGATGATCGATGAACGGATTCCGGTTTTTTTGCCACTTCTCGAAGATGACATCGTTGCGACGTTTCTCGAAGCTATCAACTGGGTCAAGCTTATTCCATGCTTTCAGCGTCGACAATTTGCCGTGTAACGGGTTCGTACCATTATTGACGTTTTCTGAAGCTTCGAGATCGATTTCTCCGCCACCTTCATAACGAACCGCCATGTAGAAGATCATCCGCGCGATATCACCTTTGACACGGTTCGGTGGTTCCCACGAATCGCTATCGCGATAGCAATCACATCCACTGTATTTCGTACCGCCATTATCGAAATCTAAATTCCCACGTGCGCTGTTGACGACAACGTCTTCCGGACGCAAGTGATGCAAGTCTGTTCCTGGACCGTTTGACGTACCAAAGTCACCGTGTGACTTTGCCCAGACATGTTCACGATTCCATTGACCGACATTCCCACCGTTACTGCTCTTTGAAATCGATTTCCCCGTGTATAACTCGATGACGTTATTCGCATTGTTTGGATCTTGATCCGTTTCTTTCAGTGCTGTCCATACCGTGTCGTATGACACTTGTGTATGATTATCGATGATATCGTGCAGCGATGCCTTCAACGCTGCCCCTGTCTTCCCCGCTGCTGGTAAATAGTACGCATCGATCGTCGATTGTGACGTAACCATCTGCGGACCTGCTGAAACTTGTTTTGGATCAACTGTTTTTGCTGTGACCGGTGTAAAGACGATTGACCCGAGCGCAAGTGTTGCAGCGAGCGCACCTGTGACCTTTGACTTCCAGTTCATGTGTGTTCCCCCTTAAATGGTATGTATGAAAGCGGATGTTACACGCTCATTTTCACACCGAATCCATTCCTGGTGGAAGATGGACGATAGACCTGCTTTTTTGAAGATGAGTCGTCGTTCAGAATATTCATTGAAAGGCAACGGTTAGATGGTCCTGATTTTTTTCATTTATGACGTCAATCCGATCAAAATAGTTCTTCAGAAGAAATATTCTAGGGTCAAAAGTCACGAACAAAAGAGACTTACAAATAAGAATCCGGGACGATATTCCTCCTGTCTGAAGCTTCCCTATAATAAATAATGCAAGCGCTTTCACAAATCATGAGGAGGTCTTTACGTGAAACAAAAAAGATGGATTTTAGCAACCGTCGCATCCGCTGCTTTTTTAGTGCCACTTGCGCAACCGATTGCAGTCGGCGCAACGGCAGACAACGGAACGATGATGCAGTATTTCGAATGGTATGTGCCAAATGATGGTAACCACTGGAACCGTCTCGGGAGTGACGCAACAAAGCTCGATCAGCTCGGGATCACATCGGTCTGGATTCCCCCTGCTTACAAAGGTACCTCGCAAAATGATGTCGGGTACGGCGCCTATGATTTGTACGATTTAGGTGAGTTCAACCAAAAAGGAACGGTCCGTACGAAATACGGCACAAAGGCGCAATTAAAAACGGCGATTGGACAATTGCATACCGCCGGAATCGATGTCTATGGCGATGTCGTCATGAACCATAAAGGTGGCGCTGATTTCACGGAAGCCGTCACGGCAGTCGAAGTCAATCCGGGTAACCGTAATCAGGAAGTCTCTGGCGATTATCAAATCCAGGCATGGACGGGCTTCAATTTTGCAGCGCGAAATAACCTCTACTCGAACTTCAAGTGGAAATGGTACCACTTCGACGGCACGGACTGGGATCAATCGCGTTCAAAAAGCGCCATCTACAAGTTCCGCGGTACCGGTAAAGCGTGGGATACGGATGTCTCAACTGAAAATGGCAACTACGATTACTTGATGTATGCGGATCTCGACTTCGATCATCCAGAAGTCCAGCAAGAAATGAAGAACTGGGGTAAATGGTACGTCAACGAACTTGGTCTTGATGGGTTCCGTCTCGATGCCGTCAAGCATATCAAACACGGTTACTTAGCGGACTGGCTCGCGAACGTTCGTCAGACGACGGGCAAACCATTGTTTACAGTCGCAGAGTACTGGCAGAACGATCTCGGCACGTTGCAAAACTACTTAAGTCGGACGAATTATCAACAATCCGTCTTTGATGCACCGCTTCATTATAAGTTCGAACAGGCAAGTAAAGGCGGCGGGTACTATGACATGCGGACGATCTTTGACGGTACTCTCGTCAAGAGCAATCCAGTCCAAGCCGTCACACTCGTAGAGAACCATGATTCGCAGCCTGGACAATCGCTTGAATCAACGGTTCAGTCATGGTTCAAACCGCTTGCTTACGCGATGATTCTGACACGTGAACAAGGCTATCCGTCGGTCTTCTATGGTGACTACTATGGTACAAAAGGTACGTCGAATCGCGAAATTCCAGCACTCGCTTCGAAGATTGATCCGTTACTTAAAGCACGGAAGGACTTCGCGTTCGGGAAACAAAATGATTACCTCGATAACCAAGACATCATCGGTTGGACACGTGAAGGTGTCTCAGACCGTGCGAAATCAGGTCTTGCGACGATTCTGTCAGATGGTCCTGGCGGTAGCAAGTGGATGTACGTCGGGCTTCAGAACAAAGGAGAAGTTTGGACAGACATCACTGGAAACAACACGAAGTCGGTCACGATCAATCAAGATGGCTACGGTCAATTCTTCGTCAATGGTGGTTCGGTCTCCGTCTATCGTCAACAATAAGCAATCAAAAAAGACTCTTCCGTATATGGGAGAGTCCTTTTTTCTTCATTCTGCTAAACCGACACTCGATTTGATATGATCTTCTGTCTCGATTGCCTGTAAGAGGAAATGCGCCACATCTGCGCGATTGATCTGTTTCGCATCTTCCGGTACACCTGTATCTGCTTGACGATAAAGTCCCGTCAACGGACCGTTCAGTAAACGGAGTGGTCGAGCTACCGTATAGTTCAAATCCGCTTGTTGCAAAAGCGCGATCGCTTGGCGGTGATCCTTCAGTGGATTTTTCAGAATCCGCTGAGCGAGCATTCCTTGTACACCCGGTAATTCATCATCAACACCGGCAGACGCAACATAACCGATCCGGTCTACCCCCTGTTTTTTCATCGCTGTCACGATCCGGACGAGACTCCGTTCTAAAAAGCCGCTGTATGCAAGACTCTCTGTGCCAAGAGCCGTCAGGACAGCCTCTTGCCCTGCAACAGCAGTCGTCACCGCTTCTTGATCGAGCACGTCGCCTTTAACGACGTGTAACCGTTCGTCACGTAGTGTCAGTTTTTCCGGACTGCGGACAAATGCTGTGACCTCATGCCCGTGATCAATCGCTTGCTTGACCAGTTCTTGCCCCGTTTGACCCGTCGCTCCAAAAATAATCAATTTCATACAAAACACCCTTTCTCTTTCAAGATCCACTGATTCCACCATACCCTCACCACTTGAAAATGAATCGTCTCACCTTGTCTTTATTTTCAGAAAATTGTTTTTATTTGTTAAGCGTGTGTGCTAAAATCTTCCTAAGTACATATGGATATTTTTTCCTTAAAAACAGGAAGGAGGATCGCTTGTGTTACGGCAACGCTTTATCATGTCGCTTGGTGTCATTTTGATTGGTCTGTTCTTGTTTCAAACTACCGCGACGTATATTTATACACATTACATCATGCCGGATCCTTTTAAAAAGCCTTCGATTGCAGAAACTGAAGCGAACGGTGAAATTAGTTTTAAAAACGGTCACTCACCTACTAACACAAAAGGCAAGATGCCTTTTGAACCGATCGATCCACGACCTGGTCCAAAAGAGCTCTGGAAATCCCTTAAAGCGGATGCCTCTGACTCTCCCTTTTCTTATCTACAATATGTCATTTTAATCAGTTTGTTTAGTTTCATGGTCTGGAAACTCGTTCAGTCGCGTCGCGTGAAAAAACGGCGCAGGTCTACAGGAGAAGTAACGGATGACGTTCCATTCGCTCAATCGATCTTTCATCCTACTTCTTTAAGAAAATCGCCTTACCTGTATTCATCGTATTCGTCTTCACGTGTCCGTGATCTCGTCATCCGCTTTGAGCAACACTTACCGCGCAGCCAGCAACGTCGTCTGAACGAAACGCTTGAAGACTGGTTACGTCGAATTGAGGTCCCTGTCGATTTTCAGTTATATCGGAATATTCGCTACGGTGATATGTCGGAAACGATCGTCACGGACGATGAGATTCTACGCTTCGAACAACAACTAGCACGCTACTCAACCATTTAACCTTGGAGGGATTTCCTATGAAACTACAACAATTAAAAGACCAACTCAATTCGATCTATCTCGGTAAACCGGACGTCATTGATCTCTGTCTGACGGCACTCATCGCAGAAGGACATATTCTATTAGAAGATGTACCGGGAACGGGGAAAACGATGCTCGCCAAGGCGCTCGCTCAAAGCTTCGAGAGTGCCTTCTCGCGGATTCAGTTCACGGCGGATCTTCTCCCATCAGACGTCATCGGTTCAGACTTCTTCAACTTAAAGACGCAGGAGTTCGAGAATAAACGCGGTCCATTGTTTGCGAACGTCGTCTTGATCGATGAGATCAACCGCGCCGTTCCGCGGACACAATCGGCACTGCTTGAAGCGATGGAGGAACGTCAGGTTTCGATCGGTGGAACGACCTATCAGATGCCAGCCCCATTCTTTGTCATCGCAACACAAAACCCGATCGAATCGGCAGGAACATTCCCACTACCGGACGCCCAACTCGACCGGTTCATGGTCGCAATTGAAGTCGGTTACCCGGATTTCGAGAACGAACGGCGCTTATTATCTGAGATTCTGACGAACGTCCGTCGGTCAGCCGTCGGCATCGCGTCAGGTGGCGACTTGATTTCCTGGCAGGAAGAGGCACGCCGCGTCCATGCATCGCAAGACGTGCTTGATTATCTATTACACATCGTTCAAGCGACACGAAACCATGAACTCATTGAAGTCGGTGTCAGTCCGCGTGGAGCGATTGCATTACTTCGCGCCTCGCAAAGTTACGCTTTCTTGAATCAACGCGACTTCATCATCCCGGAAGATATCAAATATCTTGCAAAACACGTTCTGTCCCATCGCCTGACACTGACACTCGAAGGTGGAATCAAGACGACGAAAGCGGCTGTCTTGACGCATATTCTGGACGACGTGCCGGTTCCGGTCGAGATGGGGTGACGAATCATGCAGATTGAACGTTCCGTCCCGTTTTGGCTTGAACGCCGACTTTTTCCACTGTACGTCACGATGACGTTCATCTTCCTCTTCATTCCGCGTCTTTCCGTCCTCGGTTTCCTGTTTGCAGCCTTGGCGACGATTCATTTCGTCGTCGGGCGAACAGAAAAGCAGCTCCGACGGGACGTCGCAATTGAATGGAAGCACTATGAATCATTGATGTTCAACCAGGAGAAGACGTCGCTTCATTTGCAAGTCTTCGGCGTCGAATCCTTGAGTCAGCTTGGACTCGAAACGACCCTTCGTTTGCACACGGATGGCGGAGTCATCTTTCCGGAGATGGATCCACTTCACCCGGCGACGTTTCATGCAGTGATTGACTCTGAAGACGCAGTGACGATCCCGATTCAGACGGTTCGCCGCGGACCAGCCGAGTTCGATGAGATCATCTTAACGATTCGCCTGCCTTGGAAGATGGGCGTTTATCTCTTTACGTTCGATACGTATCCGTCGTTTACAGTCTTGCCGTCCTTGACAGCGCAAGCGACGCCATTGCTTTTACAGCATTTACGGATCGGCGATCGACCGGACCGTTACTCACCGATCAAGAACAAACTCGTTCAACTTGGTGCAAAACCCTATACAGCGGAACCGTCAAAAGAAATTGATTGGTATGCGACGGCGAAGACCGGTCGCCTGCAGGCGAAAGTGTTCGAAACGAGCAATCAGGATACGTTTACGATTGCCTTGAATTTATCAGCCCCGAGCGGTTACGGTCTCCATCAACAATTTGAGACGTTCATTGAACAAGCCGCATTCCTGATCAGTGAATTGGTCAAGGAAGGCTGTAAGATCGAACTATTCCTCAATCGACTCGACGGAGCGAACCGGATGACACATCTTTCACTACAAGAAGGACAACCTCAATTAAAACATGTCCTGATGACGCTCTCAACGGTCTCGACGCGTGATTCGTTCATCGCAACACAACAGTTCGAACGTTATGTACTTCGCCGAAAACATATGAATAGTCAGTTGATCCAGATTGGTAATGACCGGATCCTCGCCATCGGCTGAGGATCCAAAGAAAGGAGTTTTTCGCCTCATGGTGTTTATCGCCCGAAAATCAATTCAACTCATCACGGCATTTTTTGTCTTGATTGCGATCAGCGCCCTTCCGGCGCTTGTCGCGCAAATGAAATTCAACCCAGCAAGCTACTGGGAAGGTCTGAAGCAACAATTTGCTCAATTAACGAAACTTGATGAGATTACCTATTTCAACGTAACCGCTCAAAAGGAATTCTTGTTGCTTCCTACCATCAGTCCATTCATTAAAGAGACGTTGATCATCTTTACGACAGCTATGTTAGTCTCCGCTGTGTGTGCGATTTTTTATGCTTATTTGTTTTATCGGAGTGGTCGCAAAACACGCATGATGCTGAAACAAACGACGCGGACGCTTGAGATGGTTCCGGATCTGTTCTGGATCATTCTTTCGCAATTCCTTGTCCTCTATCTGTTTAAAACGACCGGGTATGACAAAATCGAAATTGCGGGATCCTATGCTGAGTACATTCGTTTTTTACCGATTCTTACGCTAACGTTGACAACACTATTCTTCTTCATCAAATGGTTAACGACGCAAGTACTCGAACAGGAAGCTGCTCCTTTCCTTGAACTCGCACGGGCTAAAGGCATTCGTCCTGCCGCTCTTTTCTGGAAACATTTGATTCCGACAATGATCTATCGGTTTTATCTGTTTTTCCGAGCGAACATCATTACGGTATTATCGAGTCTCGTGATCATTGAATACACGTTCGAAGTGCAAGGTATGTTCCGGTTCGTCTTTTATAATGGACAAATGCCGATTTTGATGGTCATCTTGTTCTTAATCTATCTGCCGATTTTCATCATTGATTTGTTGGCAGAATGGCTTATTCCGAACGCCTGGAAAGGGGGGATTTGATGCGTCGTACTTTGATGCGAGATCCTGTCTTCTGGCTATGTTTAGTTTTACTTACTGGTTTACTGCTCCTTAGTTTTGGAAATACGATCTTTCGTGATGGTCAAGTCGATCAAATCTCGAACAGGTATGCTGAAGACGGTACGTTCCTTGCGACGTCACCACTAAAACCATCAAGTGATCAATGGCTCGGTACAGACCGCTCTGGCTATGACCTCTTTCAATTGATGATTGAAGGATTTAAATGGACAGCCGGTATTTGTATGATTGTTGCGCTCGGGCGAATGTTTCTTTCGCTAGTGATCGCAATTCCGCTAGCTTTTAGAAGTGCTCGCGTCAATCGATACTTAAAACTTATTCTTGATGGATTTTTAGTTTTACCGCTCTCTCTTGTCGCGTTGCTCATTTTGCTTCCATCACTTACGTTCTTTGATTCGACTGCTATCCCACCGTTGTTCGACCGTGTATCGTTCGAATTAATCGTCTTGATTTTGCTTGGTCTCCCCTCTTTATCGCTTTATCTGATTGCTGAGACCCGTCAGTTACTTAGTCAAGAGTTCATGATTGTCGCCCAGACGCTTGGTGGCAGTCCGTGGCATCGGTTCAGACGCCACATTTGGCCACATCTTGTTCCAACGTTGACAATCGTTTTTATGCAACAGTTCATCCAAACGTTGATGTTACTCGTTCACTTATCACTTTTCAAAATTTTCTTCGCTGGAACGGTTAATTTACATGTCGGAACTGCCCCAACGATTTTTGAGTGGTCCTCGATGTTCGGTTATTACTATAACCAGTTTTCAGCGACATCTTGGCTCAATCATATGTTCCTCGTTCCACTGATTGGACTAGCATTAGTCGTCTTTTTCAGCAATCTATTCATGAGTCGACTCGAACGGGCTTTCCGCTTCCGCCAGCAACTAAAACCAATCAAGCTATCGGCATCTCGTGCTCAAGACGAAGCCGCTGCGTCGTCGATGGTCGATCCCTTTACACCCGTTGCACTGAAATCTCATCACGATTCTGATTGACAATCCATTTTTTTCCTCTTACACTAGAAAAAAACATGAAATGAGGGCGTCCAATGTAAGTCATTCTGAATTCTCACTCCTAACTAAATACGTACGATATGGAGGTCATTCAGAATGAACCGGTTTACGCTTTTATTGGTCAGTCAATGGATTGCGAATGCGGGAGATGCGCTCTATATCGTCTCCCTGATCGCGATGATCTATCAAACGACAGGGCAAGCGAGTCTCGCTGCCCTGTTTCCTGTTCTCGTCACAGCAGGCATGACAGGTAGCGGCTTCTTATTCGCCCAAGTCGCTCAACGTGTTCCCCATGCCTCCTTGTTGTTCGGCAGTCAACTCCTCAAGACGATTCTATTAGGCGTCATCTGGGGATTTGATTTACCACTGCCACTTATCCTCGCACTCGTTGGGTGTATCGCTTTCTTCGACGGATTTGCTCGTCCGATCGAAAGTGCCTTCATCCCTCGACTGTGTCAGGATGTCCAGAAAGCTAACAGTCTCGTACAAGGTTCGAATCAAGTGATTCAGCTCATCATGTGGCCGCTCGGCGCCATCCTGGTCAGCTTGTTATCCCCTCTTTCCGTCTTGTCCGTCTCGGCTGGTCTGTTTTTAGGTGCCAGTCTCATCAGCTATCTGTTCTATCGAAGCGTCCGCTCTCTACCCGATCCTTCGATGGAAGAAGAAGACGTCTCCTTCCGGTCGAGTATTCGCTACACGCGATCGCATTCTTTCGCGAAAGCCAACACGTATCTCGTCGGAATCGATGCGTTCGTCAGTACGGCGTGGATTTCTGCTCTGTTCCTCGTCTACATCGATACACATTTCCAACTATCGGAACGCTGGTGGGGCATTCTAAATGCCTTCTATCTGCTGAGCATGATCGCCGGCAGTTACATGATGTTACGTCGTCGTGGAACGCGTTCGTTGCTTTATCGTAGTATCGGCTTTTCGATTACTGCGACCCTCTTGTTTGCTTTCGCTCCAATCGTCACACTTGCCGTGATCGCTTGTCTGATCCAAGGGTTTGCAAGTCAAGTCCGGGCGATTGAGCTGAATACGTTGTTGCAGACGACGACACCACTCGAACGGTTACCGTATGTCTATAGCGTGCAACAAACCGTGTATGCACTCTGCTTCTGTCTCGGTAGTCTGCTGTTCGGATGGTTTGCCGATGTGTTTGCGATCGAGCTTGTCTATGCGCTCGCAGGACTCCTCTCCTTGTTGATGTGGCAACCAGCTCGCCAGGTATTGGCACGTTCTTCTCAGGAGCAACGACACGTGTCGTAATAAATGACAGTCAAAAGAGGCTGACTCAAAAAAAGAATGACGCGTCTTTTCACGCCCTTTCCTCAGGCGAGACACAAGCCAGTTTTCCTGCTTCGTTGAAGCAGGAAAGCGGGTCTTGTTCGTCTCTGACAGCGCATAAATGCGCTTGTTCCTGTAGGAGTGGCGTGTGACGCGTCATTCTTTTTGTTACGAGATAAGGATGGCAGATTATCATTCTGCCATCCTTATCTTTGTAGAGGCTGACTTTTGAGTCAGCCCCTTTTTTTGATTCAGTTCTGACGCGTTCGCGTCACACTATACAATAGAAGCAACATAAGTGAGACGAGACCGAGCGCGGCATAGGTCATCTGAAGCGAAAAGACACGTTCGACGAAGACGAACAGCGTACCGGTTCCAAGCACAGCTAAACGTTCAATGACTGAGATCAGCGACGTAAACGTTGCACGTCCATTTGGCGGCGCAACTTCTTGGATGATAGTGGTCACATAAGGCTCAGCCCAGCCATAGCACAAGTACAGCGTCCCGAGTAACCCGATACTGACGAGCGGAGAGGCAACCGACAATCCGGCAAGACACACGATATAGATCATCGCCCATCCGACCGGAGATCGGAACCGAGATAATGACGCGCCGGTCGCCTGCATGATTTGAAATAACACGAAAACGAATCCGAAATGGACCATCGGTATCGTTTGATCCCGTAGATAAAGTTGCCAAAACTCATCGACGAAATCAATCGTCGCCCCGTATAACAAGACAATACAAAGAATTCGGACGTAGACGCGTCGAAACGAAAAACCGTTTAGCAATGTCTTTAATGAAATCGTCTCTCCGTCTTGTTCTCGCGATGCTTCCTTTAAGAAAAACGTCAGCAGTACTGTTCCGAGCAATACCCACCAGGACACGTGATAGTGCCAAATCAAGTCTACCGATCGCACGGCGTAACTCCCGACAAGTGCTGCGAGTCCTGATGTCAATAAACCACCGATTGAAATCACTCGCCAGACCGTCTCGAATCGCTCTTCCATCCTATGCATTCGCAATGTTTCATAGACGTGGGCTTCAAGCGCTCCACTAAGTGCTGCGCCACCGATGCCGGCAAGGACCATCGCCAAGAGGAAGGCAGGTAATGAGTAGGCTTCAAGCAACACCGTAAACGATAACCACTCACATACGAAACCAGCCAGAATGAACGGCTTTCTGCCCCATCGATCGGATAACAAACCGAACGGGACCTCACCAATCAACATGACCCAAGCAAAGACGATTTCTGCGATGACGACTTCGGCAATGCTCATTCCCCGGTCTTCCCAGTAAAAGCGCTCAATCACATAAGCTGGAATGAACGAACTACTAGCTTCGATCAGGATCCAAAGCATGAGTGATCGTCGGACTTAACAAGGCCATCTGCTTCGCCGCATCTCCTCACTTCCTTTCTGTTTGATAGTAGTTAATTCCCGTTTTGCAGATGAAACCAACAAAAAAACGCCCTTTGATTAAAAAATCAAAGAACGCTTTTGACATTAACATTCATCTGCCGATTCCGTGACCGGTACGACGGACTGGACGATCGGTAGTTCGACGATGAACGCGGACCCGACACCTTCTGTTGATTCGACATGAATCATCCCTTCGTGCGAACGAACGATTTCCTGACAAATCGCAAGACCAAGACCGGTACCGCCGATTTTTCGACTATCCGAATTATCGACTCGATAAAACTTACTAAACAGTTGTGGTAACGCGTGACGGGGAATGCCGATTCCCTCATCTTCGATCTTCAGCTGGACACGATCTTCGACTTGACGCATCGTGATCGTGATTTGACCACCATCCGGTGAATACTTGATCGCATTGTTGATCAGGTTCGTGAACAGCTGACGCATTTTTTGTTCGTCAGCATGAATCCGACCCGTCGTCGTTTCTTCAAAATCAAGGACTAGCTCGTGATCTTTTGCCGAAGCCGTATGGAACTCGACCGTTTCCTGAATGACTTTCGTCAAATCAAGCGGTTTGAAGTCATACTGCTGCTGACTCGATTCCATGCGCTGGACATCGAGGAAGTCGTTGACGAGATTCGTCAACCGTTCGGTTTCTGCATGAATCGTCTCGAGATACCGTTGACGTTTTGATTCCTGGACGTCGCGCGCGAGCATCAATTCCGTGTAGCCGTAAATCGAGGCAAGCGGTGTCCGCAACTCATGCGAGACGGTCGAGACGAATTCCGATTTCATCCGGTCGATCGCTGTCTCTGCCGTCACGTCACGTAAGACGAGCATCGTACCGCGGAAACAACCACCGTAATGAATTTCCTCTGCATACAGCGTGACGAATCGCTCTTCCTTGTTCAAGGACAACGCCAAGCTCTCCGTCGGAATTTCCTGACTGCAGACATGATCCATGTAGGTTAAGAACGCCTCATGTTGATCAACCTGCACTGCCAACTCTTCGATTTTGACGTCGAGCGTCATCAATCCTTCTTCCGCCACTTGATCGTGCGCCGGATGATGGAATAAAGCGAGCAATGGTTTATTGGCAAAAATCGTCTCTCCTTCGATATAGATGACCGCTTCTCGAATCGAATGTAGAAGTTTTGAGGTCTTTTCCCGTTCTCGTTCGACTTCTTCAAAGACACGCATCCGGAGCAAGGAGAGTGCCAATTGACGGGAGAACGACCAGATTTCATTTGTCTGGTCTTCCGTGAAAGCATCCCGGTAACGGACGAGATAAATGCTTGCAATCATCGTGTTCGTCGCTGGATCCATCACCGGTACGACGATTTCGTACATCGTGTATGGATACGGGAGCGGATGATGACTCGCGACTTGTTTCGTCGAGCGAACAGCGCGTTTGTTTTGACGTGTGCGTTCGAGTAATGACGTCGAAGCATGTAATAACTGGTGCTCCTGAGCTGCCGTCATCCCGTACGAGACGAGATCCGTATAGCGGTCTTGCTCTAAGAAGACGATTGCTCCGAGCTCCGCATCGGTGATCGTAATCAATTTTTCGATGATCGCTGGATACGCCGTCAACGTTTCGCGAGACGCAAGTGTCTCGGTCAACTCATTGCGATAACGCAAATGGGTCTCGTTGCGCAACGTGATGTCGAGTGCTTCTTCGAGTTCTTCCTGTTGCGATTGCAGTTCTTCTTGCTGGGCAATTAATTCTTCTTGTTGACTTTGAAGTTCGTCGTTACTCGCGACAAGCTGGTGCTTTTGCCCGGAAATGGCGGCTGCCATCTGGTTGAACGTCGTCGTCAATTCACCAATCTCATCTTGACGATTCGTGATGACGATTGGTGTCGCATCCTCACCTTTAGCGAGTCGTCCACTTTCCCGGTTCAACTGACGCAACTGACGAGTCAAGCGGCGGACGAATGGTCGGACGAAAACGAGAGTAATCAATAAGAGGATTGCGATATTAACTGCTCCGAGAATTTGCGCCGAGTTGACTTGTTTACCAAGCTGCTCTTGCGCCGCCATCTCTTGATCGTTTAAGGAATTACGATATTTTGTGAAGACCGTCTCCATATCAACGATACTTGAACTCATATCAGCCGCACTCTTCGTCTTGATGTTGAACTTCCGCTGTGGATCGAGTGGTTTTGATTTCGTGACCTTTCCAAGCGTCGGCATCTTCAAGAACGGTTCCGTCACTTTGCCGTCTTTTTTCGCCGCGACATAATTGACGAGGCTCGGCATGACGCGTTGGGTATACGCTGTATAGAGTTCCCGTGCGTCCGTTGCATACTGCCGTTCTTCTTTGAAGCGTGCATTGCGCTCGAACCATGTCGTTTGTTGATTGATGCCATTTTTCTTTGCTTCGATTTCTTTTAACATCTCTTCGTCACCAAGCAAGACGAAGCCACGCATCTCGTACTGCATGCTTTGCCATGATTCGTACAAATCCGTCGCCCGTGTCCGATGTTCGTTTAACATCTTTAACTCTTGGCGTGATTCATCCACCTGTTGTTTCGTATATAGGTAGACACCACCTGTCGTTAGCAGCAGTGTCAGAAAAATCACATAAAACGCAGACATGATTTGCCGTCCAATCGTTCGATTCAGCCATGTTTTCATTAAAGGAATTCAACTCCTTTCCCTTTATCTTTCTCCAGCAATAAAGGTATTCCCGTCCATTCATTGTAAACTTTTTTCAATCGATACACAGCATTCTGCTCAAAAAGATTTCAATTTCATACAACTTTAATCTAAATCGTTGTATATGACAATTAGATGTCACGATTCAACCGTTTTCAACAAAAAAAGAGCCCCTGAGGACCCTTTTTCAATGATGATGGTGATGGCTATGACTATGACTCCGGACCGGCTGTTCGTCCGCTAAATGATCCGCATCCAAAATGCCGAGCCGTAAGTACTGAGCGACGACTTGTTTTTTCGTCGTTTCGGAAATCTGATCTGTTCCTTGGACGAGCCTTAAGATGCCAGTCGCAATCCGAAACGGTTCGAGATTCGTCTTTTCGACTGGAAAACTTGTCAACGTTTCTAAGTAAGCGACGTAATTCAGTGCATCCGATTCCGTTGGACTGACGAGACGCGCCGCATGCTCGCGCAGTTGTTGCGTCAATGAATTCGTCGAAATTCCCTTTGAGGCTGCAGAGATGACTCCAAACAGAATGAACCCGATGATGAGAACAAAAAATCCGACCATGAAAATCGGCATGCCCGAGAAGAAGCCGTCGCCTCCCAGTTCGCCTTCCATGAATGCTACTGTGAACATAGTGAACCCTCCAAATGAATAAAATGATGACGATCACTTATCCTACGTCATCCTCTTCAAGAAAGTTTCACCTAGTTAGGTAGTTTTTGTAAGTCAGCTTGGAACCAGTCTTCAACGAAGAAGCGTTCCGTCTCCGTCTCGATTTGATATGAATACAACACTTCGAAGTCGCCTTCCGTCAGCATCGGTAACGTCAATTCGCGTACGAGTTGGCGTAACTCTTCCGTCAGCTCAGCTTCGTAGCGGATGAATCCATCTTCCCGGTGCTCGACTTCCGTCAAGTACGGAAGTAGGATGTGTTTTCCGAATGATTGTGGATCATCGATCACTTCCGCAGTCACACCAAACAGTTCTTCTGCTTCTTCGACCAGTCCTTCTGCCGACTGTACCTCAATATGGTCCGGAAACCAGACCGTCAAGCGGCGCCCTTCTTGTAACAGTCGTTCAAAGACAGGACGAAACGTTTGATTTTGAATCAGTTCGTATTGCATCAGTCTTCCCCTTTCGTGAATTCGAATTTTAATTGATCGCGTTCGAGATAGAGCATCGCCTTAAACTGGCGCGCATTCTTTTTCATCTCGAGTGGCTTTGTTTTTTGACCCGCTAGTACTTTTTTGACTTCCGTTTGCGTCAGTCGGGCACCAAGGATCGTTTTCGGTAACGTAAAGCCACAGTTGTTCTTTTGATAGCCACTGCAGCCATAGAACTTCCCACGATCAAGCACTGCTGATTGACACAGCGGGCACGGACCGACCGGACGATTCGTTGCACCCCGCGGGGACTTGCTTTTGACTTGTGTCGGATCAACGGCGAGTTGTTCAATTCGTTGTTTGGCATCGACGACGAGATGCTCCGACAATTTCTTCGCCTGTTCAATGAACTGGGCAGCCGACGCTTCCCCTTTACCGATTTGCTCGAGACGGCTCTCCCACTTCGCTGTCATCTCTGGCGAAGCAAGAATGCTCCCCGTTACGGCATCGATCAAGATCCGACCTTTTGGCGTCGGATGAATCTCTTTTTTGACGAGTTTGATGTATTCCCGCCGTTTTAGTCCGTCGATGATCCCGGCACGGGTCGCTTCCGTCCCAAGTCCCTCGACTTCCTTCATGATCGCTTGCAGCTCATCTTCGAGTAACTTACCGGCTGTTTTCATACCGAGGATGAGCGTCCCTTCCGTATAGCGTTTCGGCGGCTCCGTTTGTTTCTCAAGCAGACGACAGCCTTTGATCGGCATCTCTTGTCCTTGTTCGACGGCTGGTAATTCGACTTCCTTTGACTCGATTTGTAAGACCTGTTTAAAGCCCGGATCAATCGTCCGACTGCCGCGCGTCAAAAAACGGTCCATCTCACGCGTCGTCACGATTTCCGTCTTCTCCGAGACGGCGTCCGGTGCAAAGGCAGCAAGAAAACGGCGAACGATTAAGTCGTAGACTTGTGCATCTCGTCCGGAGAGCTTCGCGACGGCACCCGCTTCTTCTGTTGGAATGATCGCATAGTGGTCGCTGACCTTCGCCGGATTAACGTAACGTTTATCGTTAGCCGGATTGTTCGTCAGGACATCCTTGATTGGGCTATATTCCGCTTGCTTCAGTAACCGATCAAGAATGACCGGGAACTGTCCCGCCTCCTCTTTCGTTACGAAGGAAGAGTCCGTTCGCGGATAACTGATCCAACCACGGATATAGAGTTTTTGCGCGATATCGAGCGTCTCTTTTGCACCGAGACCAAACCGTCGGCTCGCTTCTGTTTGTAAGAGTGACAAACTGAACCAAAACGGTGGTCGTTCCGTCTGACGTTTTTTCTCGATTGATGCGACGACTCCAGTTCCTTTCGTCCGATCCACGATCGCTTGTGCCTGGTCCCGGTCACTCAGCTTCGTCTGTTTCTTCGCATTGATGTATTTTCCTTTGTATCGCGTAAAATCCGCCTCGACTTCGTAGTACGTCTCCGGTCGAAAATTCTCGATCTGTTTTTCCCGTTCGACGATCAGTGCAAGCGTCGGTGTCTGGACCCGTCCGAGGGAGAAGACGTCGGCGATGCCCTTCTTCTTCAGTAACGTCGTATACGCACGTGACGCATTCATCCCGATCAACCAATCGGCGCAAGCGCGACTCATCGCCTCATGAAAAATGTTCTCCGTTTCCTTGCCATCGAGCAGGTTCGCAAACCCATGATCAACCGCTTGAGGCGTCAGACTCGAAATCCAGAGTCGTTGCAGTGGTTTCGCGTTGTTCGCGAGACGTAAGATCAATCGGACGATTGCCTCTCCCTCTCGCTCGGCATCCGATGCTATAATGATGGAAGTCGTCGTCCGCTCATTCAATAATTTCTTGATGACCTGGTATGGTTTACTCTTGCCTTTTGCCAGTCGGTAATCAAATCGTTCCGGGATGATCGGCAGATGATCGTAGTTCCATCGTTTCCATTTGGCGTCATAATGCGCCGGCTCCTGCAGTTCGCATAAGTGTCCGACCGCATAGGCGAGTTTTGCTCCTTGCGGAAACCGGTCACATGGTTTGATTTCAATGTAGCCGTCCCGCTTCACGGACGGATACGGAGCTGCCAGTTTTTCCGCTTGTTTTGGTTTTTCAGCAATGATCAATTGCACACGCTTCACCCTCATTTCCTTACTTCAGACATGTGGAGGTACCCATGCCCTATTTTACGTTATTCATGGCTTTATTCTTTATTTCAACATCGGCAATCTTCGTCAAGTGGGCGGAGACACCGATCGAGGCTGTCGCCTTTTACCGCATGTTGTTTTCGACCTTGTTGTTGCTCCCACTCATTCGATTGAAGGAACTGTTGCAACTCAGTTCGTCGACGATCCGGCATATGCTATTAAGTGGCATTTTGCTCGCCGGGCATTTTTGGCTGTGGTTCCTCTCTCTTGATTATACGACAGTTGCGAGCTCGACGCTCTTCGTGACCGCGAGTCCGATTTTTGTCCTGGCCGGTAACGCGTTATTCTTCAAACAACACCCGTCGCGCAAAGCACTCCTGTTCGTCGCTGTCGCCTTATTTGGTGGCGGTCTCGTCGCTTATGGAGATATCGCTGTCGGCATGCGCGCCTTGATCGGGGACGGTCTTGCCTTGCTCGCAACGATTTTAGTCGCTGGTTACTGGTTGCTCGGTCAACACGTCCGCACAAGCGTCTCGACGAACCTCTATTCGTTCGGTGTCTACGCTGTCGCGTCGCTCGTCTTACTTTTGTTATCATTGATTCAATCAACGAATCTCGTTGCTGCGTTCCAACAAGATTGGTGGCTGTATATTCTTCTTGCCGTCTTCCCGACGTTACTCGGTCACAATTTATTCAACTGGGCGCTCGCTCGTGTCAGTGCCAGCATCGTCAGCATCACGATCCTTGGCGAAGCGGTTTGGGGGATGATCTTCGGATACTATCTGTTCGATGAGAAGCTGACATGGATTCAAATCACCGGTGCCGCTTTACTATTGATCGGAATCGGATTGTTCCTCCGACGCAACGAACGCGATATTCGCGAACAACTCGCCCAGCGTGAGAGTGCCACTAGTCAATCTTCTTAATGACAAAAGCGAACCAGGATGATCATCATCCTGGTTCGCTTTTTCATTACGATCGTGGATCGTCAGGTCGAACTTTCGGTAAACGCCATGTCATCGCGAACGCAAGAATCGCACAAAGAACGCCACCGATGAAGACGTAACGTAATCCATGTGATAACGCGATTTCTGCCGCATACTGCACATCCTGTCCGAACGTTTTTGCCGTACTCGATTGGAAAAATGGATCAATCGCGTACCCTGAGAGCGTGTCCGACGCTGAAAACGAACGAAGGATGGATAGGTTGAAGATCGTACCGAAGATCGCAACACCGAGCGTCTGTCCCGTCGTACTCAAGAACGAGTTGACGGCCGTCGCTGAGCCACGAAGTGACCAATCGACGGAAGTCTGCAGGACGACCATGAAGACGGGTTGTGAGAGACCAAAACCAATTCCGATCAGCGAAACGGCAAGATAGATGAAAACATCACTTGATTCGCGCGTGATCAACGATAAAATCACTGTACCGACGATCAGCAGTCCCATTCCTGTCATCGTCCGATACCGGGGTGAGGCGACACCAATCGTCCGTCCACCGATAATGGCGGTCAGCGTCCAAAAAAGCGACAGTGGCATCAACATGAAACCAGCTTCGGTCGGACTCTTGCCGAGTACCCCTTGGGCAAAAATCGGAATATACGCTGACATCGAGACGAGCACCCAGGCGGAAAAGAAGACCGCTAAGTTGATCACGAGAATGACCGGATGGCGAATGACTGCTGGTGGTAAGAGTGGATCGCTCGCCTTTTTCTCGACACGATAGAACGTGAACAATAAAACGAAACTAATGAAAAAGCTGGCTAGAATGATCGGACGCAAGAACGTCTCCGACTCACTGCCCGATAATAAGCCGTAAAGAAACGCACTCATCCCGAGCGCAAACAATAACGCACCCCGGTAATCGATTTTCCGTTCCGTTTCACGGACCGTCTCTTTGTAGTAAACGACGATCATGAAGAACGACAATAACGCAAACGGTACGTTTAGTAAGAAAATATACCGCCACGAAAGCGATTCGACGAGGAATCCACCGACAAGTGGTCCAGCGACACCTGAGATTCCCCAGACAGCGCTGAGCACTCCTTGGATTTTCCCCCGCTCCTCATATGTATACAAATCCCCAATGATCGTCATCGCGATCGGCAATACAGCTCCTGCCCCGATTCCTTGGACGGCGCGGAAAACGATCAACATCTCCATCGATTGAGCGAGTCCACAGGCTAACGAAGCGACGGTGAAGACGCCGATCCCGAATAACAGAACCCGTTTTCGACCATATAAATCTGCCATCTTTCCGTAAATCGGTGTTGATACCGCCATGAACAACAAGAATCCAGCAAAGATCCAACTGACTAATTTCGCCCCGTTCAATTCACTCGCCATGACAGGTGTTGCTGTTGCAACGATCGTCCCCTCGATCGCGGCTAAAAACGTCGCGAGCAACAAGGCGACGGTTACTTTTTTCCTCATTCGTTCCACTTCCCCTCTACTGTTCTATCATACTGGTTGAACCAGTGATAAGAAAAGTAAATGCTTACGAAACAGGATTCGCGGGAACGGTATGGAATGGTATACACTAGACTCAGATTCACGATTTCGAATGGAGGAATGTCCTATGTTACGAAAAACGGCACTGATTACCGGTGCATCGGGTGGAATCGGACTAGATCTCGCTGTCCTCGCGGCGCGAGATGGCTTCGATTGTGTACTCGTTGCCCGCAATGAGAAGAAATTGAAGGAGCTTCAACAGGTCCTTGAAAAACGCTATCAGATCAAAGTCTATGTATTCGCTGCTGATTTATCGCTAAGCGACAGCGTTGATCGTCTCGTGCAATACTTAGAGGAACAAGAATTGACAGTCGATCTATTGTTCAATAATGCCGGCTTCGCCACGTCGGGACGCTTTGCGGAAATCGATCCAACAGAAGACATTAACTCGATCCAGGTCAACGTCGTCGCCTTGACGGATTTGACGAAACGTCTCTTACCGGGAATGGTCGAACGTGGCTTTGGACGCATCTTGAATGTCGCGTCGGTCGCTGCCTTCATGCCAGGACCATACATGAGTGTCTACTATGCAACGAAAGCCTATGTCCTGTCGTTCTCAGAAGCACTTGCGACAGAAGTCGACGGCTCGGGTGTCAGTGTGACTTGTCTCTGTCCAGGACCGACCGATACGAACTTCTTCGACCGGGCGAACATCACGCTACCATTCAAGAGTATGCCGTCACACCTCGTCGCCTTCGCCGGGTACCGTGGCATGCTCAAAGGACGCCGCGTCGTTGTTCCAGGTGCAAGCAACCGCGCCATGGTTTCCTTGTCTCGTCTCTTGCCACGCCGTCTCCTGACCGAAGTGACAGGTCGAATTCAAGATCCTGCTCGCCAGCAAGAATCATCGACAGAAGAAGAACTCCTGTACGCGAATTCATAAAAAAACGGAAGGACCAGATAGCTGGTTCTTCCGTTTTTGTAATTATGCCTCATGATGACGAAAACGCCGCGTCGCATAACGTTTGACGCGATCGAACGTCGTCGTATAGTGATACAGATAACGAATGACGAGCGCACCCGTGATCGAGACGATGTAGCCCGTCGATAAGACGAGTAACCAGGAGACAATCGCGAGGAACCATGAACTCTCGAATCGTAAATGTTGCCAAAGTAATCCTTCTGATGAGGTAATGAGCATGGCGCTTGGGAAGATGGCGGCAGCAAGTAAGTAACAAGCAGCGTAACGTCCTCTAATCGTACCTTTCATCAACAGAATACTGCCAAACACTAAGCCGACACTCGAAACGATGAGCAACATGACGACATAAGCAAGCGAAATCGACGATCCCAGCATATGCCTTCCCTCCTGTTCGGTATGTTACTATTCTGTACCCCTCTTTTCATCGAATGAATGCATAATTCGTAAAAAAATCGGAAACAATATCCAAATGAATATCGCGTTACTGAATCCGTGAAGCATATCAAACGTTCCCCCGGCTACAAGCAGTGTCAAAAAAGCTTGCCACGAGAATCCGGTCAATACCAAGAACCCGAGATTGCTCACCCATCCGTATAAGAAACCAGCTAGAAATCCATATCCAGTCAATACGATCCGGTAACGAAGAAACGGAACGAATCCTAAACTGGCAATCGTTGCATACGCCAGCGCCTGAAAGAGGACGAACGGACCGCTTCCGAGAAATAAGCTCGTTAACACGACGACAAGCATCCCAGAAATAGCTCCGACGATCGGATGGATGAATACGGCTAATAATAAGACGAGTGCCGTTGCCGGCTGGACGTTCGGCAAACTAGAGAACAACAATCGTCCGACGATTGCCGCTGCCGTGATGATGGCGATGAACCGTAATCGTTGATCCGTCATCTGAAGTCTCTCGAACATGACTAAAAACAGACAAACGATTAGAACCGTTGCGACGATCATACGAACAACCGACTTTCTTGTAAAAAATGCTTCGTCGGTCCATCGAAAGCAACCTCTCCGTGCACGAGATAAATGATCCGCTGTGCTGCCCGAATGAGAACTGGATCATGCGTCGCCATGACGATCAGATTCGTCGGATTCTGCTTCCACGATGCGACGAAAGCCATTCGTGCGCTGTCATCAAGTCCAGCCGTCGGTTCATCAAAGTAATAGCTGTCTTTACTCCAATCGATACCGTCCAAGAGACGTTTTTTTTGCGTCGTAAAACTACCACTTCGATCGTCTAATGGCGCAAGCATCGGATGCGCTGGTACATAATGCGTCTCCCCCGACCGCCGGACTTTTCCGTATAGCGGTCGCTCGACACCGAGCGCGAGTCGTAGTAACGTCGATTTCCCACTACCATTCGCACCGACGATCGCAATGCGTTCACCTTGGTGAAACGACAATTTTTCTGTCACGAGTGCATAGCGTGTCTGTAACGGATAACGGTGTTGGACGTTTTCGATCCGATTCAGGATACGACCTGTCAGTTCAGTGGCGCGACTCGTGATCGCCAAGTCGGATTGTATCGTCATCGAGCAATGGATCTGACAACCAAACCGTCGTTCGATTTCTTCAAGCAATCCCATTAATCGTTTCCGCCTGACATGATCAAGAAAGAGAAACGGTTCCGACAAGAACAGGGTATTTGGTGACGAAGACAACGCATGACCGAGACCGACAAGCTGTTGTTCTCCGGATGAGAGCTCACTGGACTCCGCTTCAAAAAAAGCTTCTAGCCCAAGCAAAGTCGCGAGTTCTCCTGCCCGAAACAAGGAACCCGTCGCCAGAAGATCTCGGACACGTCCATGAAGCAACCGCTCGGGTGTCAAGACCGGTTGTTCATGTTCGCCCGCCTGTTGACGTAGTCGCTCTTCGCGATCGGTGTCGGTATACATGATAGGCATCCCGGATTCCCCCTTTTGTAAATAATAGCGCTATAGGCAAAATCATCGCCGAAATGATTGCCCATGGTGTCAGACAAAAAACCAGTCCTGCCGCAAGCAATAAACCTATCTGAACATCACGTCGCGTGATCGGTCTTAAGCGAGACGGCACCGCTTCGATCGGTACGATATGATAGGCGGCCATCCGCTCCAGTCGAACAGCAAGCGACGTATCCGGATGACTCATCTTGACTTCGGGCCAAGTGCGTAAGAAAGACGGAATCAGCGCCAGCACCATACCCGTCAATCGTGTCAGTCGAGGTAAGAAACGAAACAACGGTCCCATCTGATCGAGTCGAACCAACGTAAAAATCCATTGACTCGACGTGATGAATAGCGTCACTTGGACCGTCGTTTCATAAATCGCTACTGTGTCGATGCTTGCACCATAAAGAAGCGGGACACACATCATGACGGCATAAAGAGCCGGGAGGACTAAATAGCGAAACACAGTCCGTTCTTGAACGAATAAAAACAAGAGCAGATGATAGACGACGATCACGGATTGATCATGTGTGAGGACGAACGGGATCGTAATCATCCCGATGAAAAAGAGAGCGACGTTCACTGGGTGAAGTCGCTCCCGTTCTGGTTTACTCAAAATAAGCCATTGCATCTTTTTCAAATCGCCATTCGAGACGATCTCCTTTTTTCAGTTCATAACTTCCAGCACCGACTTCGCCTGGTTTGCCGTTGACTCCGAAGACCCAGCCACTACCTGCTCCAGCTGATTTCTCTCGAATCCCATCGACTGCCGTGACATATGCCATCTCACCTTTGCCTGTTTTGACGACATCGAGCGTCGTATCTTCAAGTGCATCAAGTGCTGTATCTTTTTCGTTCAAGCATACGTCTTTATTAAATAACGTTTTATCCTTGACGTGATCCACGACCGATACCTTGACTTCCGCCTCACAAGACGCTGTTTGTTGTTCCTCTTTTGCTTCCGCGCAACCGGCAAGTAACACGATACTTGTAGCAAATAACCATTTTTTCATCGTACGACTCCTTTTCGCCTTGATGTCTCAAAGCTGTAATTATATAACAGAATAGTTTTATCGCGTAAGGATTGACCGTCAGAACGGTAATAGGTCAGACGGACCGCATTCGCTAAGACATCGTCCCCTGTATTGACGTACGGAATCAGTTTTCCTTCGTCATCAATCAAGAAGACCGTTGCATCCTGCAGACTAAACGTTTCATAGAGCCCATCGAGATCCATCTCGACATAGGGTGTTTTGGAATCATGTAAGATTTCATGAATCGAAAGCTTTCGCAACGTCTCAAACGATTGATTCGCATCAATCAGTTTCTGGTAATACGACGTCAACGATTTTGTCGTCAACTCTTCACGTGGTCGATAGGAAATCGTTCCTGTCAGCTCCTGGTAACTCACATCGTAACGAATGAAACGTTTTGGCGTTTCAACGAGCATCTCAAACGAGGCGTTCCTGAGATTCCCGCCCCGATCGAACATCAACTGACTTTGTTCCATCCGCAGCCCTTCTTCACCGACACGTCGTTCGATTTGAGAAAGGAAATTGTCGAATGAGTCATCCGTGATCGTCACGCGACCAATCTGTTGTGTTTCTTCCCGCAACATTCCCGCATCAAACGGACCGAGAAAGAGTTGGAACAGGAAGAATAAGAACCCAAAGAGTGCCATGTACCGTTTATAACGCGAGTTCTTTTTCGGGTGCAGGACGATCAGGAAAATGATGATGCCGAGCGGTAACTGAATATCATAGACTGGAAACGACACGGCCCCGAGACATGCATAAAAAATGAACTTCATGTACAAGTATTTTTCTTTTTCCGTCCGACGTTCGAGTAAAAACCCTAATCCGCTAGCAGCCAGTAAAAAGAGTGCCCATAGAATGAGAAAGTCCATCGTCTATCCTTTGACCGGGACGACCCGGTGATCAAACATGAGATGGCTGTTCGCGAATACTTCTCGCGCCTCTTGTTCCAGTACTTCCTCTTGATCGACATAACGAGCGGAAACGTGCGTCAATAGAAGCTTTTTCGCTTGTGCCGTTTCTGCAATGACAGCTGCCTGTCGAGCGGTCGAGTGACCGAAGCGTCCCGCATGTTCGACTTCTCGATCGGCAAACGTTGCTTCATGGACTAATACATCGACGTCTCGTGCCAGTTCGACCGAGGCCGCGCACGGCATCGTATCGCCAAGAACGGCTAGTTTGACACCAGGTTTGGGTGATTCTAAAAAATCGGACGATGAATAGACCGTGCCTTCGAATTCAAAGGTTTCTTCCAGTGTGATTCGGCGATAGATCGGACCGGAAGGAACGCCTAGTGCCTTCAGTGCATCCACACGCAAGGCACCCCGCTCTTCTGGTCCTTCTAGTCGGTACCCGAACGCCGGGAAGCGATGTTCAAGCGACCGCGCCGTCACGCGGAATCCATCCTGGTCATAGGTTTGACCGTCTTCGACTTCAACGATCCGGAGTGGATAGCGTAGATATGTTCCTGTGATGCGTAATGTCGCGTCCATCCATTCTTTGATCCCGGTCGGTCCATAGATCGTTAGCGGTGTCGTTCCTTCTAGCGCTGCTCTTGTGCTAATGAAGCCTGGTAAACCAAAGATATGATCCCCGTGTAAATGGGTAATGAAGATCGCGTTGACTTTCCGTGGTTTGATTGGGCTGTGTAAGATTTGATGTTGCGTCGCTTCTCCACAATCGAACAACCATGTCATTTTGGGGTGTAACAAGGCAATCGATGTGACGTTTCGTTGTTTCGACGGCATACCGGCTCCTGTCCCTAAAAAATAAAATTCCATCTTTTTCCCCTTTTCGTAAAATTAGCATTTTTTATACACAAAATACACCTTTCTTCTGTTGAAGCATGGTAAACTGTACCTATTCAGATTTGGAAGGTGGTTTTTTCCATGACTAAGATTGAACGGACCTATGCCCGCATCGTCCGGGAAGCCCGCAAACTGAACGAGAGTTATCGGCAAAAATACGGAAAGTCGATTCAAATCGATGAAATCGCTTCGACCTTATTATGTACTGAAGAACTCGTTCTAGAGTCTATGGAATATGTTGATCGTCCTCAAGTAGTTTAATCGTACAATGATAAAGAGTGTACCGCAATGTTGCGGTACACTCTTTTTTGTGTTTCATCAGCTTATTTGTTCGTAATGTAATCAACTAGCGTCACGCAAAGTTCCGCTGTTTTGACGAGTTCTTCGATCGGCATCTTCTCATTCGTCGTGTGGATATCTTCATATCCGACAGCCAAGTTGACCGTTGGAATACCAAAACCAGCAATGACGTTGGCATCTGATCCACCACCAGAATGTAAGAGGCGTGGCGTGCGTCCGAGTTGTGTGATCGCTGCTTTCGCGACTTCGACGACTTGATCTCCATCCTCGAACTTGAATCCTGGGTACATGACTTTGACTTCAACTTCAGCACGACCACCAAGCTCTGCTGCCGCTTCTTCAAACGCCGCTTTCATCTTCTCTGTCTGTGCTTCCATCTTCGGAGCGACGAGTGACCGTGCTTCCGCGAAGATTTCGACATAATCACAAACGATG
Source organism: Exiguobacterium sp. s143 (assembly GCF_018618895.1). Classification (NCBI taxonomy): domain Bacteria; kingdom Bacillati; phylum Bacillota; class Bacilli; order Caryophanales; genus Exiguobacterium; species Exiguobacterium sp. s143. The sequence goes on along the minus strand of NZ_JACSMX010000002.1, from coordinate 295,969 downwards.
TTCGTTGATGGACCGCCACCGCTGAACCGTCCGATGTTCGCTGTCGTCTCTTCATCAATCCGACCGAGCGGCATCTTCGCGATCGCTTTCGACGCAATCGTAATCGCCGAGACACCTTTTTCCGGTGCGACACCAGCATGCGCTGTTTTCCCGAAAATCTTCGCATTGACTTTTGCTTGCGTTGGAGCAGCCGTGATGATGTCTCCGACTTTTCCATCTGAATCAAGTGCAAAACCATAATCGGCATCGATTTTTGATGGATCAAGCACCATCGCACCGACGAGCCCAGATTCTTCACCGACTGTGATGACGAACTGAATTTTCCCGTGAGGTTGTTTCGTTTCATTCAATACATGCACGAGTTCGATCAGAGATGCGAGACCTGTTTTATCATCTGCCCCAAGAATCGTTGTGCCGTCCGTCTTGACGTAACCGTCTTCGATGATTGGTTTAATGCCTTGCCCCGGGAATACCGTATCCATATGGGAAGTGAAATAAATTTTATCGACGCCGTCTTTTGTTGCCGGAAGTGTGACGATTAAATTGTTTCCTTTATGTTCCGTCTTAGACGAAGCGTCATCCTCGAACACCTCACATCCGAGATCCTCGAACGTTTTTTTCAGGTGAGCACAAATCCGTGCCTCCTCTTTTGATTCCGAATCGATCTGGACAAGTTCTAAAAACGTATCTAATACACGTTGTTCATTGACCATGACAAAACCCTCCTCTTATTATGTTTCAATCCACTAGCGCTTTTTTAGTATACCATCCCCATCGTCATTTGCACTTCTGAAAGGTTGTTTGTACAATGGCAGTAATCAGTTGATGTAAGAGAGGAGTAGTGGATATGGCAAAACCATCGAAACAACAACGCATCATCAAATGGACGACGATCGGGATTTTAGCGATCTTCCTGATCGGTACGTTCGCCTCGACGATGTTTTATTTCTTTTGATTGACGTAGCGTTGCTTTAAACGTAAATATTGCTCCGCTTCTTGTAGCATGTGCAGTAAGGCAGAGCGGACCTCGAACTCTTCCCGCGTGACGGGTAAGGCAGAGGCACGAAAACGTGTCAATAATGCCTCTAGTTCTGAAATGTACACCATTGCGTCGGCTTCAGGTCGGACATTGTCACCAATCGTCCGAAAGAAGTCGGCGACTTTTTTTCCTTCTTCGACGACGAGGACGAGTTCCTCGGCATGATGGACGATACCGCGCAGTAACTCGAATTGTTGTTCGCGCATCCGGAAGTAGGCATAATCTTCATCATCGTTCCGACGACCGATTGCGTTTCCCATCCGTTTTAAGGCGGCATCCTTCCCTTCACGTAACAGACGTTCTGTCTCGTCAAGCGTCAACGCATGATGATTGACCCGCCCTGTTTCAATCGCAGCCGCGACTTCAAAAAATAAGGCAGCGATCCGTTGGTCGATCTTTTCTCGTCGGTCGTCAATCAACAAATCGAGACTTGGCATGTACATGTTGACAAGCAATCCGACACCGACACCGATTCCGAGCAATAAGGATTCATTTAACAGGATGTGCGCGTTGAGCTGACGTTCCGTATACAAATGTGTCAGAATGACGACACTCGTGATGAAACCGTCCTGAAGTCGGAGGCGTTGAACGGAGGGAAGGAATAAAATGAAATAGATCAATAACGTCACCGGACGATAGCCGATGACCTCGAATAGAATGAATCCGAGCACGATGGCAAGTAATGATGCCATGATGCGTTCGTAAGAAGACCGAAACGTCTTCTTTCGTGTCGACTGGATGCTCAAGATGGCGATGATGGCAGCGAAGACGTAATAGTCGAGCTTGAGCTGTTCTGCGATCCACATCGCGAGCGCAGCAGCGACTGCTGTCTTCAGCGTGCGATAACCGATTTGCAACAGGTTCACCCCCTTTTGTTTTTCTTTGTTAGACTACCTACGTTGGACACGAATGTCCATTGCTTTTTAAAGGACGTGATTTACTTTGACGACACGCACTATCCGCCCCGGTCGCCCCGTGCGCCGGACCGGTTCGATAAAAGGATTACTTTTTTTCTTCCTCATCGGAGTTCTCTTGTTCTTTTGGCTCCGCGAGGAACCGAAGACCGTCTTAACCCCACCAGCGCCTTATTCAGCTGAGCGCTATGAAAAAGGCAAAATCATGGAACAAGAGTTCCAGACGTTCACCGAAGCGAAGGAGTACGCGGGACAGCGCGGCGCGGTGAAACGTTCATCGGACGACCGCTACGTCTACCTCGGTGGACCAGGTACCGGGATCGTCGACGATCGTGGTATCCTATCGATTCATCGTGACCCTGAGTTAAAGAAACGGCTCACGTACGTCGCTTCCGGCACACGTGTCCAGTTGCTTGAATTCGGGGAACAGACAAGTCGTGTCAGCATCGCCGGCGTGACGGGTCATGTCCCAACGGACCGCTTACGCCCATTCCCGGCAGAACGTGTCTCGAATGCATCGTATTATCAGACGAATGGTGATCGTCTCCTTCACTACATCGTCGCGGACAGCGGACTTGGTGGACTGATCGTTGCCGGTGAAGCGACGAAAACGACGCCTCGGACGAGTGAATATGTCGAATCGAAGACATTAACACGTGATTTGACGAAACCGACGCGTCTCAGTGCGAAACAACTCGATGCGTTCATCAAGGAGCAAGCACCGGACAGTCCCTTGATCGGTAAAGGAAAAGTCTTTAAGTCCGTTGAAAAGAAATACCGTGTCAACGCGGTCTATCTGCTTGCACATGCGATTCACGAATCCGATTATGGACGGTCTGAGATTGCCCGCGAGAAAAATAACTTGTTCGGCGTCAATGCGACCGATTCCGCTCCGGGAGAAGATGCGACCGTCTATAAATCCTTGACGGACTCGATCGAGCAGACCGGTCGATTCATCGCAAAGGATTATCTCGATCGGGATGGACGTTATTTCCGCGGGGCGTACCTTGGGAACAAGCAAAAAGGCATGAACGTCTTTTACGCGTCAGACCCCTTCTGGAGTGAAAAAATCGCTGGTATCATGGTGAAAATGAACGCTTTCTAAATCGGAGATATGATACACTATAGGGCGAGACAACAATCATTGAGGAGTGAACACGTCATGGAAAAAGTTTTAGTATTTGGTCACAAAAATCCTGATACCGATACAATCACATCGGCAATCGCTTATGCAGAATTAAAGAAAGCACTCGGTGTCAATGCCGAAGCCATCCGCCTCGGTGAAATGAATGATGAAACATTATTCGCACTCGATACGTTCAAAGTTCCAGCACCACGTCTCGTGACAGAAGTCGCGACGGAAGCAACACACGTCATTTTAGTCGACCACAACGAACGTCAACAAAGTGCGAACGATATCGACGCTGTTACCGTAACAGAAGTCATCGACCATCACCGGATCGCAAACTTTGAGACATCGGATCCTGTCTACTACCGGGCAGAACCGGTCGGCTGTACAGCAACGATCCTGAACAAGCTCTACAAAGAGCATGGTGTTGCCATCAAACCAGAAATCGCTGGGTTGATGTTATCAGCGATCATTTCTGACTCGCTCCTGTTCAAATCGCCGACTTGCACGGAGCAAGATATCATCGCAGCGCGTGAACTCGCAGAAATCGCTGGTGTCGATGCGAACGTCTACGGTCTTGAGATGCTCAAAGCTGGAGCTGATCTCTCGAAAAAATCCGTTCCTGAATTGATCTCACTTGATGCAAAAGAATTCACGATGGGAACACTCAAAGTCGAAATCGCTCAAGTCAACACGGTCGATACAGCTGAAGTCTTGCTTCGCCAAGAAGAACTCGAAACAGCAATCAACGAAGTTATCCTTGCAAAAGGACTTGATCTGTTCGTCTTCATCGTCACGGATATCTTGACGAACAACTCTGTTGGACTCGTCCTCGGGAAAGAAGCGAATCTCGTCGAACGTGCTTACGGTCTTGAAGCGACGAACAACCTTGTTTACCTCGAAGGTGTCGTTTCACGTAAGAAACAAGTCGTTCCTGTCTTAACAGATACGGCTCTTGCAACACAATAAGTCAGAAAAAGAAGGAGTTCGCTCCTTCTTTTTTGAATAAAGAATATGAATGGCTGTTCATTCATTACATAAAGGAGGAAGCAATATGACACAAACGATCATGGTGACGGGTGGAACGAACGGAATGGGGAAAGCGATGGCGCTCGCCTTAAAGGAAGCCGGCTGGAACGTCGTTGTTACAGGACGCGACGCGGAACGCTTGCGACTCATGGATGAAGCATTGGGTCAGATTCAAGGTGAACATCTGACGATTCAGATGGATGTCCGTGATGCTGACGCTTGTCTGGCTGCTGTCAATCAAGCACGCGAACGGTTTGGTCGTCTCGAAGCATTGATCAACAATGCTGCCGGGAACTTCATCTGTCCGACCGACGAGTTATCACCAAATGGATGGAAGACGGTCATCGATATCGTCCTCAACGGGACATTCAACTGCTGTCACGCTCTTGTCAAAGGATGGCAGGAAGATCAAGTCGTTGGCGGACAAATCGTCAACATCGTTGCGTCTTATGCGTGGCAGGCCGGCGCTGGTGTCGCTCCGAGTGCTGCTGCGAAAGCCGGTGTCCTGAACTTGACGCGGACGCTTGCCGTCGAATGGGGCTATAAATATCAAGCCCGTGTCAACGCGATCAGTCCTGGCCCGATCGAACGGACAGGTGGTGCTGACAAACTCGCTTTATCACCGGAACACGCGGAACGAATTCGCCGCAACGTCCCGCTCGGTCGATTCGGGACACCGGAAGAGATCGCAACACTTGCAACATGGATGGTGTCAGATCAAGCCCGCTACTTGAACGGAGAATGTATCGCTCTTGACGGTGGACATTGGTTAAATAAACAACCATTCTAATGATTGAGATGTAATGACTTAAGAAGTCGGTCTCCACAAAGACAAGAATGACACGCTTCACGCAACTCCTACAGGATCTTGTGTCTCGCCTGAGGAAAAGGCGTGAAATGACGCGTCATTCTGTTTTTAAGTCAGCCCCTTGCATGCGTCGCGAACTATTTTTCTTTCTTTTCGCTATGTTTATGAATTATCTAGAACAGGTAGAAAGGACAAGAAGGAGGCGATCGTATGTGGGAAGCGTTCGGTTGGGGGGCGCTAGCAGGTGGTGCCGTTGTCATCGGTGCCCTATTCGGATTGTACTTACCCTTAAAGCAACGCCTGATTGGTTATATCATGTCGTTTGGGACCGGGATCTTGATTGGAGCAGCGACGTTCGAGTTACTCGATGAAGCATTAAAGAAGTCAACGACGCTCGTCGTCGCGATCTCCTTCATCGTCGGCGCACTCGTCTTTACGGGCTTTGACCTATTCGTTTCGTCACGCGGCGCGAGTAAACGGAAACGCTCGTCTGGTGGGAACGAAGGCACGGGAACAGCGATTTTTTTCGGGACGATTCTTGATGCGATCCCGGAATCAATCATGATCGGTGCCAGTCTGTTATCGGGAAATGTCAGCGCGGCACTCGTCGCGGCGATTTTCGTCAGTAATATCCCGGAAGGCTTATCGAGTACGACCGGTTTGCGAAAAGATGGCTTTTCGAAGAACAAAGTATTGCTGATGTGGGGAGTCGTCTGGTTGATCTCCGCCCTCGCCTCACTCGCCGGCTACACGATTCTCGCAGAACTCCCGGACATGCAATTCGCCATGATCGGTGGCTTCGCAAGCGGTGGAATCATTGCGATGCTCGCTTCGACGATGATGCCGGAAGCTCATGAGGAAGGTGGTGCGATCGTTGGTCTGTTCGCAGCACTTGGGTTAATTACTGCCATCATCCTTAGTTAAATACAACATAAGGCGCGTTGTCTGGAAAATGAACCGGACAACGCGCCTTATGTGTTTAAATTGATTTACATATCACCTACTTCTCCCGTAGCGCCCTCCCATTCCTGCTTAAAACGATTAACGAACTCTTCCATGTAGCGATGTCGCTCCTCTGCTAAAAGAAGTGCTGTTTTCGTATTCATTAAATCTTTTAGCCGGAATAACTTTTCTTCAAAATGATTCAGGGCACTCGTCTCTCCCTTTCGGTCACCCGGTTCTCGTGGTGCTAGTCCAGGTACATGCATCGGCTCCCCGAACCGACCAGCGAACTGAAATGTGCGCGCAATCCCGATTGCACCGATGGCATCGAGACGATCAGCATCTTGAACGACTTGCCCTTCGATCGTTTGCATCGGTGGGCGTGTACCGTCTTTATAGGACAGGCTCGTGATGATGTCTAGAATTTGTTCCTGTTCTTCTTCTGTCACTTTTCCTTGCAAGAAGGTCGCGACCGTCTCTGCCGTTCCCCCGAGTTTACTATCTGCTACGTCATGAAGTAAGGCCGCCAGTTCGATGATTTTGACGTTCCCGCCTTCCTGTTTGGCAATATGTAAGGCTAAGCGGCGAACCCGTTCGATATGGGCATAATCATGACCTGAAAAGTCCGTCGCGTGAAACGACCGGACAAAGATTTCCGTTTCTTGAATCATTGTCGTTCCCTCCATTCCGGTTCGAGTAATCCGTACAGTAACATATCATGTCGCTCCCCGTCTCGTCGTAAAAAGGCTCGGTATCTTCCTTCCTGAACGAACCCGAGTCGTTCGTACAGTTGAACCGCACGTGTATTATACTCAAAGACCGTCAATTGAATCCGGTACAAGTTCAACTCTAAGAAGGCGTACTCTAGTATCGTCTGTAGCGCATCCGTTGCATACCCTTGCCCTTCACAATCCGGATCGATGCCGATCATCAGCCATGCCGTTCCATGTGTCGGTAAAATATCTTCTAATGCGACCACCCCAATCATCCGTTCATCTTCGAAGTTACGAATCGCAAACCGAAACGTCTCCGGAGCATCCGTCGCCATCATCTGTTCAATCTTTTCCTTCGATAAGTGACGATATGGCGTCGCACTGAAATGACGAGCAAACGTTGCATCGTCAAGTAGACGTTGCATCACTTCGGTATCTTCCGACTGAAAACGCGTCAGCCGAGTATGATGACCTTCAAGCAGTTTTTTCATTCTTATCCCCCTCTCTGCTAAAAACCGAAAAAAGCTAACCCTTTTCAGAGTTAGCGTGCTGTGCTCATAAAACTTTTTCGAGGAATTTTTTCGCCCGGTCCGTTTTCGGATTGTCGAAGAGTTCAACTGGTGAACCTTCTTCCATTAAAATTCCCTCATCAAGGAACAGGACACGATCGGCGACTTCTTTGGCAAAGCCCATCTCGTGGGTGACGATGACCATCGTCATTCCACTCTCAGCCAGTTGCTTCATGACGTCCAGTACTTCGTTGACCATCTCTGGATCAAGAGCAGACGTCGGTTCATCGAACAGCATGACGTTCGGTTCCATCGCAAGGGCACGTGCGATTGCGACCCGTTGTTTTTGTCCACCTGATAACTGGTTCGGATAATTATCGCGTTTCTCAGCTAGACCGACACGCTCAAGTAACGTCTCTGCCCGCTTGACTGCCTCGTCTTTCGAAATACCGAGAACGTTGATTGGTGCGTACGTCAGATTATCAAGGACAGACTTATGCGGGAACAAGTTGAACTGTTGGAACACCATGCCGATGTTCTGACGTGCTTTTGAGATATTTGCTTTTGGTTTCGTTAATTCGAAACCATCAACGATGATCGTTCCACTCGTTGGTTGCTCCAGTAAGTTGATACACCGCAGAAATGTTGATTTACCGGATCCCGACGGTCCGATGACAGCGACGACTTCACCGCGTGTGACTGTCGTCGAGATACCTTTTAATACTTCTAATTTTCCGAACTGCTTATGCAAATCGGTGACTTGGATCATAGGTTCCATCTGATTACCCACTCTTTCTCATAGCTTTTTCGACTTGTTGGCCTATCAAGCTCAATCCCATGACGAGAACAAAATATACGAATCCGGCAAACAACAACGGTTCGAAATAAATCGCCTTTTCTCCTCCAACGATTTGCGCACGACGCATGACGTCGAGCACACCGACTGTCGAGACGAGTGCCGATTCCTTCGTCAACGTGATCAATTCGTTCATGATCGCCGGAAGGATATTTTTAAAGGCTTGTGGCAAAATGATCGAACGGAGTTGTTTGAAATACGAAATACCGAGCGCATCTGCCGCTTCCCACTGTCCGCGATCAACAGCCTGAATCCCTGCCCGAATGATTTCCGAGATATACGCTCCGGAGTTCAAGGAGAAGGCGATGATTGCCGATTGGTATCCTGTCGTCACATACCCTGTCAACTGTGGTAATCCAAAGTGGACGATCGCCAGTTGCAAAATCAATGGTGTCCCCCGGAAGATCGCTGTGTAAGCATGACCAATGAAACGGAGGAAACGGCTCTTCGTGATTTTCAGTGCCGCGACGACGATTCCGATCAGCATCCCGGCAATGGCCGCCACGATGACGACTTGGAACAGGACCGGAATCCCCTCAAGAATATATGGAATTGAATCTTGAATCTTTGTAAAGTCTATCATAATCAATCTCCTAACGTCGCACAAAAGGGATGAGGTTACCCCCACCCCCATGCACTTGACTTATTTTGCTTCTTTTTGGAACCATTCTTCTGCCAATTTATCGATTTCACCACTGTCGATCATCTTCTTCAACTCTTTGTTGAAATCGTCACGCATCTTATCCCCTTTTTTGAAGGCGATCGCTGATCCAGCTGGACCATCTTCTTTAATCTGGTACGTTTTTAGGGATGCATCTTGATCCATGTATTTGACGGCAACTGCATCCTCGATGATGAGGGCATCAATCCGACCTGTATTCAATTCTTGAATGATTTCTGGGATTTTGTTTAAAGGAACTGCTTCGCTATCTTTGAAGCGATCTTTTGCGAGTCCCTCTTGGATCGAACCAAGCTGGACACCGATTTTTTTGCCTTTGAGTTCGTCTTCCGAACTAATCGCTTTATCCTTCGTCATGACTAAGTTTTTTGATTCGAAGTAGATGTCCGTGAAGTCAGCGTTTTTCTTACGCTCTTCTGTCGGTGTCATGCCCGCCATGACGAAATCGACACGACCTGAGCTGAGGGCACCGAGTAGGCTTCCGAATTCCATGTCTTCGATTTTTAAGTCATACCCGAGATTTTTCGTGACTTCCTTGGCGATCGCAACGTCGAACCCGACGATGTCCTCTCCTTTTTTCGTATCGATGTATTCAAACGGGAAGTAATCCGCTGACGTTCCCATCGTCAATACTTTATCGCTTTTGCTTGATCCACCTGTTGATTCTTCCGACGCGCCACATGCTGCCATCGTGACTGCCAGAATGCCTGCCATTGCCGTTGCTAATAATTTTTTCATTCGAGTTTTCCCCTTCCAACGCTCAATTGTCAGAACTTTAACAATAGTATGACTTATGTGTATGTCCAATTCAATACCGAAAAGCCTGACCTGTTCTATTGCTTTTAGGATATACGAATATTTATTCACTGTAAAGCATAAATATATAAATTTTTTTGACTTTCTATTCATAAATCATGCATAAATGACTTTTTATACATTTTTGCAAACGCTTTCAATTTTAAAATTTATTATCTTAATCTCATGAATGCGTAAAAAAAGACCCCTTTATCAGGAGTCTTCTTTGCTTATGCATAGATTTCAATCAATGATTCAAGTTTCTCGACGACCTCTTCTGCCGTGAACGATTCGATGTCGAACCGCTCGACCATCGAGAGGATGTTTCCATCTTGCATTAATGCAAATGACGGAGATGAAGGTGGATAACCTTCGAAGTATTCACGCGCACGGTCTGTCGCTTCGCGATCTTGTCCAGCGAATACCGTGACGAAATGATCGGGCTTGATGCCCTCTTTCCGATTAACGTACGCTGCAGCAGGACGGGCGATCCCGCCAGCACATCCACACACCGAATTGACAAGGACAAGTGTTAGCCCTTCGCGTTTCATTGCTTCATCCACGCTCTCTGGAGTCGTTAATTCTTCAAATCCAGCAGCTTGCGCTTCTTTGCGGGCTGTTTGGACGACATCTTCAAAATACATTTGGAAATCCATCGTATTGCCTCCTTTGATTCGTTCTCCTTCTTATTGTACGAGTTTCGGTGAAATCTGTCCAAGTCTGCCGCTTAATTCAGTTTCTAAAAATGGTCGGGCATGCAACAAATCACGGAACGCGATGTAACGATCGATTTTCTCTTCCGTTGGTCGCTTGTTTTGTTTGTATGCTCGAATCAAGATGTTCTTCGGTGTGTGCTCGAGATCAATGAATTCGAGCAACTGCGCTTCGTATCCGACGAGCGTCAGCAACTCGGCACGAATCGAGTCAGTCGCCAGTGATGCGAATTTTTCTTTAATCAGTCCGTGCTGGAGCATGACATCGAGTGGCGAACAGTCCAGTTGACGGTTCAATTCCTTTTGACAGCACGGTACACTCAGGATGACCGATGCATTCCAGTCAACAGCTCGCGCGAGTGCGACGTCGGTCGCGACATCACAAGCGTGAAGTGTCACCATCAGGTCAACTTCCGTCTCCCCTGTGTAATCATGAACGTCTCCGACACGGAATGTCAGATCGGTATAATCCAGATCACGCGCAATTTGTGTACATTCTTCGATGACTTCTTTCTTTAAATCAAGACCTGTCACTTCGAGGTCGAATCCTTTGACGACTTTTAGATAATGATAGAGAGCAAACGTCAAATACGATTTTCCGCATCCGAAGTCCAAGATCCGGAGTTTTTTTCCTTTTGGCAAGGCAGCAATGCTATCCTCGACAAATTCAAGAAAGCGATTGATTTGTTTAAACTTATCGTACTTCTGTTTTTTGACTTGACCCGCTTCCGTCATGACGCCTAAGCGAATCAGAAACGGAACCGGCACACCGTCTTCTAATAGATAGGTTTTTTGGCGGTCATGCGACAAGAGAGCTTTCATCGGCTCCTTTTTGGATGTCTTGAGCGCGACTTTCAGCTTTTTCGAGAGCTGGAATTGCCATTCCTCTTCTTCAAAACGGAATAAGAATTGGCGGAATTCCGTGAACCAGTCATCGAGTCGCCCGACGAAATCGTCAATTAAAATATTTTCATGCTTCATAACGCGTTCAAATTGAAACTCTACCTGCATCATCACCGTATCTCTTAATAGAATCGGTTTTACCTTGATTCGTCGGAGATCATTTGATTTTTGACGCGGATTACTTATCGTTGCATGGATCAGTGTTCCTTGCGTGATTTGCGAGGCAAGACTCGCTTTTAATTCATGTAGTTCCACTAGTCGTCCCGTCCTTTTCTGATGTTCTTTCGAAACTGTAGCAAATTCGTACCTGTTCGACAAGTTTACACGCTTCATCATTCGTACGTAATCAAAAGGAGGAATTCATCATGTTCAAAAAAATTCTATCGCAAATCGGAATTGGTGCTGCTACGGTCGATACACGCTTGACGGATGACCGCTGTGAACCAGGCGGTCAAATTCACGGTGTCGTCCATATCAAAGGCGGAAACGTCGATCAAGAAATTGATCGAATTTATCTTGAATTCAACACGCAGTACAAACAAGAAGTCAATGATAGCACGACGTTTACGACCTTTACGCTCGACCGATTTGCCTTAAATGAAGCGAAGTTCACGATTGAAGCGGGTGTCGAGCGGGAAATTCCCTTTACATTACGCGTCCCGCTGAATACGCCACTCTCCGTCAGTCAATCGAAATCGTGGATCGAGACGGGACTCGACATCGCTCAAGCCGTCGATCCATCTGACCGTGACGCTGTCATCGTCGAAGCAAACCGCTACCAAGCAACAGTCTTAGATGCAATGGAGTCACTTGGCTTCCGATTGAAAAAAGCCGACACGGAAAAATTACCTGGACGATTCCGGAAAGATTTACCGATTGCTCAGGAGCTTGAATATTCAGCTCGCAATACACACTACGCTCATAAACTGGATGAGATTGAAATCATCATGCTTCAAGACGGGTCTGGGATTGATTTAATCGTCCAAGTCGATCGTCGTGCGCACAGTCTCGGATCATTGTTCAGTGAAATGGCTGGTGCGGATGAGTCAATGATCAAACTGCGTCTGTCCAATAGTGAATTGCAGGATCAATCGTTCGTCGAACGTCAGCTGACAAGCATCGTGGAACGCTATAGCTGATCAATCGATCGACTTTACTTGAAAGTGATTCCTCTTCAGGGGGAGTCACTTTTTTTCATTCAAGTCAGTCTGTCTAAAAACACGTTTGAAATTTATTTCAATTTGAAATCGTTTACAAATAAAATATTGTTTTAAAACAAACACCTTGCTATACTGTCCGTATTGAAAAGAATTCCAGTCACGGTTTGACTAAAGGAGGACGTACATCATGAAAAAAATCGGACAGTTCACGTTAACAGCCGGACTCGCAGCAGTACTCGTCTCAAGTAGTTTACCCGTCATGGCAGAGGCAGGATCTTCAGCCGATCGGATCAGTCACAAAATCGACACGATGACACTCGAACAAAAAATCGGGCAGATGATCATGCCGGACTTCCGACAGTGGAATGGCAGCAATCATACGTCGCTTGCCCCAGAAGTCGCGAACATCATCGATCGCTATGATTTAGGCGGCGTCATCTTGTTTGCTGAGAACGTCAGCGAAACCGAACAGACGACGAAACTCGTTCATGATCTGCAAGAAGTCGTCAAACAAGATGCTAGCAACGATATTCCGCTCTTCGTCACGATCGACCAAGAAGGTGGAATCGTTACTCGGCTCGGAACAGGTACGAACTTACCTGGCAACATGGCGTTAGGTGCGACCCGCAGTAGCACATATGCCAATGATGCCGGTCATATCATCGGTTCCGAACTGCGTGCGCTCGGCATCAATGTCAACTTTGGTCCGGTTCTCGACGTCAACAGCAATCCTGGAAATCCTGTCATTGGTGTCCGCTCGTTCTCGAGTGATCCGGAGCTCGTCGGCACACTCGGTTCCGCTCTAATGAAGGGAATTCAGTCTGAAGGTGTCGCGGCGACCGCCAAACACTTCCCGGGTCACGGCGATACGGCGACCGATTCCCACTATGGATTACCGGTCGTTGACCGATCCCTGCAGGAGCTAGAACAAGTCGAGCTCGTACCGTTCAAGCGAGCTATTGCTGAAGACATCGATATGATCATGACAGGACACATCGGGATGCCGCAAATCGAACCTGAAGTCGTCACGTCGACAAATGGTACCTTCCCTTTACCTGCGACGTTATCAGATGACGTCATCACGGGCGTACTGCGCGAAAAGCTCGGTTACGATGGCATCGTCATCACGGACGCGCTGAACATGCAGGCGATTGCCGACAACTTCACGGAATCAGAAGCCGTCTTAAAGACGTTTGACGCCGGTGTCGATATCGCGCTCATGCCGACGATCCTTCGTTCCGAGCAGGATGTCACAAAACTCGACCGGATTTTCAAGGATGTGATCGCAGCAGTCAAAGATGGTCGCCTCTCAGAGGAACGGATCGATCAATCGGTTGAGCGGATTCTGACACTGAAAGCAGAACGCGGAATTTGGAACGGTACGACTGACACGACATCCCTAGCTGAAAAAATCGCGCAATCGAACCAAATCGTCGGTAGTCCCGAGCATAAAGCAAAAGAACGTGCGATGACGGAAGCCGCGGTCACACTCGTGAAAAATGATCAGCGGACCTTACCATTCAAACCGAAAAAGAACGCAAATGTTCTTGTGATCGCTCCTGCGGCGGATCAAACGGACAGCATGAAAAAAACGATCGCTTCCCTACCGAAGAATCGGAACTGGCACGTGACGACAGCGAATTACTCGGCTACTACGCTACCGCTCGACCAAAACCCGACATTACGGGCGCAACTCGATGCAGCAGATTACATCATCGTCGGTTCCAACGTCAACACGAGTGCTAAACTACTACCTACTGCACTAGAACAAGCGATTCCGGCTTCGATCTTCCGCTATGCGAAACAAACGGATACACCATCCGTCCTGCTCAGTCTCCGTAACCCATACGATGTCGCCGTTCAACCGGACGCACCGGCACACGTCCTCGTCTATGGCTTCAAAGGCGATCCAAACGGTCCAGACTCCGAAGCAGGCAATCTAAAATCAGCGGGACCGAACCTGCCTGCAGGTATCCGAGCGATCTTCGGAACGTTCAAACCGCAAGGCACTTTACCGGTTGATGTGCCGGTCTTTCAGAACGGTGTCTTTACCGATCAACTGCATCTCGAATTCGGTGACGGCTTTAAAAACTGGAAAAAATGATGACGTGATACACCAAAAGACCGAAGCTCCTTAAAGGATGCCTCGGTCTTTTAATGATTGATACGGATATTCAGTTTCTTCTTTCGCACGATGGTAGACGCGGTATAACCAATAAGTCAGCAGTGCATAGACGACGATGACAAGAACAGCAGAAATATAGCTTCCCATGCTATACGCTACCTTGAAGTTTCGAGTCGATGCGGATATACCGGATAACACAATCAACGTTGGGATGATAAGTCCTACAAATCTTACTTTGACTTTACCAAGCATTCGTTGCATAGCATATGCCGCGAGGATCACGAGTGCGATGACTACGATTTCCATTCCAATCCCTACTTTCACCAGATGGTATTCCTAATTCTACCATCTACTGGTTTAAGAAGATACCGGGCGTGCTGGAATCTTTTCGTAGACCGACGTGAACGTCTCTTCCGTCCACCCCATGTGCCAGAAGAGTAACTCATAGTAACAACTTGTCACGAAATGACGTTTCATCCGCTCGCGTTCCGTCGGGCTCGCTTGTTCCGCCAGTGCATCAAGCCGTGCAATCTGTTCAAAGACGACCTTTTCAAACCATTCCGAGCTGTACGTGTCGATCCATTGCTGATAGATTTTTTCTTCCGGAGTACACGTCAGTAATTGCTGTCCGACTTCATAATACAACCAGTAACATGGCAAGATGGCAGCAATCGTCTCACCGAGCGTTCCTTCACTCGCGTGATGCATGTGGGAGACATACGCATATGCTGTCGGTGCCGGTTCAAATGCTTCAAGATTTGCTTCCGTAATACCGAGCGGCTCAAAAAATGATTGATGTAAGCTCAACTCTGCCTCGTAAGTCGAAGTAGCATGTTCGGCAAGTGTCGCGATCGTCGCGAAGTCGTCTGCTTTTGACGCTGCCTTCGCTTGAATCTTCGCAAAGTGTTTTAAGTAATAGGCATCCTGCATGACGTAATGCCGAAATTTCGAGAGCGGTAACGTCCCCTCCCCGATTCCTTGTACGAATGGGTGCGTAAAACTACTATCCCAGTACGCTTGTGCCGCTTGTTTGATTTCTTGTGTGAATGTCATGATCTCATCCTCCTCGTTTAGTTATGAAACGAAAAAACACCACCCCGAAACACACGGGCATGGCGCAAGAAGAACAAGACTTGACGCCACTTCCCTCCGTAAGTACGAACTTAATCAGGTTCAAAGGGTCCGAACGTCTTCGTTCGTCTCAGTCGGTCTACCGACTCCCCTAGTGGTCATTATTCGATTCCCATCCACTATAGCATGCTGAAAATGGAAGTCAAGTTGTCCTCTTTTCGCTATACTATGGAGTGTCAGAAGACGGATGCCGTCTCCATCTACAGACCGATTCCGAACTTCTTTCGTTCTCGTACACTAACTTTAGTACCTGATACTATAATTCATTCTGTTACTTACAATTGGAGGATTTCATTATGCATACACCAACAAAAATCATGGCGTCAGCCGTTATCGCTTCTGCTCTATTACTCCCGACAGCCGCATCTGCCGAACAAGTCGTCGATAAGACGATCGTCACACTCGGGGAGTCGCTCGGCGCAAAGGATAAAGCATGGGTGCTTTCCCGTCTCAATGCACCGGAAGGCATCACACCGATCATCGCCACTTCTGCTGACGAAGAAAAATATCTCGGGAAAAACATTCCACAGTCGCAAAAAGGTGGCAACATGTATTCGTCGGCTAAGATCGAACTGACGGAAAAAGGTGATGGACTTTCCGTCTCGACGGAGAACATCACATGGGTGACAAAGGATATGTATCTCAACGCTCTCGTCACAGCGGGTGTCAAAGATGCCGATATCACGATCACTTCTCCCTACAAGGTGACCGGGACATCGGCACTGACAGGAATCATGAAAGCGTACGATCAAACTTCCGCTGAGACTGGAATTAAGTTAAGTGACGAACGCAAGGATTTAGCACAGCAAGAATTATCGGTCACATCAGACGTCGGAAAAACGGTCGGCACGGATAAAGTCGCTGACTTGATGAATGAGATCAAGGCTGAGATCGCCAATCAAAAACCGGAAACCAAAGTCGAGATCGAAAACCTGATCGTCCAAGTCATTCAAAACAACAATATCCAGTTGTCTGACGCACAAATGGATCGGTTGACGAATCTATTCAATCAAATGGAGCAAGCGAACATCAACTGGGGACAAATCGAGAGTGGTTTGAAAAATGCGGGGCAAGACATCCACGCGTTCGCAACATCAGAAGAAACGAAAGGTTTCTTCGCTAAATTATTCGATGGACTCAGTGACTTCTTCAGTTCAATCGCTGGCGTGTTCAAATAATTCAGACTTCCGTAACTGACAAAAAAATAGTAAACTAGAGATATCTGAAACGAAAGGTGGTGTGAAAAGATGGACTTTGCCGCGTGCAAACACTGGTTGATGGAACAATTGTATCTGTTGCGCGCGATTTTTCATGGAATGGCGTTCTAAGGCACCCGTCTGCCCTTTTTTAGAACTTCATGATTGAAAAATACAGCAAAGCGCATCTTTCACACGTGATGGAGAGTGCTATTTGCGCTCTCCTTTTTTTGATGCGCGCGAAAGGATCAATTGATTATGATGATTTGCGACATTCAACACCTAACCAAACAATTCGGAGGCGAAACGATCTTAACGGATGTTTCCCTCTTCTTAAACGAACACGACCGTGTCGGTCTAATTGGACGAAACGGGAGTGGCAAGACGACATTACTCCGCTTGCTTGCTCGCCTTGAGCAACCGGACGGTGGTGTCATCTATCAAAAGAGCGGTTTGACGATCGGCTATTTGGAACAACTTCCTGTATATAGTGAGACGATGACCGGACTCGACGTCCTTTGGACAGCGTTTGAAGACATCCTCGCGATCCGTTCTCGGATGCAACAGTTGGAGCAAATGATGGCGACAGCACCAGAGAATCTGGATGCGTTACTCGCACGATATGCGGAAGCGACGAATGCGTTCGAACAAAAGGATGGCTATCTACTCGACTCGAAAATCGAGCGCATGGTGAACGGGTTACACCTTCGTCCGTTACTCACTCGTCCTTTCCACCAGTTGAGCGGTGGTGAACAGACGAAGATTTGTCTCGGTCGCATGTTACTCATGGAGCCAAATCTGCTCATTCTTGACGAACCGACGAACCATCTTGATTTAGCTGCCGTGGAATGGCTAGAGCAGTTCTTACGGGACTACACAGGAACCATCCTGCTCGTCTCTCACGACCGGGTCTTCTTAGACGCCGTCGTCACCTCGATCGTTGAACTCGAGGACGGTGAACTGACAACCTATATAGGGAATTACAGCGCGTTCGTCGTCGAACGAGAACGTCGCTTGATGGAACAGTTCCACGCCTACCAAGAGCAACAGAAAAAAATAAAGAAAATGAAGGAAGCGATTCGTCGACTCCGGCAATGGGCAAACGAAGCGTCTCCACCGAGTGAGAAATTATTCCGTAAAGCAAAATCAATGGAACGAGCACTCGAGCGGATCGAACGGATTAAACGACCACAACTCGAAGCCAAAACCGCTGATGTCTCCTTCTCTTCCACTGATCACACGAGCCAAGTCGTCTTTCGCGCTGAAGAACTCTCGTTTGCTTACGGAATTCGCCACATTTTTGATGACGTCTCGTTCGAGATCATGGCACAGGATCGGATCGCGATCGTCGGAACGAATGGGAGTGGGAAATCGACGTTGCTCTCACTGCTGCTTGACGAATTATCACCAGAGGCAGGCACACTCACGCGTGGACCATCGAATCGGATCGGTTACCTGTCCCAGCATGCCCATTTCGAGGAGGACGCGCGGTTAATCGACTGGTTTAGAGACCGGATTGCCGTTCCAGAAGCGGAAGCCCGCCATATCCTAGCCCGGTTCCTGTTCTTTGGACCAACTGTCTTTCGGTCCATTTTGTCACTGAGCGGAGGCGAACGTGTGCGATTGCAACTCGCCGTCCTCGTTCATTCGTCGGTCAATGTATTAATTCTCGACGAGCCGACGAACCATCTCGATATTGAATCAAGAGAGACACTCGAAGAAGCACTCGAGAATTTTTCTGGTACATTGATTGCCGTCTCACACGACCGCTATTTCTTAAATCGGCTTTTTCCGCAGATCCTGTGGCTCGAAAATGGTCTGACGCGTTATCATGGTACGTATACGTATGCTCAACAGAAGCGTACTGAGTTCGCTACGTCTTCCTCACTCCACGTAACCCCTCAAAAACCAAAACGCTTGTCACAACATGAGTTAGAAGTGCAGATCGAGCGGCTTGAACAGAAATTAGCAAAACGTGAAAAACCGACCGATACCGTTTCTAAAAGCATCCAACAGCAACTCGATGACCTATACGAACAATTGCTACAGTTTGGATGATTTAGCTTTACTTGCCTGTCACTCTCGATACCGAGAGTGGCAGTTTTTTCGTTCACCTACAATGTTTTTAACTCCTAACATTTAGCTAACTTTATTAAGTTTTAAAATTTTATTTTATTTTGTTGTTGCTTATTGTCTGAAAATTCGTATAATTTAGCGTATAGCTTTTATTATTCTTTGGGAGGAATACACCATCATGAACGCCATTCAGCAAGTCATTCAAGGAAGTGTCGATTACGCCAACAACATTTTATGGTCGTATGTATTAATCGCTGTATTGATCGGCGGCGGGATCTACTTCACGATCCGAACTGGCTTCATCCAATTCACTTACTTAAAAGAGATGTTCCGCGTCACGCTCGATAAAAGTGAACAAACAACAGACGATAAAGGAGAAAGCATCACTTCTCTCCAGTCATTCTTCATCGGTGCGGCGACACGGATCGGTACGGGTAACCTTGCCGGTGTCACGATTGCCGTCACACTCGGCGGACCAGGTGCCGTCTTCTGGATGTGGATGGTCGCTCTCTTAGGGGGCGCGACGGCTCTCATCGAAAGTACACTGGCTCAAGTCTATAAAGTACGCGATACGAAATCGAACGCATACCGTGGTGGTCCTGCCTACTACATCGAAAAAGGCTTGAAGAACCGAGCTCTCGGAATCGTCTTTGCAATCTTGATTGCTGTGACGTTCGGCCTTATCTTCAACTCCGTTCAATCAAACACGATTGCCGCTGCCTTTGACAATGCGTTCGGTATCAACACAGCTGTCGTCGGCGCAGCACTCGTCGTCTTGACGGGACTCGTCATCTTTGGTGGTGTCCACCGTGTCGCGAAGTTCTCTGCAATCATCGTTCCTATCATGGCAGGTCTCTACTTGATTGCTGCTCTTTATGTCGTCGTTACGAACCTGACGGAACTTCCTGGTGTGTTCGCAATGATTTTCAAAAGTGCCTTCGGAATCGAGCAAGCATTCGGTGGCTCGGTCGGTGCTGCAATCTCACTCGGTGTCAAACGCGGATTGTTCTCAAACGAAGCGGGAATGGGGTCTGCTCCGAACGCTGCGGCGGCGGCTGAAGTCTCTCACCCAGCAAAACAAGGTTTCTTACAAACACTTGGTGTATTCCTTGATACGTTGATCGTCTGTACAGCGACAGCAACGATTATTCTCCTCAGTGATAGTTATGCTGCTGGAAAGGGCGAAGGAATCGGCATGTTGCAAAACGCGCTCTCCGAAGAATTTGGTGCAATTGCCCCACCATTCATCGCACTCAGCGTCTTCTTGTTTGCTTTTAGTTCGATCGTTGGTAGTTACTACTACGGTGAGACGAACATCGAGTTCATCAAACAAAGTCCAGCAGCCGTCTTCGGTTTCCGGATTGCGACAATGGGCTTCGTCTTCATCGGATCTGTTCTCAGCCTCGGTATGGTATGGAGTTTTGCCGATCTCTTCATGGCAGGCATGACATTAATCAATATGACAGCGATCCTCCTCTTGAGCGGCATCGCTCTCAAAGTCATCAAAGATTATCAGGAACAACGGAAACAGGGACTCGATCCTGTCTTCTCAGCAAAAGCACTCGGGATTGAAAATACGGAGTGTTGGGACGTTGAAGAAGAAGCTCGTCCTGCTGCTGGTGAAGTGCCGCCATCACAATAATTTAACTCTGAGTTCAAACTTCAACACCGAGGAAGCCATGCGCCTACTCGGTGTTTTTATTTGTAAAAAAGAATTTGGATTATGTTTTCATCGGACAGGGAAAAAGTCAACAGATTGTCCCGAAGGAGGAATTCATCTTGTCTCAAGCCATGTTGATCATCAACCCGTCTTCTGGTAAAGAACTCGGAAAAAAACACGCGACGCTCGCTGAAGAGACGCTTGCTACTCGCTTTGAAACCGTCGACGTTCGGTTCACGGAAAAAGAACACGATGCGACGGAATTTGCGCGTCATGCTGCCCAGTCTAATTACGATGCTGTCATCGCCATGGGAGGTGACGGAACGGTCAATGAAGTCATCACCGGAATTGCCGAACAACCGCATCGCCCAACACTCGGGATCGTGCCACTCGGAACGGTCAATGACTTATCGCGCGCATTACACATTCCGACGGATCCCGAAGAGGCGATTCAGATTCTAGCTGACGCCCCTGCCCGACCGCTCGATATCGGTAAATATGATGACCATTACTTCATGAACGTCATCGCTGTTGGTCTGATTGCAGAAGCCGTCGAGGAGGTCAGTGTCGAACAAAAAACGTCACTCGGATCGGTCGCTTATTTCATTGAAGGTCTAAAAGCTTTCAAGGATCATAGCCCCTATCCGATTGAAATTGATTCTGCTGAGAAACAATTCGATGGAGAAGCGCACTTGTTGATTATCGCCTTGACGAATTCCGTCGGAGGGTTCGAATCCTTTGCAGAAGACGCAAAAGTCGATGATGGACTGCTGCATGGGTTCATCATTACGAAGCTTGGATTCTTTGATGCGCTACAGGCATTACCCAAACTCATCACGGGTGGATTATCAAAAGCCGATCAAATCGAACACTTCACGACGACACGTGTCGAAATTCGCTCGAAAGAAGAATTACCGATTAATGCCGATGGGGACACAGCAGGTCATGTTCCTGTGACTGTCGAAGTGCTCCCGCAACATTTAACTGTGTTTTCACCCTCTTCTGCTGAATAACAGTATAGGTTCATCGAAAAAAGAACTGACTCTTTGTCAGTTCTTTTTTTACTTATTAATCCATTACAATATATGTTAACAAAGCGTAATTTTGAAACATATTTGAAATATTTTCGTGTTATTGACGATGCTATAATCATCTCAGGCGAAAAATCATTCTTTAAAATAAATAAATATACATAAATTCTTACAATTTTGTAATGATTCGTTCTGTCGCTTCAGATTTTTAAGGAGGAAAAACACTCAATGAAACGTTTACTTACAACAATGACAATGACAGCTTTGGTAGTTTCAGGTTTTGCAACAACGAGTGCTTCGAAAGTTGAAGCTGCAACGACATATAAGGTAAAGGTCACAGCAGACGGGCTTCGTGTCCGTACAGGTCCATCAACAGCTTATAAAATCGTCGGTAGCGTCAATACAGGACAGACATTCAATTATCTCGGTGTTTCCGGTTCATGGACAAAAATTTCATACGGTGGCGCATCACGCTACGTTTCTTCTACATACGTAAAAAAATACAGCACAACGACTTCAACAAAAGCAACGACTGGCTTCTCGCGTCCAGCAAGCGGTCCAATCACGCAAGGATATGGTGCTGCAAGTGGCGTTTACGGTTATACGTTCCATAACGGCATCGATATCGGTGCTCCAACAGGCACACCTGTCTATGCATCAGCCGCTGGTAAAGTCATCACATCCCGTTATTACGGCGCATACGGAAATCACGTCATGATGACGCATACCGTCAATGGCATTCAATATACGACGGTGTATGCACACTTAAACAGTCGCTCTGTCTCAGTCGGACAAACGATTGCTAAAGGATCGAAAATCGGTACGATTGGTGCGACAGGTAACGCATTCGGTGCGCACCTCCACTTCGAAATGCATCGCGGTCCTTACGTCTACAGCGGAACGTCTGCTGCAAACAGTGTCAATCCACTCAATTACTTCAACTAAGCTTGATTCACCGGACTTCTCCCCATGAGAAGTCCGGTTTTGTGTTTCAGATGAAATCTCCTGACAGGAGTGGTACGGTATGATTATGAGTCTAATCCACAACGGAGGCGAAACACATGAAACGAACGATCCCCTTTCTTTTATCAGCGACGTTTGGTGTGACGTTACTTGCCGGATGTCAAGATCAGCCGACACCCGAAGAACGTCTTGATGCCTACATCAAACTTTGGGAAAAACAAGATTACGATAAGATGTATACGTACGCGAGTACGGCTACTAAAAAGGAATACGGAAAAAAAGAATTCATCGACCGGACAAAACAGTTGTCGAAATCGCTTGATATCAAAAAGTTATCCGTCGAACGGAAGAAAGCAAAGGAAGCAACGGATGACGAAAAAGCGTCCCTTCCCGTACGAATCTCCTTCGATACGGTTGCAGGATCTGTCGCTTATGATAAACAAGTCCCGTTAACATTCGAGAAACAAGGAGAAACAGAAAACTGGTTCATTGACTGGGACTCTTCGTTTGTTCTAAAAGACTTTAAGAAAGAAGACAAGGTTCAGTTAGAAACCGTAGAAGGCAAACGTGGTGATTTACTCGACGCGAACGATAAACCGCTCGCGACCTCCGGTAAAGGGTATGCTGTCGGCGCCACTGCAGGACAACTTAAAGATGTCGACCAAGTTGCCGAGTTGCTCGACCGCCCGACCTCATCGGTCGAAGATTCCTTAAAAGCAAGTTGGGTCAAGGATGGACAATTCGTTCCGCTCAAAACACTGACCGACGAAGCAACGGTTGAAAAATTGCGTGACATTCCTGGAATCAGCGTCAAAGAGACAGAAGTCCGAACGTATCCACTTGGTAAAGCAGCCTCTCATTTAATTGGATATATCGGTTCGGCAACAGCAGACGAGATTAAAGAATCGAAAAATAAAATCCAAGCTGGCGAACAAGTCGGGAAACGGGGTCTTGAACAAGTCCTTGATGATCGGTTACGCGGTAAAGCCGGTGCCTCGATCATTCTACAAAAGAAAGACGGATCAAGCGTTACCGTTGCTGAAACGAAACCGACGGATGGTGAGGATATTCCGTTGACGATTGATGCTACGCTCCAGAAAAAGACGTACGACACGATGCAGGAGGATCCAGGAACGGCATCGGCAATCGATCCGCGAACTGGTGAGACGCGTGTCTTACTTAGCTCCCCTGGCTTTGATCCTTCTGAATTCATGTCAGGGATCTCGCAAGCGCGACTCGATGAACTGACGCAAGATCCGGATCAACCATTGTTGAACCGATTCACGAGTGCCTTCGCACCCGGTTCGACCCAAAAACCCCTGACGGCCGCCGTTGGCTTAAAAAGTGGAACACTTGACCCGGAAAAAGCCTATACGATCAATGGACTGAAAAATAAGATCGATGGATTTAACGTCACGCGGATTCACGAGACGCCAGCACCCGTTAATCTGCACAATGCGCTCGTTTATTCAGATAACATCTATTTCGCCCGTTCAACACTCGAACAGGTCGGAACGAAGGCGTTCACGTCTGGACTTGAAGCACTCGGCTACGGAGAGAAGCTACCGTTTACGTATCCGTTACGCGCTTCTCAGATCTCAAACGACGGGACGATCGCTTCAGATGGACAGCTGATGGATACGTCCTACGGACAAGGACAGATGCTGACGAACATTCTCCATCTAACGTCGATGTATGAAATTTTCTTGACCGATGGAACAATCTATCGTCCGACTCTTTTACAAGAGGAAAAAACGAAGCAAGTCTTCAAAAAGGATCTGCTGGATGCGAAAGATGCGAATATGATTCGTGATGATCTCTATGACGTTGTCCATAACGGCTACACGCTCCCGGCCGATATCAAGGAAGTCGATGTTGCCGGTAAGACCGGTACGGCAGAATTGAAAAAGGCAGGCGAAACCGATGGAAAAGAGAATGGCTTCTTCGTCGGTTACGACAACGACAAAAAAGATCTTCTTGTTGCCATCATGATTGAATCGGTCGAAAAAGAAGATCGTGGTAGTCCGTATGTATCGGGTCTTGTTGCCGAAGTACTCAAACAAAATCGATGATTGGAGTGATTGCTTGATGATCCGCACGAGCCGTACTTCAGACCTCCCTGCCCTGCTTGCACTGACGGCAGAGACCTTCTTGCACCATCAACGATTATCGCCTCACTTTCATTCAGATGTAACGACACCGTACACGCTGGAGTCTTTAAGTCAGATGGTGGAAGCTGAACAACACCTCTGTCTGACAGCGCTTGACGGAGATACACTCGTTGGTTACTTGTTCGGCAAGTGGACTGCGCCAGCATCCGATCGATTTACACCAGTCCGGATCTTGAACATCACTGACGTCGGTGTCACCTCATCCCATCGTTCATTCGGAATTGGTCGCCAGTTAATGCAGGCTGCAGAAGAACTCGCACTCGAGCGAAAGGTCGATGCTGTTCGCTTAAACGTTTGGGCGGTCAACGACCGTGCCACCACGTTTTATGAGGAACTTGGATTCGAACCGCTGTATACCAACTTGCAGAAGTCGCTCGTTCAACAGTGACATCTATACGAAAAAGGGGCTGACTCAAAAAAAGAATGACGCGTCTTTTCACGCCCTTTCCTCAGGCGAGACACAAGCCAGTTTTCCTGCTTCGTAGCAGGAAAGCGGGTCTTGTTCGTCTCTAACAGCGCATAAATGCGCCTGTTCCTGTAAGAGTTGCGTGTGACGCGTCATTCTTTTTGTTACGAGATAAGGGTGACAGATCATCATTCTGCCACCCTTATGTTTGTAGAGACTGTCCTTTGAGTCAGGTCCTTTTTATTAATGCGACGGCGTCGCCGCAAGACGTGCTGCCATCAACTGTTGAATTGTTTCTCGATCGTTCTGATGCAGTAAATCGACGATTTTACTGCCGACGATGACACCCGAGACTGGGCGGCTCAATTGTTTGACGTGTTCCGGTGTACTGATCCCAAACCCGGCAAGGACTGGTACTGGACTGTTTGCTGCGACGTTCGCTAAGTGGTCTTCAAGCGCCGTATCAAACGTCGTCTGTCCACCTGTCGTTCCGTTGACCGTGACCGCATAGAGGAATCCTTCACTTTTATCGGCAATCTTTTGAATCCGCTCCATCGGACTCGTCAAGGAGACGAGCTGGACGAGCGCGATGTCCGATTTGTCCTCTTGCTCGAAAAACTGTTCGCTCTGCTCAAGCGGCAAATCAGGAATAATCAGTCCATCGACCCCGACTTCGCGACATGTCGCTAGAAACGCCGTTAATCCGTAGCGGAAAATCGGATTTAAGTACGTCATCAAGACGACCGGAACATCGACGGTCTGACGAGCAACGCGAACTGCCTCGAGGACATCCTTCAGTCCAACGTTCGCTTCTAGTGCCCGAAGTCCCGCTTCTTGAATGACCGGACCATCAGCGACAGGATCCGAAAACGGGACACCGACTTCAATCGCTGTCGCTCCGGATTCAGCGAGAAACGACAGGATTTCCGGGAGTTGATCGATTCCTCCGTCTCCCCCCATGACGTACGGAATGAAAGCTTTCTCCCCTTTGCTCGTAACGGTACGAATGGCTGTTTCTAATCGCATCACGCTTCCCCCTTTAGTGCGTTTCTGACAGTGACGACGTCTTTGTCGCCCCGTCCTGATAAACAGATGACGAGAATTTCTTCCTTGTCCATCTCTGCAGCCAGTTGTGTCGCATAGGCAATCGCGTGTGCCGACTCAAGTGCCGGGATGATTCCCTCCTTGCGGCTCAACAGCTGAAGTGCTTCGAGTGCTTGTTCATCGGTCACCGCTTCATATTGGACGCGACCGATATCTTTTAGCAAGCTATGCTCCGGTCCAACACCCGGGTAATCGAGTCCAGCTGAGATCGAGTGCGCTTCTTGTACTTGACCGTGTGCATCCTGTAAGAGATACATCATCGAGCCATGCAAGACACCGACCTCTCCTTTTGTCATCGTCGCTGCGTGTTTCTCTGTGTCGATTCCACTGCCTGCTGCTTCAATGCCATACAATTTTACATCTGTATCATCGATGAAAGGATGGAACATCCCGATCGCGTTACTGCCACCGCCAACACAAGCGACGATCGCCTCTGGCAGACGCCCTTCTTTTTCGATGATTTGACGTCGTGTCTCTTTTCCGATGACTGCTTGGAAATCACGGACAAGTTGTGGGAATGGGTGTGGTCCGAGAACAGAACCCATCAAGTAATGCGTATCTTCGACATGTTTGACCCAGTAACGGAGTGCTTCATTGACGGCATCTTTGAGTGTCCGACTGCCTTGTGTGACCGGGATGACGGTTGCTCCAAGTAACTCCATCCGGAAGACGTTCAATTCTTGACGGCGCACGTCCTCTTCTCCCATGAAGATGACACACTCGAGATCGAGTAAGGCACAGACCGTCGCTGTCGCGACACCGTGTTGTCCTGCCCCTGTCTCAGCAACGATTTTTCGTTTCCCCATCCGTTCAGCCAATAACGCTTGACCGATCGTATTGTTGATTTTATGGGCACCGGTATGGTTCAAGTCTTCTCGTTTCAAGTAGATCTTTGCGCCACCGATCGTTTGCGTCAAATGTTCGGCAAAATAAAGTGGTGTTTCACGTCCGACGTATTCTTTCAATAATTCGTCCATCCGCGCTTGAAACGCTGGATCTTCTTTTACGGTTGCGTAAGCTTCTTCGAGTTCGATCACTGCGTGCATCAATGTTTCCGGGATGTAGCGTCCTCCGTATTTACCGTATTGTCCTAGTGTATCCGGTTGTGCGTAGCTCATACTTCTCTCTCCTTTACGGCATCTGCGAATGCCTGCATTTTGATGGGATCTTTCCGTCCATCCGTCTCGATGCCACTTGAGACATCGACGGCGAACGGGTGATATCGTTTGATTGCTTCTCCGACGTTTCCTGCTGTCAAGCCACCGGCAATGAACAGTGGTCGATCGGCTTGAATGTCTCGTGACCAGTCGAATGTCTCGCCACTTCCAGCAACCGGTGCGTCAACGAGCAAATAATCCGTCTGTTGCTCTACTTGTCCGATGTCCGTCACCGGAATCGCTTGAATGACGGGAACTGGTAACTCTCCGTCCGGAATGACACCATGAATTTGGACGAGATCTAGCGCGACTTGTTCGACCGCGTCGGTCACCTGCTGGTAAGTCGGGGAGACGAAGACACCGACGACTTGGACCGTTTTTGGAATGTCGCGTCTGAGACGAGCCGCCTCTTCCAGCGTGACCTGTCGTTTACTTTTAGCAAAGATAAAGCCGATGTAGTCCGCTAAGCGAACTGCCGCTTCGACATGTTCTCTTTCCCGGAGACCACAGAACTTAATCCGTGTCATACGCGAACGCCACTCACTTCTCGGATGAAGACTTGCGGATCGTCTGCCCGCATCAACGTCTCGCCGACGAGGATCCCGTCTGCACCGGCAGCGTGTAATCGCTGTGCTTCCTCGACCGTCTTGATGCCACTCTCACTGATATACCGGACGTCCGGTTGTTTTTGTTCGAGTAATCCGACCGATGTCTGTAAATCAACTTCGAACTTTTTCAAGTTCCGGTTGTTGATGCCAATGATTTGCGCACCAATCGCCTCTGCTCGGCGTAACTCCTCTTCGTCATGGACTTCGACCAAGACCTCAAGTCCTTCTGCGTAAGCATACGCATACAAGTCAGCAAGCGTCTCCTGCTCGAGAGCGGCGACGATTAAGAGAATCAACCGTGCCCCATGTGCTTTTGCCCGGTCGATTTGAATCCGATCAATCATGAAATCCTTACAAAGCACCGGGATGTCGACTGCTGCAGCGACTGCCGCTAAATCGTCCATCGACCCTTTGAAGTACGTCTCGTCCGTCAAGACGGAGATGACGGTCGCCCCACTCGCTTCATATTGTTTTGCCTGAGCGACGACATCGACGTCGAGTGCGATTGCCCCTTTTGATGGCGACGCTCGTTTGATTTCCGCGATGACGGATAAATCCGCTCCCGCTAGTCGTTGCTTAATCGACGGCTTCAATGCCTCCCGACTGATCCGTTCGACCCCGTTTAATTTTAATTGCAGGACTTCTGCTCGTTTCGTTTCGATGATGCGATCTAAGATATTCATCCGATTGCTTCCTCCCGTGTCATTTGTCGTAATTGGTTCAATCGTTCCATCGCCCGTCCTGAGTCGATGCTATCTGCTGCTAAGGCGATTCCTTCTTCGATCGTCTTCGCCCGATTTGCTGCAAAGAGAGCAATTCCCGCATTGAGTAGAACCGTGTCGCGATAAGCACCATGCTCTCCACCAAGAACACGGAGTAAAATCGCCGCATTCTCTTGTGCACTACCTCCGCGAATTGCTTCAAGCGGTGCGGTCTTCAGTCCGACTTCCTCCGGGTGAAGACTGAAGCGGATCAGCTCGCCTTCGTCGAGTAAGACGAGTTGGTTCGTTCCGGCAAGGGATGCTTCATCCATTCCATTCGCACCGTGTAAGACGATTGCCCGCTTCCGTCCGAGTCGGTGCAATGTCAACGCCATCGTCTCAAGCATATCCTCCCGGTAAATTCCTAATAGTTGTGTCTTGAGCGGAACCGGGTTCGTCAATGGACCGATCAAGTTAAAGATCGTTGGAATCCGCAGATCGCGTCGGACCTTCATGATTTGCTTGACGCGTGGGTGCATCCGTTGCGCAAACAAGAAGGCGATTCCGTTCGACTCGAGCTGTTCTGCTAAACGTTCCGGTGTCGCATCGAGCGAAACCCCGAGTGCTTCGAGCACATCAGCGCTGCCCGTTTTACTCGAGACACTCCGATTCCCGTGCTTCGCGACTTTCATGCCGGCACCTGCCAGAACGAAGGCGGCTGTCGTACTGATGTTGAACGATTGTGAGCCGTCGCCTCCAGTGCCGCAGTTATCCATGAAATCGCCGGTGACCGGAATGTCGAGGGCGACCTCGCGCATGATCGAAGCGAGACCGGCTAATTCTTCTGCAGTCTCCCCTTTTGCTTTCAATGCGACGAGAAAAGCGGCAATTTCGCTATCGGTAACGTCTTCCGCAAATAGTTCGCGTGCTGCCTGTTGCATTTCTTCATATCGTAAATGTTTTGCTTCTGCTAATTTCAATAACGTCTCTTTCATCGTTCGTCACTCCTTTGTCAATTCAATGAATCGTTTAATCATCTGCTGTCCTTGTGGTGTTCCGACAGATTCAGGATGGAACTGGATTCCGAAGGTCGGATGCGTCCGGTGCTCGAGTGCCATGATCGTCCGGTCATCCGTTTCTGCTGTGATGACGAGCTCCGTCGGTAAGTCGTTGCGAGCGACGATCAGCGAATGATAGCGCATGACCTCTAACGTTTCCGTCATGTCGTCGAAGAGTTGTCCCGATTGTCGGATCATCGATGTCTTTCCGTGCATGATGATCGGTGCTTCGACGACGCGTCCTCCGAATGCTTCGCCGATTGCCTGATGTCCGAGACAGACACCGAGAATTGGTACTTGACCCGATAATTGACGAATGAGATCGATGCAGATGCCAGCGTCAGCCGGGCGACCGGGACCGGGTGAGAGGATGATGCCGTCTGGTTTCATCTCGCGTAGTTCTTCGATGCTGACCGCATCGTTTCGAATGACGTGAACGTCAGTATAAACGGATGCGTATTGGTATAGGTTATAGGTAAAAGAATCATAATTATCAATTAGGACGATCATTTCCAAACCTCCAGTAGTGATTTCGCTTTGTGTAACGTCTCCTGGTACTCGAGGCGTGGAATCGAGTCGTAGACGATGCCAGCTCCTGCTTGAACAGAAGCGACACCATCCTTGATCACCATCGTCCGGATAGCGAGGGCAAAATCCATATTCCCTCGAACATCGAAATAGCCGACAGCCCCGGCATATACTTCTCGTTTCACCTGCTCGTACTGGTCGATCAACTGCATCGCTCGGATTTTCGGAGCTCCCGTGACCGTCCCTGCCGGTAGACAAGAGACGAGTGCGTCTGCTCCAGTCTTCCCGTCTGCTAGCGTACCTTCAACGACCGAGACGAGATGCATAACGTTCTTGAATCGTTCGATTTGCATGAAGCGCGTCACCTCGACGGTACCAATCTGGCAAATCCGTCCTAAGTCGTTGCGTCCAAGATCGACAAGCATTCGATGTTCGGCTCGTTCCTTCTCGTCGTGCAGCAACTCTTCTGCTAACCGTCCATCTTCCTCTTTCGTCTTCCCCCGGCGCCGGGTGCCGGCAATCGGATTCGTCGTCACTCGATTCCCTTTGACTTGGACCAAACTTTCCGGGGAGGCCCCGAGTACGATTGCTTCGCCTAAGTCGATATAAAAGAGATAGGGACTCGGATTATCCTTACGAAGCTTCCGATAAAATTGGAACGGATCACCTGAGAACGTCGCATCAAGTCGTTGCGAGAGAACCAGTTGGAAGACGTCGCCTTGGCGGATGTGTCTCTTCGCTTGTTCGACGAGTCCTTCAAACGTCTCTTGATCCATTAACGGTTCATAGACGACATCCCGGAGTGGACGCTCGATGTCCGTTCGCTCCCGTGGTTGCTCAAGTTGCGCTTTCCGTTCTGCTAAACGTTGACGTAATTCATCACGATCGGTGATGCCACCGAGCGACGTCTGAATCAAATGAACACGATGTTCGAGATGATCGAACAGGATGATTTGGTCGTATACAGCGAGTAGCGCGTCCGGTAGTTGGCGCGTTCGCTCAGGAACCGCTCCGAGTGTTTCATAGGCGCGCATCATGTCGTAACCGACATATCCGATCCCACCCGCTAAAAACGGAAGGTCTTCTTCGACGCCACCCCGGAGGATCATCTGTTGCATCAGTCGTACTGGATCACCCGTTTCCTGCGTCAATCGACCTGTCGTCAACTGTTCCCGCGTCACGGTCCGTCCCTCTGCGCGAATCATCTCCACCGGATCAACACCGATGATCGAATACCGTCCTTGATCCGTATGCGCAGAACTTTCAAGTAAACATTTCTGTGTTCCGCTCAGTTGTTGAAAAATCATGATCGGCGTCATCTCGTCGCCGTTTAGTTCAAGTTGTTCGATGATAAGTGTGTCTGTCTGAACCATCCCTGTTCGCCTCCTGGAATATAAAAAAGTCCCCCACACAGCGTATGCTGCATGGAGGACGATTATCTCGCGGTGCCACCTCTCGATTGGAACGGTTCGACCGTTCCCACTCTGTCTGATGCGTCTAATAAGAGACATCATAGCCTACGATAACGGGGGCATCCGTCGCGACCTACTTCTTCGTTCAGCCACGCTCTCATGAGACCATTCACGAAACCTCGCCGTACGGAAGTCGCACCATTCTTCCGCTCTCTGAAACGCCGATGTTGTCTCGCTACTTAACTCACTCTACGATTTGTTCGATTCGATTGTATACGAAAAGGGTCTTCTCGCCCATTCATGTAGAACATGAAGGACGGGAAGACCCGCGGTACCACCTTCGTTGACGATGCTGACACCGTCCCCTTTGAAACGAACCGGACCGTTGTCCTGATTCGTCGACCCCGATAACGGGAGGAACCCGTCAGAGCCTACTACCCATTGAAGGGATTCGGTCTGAAGCTCAGAAGGCCATTCGCTTGTTGCCCGATACTGATTCGCACCACCCATCAGCTCTCTTGAATCGTTTCACAAGTTACTTCTCTTCGTCTTTGCTATCGTGTGTTGAATTGATTCTTATATTACGATGCTTCTTCTTCCCTGTCAACTGGAAAAACTCAGTACAAGGAAAGTTGGTTCGGATCAATCGATTCGAGCGCTTGTTTGACAGTTTGTAGGAACTGTCCGGCAACGAGTCCGTCGAGCACCCGGTGGTCGATCGACATACAGAGGTTGACCATGTCGCGTGCTGCAAACATGCCGTTCACCCAAACTGGACGTTTGACGATTGATTCAACGGATAGA
The DNA here is from genome assembly GCF_018618895.1 of Exiguobacterium sp. s143. NCBI lineage: Bacteria > Bacillati > Bacillota > Bacilli > Caryophanales > Exiguobacterium > Exiguobacterium sp. s143. The sequence continues at coordinate 263,649 of NZ_JACSMX010000002.1, read as the reverse complement.
ATCGCCGCCTGCGGGAAGTTAAGGATCGGTGCTGATTGGATTGAACCGAATGAGCCCGTATTGTTGACCGTAAACGTCCCGCCTTGCATCTCTGCAGACGACAACGTGCCGGCTTGTGCCCGTTTCCCGAAGTCATCAATCGCGCGTGCGATCCCCTTGATGCTTAGTTCATCCGCATTCTTGACGACTGGTACGAACAGAGCGTCCTGCGTCGCGACAGCAAGTGATAGGTTGATCGCTTTCTTTTGAATGATCTTATCTCCCGCCCATGTCGAGTTCATGATTGGATGTTTCTTCAATCCTTCGACTGTCGCCTTCATGAAGAATGGTAAGAACGTCAATTTGACCCCTTCTTGTTTGAAGAACGCATCTTTATGACGATTACGTGCTTCGACCAAGTTCGTTACATCGACTTCGATCATCAACCAAGCATGTGGCGCTTCGTGTTTCGCGCGAACCATGTTCGAAGCGATCGCTTGACGCACACCGGCAGTCGGAATCTCGATGTCGCCCGTTTCCGTCGGTTGTGGTGCACTGACCGGACGTTTTGGTGCGGGTGGTGCTTCTGCCGGAGGCGCTACCGGAGCCGCTTGCGCTTCCGGTTTTGGTTCCGTTGCTTGTGGTGTCGGGATCGATCCAGACTCAATCAATTTCAAGAGATCTTTCCGGGTAATCCGGCCGCCCGCTCCTGTACCCGTCACTTGTTCAAGATCAATGCCGTGTTCGCCTGATAATTTCAAGACCGCTGGTGAATAGCGTTTTTTCATCGATGTATCAGCCGACGTCGTTTCTTCGACAGCCGGTACTTCTTGTTCGGTCGCCGCGACTTCCGTTGATCCGCCGCTGACTTGCATCGTGACGATCGCGTCACCGACTTGCAACGTATCGCCTTCTTCTGCAAGCAGTTTTTCAATCACACCATCAAACGAAGATGGGACTTCTGCCGTTACCTTATCGGTAATGACTTCTGCAATCGGATCATATTTTTTGACAGTATCGCCCGGTTTGACAAGCCACATCGAAATCGTTCCTTCAGTAACACTTTCCCCGAGTTGTGGCATCGTAAGTGTTTCAGTCTTCATCGGTCAGTTCCCCCTTAGTATGCGTGTAACGTCCGGATTTTATCTTCAATTTTCTCGCTTGAGATGTTGAAGAACTTCTCCATCGTCGGAGCGTATGGCATCGCTGGGACGTCTGGACCACAGAGTCGTTCGATTGGTGCATCGAGATCGAACAATGCTTCTTCTGCAATGATCGCCGACACTTCACTCATGACGCTACCTTCTTTATTGTCTTCTGTGACGAGCAAGACTTTCCCCGTCTTTTTCGCTGCTTCGACGACTGCTTCGCGGTCGATTGGATACACCGTCCGCAAGTCAAGGATGTGGACATCGATTCCGTCTTTTTCAAGGCGTGTTGCTGCCTCAAGTGCCATATGAACACATAGCCCATAAGTGATGATCGTCACGTCTTCGCCCTCACGCTTGACGTCCGCTTTACCGATTTCGACCGTATAGTCGCCTTCAGGAACATCCCCTTTTAACAGACGATAGCCTCGTTTGTGCTCAAAGAACAAGACCGGATCATTCGAACGAATCGCTGCCTTTAGCAATCCTTTTGCGTCATATGGATTCGATGGGATGACGATTTTCAGACCAGGCGTCGAGTTGAACATCGCTTCGACCGACTGAGAATGATAAAGTGCCCCGTGAATACCGCCGCCGAACGGTGCGCGGATGACGATCGGACACGTCCAGTCATTGTTCGAACGGTACCGAATCTTCGCTGCTTCACTGACGATTTGGTTGACCGCTGGCATGATGAAGTCAGCGAATTGCATTTCAGCAATCGGACGCATGCCGTACATCGCAGCTCCAATTCCGACACCGGCAATCGCACTCTCAGCGAGTGGTGCATCGATGACACGTTCTTCTCCGAATTGTTCGAGCAATCCTTGTGTCGCCCGGAAAACACCACCACGGACACCGACGTCTTCGCCGAGGATGAAGACGGACTCGTCGCGTTCCATCTCTTCTTTGATTGCACTATTGATCGCTTCGATTAAACTTAACGTCGTCATTTTGTTTCCTCCTCGTCGTACACGTAACGTAGTGCATTTTCTGGCGCATCGTAAGCTGCTGCTTCCGCATAAGCCGTTGCTTCGTCGACTTCTTTCTCCATCGCTTGTTCGATTTCAGTCGCTGATTCTTCCGTCAGGACGCCCATTTCAATCAAACGCGCACGGAAGAGTTTGATCCCGTCACGTGCTTTTAAGGCATCGAGTTCTTCAGCAGAACGGTACGATTTATCGTCATCATCGGATGAGTGTGGCACGAGGCGTTCGACTTCAACTTCGATCAAGGTCGGACCTTCTCCCCGTAATCCGCGCTCGCGTGCTTCCTTGACGACCTTATAGACAGCGAGTGGGTCAATGCCGTCCACCGTATAGCCTGGCATACCATAGCCGATCGCCCGATCAGCAACGTGTTTCGCCGACAGCTGTTTCGAGAGAGGTGTCGAAATCGCGTATTTATTGTTTTCACAGAACAAGATGACCGGGAGTTTATGAATTCCGGCGAAGTTCGCCCCTTCATGGAAGTCTCCTTGGTTTGAAGAGCCCTCTCCGAACGAGACGTAAGCAACGAGTGGTTCCTTACGCATCTTCGCAGCAAGTGCGATCCCGACAGCATGTGGGACTTGTGTCGTGACCGGACTTGAACCCGTGACGATATTCAAGGCACGTGAACCATAGTGTCCTGGCATTTGACGACCACCTGAGTTCGGATCTTCTGCCTTTGCGAATGCCGACAGCATGATATCGCGTGACGTTTGACCGAAGTGTAAGACGACGCCTAAATCACGGTAATACGGCAAAATGTAGTCCGTTCCTTTTTCAAGGGCGAACGCTGCACCGACTTGAGCCGCTTCTTGTCCTTGACATGAGACGAGGAAGGGAATTTTACCCGCTCGGTTCAACTTCCACATCCGTTCGTCGATCTTCCGCGCACGGACCATCGTTTCGAACATCTGAATCGCGTCCTGTTCCGTTAATCCGAGTTCTACTAATTCTTTGAATTCTATTTTTTCCATCCGTAATTCCTCCTTAGGCGTGAACCGCGAGTCCGTCGACTGCAAGTGCTGCTTCACCGAATGCTTCTGACAAGGCCGGGTGCGGATGCACGAGCTGTCCGACTTCCCATGCCGTTGCATTGAGTACGAGCGCTAATCCACCTTCACTGATCAGTTCCGTTGCTTTTGGTCCGACGATGTGAACGCCGACAAGATCATCTGTCTTCGCATCGGAAACGAGCTTGATGAAGCCTGCCGCCTCTCCTTCGATCCGCGCTTTCCCTAATCCGTTGAACGAGAAGCTTCCGACCTTAACGTCCATTCCGGCACGTTTCGCTTCGTCTTCCGTCAAACCGACCGATGCCGCTTCCGGTACGCTGTAGATACAACGTGGTACGAACGCATATTCAAGTGGTGTCGTCGTTCCGTGGACGATCGCCTCGACCGCTTTGACACCTTCTGCTGACGCGACGTGCGCCAGTTGTAAGCGACCGATGACATCTCCGATCGCATAGATATGTTGATCCTTCGTCCGGAAATGGTCATCTACTTGGATGAAGCCATTTTCGACGACGATATTCGTGTTTTCGATCCCGATGCCTTCGACGTTCGCCATTCGACCGATCGCGACAAGCAATTTATCCGCTTCAAGCGTCGTTTGTTCTCCGTTACGGTCGATCGCGATCGAGACACCGTCTTCTGACATCCGGAACGTTTCACTTTGTGCAGCTGCGCCGGTATGAATCTTGACGCCCCGCTTTTTCAATTGACGGGCGACTTCACGACTGACTGCCGCATCTTCCGTCGGTAAAATCCGGTCGCTGAATTCGACGACCGTTACTGCGACGTCAAAATCCGTCAACATCGATGCCCATTCGACACCGATGACGCCGCCACCGATGATGACGATCGACTTTGGCAAATCTGCCATATCGAGTGCATCATCCGAGCTGAGGACATACTCTGAATCAAAAGCGAGTCCGTTCAATGGACGTGGACGCGACCCTGTCGCGACGATCAATTGACGCGGAAGGATCAACTCGCCTTCGCCTTCTTCCGGCTCAACGCTGATCGTTCCCGGCATCGGTGAAAAGATACTTGGTCCAAGAATCGAACCCCGACCATGAAAGACTTCAATCTTTCCTTTTTTCATCAGATGCTGAATGCCTGCCTCTAATCCATCTACGATCTCTTGTTTCCGTTGTTTGACCTGTTCGAATCGTAAAAACGATTCCGGTACGTCCACGCCATATGTAGCAGCGTGTTTGACCGTCTGATAGACTGCTGCTGATTTCAAAAAGGCTTTAGATGGGATACAGCCACGATGTAAGCATGTCCCGCCTAATTTTCCTTGTTCCACGATTGCTACCGACTTCCCGGCTTGTGCCGCACGAATCGCGGCGACATATCCACCGGGTCCGCCACCTAGGACAACGACGTCGAATTCTCTAGCCATGTTGGTTCGCCTCCATATTCCTTAACTTCTTCTTCCCCACGTAAGACACGCAACACTCCTTCTGCGAGCGCCTGCAACTCATCTTCACCAGGACTACGTACGACTTGACCGAGGTGGACGATGCGTTCTTCGATCGCACGCGTCAATCGATCACTATAGGCAAGTCCGCCTGTTAGGATGATCGCGTCGATCTGCCCGAACAAGACGGCACTTTGACCAGCGATCTCTTTTGCGATCCGGTACGCCATCGCGTCATATAACAATGCCGCTTTTTCATCGCCTTCTTCAATCCGGCGCTCGATCTCGATCGCGTCAAACGTTCCCAAGTGCGCGACAAGTCCGCCTGACCCAACGACCAGACGCTTCATCTCTTCAAGTTTATACTTGGTACTATAACATAGTTCTACTAGTTGACCAACAGGTAGCGATCCGCTTCGTTCTGGCGAAAACGGTCCTTCTCCATCGAGTCCGTTATTGACATCGATGACACGCCCCTCTTGGTGCGCACCGACCGTAATCCCGCCGCCCATGTGTGCGATGATCAGGCGCAGTTCCTCATAGGGACGTCCGATTTCCTTCGCGTACCGCTTCGCGACAGCTTTTTGATTCAAAGCATGGAAAATACTCTTTCGTTCAAGTTCAGGTAAGCCTGTAATCCGCGCAATCGGCTCGAGTTCGTCAACGACGACTGGATCAACGATGAACGATGGGATGTCGAGTGTCCGAGCAATCTCATCCGCGAGGAGTCCACCGAGATTCGAGGCATGGACGCCAAAAATACCGCTGAGTAAGTCTTCTCGCATTTCCCGATTGACGGCGTACGTACCGCTGACGAGCGGTCGGAGTAGTCCTCCGCGTCCTACGACTGCAGTAAGCGCTTTCAAATTAATCTGTTCTTCAGCTAACACTTCGAGTAACACATGACGACGCATCTCCAGCTGCGCTGGAAGCGGTCCTCCGACCGCCTCCGCTGGATGGCGTAACGTCTTCGTGAACACCTGATTCGTCCCTTCGAAGATACCAATCTTCGTCGACGTCGAACCGGGATTGATCGTTAAAATACGTTCGCTCATGGATATCCTCCTCTGATCAGCCGCGTGATCCTAGAATGTTTTTATCACGACGCAGGAACTGGCTGCGGGCACTACGCATCGTCGCAATACGCTCTTCTGCCATTTTCTCAGCCGCCCGGTATGTCGGTAAATGATCGCGTTTTGCGATTTCGAACACTTTCGTGACTGCATCGTAGACGAGTTCAACTTTTTTCATAGCACGATCACGGTTGTATCCGTCGAGTTCATCGGCAACGTTGATGACACCACCGGCATTGATGACGAAGTCTGGTACGTATAAAATATCGCGTTCTTCAAGCATGTCACCGTGACGGTCTTCTTTGAGTTGGTTATTTGCCGCACCAGCGATGATCTTGACTTTCAATTGGGGAATCGTCTCGTCGTTTAATGTCGCACCGAGGGCACATGGCGCAAAGATATCCGCTTCGACACTGTAGATGTCTTCTGGTGCGACGATCAAGGCACCAAATGCTTCTTCTGCACGTTGAAGTGCTTCTTGGTTGATGTCCGTGACGATCAGTTTCGCCCCTTCTTCATGTAAATGACGGCATAGATTGAAGGCAACGTTACCGACACCTTGGATCGCAATCGTTTTTCCACCAAGTGAATCTGTTCCGTACACTTCTTTTGCCGCTGCTTTCATCCCACGATAGACACCGTATGCCGTAACCGGTGATGGGTTACCACTTGATCCGAATGCTGGGCTGACACCAGTAACGAAATCTGTCTCCATGTGGATGTAATCCATGTCTGCAACTGTCGTATTGACATCTTCTGCTGTGATGTAACGACCGTTCAGTGACTGGACGTAACGTCCGAATGCCCGGAAGAGTGCTTCTGACTTTTGTGTCTTCGCATCGCCGATGATGACCGCTTTACCACCACCAAGGTTTAATCCAGCAGCTGCGTTCTTATATGTCATCCCTTTTGATAAACGGAGCGCATCAATCAATGCCTCTTCGTCTGATGCATAGTTCCACATGCGAAGTCCACCGAGTGCCGGTCCGAGTGTCGTGTCATGAATCGCAATGATTGCTTTTAATCCAGATACTTTATCGTGGCAAAAAACGACTTGTTCGTAATCTTCCATCTCCATTGTTTCAAAGATGCTGAAGCGTGACTCTACGTTTGTTTCGACCATTTTAAGTTCCTCCTCAGATTGTTTGTTTTACTTTTTTCGTCTGTTGGGCATTTAATAGCGCAAAGGCTAGTGAGTACATTTTTGCTTCTGCTGTATCGGCACGGCTAGTCAAAACGACTGGCGCCCGCGCTCCGACGAGAATCGCCGCAACCGAGGCATGTGCGAAATACATGAGTGATTTGTAGATGACGTTTCCGACTTCGATTTGCGGAACGACGAGTAAATCCGCCTGACCTGCTACATCTCCCGTCAATCCTTTTTGCTGGGCAGCGACGAGATTTACGGCATTATCGAGTGCGAGTGGTCCGTCTACAAGGCAATCCTTGATTTGACCACGTCGGTTCATCTGTGTCAAAAGTGCGGCATCAATCGTCGCCTGCATCGTCGGATTGACGACTTCGACAGCTGCTAAGACTGCGACTTTCGGTAAGCCGTATCCGAGAGCACGTAAGGCGGAGACACCGTTTTCGATGATCTTCACTTTGTCTTCGAGTGTCGGTTGGATGTGAATCGCTGCATCGGTTAATCCGATCGCTGATTCACGCCCCGGTACTTCGAACAAGGCGACATGCGACAAGATATTCCCTGAACGCAAACCCGTTTCTTTGTTCAAGACAGCTTTCATGAACGTAGCTGTCGGAACAAGACCTTTCATCAAGACGCTCGCATCCCCCTTGCGAACGGCATGAGCAGCACGTTCTGCCGCTTCTTGCGATGTAGAAGTATGAGTGATCACGAACTGTGACTCTCGTAATGCTCGTTTTTGGATCATCTGCTGAATCCGTGTCGCATCCCCGAACAAATGAAAACGCGCTAAATCGTTCTCAATTGCTAATGCGACAGCATCCATCACTTCTTCGTCATCCGCAGCTGCAATCGCAACGACGGAATCTTCGAGTCGAGCTGCCTGCTCGACCATTTCACTGAATCTCACCGTATTCCCCCCTCACCTGTCATACATAAATAGTAATAGCAATTTTCGTGCCAATTCAAAAGAGACGGTAGGTTAAGCAAGAACGTCTTTAATTTTGCACGCTTTTGCATTTTTTGCAATATATTGCACGCAAAAATTTGCGCTTCATGAATAGATGTTAAATCGTTCCACTTTGTAATAAAGTGCCCGAAGAGAAATTCCGAGTTGTTTCGCCGCTTCTGTTTTGTTGCCATTAAAGGCAGTAAGCGCTTCCCGAATCAACCGTTCTTCGACGTGTGACATCTCGTCCGATAGATGCTTGATTTCCTTTTTCTGTCTCGTCGTGACTTTCGTTGTTTGTGGCACGACAAGCTGAAGATGACCTTTTCGCAAGACGGTTTCTGTTTTATCCGTAAAAATCAACGCGCGTCCGATGACATTTTCAAGCTCGCGGACATTTCCTTTCCACGGTTGCTTCTTCATTGCTTCAAGTACATCATCTGAGATCCGTCCGACCGATCGTCCGTAACTTTGATTCAATTTACGGAGTAAGTGTAAGGTCAATGGTGCGATATCATCCGGTCGCTCACGTAGTGCCGGTATGTGAATCGGTAACCGATTGATCCGGTAGTAGAGATCTTCTCGGAACTCATTCATGATGATCTTTTGCTCTAGGTTCGCATTCGTCGCCGCGATAATCCGGACATCGACTGGAATCGCCTTCGTCCCACCGACGCGAACGACTTCATTTTCCTGTAACACCCGTAATAGTTTGGCCTGGACGTCGAGTGGTAGTTCGCCAATCTCATCTAAGAATAGCGAACCTCCATGTGCTTCTTCGAAATATCCCCGCTTCCCACCACGTCGCGCTCCTGAGAACGCGCCTTCCTCGTAGCCGAATAGTTCACTTTCGAGTAACGTCGGTGCGATTGCCGCACAGTTGACGCGGACGAATTGTTCATATTTACGTTCGCTCGCTGCATGGATCGCATGTGCAAACAGTTCCTTGCCGGTTCCGGATTCACCGCGAATCAAGACGTTTACGGGCATCGTTGCCGCAAGCTTTGCTTGATCGACGACGAAGCGCATCGCTTCACTCTCAGCGATGATATCGTCAAAAGTATATTTGGCTTCGAGCGTCCGGATTTTTTGTCGCGCTGCCTTCAATTCTTTGGCGAGTGCCTTCATTTCTGAAATATCCCGAATGACCCCAACGGAACCGCGGACTTGTCCATCGACGATGACGGGTGCCGCATTGACGATGATATCACGTTGATCTTGCCCGATCTTCATACGAACATCCCGCACGTTCTCGCCCGTATTCAAGACTTTCAAATGAACGGATTCCTGCATTCCGATATCGGCACTTGCCGGTTTTCCGACGACGTCTCGCTCCGTGAAACCAGTCATACGCGTATATGCTGGATTGATCAGCATCGTCTGTCCGTCTTGATCGGCGACGGAAATCGCCTCGCTCGTACAATGAATGATTGCTTCGAGCATTTTCTCTTTTTCAGTCAATCGCTCAAGCAACACTCTGACGAATTCACCCGGTAAGACCGCCGCTCCCGGAAAATCATGAATCAATTGCTCAAGTACGCCAGTTTCTCCTGTAGCGTCAATGATGAAATCGACATCCGCCCCTTCGAAAGCTGACCAATTCGTTTCGATCCGAATGTCCGCACGCCGTGCAAGCGCCACCCCAGGCGCCTCCATGTTTGGATCGACGAGACCGATGACCGTTAATAATGGTGAACGTTGAAACGCATGTAGGACTTCTGTTCCCCCTTGACCAGCCCCGACGACGAGTAGATGATGCATATGAATTCCCCCTTTGAAACTGCTTACATTTCTATCGTACTCGGAATAAAATAGGGAAGCAAACCCGATTCGCAGAACGATCGATTTTTTGATACAATACGCTTGGAAAGGAGTGGCGTCCTATGCGTATCATTGGTTTGCTCTCATTATTAATCCCCGGCATCATCGGCGCGATTGGTATTAAGCTCATGCGTGATAGTGTTTTTCTAATTGCGCAAGTGCCGTTTAAATACTTAGGCGATGCGGCTTACGTATATGTACTGCAAGGTCTCGTTGGTTTGGTTCTTGCGATGGGTGGCATTGGATTTGTCGCAGGATATGTCTTTTATCGCGATCGAAAACGTGGAAAAGTCTCCGACCGCTATCAAAAAAAATGAACACAGAAAAAGGTCCCCATCTCTTGAACTCATTTCAAGCGCGGGACCTTTTACTCGTATAAAATTGGTTTCACTTACGGATGAACTCCTCTCATAGTTAGAACTATTCGTGTACTCCAAAACCTTAGGTGTTCCTCTTAATGAAGAGGTAGAAAGAAATCAGATCTGGCTATCGGGCTAACGATAGAATGGTGTTTCAGTTCCATCATCTGACTGTACTCGGGACCTAGGTGGAGCGTAATGTCATCCGCTTGAAGCAGTCAAACATTCGGTTGCTAACAATCACTGCTAGACAACACTCCTTTTCACGAACTGTACTTTTCATTTTAGACGATCCGTTACCTTCCACTTTTCCCTAGCTTCGAAATCATGGAAGCTCCCATTCATTCGAGATTTCCCATCTAGAATGAACAAGATACCTTGGTACGACTTCTACCAAGAGAATGTCGTCCGGCATTCTTGAGCCATTTACAGTTGGCGTTCTGAGATGATGTTCATCAACAGGATTTCCGGAGTCCTTGTCGACTCGACGTTCATCTGACGTCTTGCCAAATCATTTGGTACCTTTATTATAACAAACATTTCAGTTTATGCAATATTTATTTGCAAGCGCTTTTATATATTTTTAGCTTTACGGTATGCTATAAGCAGAACGTAATCGAAAGGAGATCTTTCATGCGAAAAATCATCGTATTCGAACATCTATCGTTAGACGGTGTCGTTCAAGCACCGAGCGGAAAGAATGAGGATGTGAGCAACGACTTCGAACAGGGTGGATGGACTGCTCCATTTCAGCATCCCGAGATCGGTCAGGTCATCCGTGGATGGATGCAAGAGGATTGCGCCCTGTTATTCGGTCGCGCGACTTACGAGCAATGGTCGAGTTACTGGCCACTCCATGCAGATATCTGGCCAGTTGCCGATCGTGCCATGAAGTATGTTGCTACGCGTCATACACCACCTATTCGTTGGCAGCCGACGACATATTTGAATCAACCGACTTCTGAACTAACACGCTTGAAACAACAGGACGGACCACCGCTTCACGTCTGGGGTAGTAGTCAACTCGTTCATACGCTTTATGAAGCTGATCTGATCGATGAACTTCGATTGATCCACTATCCAGTCATCGTCGGTTCTGGTAAACGTCTATTTCCCGACAACGGAATGACGCCCCTCACTTGGAACGTCACGAAACGACACACGTTCGATAACGGCGTGTTGATCGCTTACTATGAACGGGATCGGAACTAAAAACACACCGTCTATCATTCAGACGGTGTGTTTCCTTTAACCAGATTGTTCTTGATTCATATGACTCGAAACATACGAGATGAATTCCGAGTTCTTCGGACTTTTCTCTTGTTCGATCCGACCATTGAAGAGCTCGTGCTGTTGCATCCCTTCGTTCCAAGCGGACTTGATGGCGTGACGCATCGCTCGTTCGACGCGAGATGCCGTCGTTTGATGTTTTTTCGCAATCGTCGGATAGAGTTCCTTTGTGATCAATCCAAGTAAATCTTCCCGTTCTAGCACCATTAAGACAGCGTCCTTTAAATACGTGAAGCCTTTAATATGCGGAGCAATCCCCACTTCTCGCAGTGTCGTACCGACTCTTAAGTCAATTGTTTCGACGATCGGTGCTTGTCCTTGATGCGTCACGAGACGAATTTTTTGAACGAGCTGATCCATGCTGAACGGTTTAAGTAAGAAGTACGATGCTCCGAGAGTGACCGCCTGTTGTGAGACCTCATCCTTACCGAAAGCACTCAACATGATGACAGCAGGGTTCTTCTTTTTCTTCATCAATTCTTCGAGAACACCAAGCCCATCTAAATGAGGCATGATGATGTCGAGAAGCAATACATCCACTTCATGTTCTTTCATACGTTCGAGACAACTCTCGCCATTGTAGGCGACGCAAACGACTTCCATGTCTTCTTGCGCAGAGATATGCTGGCGAATCAGTTCGACCATTTCGCGATTATCATCTGCTATCCCGACTTTAATCAATCCTTACACCCCATTTTTAAGCGATTCTTTCATCGTCTTCGCCTGATCCATCAATTCCTCGGCATGGCGTAACGTCAAATCCGTCATATGTGCACCGGAAATCATCCGTCCTAGTTCGTTTCCTCGATCTGACTGAGACAAGACGTTGACCTGTGTCGTCGTACGATCCGTCTCCTCGATTTTCCGAATATAGAGATGTTGATCGGCCATCGAAGCGACTTGCGGTAAGTGCGTAATACAAAGCACTTGTCCGTCTACCGATAATCGATAGATTTTTTCAGCCATCGCTTGTGCGACACGACCCGATACTCCTGTATCGACTTCATCGAAAATGATCGAAGCAACTCCGACCGAGCGCGAGAAGATTGACTTCAATCCGAGCATGATACGAGATAACTCCCCGCCCGATGCAACTTTTCCGAGCGACTTGAATGGCTCTCCCGCATTCGTCATGATGAAGAACTCCACTTGGTCGATTCCGTTCTTGCGTAGCATCGGTGTCTTCCCGTCTTGAAGAAAACGAATTTCAAACCGTGCTTTTTCCATGTAGAGCTCACGCAACTCCAGATGAATCGCTTCGCTTAATTGAACGGCCGCTTTTCGACGCTGTTGCGACAGACGCCCACCTATCTCAAACAATTCGCCTTCGAGCTGTTCGACTTCGGCTTTTAAGCGTTCAATCCGTTCATCTCGATTCGTCATCGTATCGAGTTCAACACGAATCTTCTCCCCATACGCGATGACTTCCTCGATCGTCGCCCCGTATTTTCGTTTCAGTTGTTGAAAGACGGATAAACGTTGTTCGATCTCATCGAGTCGATTGGAATCGAACTCAAGTGTTTCGAGTTGATCTCGAATCGCATACCCGACTTCTTCGAGTCCATAAAAAGCGCTTGCGATCGCGTCACTCTGCTGCGAAAACTGTTCGTCGATGCTTGATGCTTGTTGTAATTCACGCATCGCGTCTCCAACAGAGTCGATGCCGCGCATCTCATCATGCAAAGCATCGTACGCTGTCTTTAACGACGCATATAGCTTCTCGAAATTCGCGAGACGATTTCGTTCGACGAGCAACTCGTCTTCCTCATGTGCTCGAAGTTTTGCGCCTTCAATCTCTTCCGTCTGGAACGATAGTAGATCAATCCGTTGAGCGAGTTCTTGCTCACTTTGCGCGAGCGATTGCAGCGCCGTCCGTTTTTCTTCATACGCTTGATAACCGGATTGATAGGCTTGAAGGAGCGGTGCAATCGTCTCTTGCGCGAAGTCATCGAGAATCGCTTGATGATACGTACTGTCCATTAAATGCTGATGTTCATGTTGCCCGTGCATGTCGACGAGGACACGCCCGAACTCCCGTAAGATCGTCAGTGTGACCAGCTTATTGTTGACGCGACAGACACTTTTCCCGGTCGCGAACAGATCACGTCGTAAGATGATCAATCCATCTTCGATATCGATACCATACTCTTCTGCGAGATCATAGACGAGATGGTCGTCTTCAATCAGAAACAATCCTTCTAGCTCCGCTCGATCTTCCCCGTATCGAACGAATTCCGCGGATCCACGTCCACCAATCAATAATCCGATCGCGTCGAGAACGATCGATTTACCGGCACCTGTTTCCCCAGTCAAGACGGTCATTCCTTTTTTAAAGTCGATCTGTAGCTCGTCAATGATCGCAAATTGTTTGATCGATAATTCAGCTAGCATCCTGTCAACTCCTTACAGCATTTCTAAAATTCGTTCCGTCACTTCTTTCGCTTGTTCCTCACTTCGTGCGATCAATAGGATCGTATCGTCCCCACACACCGTGCCAAGCAGTTCGTTCCAGCTCAAATGGTCCAGTAAGACAGCGACTGCATTCGCATTTCCCGGCAGGACATGCATGACAATCAGATTTTGAGCAGAATCAATCGAGATGAAGCTGTCCCCGAGCAGACGCCGCAATTTCCCGAGTGGGTTGAAGCGTTGGTCGGCAGGTAAGCTGTATTTATAACGTCCATCATTCAACGGGACCTTAACGAGGTGAAGTTCCTTGATATCTCGTGATACCGTTGCCTGTGTCACCTTATATCCTGCATTCCGTAATTCCTCTACCAATTCATCTTGGGTTTCTACTTCCGACTGGGTGATGATCTCCCGAATCTTAATCAACCGTTGCCCCTTTGTCATCCCTGCACCTCACAGTATTCTTCGATGTTACTATTGTAATCCAATAAATCATTAAAAGTCCACGTTTGCCATTTTATTATACGGTTTTCGTCGCTCCGAACAATAAGGAAGACGGACCCATGAACCGGATCCGTCCTCGTTTTCATCTGTTCGTTTAAAGACTAGCATGTGCTTGCTTGACTGTCTCTGTCGCATGGACAGATGGATCAAGTCCTGGTTGACCAAGGCGCGCATGCAATAAGAACTCGATGTTCCCCTCTCCACCGGTAATCGGCGAATAGTCGAGCTGTTTCACATAGAACCCTTGTTGAATGAAGAATTCAACCATCTCATCGAGGACGCGGACATGAATCCGTTCATCCCGCACGATGCCTTTTTTACCGATATCATCACGCCCCGCTTCGAATTGCGGTTTGACGAGCGCCATGACATCTCCTCCTTCGACGAGGATCGTCTTCAGGGGTGGAAGCATCAACCGTAACGAGATGAATGAGACATCAATCGTCGCAAACTGTGGCGCAACAGGGAACATATCTGGTGTTGCGTGCCGAAAGTTCGTTTTCTCCATCACCGTCACACGATCATCCGAACGAAGCTTCCAGTCCAGCTGATTGGAACCGACATCAAGCGCATACATATGCGCTGCTCCATTTTGTAAGGAGCAATCGGTAAAGCCACCCGTTGACGATCCGATATCGAGACCTGTTTTACCAGCGACATCGAAATCGAATACTTGAAGTGCCTTTTCCATCTTGAAGCCTCCACGACCGACATAAGGCATCAACTGACCTTTAACATGCAGGTCGATGTCCGACTTGACCTTCTCACCAGCCTTCTCTAATCGTTCCGTTCCGCTAAAGACAAGTCCAGCCATGATTGATCGTTTCGCTTTTTCACGCGTTTCAAACAAACCGCGCTCGACGAGAAGAACGTCGAGGCGGATTTTTTTTACATTTTCCATGAATCGTCACACACTCTGTTTCTTTCCTTGATTGACGAAAGCGCGTACTTCTTCTGCGATTTGTCCAGGTAATAATCCGATTTCTTCCAGTAATTCGTTCACACCGCCGTGCTCGATATACCAATCCGGAATACCGAAGCGTTTGACGCGTGGGAATGCTTCCTGCTCGTTCGCATGCTCAAGGACAGCTGATCCGAATCCACCTTTTAAGACGGCTTCTTCGAGCGTCACGAGTGGAATGCCTTCTGCGTAAAGGGCATTCAGCATCTTCTCATCAAGCGGTTTGATCGTCCGAGCATTGATGACACGAACCGACAGTTCGTCTGCTAGGAGATCCGCGATTTTGAGCGCATCTTGTACTTGTGGTCCAAACGCAAGGATCGCGACGTCCGTTCCTTCACGTTCGACTTCCCATGTATCAAGCGAAATTTCATGCAGTGTCTCGTCCATTGGTACACCGATACCTTCTCCACGTGGGAAACGAACGGCGATTGGTCCTTCATATTTGACGGCCGAATAGAGCAAGTGTTGCAGTTCGTTCTCATCCTTCGCCATGACGATCCGGATGTTCGGTACGTGACGCATGAAGGCAATATCGAAGACGCCTTGGTGTGTTTCACCATCTGCGCCAACGAGACCTGATCGGTCAATCGTAAACGTCACATCTAGATTTTGACGCGCCACGTCGTGAACAAGCTGATCGTATGCACGTTGGAAGAAGGTCGAGTAGATCGATACGACAGGTTTCATGCCTTGCGTCGCCTGACCAGCTGCAAATGTCACAGCATGTTGTTCTGCAATCCCAACGTCAAACATCCGCTCTGGGAATTCTTTTTCAAAACAATCGAGTTTTGAACCGACGCTCATCGCTGGCGTGATCAACGTCAGCTTTTCATCATCGCGTGCCATCTTCGTCAAAGTATCCGCTACCGTAAAGGAGTAACTAGGTGCTTTTGATTTCCCTTTGATGACTTCGCCAGACTCCATCTTGTACGGTCCAAGACCATGCCATGTGCCGACACCATCGAACTCTGCCGGACGATAGCCTTTCCCTTTTTTCGTGATGACATGAAGCAGGACAGGACCTTCTTCTTTTTTCACGTAATTGAGCTGTTCGATTAAATCATCAAGATCGTGCCCATCGACTGGACCATAATAGTTGAAGCCGAGCTCTTCGAAGAACATGCCAGGAACAAGTGCGCCTTTAACGGCTTCCTTCAACTTCTCGCTTCCTTTTTCAAGGCGTCCGCCAATGACCGGAATCTTTTTGATCAACGTTTCAAGCTCGTCTTGGGCAAAACGCACTTTACGTGACGAACGAATTCTTCCAAGCATTTGATGCATCGCCCCAACGTTTGGTGCAATCGACATCTCGTTATCGTTCAAGATGACGATGACGTTTTGTTGTTCTGCTCCAATATGATTCAATGCTTCGAGTGCCATCCCACCTGTCAACGCACCATCACCGATGATTGCGACTGCACGATCACTCTTACCGCTCAGTTCATTCGAGACAGCAATCCCCATTGCTGCTGACAAGGACGTCGAGCTGTGTCCTGTCTCCCAAACGTCATGCACACTCTCATTACGTTTCGGGAACCCACAGAGTCCTTTGTGTTGACGGAGCGTATCAAACTGGCTCGCGCGTCCTGTCAAAATCTTATGCACGTATGCTTGGTGCCCGACATCCCAGACGAACTTGTCATTCGGACTGTCGAATTCACGATGCAACGCAAGTGTCAACTCAACGACACCGAGGTTCGGTGCCAAGTGTCCACCTGTCGTCGCTAATTCTTCAATCAAAAAGCGTCGAATATCGCCTGCGAGTACTTCGAGTTCGGAGACCGACATACGCTTTAAAAATGACGGATCCTGTATTTCTGTCAATTTCATACCTTACCGCCTCTTTTCCTTACAATCTTATAGGGTTTGTACCCTACATTGTACTAGAACAATCTATCGAGCGCCATTATCAGCATAGAAAAAGACGACGCAGATGCGTCGTCCTGCTTAATGGTCGCGCTTGACCACGAAGTCGAGCAGTTCCTTAAGTGTCGTCGCTTCGACTGATAATGCATCAATCGCTTGTTCCGCTGCTTCCACCTGAGCTGTCAGTGCGCGTTTCGCTCCTTCAAGACCCAGTAATTTTGGATACGTTGCTTTTTCGTTCCCTTCGTCGCTACCAACCGGTTTGCCGATTTTTTCAGCATCTCCCGTCACGTCCAAGATGTCATCTTGGATTTGGAATGCGATTCCGAGATGGCGACCGTATTGCTTCAAGTGCTCAAGATCCGTCGAGCTGACCGAGGCAAGCAAACCACCCGCTTCGACTGCAAAGACGAGGAGTGCTCCTGTTTTCCGACGGTGAATCGACTCAAGCTCCGCTACGTCATTGATGCCGCCACGCTCACCGAGCATATCGTCGAGCTGACCACCGACCATACCCGTAGCACCAGCCGCTGCTGCTAACCGTTCGACAAGTGCAAGCTTCACTTCTGGCGAAGCTGGTGTCTCAAGAAGACAGCTGAAGGCGTTCGTGAGCAAGGCATCTCCTGCTAAAATCGCTGTCGCTTCATCAAAAGCGATATGATTAGTCGGACGCCCTCGACGCAAATCATCATCGTCCATTGCGGGAAGGTCATCGTGAATCAGTGAGTATGTATGAATCATCTCAAGTGCCGCAGCAGTCGCGTCACCTTTTGAACGATCGACGGAAAAAGCATCGAGTACCGCATAAATCAAGGCTGGGCGAATTCGTTTCCCACCCGCATCGAGTGAATACCGCATCGAATCGCGTAAACGATCCGGTGCGTCGAGTCGCTCCATGAACTCTTCCATTTTGTTTTCGACTTGTGTCTTCCACTCATTCAAAGCAATCATTGCGCTCCTCCTTTTTCCCGAAGCGTACCATCTTGCTCCAGGATTTGATCGAGTTTTTTCTCAGCAACGGATAACTTTCCTTGGCAAAGAGCCGTCAGTTTGACGCCTTCTTCATATAGAGCCATCGCTTGTTCAAGAGGAGCTTCGCCCTCTTCGAGTAACGTGACGATTTCTTCTAATCGTTCCAGTGCTTCTTCAAAAGATTGTTCCGTCTCCATTCTTACT
This sequence comes from Exiguobacterium sp. s143, assembly GCF_018618895.1. NCBI lineage: Bacteria > Bacillati > Bacillota > Bacilli > Caryophanales > Exiguobacterium > Exiguobacterium sp. s143. The sequence goes on along the minus strand of NZ_JACSMX010000002.1, from coordinate 245,548 downwards.
CCCCATCCTCTCGTTTAGCACGAATCGTTCCATCATGGAATCGGATATCGAACGAAGACGCTGTCAATGCCTTCGCGGAACGGACGATTTGTCCATCCTGTTCGACATACGTATAGCCGCGCATCAGAACATGCGTCGGACTGACGGAGTCGAGTCGCGCGAGCACATGACGCACCTGTTGTTGCTTCGATTGTAAAAGTCGACGAACGATTTCGAGTCGACGTCGTGATTGTTCAATCGTCGCCCGTTGTTGCACGAAGCGATCCCGCATCGGCACACGCATTAAGCGTGTTTCAAGACGCTCCACCTGTTGCTGGTGTTGCGCTACTACTTGCTTGATCTCCTTTTGGAGTGACATCTCTGCTCGGTCCAATTGTTCCTGCTTCAGTCCGAGTAGGACGCGTGGTGATTTCAGACCGTAGCTCGCAGCAAGCCGTGTCACTTGCTCTTGCTTACTTTTGAGAAGTTGTGCATACGTTCGTTCTAAACGACGCTCCACATCCTGCACCCGTCGAGATAGTGCCTCTGCTTTCGGAGTGACGAGTTCTGCCGCTGCCGTTGGTGTAGCAGCACGAACGTCGGCGACGAAATCACTGATCGTAAAATCCGTTTCGTGACCGACGGCAGAGACGATCGGAATGCGTGATTCAAACACGGCTGTCACGACAGACATCTCATTGAATGCCCACAGCTCCTCGATCGAACCACCACCACGACCAATGATCAACACATCACAGGCATCATGCTCATTCATCAGCTGAATGGCACGACTGATTTGTGGTGCCGCGTCCGCTCCCTGTACAAGGACCGGGGCGAAGACGATGGCCGCTTGCGGATAACGGCGCCGGAGTGTCGTTGCGATATCATGAAGCGCTGCTCCTTTTGGCGACGTGATGATCCCGATTCGCTCGGGAAAAGCTGGCAACGATTGTTTGATGGCTGGATCAAACCAGCCACGCTCTTCAAGATCCACCTTCAAGCGTGAGAACGCCTCATATAACGCTCCTACACCGTCTTCCGTCATCCGTTCGACATAGAGTTGCATCTCCCCAGAAGAGACATAGACGGATAAGCGCGCGGTGACGACGACTCGCATCCCATCGCGAACGTCTGCTTTGACTCGACTCGCATCCCGGGCAAACATGACGGCTTTCATCCGTGACTGCTCGTCCTTCAACGTAAAATAAAGGTGACCGGAAGAGTGTCGTTTAAAGTTCGACACTTCTCCCACCACCTGGACTTGTTGCAGAAGGGCGTCGCCTTCTAGTTCACGTTTGACATAGTGGACTAAATCGGAAACGTGAAGAGGTTCGCTCATCGCGCAGCCTCGATCGTGTTATGCAGTAGCATCGTGATCGTCATCGGACCAACGCCACCCGGAACAGGTGTAATCATCGATGCAACGTCTTGTACCGTATCAAACTCGACATCACCGACGAGTTTGCCATCGACACGGTTGACACCAACGTCAATGACGACAGCATCCGGTTTCACCATATCCGCCGTAATCAGCTTCGGTACGCCGACTGCGACGATCAAGATATCCGCTTGACGCGTCATCGCACCGAGATCTTTTGTCTTGGAATGACAATAGGAAACGGTAGCCGATTCATTCAAGAACAACATACCAACGGGTTTACCGACGATTTGGCTACGACCGACGACAACGACGTGTTGACCAGCAATCGGTACGTTCATCTCTTTGACGAGATGAAGAATGCCGTTTGGTGTACACGGTAAAAATGTCGGTTCACCAATCATCATTTTCCCGACAGAGACAGGATGAAAACCATCGACGTCCTTTTCAGGAGAAATCGCAAAAATGACCTTACTCTCATCAATGTGGTCAGGCAACGGCAATTGGACGAGAATCCCATGGACACTCGCATCAACGTTCAGACGGTCGATCAAGTGAAGAAGCTCTGATTCCGTTGTTTCTGCCGGAAGTCGGATTAACTCCGAATCCATGCCGATTTCCTTCGCCGCCTTTTCTTTACCACGTACATAGGACTGACTAGCAGGATCTTCGCCAATCAGGATGACAGTCAATTGCGGTTGAATCCGCTGTTCTTTCAGACGTGCGACTTCTTCTTTCAGCTTCATACGATATGAATGGGCTACCTGTTTTCCATCGATTACTACTGCCATGATTTGTCCACTCCCCCAAAAAGTTCGATTCACTCTTCTGTCTGTTTGTCTCTATTCGTCGGTTTTACAAGTTTATGAATTTTCTTTAACGACGCCTTGTGCGACCTTACCGAGAACACCGTTCACGATTTTTGTCGCTTCTTCGTCAGCGAACGCCTTCGTCAATTCAATCGCTTCGTTGATCGTCACTCGAACCGGAATGTTCGTTTCGAACAATAATTCGTAGACGGCTAAGCGAAGAATCGTCCGCTCGATGTTTCCGAGTCGTTCGAATGACCAGTTGACCAGTGCTTCTCGGATGTGTTGGTCAATCGTTGCTTTGTTCGTTTCGACGCCGTTCACCAATTGCTCGACGAATGTGTCATATTCCTTACCTTCTACCGCGAATTCAATGGCCTCTTGTGCAGTCAGATCCGAAAGCTCCATTTGGAACAAAGATTGGACTGCGAGTTCGCGTGCCATGTGTCGTTTCATCATGATTTTGCGTGCTCCTTTTTTTGTCGTTCTCAATCAGTTAGTTTAGCACATTCCTCTTTTAAAAAACATAGAGAACGCCAAAAAAAGACGGGAGTTCGTCGCACAAACTCCCGTCCCGATTCAGTTAACGATCGTACCTTTTAGCTCACGCTCTGCGAATTTCGTCGTGAACGTCCCACGCCGGAATACCGGGTGACTGAGAACACGTTCGTGGAACGGGATCGTCGTTTTGACACCTTCGATCCAAAATTCAGCCAGTGCACGTTCCATCTTCGCACATGCTTCTTCCCGTGTTTCCGCATGGACGATCAATTTCGCGACCATCGAGTCATAGTACGGTGGAATCATGTACCCCGGATAGACTGCGCTATCGATACGTACGCCCATTCCGCCTGGTGTCACGTATTGTGTGACGCGTCCAGCAGACGGACGGAAATCATGATCTGGATCCTCGGCATTGATTCGGCATTCGATCGAATGACCGTGGAACTTGATATCCTTTTGTTTAACGGCAAGCGGATGATCGAGCGCGACTTGCAATTGCGCTTGAACGAGGTCGAATCCAGTGATCATCTCCGTTACCGGGTGTTCGACTTGAATGCGCGTGTTCATCTCCATGAAGAAGAACTCTTCCGTCTCTTCGACGAAGATGAATTCGATCGTTCCAGCTCCCGTGTACTGAATCGCTTTTGCGGCTTTTACGGCAGCCTCGCCCATTTTTAATCGTGTCGCTTCACTGACCGCAGGTGATGGCGCTTCCTCGATCAGTTTCTGCATCCGGCGCTGGACGGTACAATCCCGTTCACCGAGGTGAATGACATTCCCGTGACGGTCAGCGAGGACCTGTACCTCGACATGGCGGAATTCTTCGATGAAACGTTCTAAATAGACATCCCCGTTTCCGAAAGCTTGTTTTGCTTCACGGCGTGTCTCACTTAGCCCGTTGATCAGCTCTTCTTCCGAACGAGCGACCCGAATCCCTTTACCTCCACCACCTGCTGTTGCTTTGATGATGACCGGATAACCAATTTCTTGCGCCAGTGCGACCGCTTCTTCGTCCGTGACCGTTCCATCTGAACCAGGTACGACAGGCACACCACACTCGATCATCGTTTTCTTCGCAACGTCCTTGATTCCCATCTGACGGATCGCATCCGACGTCGGACCAACGAACTTGATCCCGCATGCTTCACACATCTCAGCAAAATCGACGTTCTCGGCTAAGAAACCATAACCCGGATGGATCATCGTCACTTGACGGTTCGTTGCGATCGCAAGGATATTCGTAACGTTTAAGTAGGATGAAGCAGAACTCGCCTCACCGATGCAGTACGCCTCATCGGCTAAACGAACGTGTAAGGCTTCCTTATCCGCCGTCGAGTAGACAGCAACGGTCTGTATTCCAAGTTCCTTTGCCGCTCGAATGATACGGACGGCGATTTCTCCACGGTTGGCAATCAATAATTTTTCCATGCTGTTCACCCCCGTTTACGGACGGATCCGGAAGAGTGGTTGACCGAATTCAACGAGATCTCCATCGGCGACAAGAATCTCGACGACTGTTCCAGATACTTCCGAGTTTAAGTTATTGAAGAGTTTCATTGCTTCAAGGACACAAACGATTTGACCTACTTCAATCTGATCACCGACTTTGACGTATGCCGGTTTATCTGGATTCGGACGCGAATAGAACGTTCCGACCATCAAGGCATTGATCGTGACCGTATCATCCGTAGTCGCCTCTTCCTCGACTGGTGCTGCCGCTTGCTTCACAGGAGCAGGTGCCGCCACTGGAGCAGCAGGTGCTTGGTGCGAGACTGTCACTGTTTCTCCTTGTTTCTTCAACTTTAATTTATACGTATCCGTCTCGAGTGAGAGTTCATTTACACTCGACTGATCGAGCATTTCGAGTACTTGTTTCAACTGATCGATTTTCATCTGTCATTCTTCCCCCATCTATGCTGTATTCACAATTATTATACCAGGTGCTAATGCCTACTCAAATACTTATATTAACTGGTCATACCATTGGATGCAAGTCAAGCTGAATGAAAAAAGACGTCTCTCGACCTGATAGAAGGTGAGAGACGTCTTGTCGTTTCAATATTATCCGTTGTAACGACCTGTGAAATCACCTGTACGTGTATCAACCGTTACTTTTTCGCCTGCTTCGATGAAGAGTGGTACTTGAATGATATGACCTGTCTCCACTGTCGCATTTTTCTTGACGTTCGAAGCTGTATCACCCTTAACGCCAGGCTCTGCTTCAACGATCGTCATGACGACTGTGTTCGGCAATTCAAGACCGAGGATTTCGCCGTTGTAAACCGCGATTTGAACTTCCATGTTTTCAAGCAAGTATGGAAGAGCTGCTTCGACTTGTGCCGTCGTCAATTCCAATTGCTCATACGATTCTGTGTCCATGAAGACGTAAGTCTCGCCCATTGGGTAAAGGTATTGCATCTTGTTACGCTCGATGTGTGCACGCTCGACACGCTCACCACCACGGAATGTCATCTCTTGGATGTTTCCGTTACGGATGTTACGCATTTTCGTCCGAACGAAAGCTGCCCCTTTACCTGGTTTAACATGTTGGAATTCAAGTACTTGCCAAATCATACCGTCTGAAGTCTTAATCGTTAATCCTGTTTTTAAATCGTTTACTGATACCATGAATGGTTCCTCCTAAAATGTCCCGTCACTCTGAATTAGAGAGTGATCAGTTCTTTTGGTGAAGACGAAAGAATTTCTCGACCTGTTTCCGTGATCAAGACGTCATCTTCAATCCGGCATCCGCCAACTTGCGGCACGTAGATACCTGGTTCGACCGTAACGATCATGCCTGGTTCAAGTTTCGTCTCAGAGCGGAACGACAAGCCAGGTCCTTCATGTACTTCTAGACCAATACCGTGTCCCGTCGAGTGACCGAAGTACTCACCGTAACCTGCTTCTTTGATGATATCACGTGTCAACGCGTCCGCTTCGATCCCAGTGATGCCTGGTTTTAAGCCGTCGACACCCGCTAGTTGCGCTTGTAAGACCGTATCGTAGATTTTCTGCAACTCGGCATTGATCGGACCGACTGCGACAGTCCGTGTGATATCTGAAACATAACCGTTCAAGAGCGCTCCGAAATCAAGCGTGACGAGTTCACCTGTCGCAATGACCTTCGAGCTGGCAACACCGTGCGGCAAGGCAGAACGATAGCCCGATGCCACGATCGTATCGAAAGAAGAAGACGTCGCTCCATGCTTACGCATGAAGAATTCTAGTTCATTTGATACTTCAAGTTCCGTTCGTCCTGGTTGAATGTACGTCAAGATGTGTTGGAAGGTCGCGTCTGCGAGCTCCACCGCTTCCTTAATCATCTTAATCTCTGACGAATCCTTAATCAAGCGTAGGTTTTCAATGATTCCTGTCGTCGGAACAAGCTCGATTGCCGAAGCTTGATCGTATGCTTCAAAAGCACCAAGTGTCATCGCATCCTTTTCGACACCAACCGCGCGAACACGCGCTCCTGCCATCAATTCGCCCATCGTCTCTGGAATCGACCGTTCGATTTGGACGATCTCCATTCCTTTAACTTGGTCTGCCGCTTGCTCCGTGTAACGGAAATCCGTCACGAAGTACGCTTGCTCTTCTGTTACGAGACATGCACCACTTGAGCCAGTGAAGCCGGAAATGTAACGAATATTCTCTGCCTTCGTGACGAGTAATCCTGGAAGGTCCCGTTCCTTTAAAGCTGCTTGTAACGCCTCGATCCGTTGTTTCATGATTGATTTCCCCCTTGTTCCGATTGTTGTAAAGCTTGGAGTGCCTCCGTTGCCAGACGATATCCCGTCATGCCAAGTCCAGCGATGACACCTTGGCAGACGGGTGCGATCATCGAATGATGCCGGAAGGATTCACGTGCATGGACATTCGATAGATGGACCTCGATGACGGGCGCTTCGATTGCAGCAATCGCGTCACGTAACGCGATACTCGTATGCGTGTAGGCAGCCGCATTGAAGACGATGCCGTCCGCTCCCCGTTCCTCGTGAAGAACATCAATCAGTCGTCCTTCATGGTTCGATTGTTCAAACCGAAACTGAATGTTCGGAAAATATGTGCGAAGATCGTGTTCTAAGTCGGCTAATGTCGCCGTTCCATATGTATCCGGTTCGCGTGTTCCGAGTAAATTCAAGTTTGGTCCGTTTAATATCAAGACACGCAAAAAAACACCTCCTCAAATTCCTTTTCATTGTATCATAACCCGATTTCCGACTCCTAAAGATTACCTCGTTTTGACGAGTCGAACATAGTTTTTTTGTCGTAAATCAAGTACACTGACGATACACCTAATTTTAATGAAGACGGGATGCGTTCTATTATGAAAACGACTAATCCGCCGGTCGGTGGTCAAGCCATCGTCGAAGGCGTCATGTTCCAAAATGCGACCCATGCGGTCTCAGCGATTCGTCGAAATGATGAATCGATCGAGACGTTCGCCCAACAAAAGCCGGTTCGACCACGAATCGCTAAAGGTAAAAAAATCCCACTTCTGCGTGGCTTGTTTGCTTTAATGGAGTCCTCAGCGAATGGCGCCAGTCATATGAACTTCGCAAGTGACCGATACGGTGTCAAACCTGGTGAAGAAGAGCCGGAAGAAACGACTGCCAGCCCCTTGACGAAATGGCTCGGCGTAGCTGTAGTCGGGATCCTATCATTCTTTTTCGGTAAATTACTCTTTACGTTACTACCTGCTTTCCTTGCATCATTATTCGATGTGATCCCTGCTTTATCGGGACATGTCATTCAAAATGTCATCGAAGCAACAATCAAATTAACGCTTTTGTTCAGTTACCTCTACGTGATTTCATTGACTCCGCTCGTCAAACGACTCTTTCAATATCACGGTGCAGAGCATAAGGTCATCAACTGCGTCGAATCAGGACGCCCACTCACGGTCGAAAACGTTCGCGTCAGCAGTCGTCTTCATTACCGTTGCGGCTCGAGTTTCTTGATCTTCACCGTCATCGTCGGATTTTTCGTCTATCTGATCGTGCCAACGGATCCGCTTTGGTTGCGTCTCGTCTGCCGGATCGCCTTATTACCGGTCGTCATCGGTCTTTCATTTGAAGTGTTACAGCTGACGAATAAAGCGCAGCACATCAAAGGACTTCGCGTCATCGCCTTGCCTGGCCTATGGTTACAATACTTGACGACGAAAGAACCGGACGATGCACAGATCGAGGTTGCGATTTATGCGTTTGAAGCATTGGAAAAACAGGAACATAACCTACATGAGAATGCACTGGGTTAATCGATAACAGGGGTGATATTATGATCAGACAACGCATTGGTTCTACATTTGCACTCGTCGTGTTACTGTTCGCTTTTGTCGGCTTCGGATATAAACTCGTCAATAATCCAAGTAGTCTGTTTTCACAATTGCTGTTCTTCGGGATTACCGCCGGGATCATCTTCTTGCTCTTTAAGTTCCTGACTCGTAATCGAAGCGTCGGAACGGGCGCAAATGCTCAGTACCGAAAATCCGTCGCTCAATCAAAAAAAATGCATGGCTCTTCGAATTCTGTTCGCCGGACAGACTTTAAGAAAAAACCGGTCAAGTCCTCAAAAGCGCCGGCATCGAATAAAGTCAGACCGTTGCGCGATCGTTCAAAAGCGCCTCATCTGACAGTTATCGAAGGAAAAAAAGGCAAAAAGAAAAAACGTGCTTTTTAATTTCAGAAGTACATTAAAAAGGAGATTCGTCATGCGACGAACCTCCTTTTTTCGTGTTCAATCCGTTTCGACCCAACCGATATACGGTAGATTGCGATATTCCTCCGCACAATCGATTCCGTACCCAACAACGAAGTAATCCGGAATCTCGAAACCGACATAGTCTGCGTCGAGTTTTACTTCACGACGTGCCGGTTTATCAAGCAATGTACATACTTTGAGAACTCCGGGTTGATGCAATTTCATGTGATCACATAAGAAATGGAGCGTCCGCCCTGTGTCGATGATATCTTCGATGACGACGACATATTTCCCTTGAACATCAAGATCGAGATCTTTCTTCAACTGAACACGCCCGGAAGAGACGGTCTTTGTTCCGTAAGAAGAGCACGCGACTGTATCAATTTGAACGCTTCCTTTGATTTCGCGCATCAAATCCGCAGCAAAGACCATCGACCCTTTCAACACGACGACGAGAACGATTTGACGCCCAGCCGCATCCACTTCGATCTGTTGTGCTAATTCACGAACCTTTTCTTTCAGTTGTGACTCCGACACTAATTTTTCTTTAATCGTGATTTCCATGACAAGGTGCGAACACCCGCCACCCCCTTCGTCCATTTTCAGGCTCAGTATAGCATATCTAACTTAAAATGCGCACTTTATCATAAAAATGTAATGGATCGTTCGTGTTTGAGAACTTTTTTAGCAAGGAACTATAAAAAAACAAGCCTCAATCCTCTGGATGGGCTTGTTGATAGCGATGCAGTTCCTCTTTCAAACCAGGACGTTCCGCAAAGAACTGAATCATTCCGTTAATCTTATCCAACGCTTCGATACTAATATGATGCTCGATTCCTTCGACATCCTTATAAATCAGTTCTTCATCCACACCAACGAGACGAAGAAAATCTTCAAGTAAGGCGTGTCGTTCCACGAGACGCTTTCCGATTTTGCGTCCTTTAGGTGTCAGCATGAGACCCCGATACTTTTCGTAAACAAGGTACGTCTCCCGGTCGAGTTTTTGAACCATCTTCGTTACCGATGACGGGTGAACTCCTAACGACTCCGCTATATCCGATACGCGGGCATATCCCTTATCTTCAATCAGTTTATAAATTTGTTCCAAATAATCTTCCATACTCGGAGTTGGCACGACATCACCTTCCCATTTCATTCATTAGCGTTTCCAGTTCCACTCATCACTACGGTATTTCTCGGCAAGACGCTCAATCTCCTGCCACTGCTCACTCGTGAACGTCAACGGAACGAACGACAAATCAAGCGCCTCTTCGAAGCCTTTCGTGAACGCTTCTCGTACCTCGTCAAATGCGACAGCGCGACCTGCTAGCTCATTCAAAGCGACAGCTTTTCCTGAAAAACGCGCTTTCATCCGCTCGCGCGTCGACTCATCATCATACAAGAAACAATCAAACAATTCACCTTCATCGACAGAGAGTGGGACCGAACCGTGCTGTAAGACAACGCCTTGATGGCGGACTTGTGCACTTCCTGCGACTTTCCGTTTTCCTACAGCGAGTTCATAATACGATGCTGCATCAAAACAGACGGCTGATTTCGGCTTCCGTAATTCTTCTTTTTCCTCTTCCGTCAACGGAACGGAAAATTCGACCGGAATGCCGAGGTGATGGTATCCTTTGCGAATCCCTTCCGTCAACATCCGATAACTTTCGATGACCGTGCGTGGTAAACCTTCTGTATCTTCCGGGATGACGACACTGTATGTCAACTCGTCTGCATGCAAGACAGCGCGCCCTCCTGTCATCCGACGCACGATCGGAATCCCGAGCTCTGCAATCCGCTCTCGATCGATATCACGGGTTGCCCGTTGAAAATGACCAACACTTAATCCACGTGGTTCCCATGAGTAAAAACGAAGCGTCGGTGCGATCTCCCCCCGCCCGACGAACTGAATCAATGCTTCATCGATTGCCATGTTCATTGCCGGCTCCATCGCCGGCGTCGTCAACACTTGCCACTCTCTGTTCACTTGAGCACCCCCAAAACGTTTCCGTCTTAGTGTATCAAACCCATTCTCGGTCGCGCAATCACGAGTCGATTGCCGAAATCGATTTCGTTGACTATAATGAAACAGAGGTTAAACGAACGAAGGGGTTGGAAGTCGAATATGGAAACTGGAACTATCATTACGATCGTATTATGGGTCGCGCTGATCGCCTACATCGCTTGGCGTTTCATGCCGGTCAAAGGCATCACGAAATTGTCGCAAGAAGAATTCCGTGCGAACTACCGTAAAGCACAAATCGTCGATGTTCGCGAAACACAGGAATTCAAAGGTGGACACATCGTAGGTGCCCGTAACATCCCGGTCAGCCAAATGAAGATGCGCTCGAAGGAATTACGAAAAGACATGCCGATTTACTTGTATTGTCAAGGTAGCATGCGTTCTTCACAGGCTGCAAAAGTCTTGAAAAAAGCAGGCTATACGAATCTGTATCAGTTAAAAGGCGGATTCAAGCAGTGGTCAGGAAAAATCAAACGGAGCTAATGCTTCGTTCATCGCAAAAAGAGGATCTCTCCTTCGTCGGAGAGGTCCTCTTTTTTATGAAACAGCTTATGCGTGTACTTCTTGTTTTGGTTCGTAGCGTAAGACTGGTTTTCGAGCAGCAAGTGTCTCGTCCATCCGTTTGACGACCGTCGTGTGTGGTGCGTTCAAGACGACATCCGGTGTCTCTTCGACCTCTTTTGCAATCTGGAGCATCGCATCACAGAAGGCATCGAGTGTTTCTTTCGACTCTGTTTCCGTCGGTTCGATCATGATACACTCCTCGACGTTCAACGGGAAGTAGATCGTTGGTGGATGGTATCCAAAGTCAAGCAGCCGTTTAGCGATGTCAAGCGTCCGGACACCTAGTGCTTTTTGACGTTTACCCGACAAGACGAATTCGTGCTTGCAATAGACGTCGTATGGCGCGTCATACGCACCTTTGAGACGAGCCAACATATAGTTCGCATTCAAGACCGCTTCTTTCGAGACGCGAGCAAGACCTGCTCCACCCATCGTCCGAATATAGCTATAGGCACGAACATTGATGCCGAAGTTACCGTAGAATGGTTTGACACGACCGATTGCTTCCGGACGATCGTAGTCGAGGACATAACGCTCTTCCTCTTTGCGGACGATTGGTTTCGGTAAATACGGAATCAAATCTTGTTTGACCCCTACTGGACCCGATCCTGGTCCGCCGCCACCGTGCGGTCCTGTGAACGTCTTATGCAAGTTCAAGTGAACGACATCAAAGCCCATGTCCCCTGGTCGAGCGATGCCCATGATCGCATTCGAGTTCGCACCATCATAGTACAGTTTTCCGCCTGCCTCATGAACCGCTTTGGCGATTTCGACGATATCCGACTCAAATAAACCGAGCGTGTTTGGATTCGTCAACATGAGTGCCGCTGTATCGTCACCGACTTTTTTCTTTAAGTCCGCTAAATCAACGAGACCACGTTCATCCGATAAGACCGTCACGGTATCAAATCCAGCGACAGATGCCGATGCGGGGTTCGTTCCGTGTGCCGAGTCCGGTACGAGGACTTTCGTCCGTTTAAAGTCACCACGTGCATGATGGTAGGCCTTAATCAACATCAAGCCTGTCCATTCACCGTGTGCTCCCGCCGCCGGCTGAAGCGTCACTTCATCCATTCCTGTGATGACTGCGAGTTTTTCTTGCAGATCATACATCAAACCGAGTGCCCCTTGGACACTTTCGACTGGTTGAAGCGGGTGAATGTGTGCAAATCCAGGGAGGCGTGCCATATCTTCATTGATTTTCGGATTGTATTTCATTGTACATGACCCGAGTGGATAGAATCCAGAATCCACACCATGGTTACGGTTCGAGAGTGCCGTGTAGTGACGGACGAGATCCAGTTCAGATACTTCCGGTAGCGCCACGTCTTCCTTCCGTAACATCGAGGTCGGTAACAATTCTTCTACTGCCACCTCATCGACAGTCGGTAACGGTAAGCTATAGGCGATACGACCCGGTTTAGAAATTTCAAAGATCAATGTTTGCTCATTCATGTGTGAGTCCCCCTAACGCTGTCACGAATTGATCCAACTCTTCATTCGTCCGTAATTCCGTTGCACAAACAAGCATTTCATTTTGACGCGCTGCGTCATACGATCCTAACGGTAAACCGCCGATGATTCCGTGATCGAGCAATTGTTGACTCGCACGTGTCGCGTCGATTGGTAGCGTAACGACGAATTCATTGAAGCTCGGTCCATCGTCAACGATCGTAAAGCCAGCCTGTTTCAGCTTTTGTTTTAATGCATGTGCCGTTTGCAAGTTACGTGTCGCGAGTTCCCGGATACCCCGTTTTCCGAGTGCACTCATCGCGATCGAAGCAGCGAGTGCATTTAACGCTTGGTTCGAACAGATGTTAGATGTCGCCTTGTCACGGCGAATGTGTTGTTCACGTGCTTGTAACGTCAGAACGAAACCGCGTTTCCCATTCTCATCGACGGTCTGTCCAACGAGACGTCCCGGAATCTTACGCATCAACGCTTTTGTCGTCGTGAAATAACCACATGTCGGTCCACCAAAGCTTTGTGGAATTCCGAACGGTTGGCAATCTCCGATCGTAATGTCAGCGCCAAGTTTACCTGGCGCTTCTAAGATACCGAGTGCCAGTGGATTCGCAGAGACGATGAAGAGCGCACCACGTGCATGTGTCGCATCGGCCAATGCTTGTAGTTCTTCGACACGACCGTAGAAGTTCGGATACTGCACGATGACACAGGCGACGTCTTCGATGGCATCGAGTTGATCGATCCGTGTGACACCTTGCTCAAGCGATAATGTCTCGACGTTTAGTCCTGGACCGTTCGCATACGTCCGAACGACATCGTGTGCTTCCGGGTGAACGCCGTCTGAAAGAACGATCGTCTTTTTCTTCGTATGGGCACACGCAAGCATGGCCGCTTCCGCTAACGCCGTGATCCCGTCATACATCGAAGAATTCGCGACATCCATCCCTGTCAATTCACAAATCATCGATTGGAATTCAAAAATCGCTTGTAGCTCACCTTGCGAAATCTCTGGCTGATATGGTGTATAGGCAGTGTAAAACTCTGAGCGCAGTAACATATGGTTGACGACAGCAGGTGCATAGTGATCATAGATGCCTGCGCCAAGGAACGATGGATATTGTTTCGTATTCATGTTTTGGTCGGCAAGCTTCGATAGCGTCCGAATCAAGTCCGTTTCCGGAAGTGGCACACCGACTTCTTCCAATGTACCGTTATCACGGACGGATGCCGGGATATCAGCGAGTAAATCTTCGATCGATGCTGCACCGATCGTCTGTAACATCGCCTGCTCATCTTCTGCTGTCATTGGTAAATAACGAAAATCCATAGAAATATCCCCCTTATTTCGTGCGACGATAAAACGGTGTCGCTGTTCGTTTCGCTGCTAAACGTTTTCCGCGTACTTCCACTTCAAATTGCTCTTGTTCCGCTACTTCTGCAGGAACGAGTGCCCAAGCAATCGCTTTTCCGACTGTCGGCGGCAACGTACCTGTCGTCACCACACCAACGACTTCCCCGTCATGCCAAACCGGTGCATCTTGACGCGCAATCCCTTTATCGAGTAATTCAAGACCGATCAAGCGACGCGGTGCTCCTTGTTCTTTCTGTTGCAACAAGACCTCTGAACCGACGAACGGTTTGACTTGTGGTTTGACCGCAAAGCCCATTCCCGCTTCGATTGGTGAAATCGTTGCTGATAATTCATGTCCGTAAAGTGGCAGACATGCCTCAAACCGTAATGTGTCACGTGCCCCGAGACCGCATGGTACGACACCTTGCTCAAGCAATGCTTGCCAGACAGCAGGTGCGTCACCAGCTGCCATGTAGAGTTCGAATCCATCTTCCCCTGTGTACCCACTGCGTGAGACGATCATTTCCACTCCTGCAACCGTCCCCCGTTGGAACTTGAAAAATCCGATCTCTGATAAAGCAAGTGGTGTCATGCCGGAAAGGATGGCTTCCGCACGTGGTCCTTGGACCGCAATTTGACCATATTGTTCCGATTGATTCTCAAGCGTGACGTCCCCTGTTAGATAGTGACGTAAATGTTGTTCGTCTTTTTCAATGTTCGAAGCATTGACGACGAGAAGATAGTCCGTTTCTGCCAAACGATAGACGAGTAAATCATCCACTGTCCCACCGTCTTCTTGGCATAAGACGTTATATTGCGCTTGCCCCACCGCAATCTTCGAAATATCGTTCGATAATGTAGCTTGTAAAAACGTCAGAGCATCCGGTCCGCTGACGAACAGTTCTCCCATATGCGAGACATCGAACATGCCGACATTCTCCCTTACTGCAACGTGTTCTTCTTTAATCGAGGAAAACAAAACTGGCATTTCAAATCCCGCAAAATCCACCATCTTACCGGTTTGCGAAACCGTTTCGAATAACGGTGTTCTTTTCAATGTCGTTTGACTCATACAAATCCCCCTATTCACGAACGTTTTTACTCTCTCTTCTCTTTAATGTTCCATTTTCAAATCCATCTTACCAATTAAAATCATAATTATCTAGTATTATTCGGAAAAAGGAACATACGAAAAAGAGAGAAAGGACCCTGTCCCTTCTCTCCTATTGTTTCATATTCTTCCCATGAAAGCCATTTCAAAATTGTTTGATTCCGGCAGTTCGTTTGATTTCCTCCTGGAGTCGACGACCTTCCGTCACCAATTGGCTCGCTCCTTGCTTCACACGATTTCCTTCTTCAGTGATTCGATTGATATTCCCTTTGATTTGATCGATTCGCTGCGTCGTATGATCAATGTTCGTCTGCAAGGTTTGCTGACGAATCGTAAAGCGCTCCATCAGTTGTTTTAACTGCCGAATATCCTGAGACAGCTTCTTTTTGTAAAGACTGAATCCGAACAACACGAGTCCTATGATAGCCAATAAAATAATACCTAACGTAATCCAAATCATGACTTCTCCTCCAATACAGTTTCAATCGCACGCGTTAATTCTTCGATTGATGCCGTTCCTTCGAGTCGGACAGTAGCTACTCCAGCATATAAGGAATAGCGACGTTCAAACAATCGTCTCACTTGTTCCCGTTCTGTCACGAGTGGACGATTCGGATCAGCGGCGATACGTTCCCAAATCAAATCAAAGGGTGTATCGATCCAGACGACTGTTCCGGACTCCTGCATGTACAGTCGGTTCTCTTCTCGTTCGATGATCCCGCCACCTGTGACAATCACTTCGGCTTTACTACTCTTCAACAATTCGCTTTCATGTGTACGAAACCCTGCTTCGCCATGCTCAGCGAAAAAAGCGGTAATCGTTTGTCCATGTTCCTGTTCGAACCGTTCATCCAATTCGTCGACCTCGTACTGTGAACCCAATCGATGTCCGACGGCTGTTTTACCACTTCCCATAAACCCAATCAAATAAACCTTACTCATGTGTGACGACCGCCTCGATTCTTTGACCATTCTCTAATCTCGCTTCCATTTTAAAGCCTTTATCGGTCGCTGTACAGCTGACTTGTCCGATTGGGTAGTGGAGGGTCTCGTCCTTCGTACAATCTGCTTTCGCCGCTCGGATGAGAGACTCGAGTTGAAGGGCTTCTTGCTCTAACTGATGATGCCGCATCTCTTCGTCAATTTGCTGACAAGAAATCAAGAGCACGACTCCCATTCCTAGAAGTAACAGTAACGTTTGAATCAAGATGAATCCTTCCTGACGCATCGGAAGGAACGTCTGCTGTCGTTCAACTGAATCGAGAGAATCTCGGCATCCCCTGTCACGGTATAGTGTTTGACGTCGCGGGCGTATGTCAGTTCACCTCCCTGTTCTTTCTTGAGACGTAGTTGATCTTGCACACGGACGAGACGCCACTTTTCAGCCGTCTCTCCCGGATTGACGTCCATTCCACGAATCTCGTCTCCGACGCGCTCACACATCGTACTACGCCACATCAGTCGTTCCACGGTATGAAAGAACAATTCTTCATTCATTCGGTTGACTTCCGGCGGACGAACGAGTGGGGTCAATGTCAAGATTGCCAGCAGAAGAAGTGGGCTCAGCCATAGGACGAATGAGAGTTCGAGAAGGGTCATTCCGGATTCCGCTCGCAAGACACATCGTTTCATTGCACCACGCTCCTTGTTTCAGGACATAGGACGCTGTTCGGTTTTCAACTTGATCCGTAGCCATCTGCTCAAGCTGTTCCGTCTCTTGTTCCCATTTCATTTGTTTCGTCCGTAAATCGAGATAAGGATCAATCGCTAACATCATAAAGATACCGATTGCAACGATCGAGAGCATCACTTCAAGCAAAGAGAAGCCCGCTTGGCGTTCGTTCTGCATACTTCTCACCTCACTTTACGGATTGCCATTTGATAGTTCCCAAGTAAGAATTTGATTTCATATTCGGCTGTTGCCGAACGGCAAGACCAAGTCGCTGCATAAATCGAGTGATAGCTTTTAAAATAGATGATGCGATTCGAGGGTGGAACGGTACACGTATGACCATTTTGGAATGTCCGTTGCCATAACAACCGGTCATCCGCAAGGACAAGGTATCCTGTACCGTCTCCTCGAAATCGAAACTGCATCAATGATTGATCTTGCTTTGAGTACTGCATCAGTCGAAGTGTCTGAATATCTTGTTCCATCAGACGAACCTCTTGTTCAAGCGGAATCCAGTCCGGTCGTTTCTCAAACAGTGCCGGTAATAAAAAAACAAGTAAACAAGCAATGATTGTCAGCACCGCCGTCATCTCAAATAAGGTAAATCCACGTTCACTTCGTAAGTTCGCCAGTCTTCGGATCATACGTATACGTCTCCTGATCACAGACGAGGGCATTCGGTTTATCAGCTGTTCCGCGATTGATCGTCTGAAGCGATTCTGGGTACTTCTTCTCTTTGGCATAGTAAAGGTTTACTTCTGACCGAATGACTCGAATGTTCGCCTCACAACTGACACCTTTCGCCTGGTCCTTTCCACTTGTCATCGTTGGAATCAAAACGAGCAGTAATAACGAAATGATCAATAAGACGGCTGCCATCTCAAGTAAGGTGAATCCATCCTGTCGCTTTAAGAATTGTTTCATCGTATCGTCTCCTCTGTTTAGAATGGAAGCTGCTGTATCGCTAGCTGTATCGGATAATACAAGATGAGAAACAACGTTCCCGTCATGATCGTCAATCCACCGTACAAAATCGGCTCGATCCATAACAACTTTTTCTCTAGTTCCTCTTCCATCGACTCATGTAAGAGTGTCGCTTGTTCAAGCAACAACGGTCCAAGATCGCCACTTTCCCGTGCCAAATGGACGATTCCAATCGTCTCGGCTTCGACGATCTCATCTTCGCCAAGCGCTTCTGCAAGTGGTTCCCCTGCCTGTTGTTTAGCATGTAGACGAGCATAGAGATGCCCTTTTTTATTCGCTTGTCCTTGCTCTAGATGGCGAAAGGTCTCTTCGAGTGAGAAGCCAGCATCGATGAATGATCCTACTTCGATCGTGAATAAATAGCTGTAGTAGAGGCGAATCAAACGCTGTAGCGGTTTCAGTCGTAAAACACGGTTTAACGGAAAGAAGCGAAAAAAGAGGTACCCGGAGGTCAACAAAATAACGGGAATACTTGCGAGCAGATATTTCGCAGAGGGGTGAAGAAGGAGATGCAGAAATGAGGGGAGAGTCTTCGGGTCCGACATCTCGAGGAGAGACGGAAATACGTAGAGGGCGTAAAAGAAGAACAGAAGGAATAGACTGGTCGCTAGAACAAGCGGATACCGAATCATCTTCCAAAACTTCGATCGCATTTCTGTTTCGAGGTCGAGCAGTTTCACGATTTGGCGAAGAACGAGCAATGGTCGCTCTGTCCTTTCTCCAACGAAAAGAAGTCGTTTTAAGGTATTCGTTAACGCAAGCGGTTCAAGCGATGCTGCAAAGGAGTCTCCTTTCTCAAGACGTTGTTCCATTTCTCCGACTACTTCCGCGAACGGCTGACGCTCGAATCGTTTTAAAATGAGTAACGTCTCTTTCGCGGAAATGCCTTTTGATAACAAACGGTGATATCGTTTTAAGAACCGACTTTGATCGCGGCTTGTAAGTTTCTGACGGTACAGCGGACATCCTCTCCTTTTCGCTCGAGATGAATGATACGTTGACAGACAGCTAGTTCTGACTCTTCGATCCCTAAACTGCGCAATCGCAATCGCGCCTCATCAATACTTCCAGCGTGTAATGTAAATAACACGACGTGACCACTAAGTGCGGCATTCATCGTCAAACGTGCTGCCTCTCTCGTCCGCACCTCACCAAAAGCAATCCAATCCGGATCCGCTCGCAATATTTCCTCAAAACATCGCGTAGCAGTGAAGCCTGCTTTTTCATTTAGTTCCAGTTGCAAGACGTTTGGTACCGTACACTCCACCGGATCTTCAATCGAGATGATTCGCTTTTCTTCCATCGCACTCATCAAGGAATATAACATCGTCGTCTTTCCTGCACCTGTCGATCCAGAAATGACGATACACCCGTGTCGTTGTTCAGCTAACCAAGCAAAGTCCAATTGATCGTGTAACGTTCGTAAAGCCGTTTCTTGAGAGACCGTCGAACGATAAAATCGCCACGACATCGCATCCCCTTGTCGACTCGGCAACAACGAGACACGCATTCCCTTTTTCCCGTGCGGATACAAACCACTTTGCGGAATCCGCTCATTTTGTTCCTTTAAGTTCGCCTCATAGCGAACATGACTGACAAGCGTTCGATAACGCGTCAATTCCACCTCTTCTTGTTCACACAAACCGTCACCCGTTCGACAAACGATTCGGACGCAAGCTTCATTCGGTACGAAATGAACATCTGTTGCACCAAGTGATTCGAATCGTTCCATGAGTTGTGTCGTCCATTCCTTCATTTCTCTTCACCTCCCTACCGCAAACAATACACAAAAAAAAGAAGCCGACCAAACCGGCTTCTTTACGATACGTGTGCGATTGTCCGATGTTTACGCTTCGCCAATGTCTCAAGACCTGGTTTATCGTATCCGATAACAAGTTGTTTTCCATCAGTGATGATTGGGCGGCGTAATAATTTCGGATTGTCACTCATGAGGCGTAATAACTCACTGAGTTTCATGTCTTCAATATCAATGCCGAGATCCTTGAAGGCTTGACTGCGTGTTGCGAGCAAACTTTCAATCCCATCCGTCGATAATTTCAACAGTTCCATGAGTTCATCAACTGTTGGAGCATTTCTGAACAGATGACGTTCCTCTACATCAACATGTTCCTCTTTTAACCATGATTTCGTTTTACGACATGATGTACAGCTTGGGTATGTGAAAAAGACTAACTCATTCGTCATTTTTGCTCCTCCTCTCAAAGTGTGGGGTTTCATTACAGTTACTATAGCACGTCAATTTGACTTTGTACACCTTTTGTACAACTATTGTACAACTTTTTTTGAAACTTCATCTTTTGTTCACAGTTATTCCTTAACAATCACTAGAACAGGATGGACGGATGATTGTTTGCTTGGTAAAATAAGTACGTATATTGACTATCTGTCGGATTTAGGGGGTTATAGGAATGGGGAGAATGTACCGCGTACTCGGTTTCTGGACTGGTATCATCGCAGTCATGGCATTTATCGGCGCATTGGGTGGCGATGCAAGCTCAAGTGAGCATACGGATTCATTTTTAGTCATGGGCTTCGTCTTCTTAGCACAAACTGTCTTTTTTGCAGCGCTCGGTTACTTGCGCTTAACTGAAAAAACGTATGTCTATATCTTTGGAGCTTACTTAACTGTATTTTTCATCGTCTTTACGTACTGGTCGAACTTCCAGATGTAATGAAAAAAACTCGTCATCCTTTTGGATGGCGAGTTTTTTTAGTCAGAGGAATGGATTCGATTTCATTTCTTGACGAATCGTCGTACTCGGACCATGCCCTGGATAAACCGTCGTATCTGCCGGTAGTTCCGCGATGAGTCGATCCAGTGAACGCATCAATACGTCTTGATCCCCACCGTGTAGATCCGTTCGTCCGACGCCTTGCTGGAACAGGAGATCTCCACCGAACGCGATCCGTTCTCCTTTAAAGTAGAACGTCACACTTCCTGGTGAGTGTCCTGGCGTCTCAAGTACATGCATCGAAAAGCTACCGATCGTCAATCGTCCTGGTTGCAACAAATGATCCGCTGGTTTCATCCGCATCGGTGGCATTCCAAATTTTGCTGAACCATTCCATTCTGGATTACCGAGCCATCCTGCTTCTTCCGGATGCACGTAGACAGGGGCTTCCGTGAAGCGTCGTAACATATCCACACCACCAATGTGGTCAAAATGCGCATGCGTCAACAAAATCGCTTTTAATGTTGCTCCCCGACTTTCAATCTCATCGAAAAACCGCATATCTTCTGTACCCGGATCAATGAGGAGACATTCCTTATCTTTAAATAACAAATAACCATTCTCAGATGCCATACCGGAAGTGATCATTACGATTTCCATTCTATAAAACCCCTTTACAATAGACTCTTCTCCTACTATACACGAAATTGTCGAAAGTTCCTGCAACGCCCTCTCGACTTTATCCCGCGAGTCGGATAAACTAAAAAGTGAGATTTAAGTGAAATCTTCGTGAAATTCATAACGTGATTGTTTAAGGGGGAGTACGTCATGCATTTGGATCAACCAATCGGTTGGCTTTTCTTCTTCGTCGCACTCGTCGGCGTTTGGGCCGTCGTTCGTTCACTTAAGAAACGCCAAATGTTTCCACTCGTATTCGCAGGTCTGACTGTCGTCTTATTCGGCTGGTTCGGGATTGCGACATTGATTTACGGCGGTATTCCATCGTAATCAAGATACGCTAAAAAGAGGCTGACTCAAAAGTCAGTATCTACAAAGATAAGGGAGGCAGATTGATGATCTGCCTCCCTTATCTCGTAATAAAAAGAATGACGCGTCACACGCCACTCCTACAGGGAAAAGCGCATTTATGCGCTGTCAGAGACGAACAAGACCCGCTTTCCTGCTTAAATGAAGCAGGAAAACTGGCTTGTGTCTCGTCTGAGGAAAGGGCGTGAAAAGATGCGTCATTTTTTGGTGTCAGCCCTTTTGTCTAAAATCTGAAGAGAGATGCCTCACGCATCTCTCTTTTTATTTGCCTTTCTACAAAAAAAAAAACGAATCCACTCGAAAGTAGATTCGTTTTCCTCATCTTATTTTGAAGTTTGAAGGAAACGGAGCAAGTCACCATAGATGACTTTATCCGAAAGTCCTAACTCCTTCTCGGATTGTTTCGTAGATTGTTTACACATCTCCGCTAACTCTCCATCTTTTACTTCTTCACCTGTCTGACGATCATAACATGTTTCCTGCGTATAGACCGTTTTGTCTGTTATGACGGAACCATCGCGGAACAGCGCATAATCCTTGTGCTGCTTCGAGAAGAGATCGGTACCGAACAATACTTCATTCTTGAAGTCTTGTCCTAACAGATGTAGCAATGTCGGTTTAATGTCGATTTGGCTCGCGACGTCTTCATGTTTCACACCTTTCGTTTGACCCGGTAAATGGATCACGAATGGTACACGTTGCAATTGCGCGACATCATACGGTGTCAACTCATCTTTGTTCATGAGTTCTGCCATCGCAGCATTGTGGTTCGTCGAGATACCATAGTGGTCGCCATAGACCATGAAGATCGTGTCATCCCACGTACCATCTTTTTTCAGACCCTCGATGAATTTACCGAGTGCCATATCTTGATACGCTAGTGCCTGAACATAATGGTTCAACGTCGTAGAACTTGTCTCAAGCGGTGGTACGAGTTCATCTTCTGGTTTTGGCATCTCAAATGGATAGTGGTTCGTCAATGTGATGAACTTCGAATAGAACGGACGTGGTAAATCTTTCAACATCGGCAATGACTGTTCAAAGAATTTATCATCGAGCAAGCCCCACTCCGTCAAATCTGCTGGATCACCTAGGTCATAATCCGTCTCTGAGAAGAAACGATCGACGCCAAAGCTATTGTAGACGATGTCTCGGTTCCAGAACGATTTGTTGTTTGCATGGAAAACAGCTGAATAATAGCCGTCTTCTTTCAACATTTCAGGAGTTGCCCGGAATTCGTTTTCTCCGTTCGTAAAGAATGCTGCACCGCGTCCAAGTGGATAGATCGAGTTTTCGAGAATGAACTCAGCATCTGCCGTTTTCCCTTGTCCTGTGTTGTGATAGAAGTTATCCCATGAATGCGATTCCTTGATCAACTTATTCAGGTTCGGTGTAATCTCTTGTCCGTTTGGTGCTTTTAATCCAACTGCAAAGGATTGTGCCGACTCAAAGGAAACGACGATGACGTTCTTTCCTTTGTACTTTCCGAACATAGCTGGGTTCGGTTCGGCATGTTTTGAATCAATGAAGCTTTGAACTTCCGACAGTTCAGAACTGTCTGCGAGTGCTTTTTGCGCAGATGTCTTCGACTGAATGAGTGCATCATACATATGGAAGTTAAATGTTCCGATGTTTTTAACGAGCAATTCTCGGTCGAAGGCACGTGTGAGCAATTCTGGACGTTCTGTCTCAGCGAGCGTCAAGTTTCCAAGGAAAACGACAACTGCTGCAACGAATGCGAGAATCGCGCGTCCACGTGACGCAACATTTTTTGACATGTCCATTTTCCGTAGGAAGAACGGTAAGATGATCAAGTCTCCGACAATCAATAAATCGGACCAGTTCAAGAGTGACCCGAGCGATGCAGAAACGGTCTCTGCATTCGATGTTTGGAACAATACCGGCAACGTCAGATAGTCATTAAAGAAGCGGAAGAAAATGATGTCCGCATATAAAATGAGTGTCGCGACGAACAATGTACCGTAGATGAACCATTTTTGAACATTTCCCCGGAAGAAGAAGCTGAACCCGAACATGAAGAGCGCTGAACTAATTGGGTTAATTAGTAGAATGAATGCTTGCGCAGAGTTTGTTACGGGAACGTTGAAGAAAAGTGTATACGCTAAATACGTTTTTAACCAAATCAATAAGGTCGCAATCCAAAAGAGCTTATGCTCTTTATAGGTGCTGCGAACGCCTTGACCCATCTTTAGGCGCATTCGCGACCAGATGTTTGCGTCTTGCTGCATAAAAACCTGCCTCCTAATTTACATGTGCTTTCTGCTTTCAGTTCACACAACTTACATCATAATTTACATATACCCATATCACGTGAAAATTTTACGCTTAGTTTTACAAAAATGCAACTGGAATCCGGAAGATACTTAACAATCACATAATTACTGTACGTTTGTAAACAAAAAAAAGATTCGCCGAAGCGAACCTTTTACTGAAATTGAATATTATCATTTTTTGAGAAACATCTGCTTCGCAAGCCATGCACAGCCGATGACTCCGGCATCGTTTCCAAGCTCGGCAATCTTGAACGTCGTCGATCCGAAAACCCGTGGTAAAGCAAAGCGTTCGAACTGTTGACGGAGTGGTGCAAGCAATGTCTCGCCCGCTTTTGAGACACCACCACCGATGACGATGATTTCCGGGTTGATACTGTTCGCTAAGTTGGAGATGGCAAGACCGAGGTGGAACGTCACTTCTTCTACGACTTCCGTTGCGATCCGGTCCCCTTTCTCATACGCTTCGAATACGTCTTTCGCCGTCACTGCCTTGATGTCGTTGAGTAACGTTTCCTTCCCTTTACGCTTCTCAAGACCAAGACGGGCAATCCCTGTTGCTGACGCGATCGTCTCAAGACATCCTTTACGACCACATCCACATAGAACGCCACCTTCAGGCAACATCGTGATATGACCGATTTCTCCAGCCATTCCGACTGTACCATGCACGATTTGTCCGTTCGTGATCAAACCACCACCGACGCCCGTACCGAGTGTGACCGCAAGGAGTTCGGTTGCACCACTACCGGCACCTTTCCACATCTCACCGATTGCCGCTGCGTTCGCATCATTTTCAAGAACAGCCGGTAAACCCGTCAAACGCTCGAATTCACCGATGAGTTCAAAATTACTCCAACCGATATTGACCGCTTTCTCAACGACACCTGTATTGAAATCAATGAATCCCGGCGCACCGATGCCCGCTCCAACGAAATCTTCTGGTCGTTTATTGCTCTCTTGACACTTCTCAAAGAAGGATTTTGCGATATCTCCAGGAATTTGTACGCCATCATTCAAAACGACCGTCTCGATTTCCCACTTTTCTACGATGATCCCTTGCAAATCCAAAATTGCCATCTTGACTGTCGTTCCGCCGATATCAATGCCGAGTAACCATTTCATTGCTTCGTCTCCCCTATACTCATATAATGTCTGCTTCCTCATTTTACCGGACATAACTCGTTTGCGCAAAGGGTTGCACAACCTTAAATGTTATCGGATTGTGAACGCTTTAATTCATGTCGCAAGATTAGTTTTGCTGAATCGTACTGTCGTTGTTCCAAAACGCCTGCTTCTTGTAATTCATCGAGTTCAAGCATCATCATCGCGATATCGGACGCCCGGTCCCCAAGATAGATGAATGTCCCGTATGTCTTGAGTAATTGCTGTACGTCATACAGTGTCTTCATCGACCATCGGCTCCTTTACATAGGCATGTAGCAAATCATATGTCGCTTGTAACGACGTCTCATGCGTACGTTCGTACGAATGACTCGATTCGATTCCCGGACCGAACAATCCGTGCCGGACGTCGTGACCCGCACTTACTGCTGCTGAGGCATCCGAGCTATAGAACGGATAGATATCAACTTTATATGGAATACTATTTCGTTGTGCTAAGCGCGTTAACTGGTGTCGTAAAGCCAAGTCATATGGACCTGAACCATCTTTCGCACAGATCGAGACCGTGAATTCATCCGAATGCTGACCGTCTCCTAGCGCTCCCATGTCGACCGCGATGTATTCTGCGACCTCGTCCGTGAATCCAGCATTCCCACCGAATCCGACTTCTTCGTAATTTGAAATCAGAATCTGGACCGTGTGTGGTAGTTCGATTGTTTTCCATTCCTTGATCAATTCAAGTAACAAAGCAACGGATGCTTTATCATCGAGATGGCGCGACTTCACGAATCCCGTTTCCGTATAGAGGAATCGCGGATCAAACGTTACGATGTCTCCTACTTCAATCCCCGCAACGCGCGTCTCTTCTGCTGTCGTCGAACGAATGTCTAATCGTACTTCGATATTATCAGCGGATCGTTCCGTTTTGTTCGTCTCGCGCGACGTATGAACACTCGAATGATGGAACACGATCGTACCTGAAACCGTTTGACCGTCCATCTTGTGAATGAGACAGTTCTCTCCTTCGATCGCTGTCCAAGCATATCCCCCTAGTTGTGATAAACGAAGTCGTCCTGTTGGTAGAATCTCTTTCACCATCGCTCCTAGTGTGTCGACGTGTGCCGTCAGTAACCGCGTACGCGTTGAAGCACCAGGTAGTGTCGCTAAAATCGCTCCTTTTTCAAGTTTTCGATACGTGATCCCTTCTGCGATCAATCGCTTTTCTACATATGTAATCGCTTCTTTTGTCGAACCTGTTGGACTCGGAATCGAGACAAGCTCTTCAATCGTACGTATGACTTCTTTCATGTTCATTCGCTCCCTTTCAATCGGACTACGACGTGATATCCGCTTTGTTCTCATGATAACAAATATTCATTCTTTGCCGATACTGATATCCTACGGATACCATGCGAAAAAGCTGTAGCACTTTTTTTGCTACAGCTTCTTTCCACACCATCTGAAGAACTTAGACATACTTCTTCATCCAAATATCATCACGATATGTGCCGTCTTCTAATTTTACGGAATCTGGATCTTCGGCATATACTTCAAAACCGAGCGACTCATAAAGATTTTGTGCGGCTTCGTTTCCTGATAAAACGGCAAGAATGACTTGCTCGACGTCCGGTAACTTCTTCGCTTCCTCGATTAAGGCTTCCATTAAAGCGCGACCAGTACCTCCGCGATATTCAGGTGATACGTATACTCCAGAAATCATCGCTTTATGCGATTCACGTGACAATTCATATGGTTTGACCTGACCAAACCCAAACAATGTATCACCGTCGAACATACCAAGCCAAACCTCATCGGAGTCGGGTTCTCCCTCAAGTCCTTCTTGTACTTCGCGGAGCGGGGTTTGCTGTTCATCATCAAACGAATGACCGAATGCATCTGGATGATTTTTTAATCCCTCAAGGCGTAGATTCCAGTATTGTTCTGCATCCTCTTTAGTTAGTTTTCGAAAAGTATACATGACTGTCGGTTCTCTCCTTTTTGGGTATCATGACGTACAAAAAAATGACGTAAAAATGCTTCTATCTCTTACTTAACCCTTTTCTAGTAAAATAAAACCTAGATTTTTTTCTTTTTACTACCGGACGAATAGATGTGATTTTTGATGTATTCGTTCTCTACATCAAAAAAACTCAAGTGTGGACAATATGAAGCAAGTCCGACACTTGAGTTTTTTGCTACTTTATTTCGTAATACCTTCATCATGATGCGTACGCTTATCCTTGCAAGACGGGTTCAAGCGTCTGACGTAATACATCAGCAGAATGATGGAATTTCTTCAACTCTTCATCCGTCAATGAGACTTCAATGATTTCACGCACACCTTGACGATTGATGATGGCAGGAACTCCAATATGGATACCGGAAATTCCGTACTGCCCATCGACATGCGCACCGACCGTCAACAGACAGTTCTCATTTCCGAGGATGGCACGAACGATCCGAACGAGCCCAAGCCCAATCGCATAATAGGTTGCCCCTTTGCGCTCGATGATATGATAAGCAGCATCTCGGACGTTGATGTAGATTTGATCAAGATCTGCTTGAGAATAACGATCGTCTTCAGCAAGTAGTTCATCAATCGTTTTTCCATAAATACGGCTGTTACTCCAGGCAGCGAATTCCGTATCACCATGTTCGCCAAGAATATAGGCATGGGCATTTCGGGAATCAATGTGAAAGTATTCTCCGAGCATTTGACGCAGGCGTGCTGTATCAAGCACCGTTCCTGATCCAAATACGCGGGATTTCGGAAGACCAGAATATTTCCAGGCAAGATGCGCCATGATATCAACCGGATTAGAAGCCACGACGATGATACCATCAAAATCGGAATCCATGATTTGACGAATCATTTCTTTCATGATCAACGCATTCTTTGCAACGAGATCGAGTCTTGTCTCACCTGGTTTTTGTGGAGCGCCTGCCGTGATGACGACGACTTCCGCTTCGCGGCAGTCCGCGTAGTCGCCAGCCCATATTCGCATCGGTGAAGAGCTAAATGGTGTTCCGTGGTTTAAGTCCATTGCCTCGCCCTCTGCTTTGGCTTTGTTGACATCAATGATGACAAGTTCTTCACAAAGTCCAGCTGTTGACATCTGATAGGCAAAGCTTGAACCGACTGCACCAGCTCCAATGAGGGCTACTCGTGTCACTTTCGCATGTAATTCCATATCGTTATGTCCACCCTTCCATTCGTCCTAAGAGTTTGTTAACTATCTCACAAGTAAATTGTAACATCTTTCACATTCTTTGTATCATGTGAAATTAATCACATTTGTCCATTTTGTGTCATTGATATCCTAACATAAGGAATTACATACTCATATACTTTCCAGTTACCAAAATCGAACGATGATAAACCCGATTCCGCTTGCCAAACCACTCGTTAAGACATTGACAGCGTCATTCCCTAAAAATCGAATGCCTGAAACGTAAGCTGTCGGTTGACCATGGTGCTCTCGCTTTTCCGTGTATTCCCCACAAATCGTACATCGGTAAACGCGTTGCCCTACTGCTCCAAATAGTGTATCCAGTAGGCTCCCGAGTACACCGATACTTGTTACGAGTAAGACGTGTCTTAAAGAAAGAGAAAATATCCAATGCGCTGCTACAGCGATGAACGCAGCTCCTGCAATCGTACCGATCGTTCCAATCAGCGACATCGCTCCACTTGTTCCTGCTGGTACCCGTCGTAACGTTTTGAGAGACCACGGATCACGTCTTGAGAGCGGTCCGATTTCAGATGCCCACGTATCAGCATTCGATGCTGCGATGACGAATAGAAATAACAAGAGATACGCAAAATCCATCGTCATGGCATACGCTAAGGCAGCAACGAACGCTACCCCTCCATTCGCAAGGACTTGCCATCCGTCACGCGCGCCGTCTTTCTCAACGATGGAGTCGACCGATTGTTTTCTAGATCGTCCGACCTTCGATAACAAGCTCGAGCTACCAAAGAAGAGTAAGAGTACTACTAATCCTTGCCAACCGAATCCGAATGAGACACCACTACCGACGAGCAGGGTCATGATCGCACCACTTGTCGTCAATAAACGAAAAGATCGTCCGGTCCAAGCCAGCAATAGACAAAACAAAATGGTCGCGCTTAGCATCGGATGACCTCTAAGTCAGTAACGATCAGGTCAACTGGAATATCAAAGGCTTCCACTTCGAAATCTGAAAGAAGTTGTTCAGAAAAGGCAATCGATACTTTGCAACCTGTATATGTCACGAGTGCACGATCGTAATAGCCTCCTCCCCACCCTAACCGATATCCGTCCCGTCGATAAGCACGACCCGGAACAAGGCAAAGCTCTGCTTGAGCAAGTGAAGCGCGACGTGCTGAAGCGGTCGGTTCAGCAATCCCCATCTGATTTGCATGCAGTTGATCTTCTGGTCCATGTTCATAAAAGACCATCTCGTCTCCGACTACTTTTGGTATCAAGACCGTCTTTCCCTCTTGCCACGCTTGTTCAATCAGCATTCTTGTATCACATTCATTTCGAAAAGCTAACGTGATCGCGACACAGGTCGCTTGTTGCCATTCAGGTAACAACAAAACATGTTCGTGAATCAATCGTTCCTTTTCCGCACGGTTCTCCATCACATCTAGTCGTTCTTTAATCAGACGGCGTACTTCTTGTTTGTTCATAGTTGTCTTCCTTTCCACAAAAAAAGCCATCACACGAAGTGACGGCTTCCATCTCAATTATTTCACTTCACGGTGAAGTGTGTGCTTACGGAGACGTGGGTTGTATTTCTTCAACTCAAGACGCTCTGGGTTGTTACGCTTGTTCTTTTTAGTGATATAAGTACGGTCACCAGTTTCAGTGCAAGCTAATGTGATTTTAACGCGCATGGGATTCCCTCCTATCTAGCTCTCGATGTATCAAGTGATTTTGCTTTACATAAGGTTAAGCATACTCAAGTATCGTACCAAGAAAGGAAAGGAATTGCAACTGTTCATCCGTTCTTTTTCGGATTCGTCACGTGTTGATATGGTTTTTCAAGGTTCTCTTCAAAACGCAGCGGCTTCTTTTCGACGTGATACTCTTGCTCCACCCCGTGACGTGACTCTTCTCGTTCTAGATAAACAACCGCTGATTGGCGCAACGCATCTCCTTCAAGTCGTTTTAAGGCAACGACCAGACCACCTGAACGATCAGGAGAACGCTCACTTTCGACATCGTAGACGTTACTGACAAGTGGCAACTCTTTGATCTTCGCGATAGCTTGGGCAGCTGATGCGGTCTCCATGTTGAAGTTGTGGATAACTGCGAAATCAACGATCTTACTCAAGGCTTGCGCTTGGCGTAAGAAGGCTAAATTTAGTGCCGCCAGTTGGTTATAGGTCTGAACGAGCGGTAGACCTGTCACTTGCACTCCGTAAACGTGAACACCTTCTTCAAATCGATACGCTTCCGGATGTTCCGTGACGACATAGACGTTCTCACCAGCAGCAGCGAGCCGTCGAGCGAGCTCTGAAGCTGGCCGGTCTGACGCATCATATTGTCGGACGAACAATAAGATGGCGTCTGTATTCCAAGATTTCTCACGTTTCACTGCCACGTAGTAATCATGTGCCGTCAAGAAGACATCCGGTTCAATATCTGAATCTTGAAGGAAAGGATATTCGCGATATCGATCATCCAACCATTCCACCGTCAGCTCCTCCGCATCCAGTCGACGCTCGGTTTCTTCAAAACGTAAGATGTGCTCACGGAAACGATTCGCAGCATATTGCGCTGTCGTCTGTCCATCGAGGATGAATGGCCAGTCGCTCGAGACAGCAAGGAGGTATTCTCGAATGAGTTGACGCTTCGCTTTGACAGTCAATGCATCTTGATGACGATTTCGAGCTACGACACCTGCTAGTCTCTTCTCAAGCTGATGGAGATGACGAATCATCCAGTCATTCCGTTCGTTGATCCAGACTTCCGCGTAGCCTTTTCGTCCCCACGTTCCCATCGCGACGTGTGCCGTGTCGATGTCTTGGAAGTGACGTTCGAGGAAGATCGCCGGTGAAATCGACTCAATTCCTTGGTCTTCTAAACGTTCCATCGCTTTACCGAGGAAGTCGGGACCTTCAAACCACCAGTGACCGAACAATTCGGCATCAAATGGTGCTGTGACAAGGAATGGTGGGAAGTCTTGTCCTTGATGCGCATCTAAATGTTCACCGAGTGCTTGTGCGAAGTCTGCTGCGTGCTCACTTGTCCGTTGCCATGCCCAATCACGGACGTAATAGTCTTTTTGATCCGTTTCTCCTGTTACGCGATGCAATTTCAATCCTGTATCATAACGTAAGCCTTCCGGGTGCATGAACTCAGCGATTTGATCCCACTCTCGATCGTACGCAAGGTCACGATAAAACTCGCGGTAATCCGGATGACCCGGGTATCCGATGACAGAGCTCCAAATCTTCCCGGAAATGATTTGATCACGCGGGAACAGTGCCACACCGTGCGGCGAATAGACAGGTGCTCCGATTCCGTGTTTCGGTGACGGATCCGCGTTTAAGATGGAATGTTCGTCAACGAATGTATAACGAATGCCCTCTTCATACAAAATACGATCAAGTCCTGGCGTATACGCACACTCTGGCATCCAAAGACCAGATGGACGGAATCCGTAATGACGTTCGAAACAGTTCAATCCCGTCTGAATTTCAGAACGTGCCGCTTGTTCGGACAACATGTGCGGACTGAATCCGTGCGTCGCTGTACACGTAATCAAATCGAGATAACCTTGCTCCTTGTAATGACGGAATGCGCGGTTCAAATCTTTTTCCCAGTGAAGGAACGTATTCAATAAATCTTGATAGCGTTCTTGATAGAATAGAAGCGCATCTCGTTCCTTTTGAGCAAGCTCTCGCTCTAGTTCCTGGCGAATCAAACGTAACGTATCCTCGATATGCTCGATATACCGCTCTTGAATCAATGGGTCGGCAAGCATCTCGATGACGGGTGGCGAAATGCTGACCGTCCAGCCGAGCGGACGTGACAAGCGATCGACCTCCCACAATAATGGGATATAGGTTTCTGAAATCGCTTCATACATCCACCGTTCTTCTAGACGATGTGCCTCTTCATGACGGATATATGGTAAATGTGCATGTAAGACGAGTGAAAAATATCCTTTTCGCATAGCTTCTCTTCCTTTCCCTCTCTCTAATTCCATTACCGGACGCGATCGAAATAGGAATAAGGGCGTAATACTTCGACCCATTCCGGTTGTTCGACCTCTCCGTATTGCCAATGATGCACGACTTCCGCGAACCGTCCATCCGTGACTGGCTCGTCACGTGGCGTTTCGACTGGTTTTGAACGCAGTACTGGAACAAAGTCCCCGTCGATCGTTTGAATGCCCCATTCGATGATGTATGTAGTATTCGGGGCGACTGGTCGAACGAACCAAGCATTCGTCATTTCTGGTAGCTCGAATTGATACGTCCGATTTGCCTGTCCTTGTTCATATTCAACAAGCGTGACATCAATGATGCGTAATTCTTTACGGAACGAATCAAACGTCGTGTGATAGTGCGTCTCTAGCAACTGTTTCGACAGTTCAGATAATTCCCAGTAGACGTATAACGCTGTCGGTGACTGAACGATGGCGTGGAGGATGTCATCCTCGTAATGTGTCGCCATTCCAAACGCGTCACGTTCTAGCGAAGGTACCACTTGCACAGACGGTACGACGTCTAATACCGGTGCAGTCGACTTTTTTGTCTGCTTGACCGTTTTTGATTTTACTTTCGGCGCTGCTACAGAAGGTTGTTCTGTTAACGATTTACGATATTTAGTCCAAGCATATTTGATTTTCCCTTCAGTCGTATCCAATTGAGCTGCGATTTGTTTTGTTGTCAGCCCTTGTTCCTTCATTTTAATGATTTGCTCAAGCATTCCCAATCACCTCTCTGTCATTATTCACTTCTTTCCTATTCTACAAACGTGTTTCGAATCCCTTTACAAAAAAAGTAGGCAGAGGAAATTCCTCCTGCCTACTTGATTCATCCGTTTAAATCATAATGTTTTCCTTTTTCGAGATAGATCAGATGCTCCCCGACGTTCGTCAAGTGATCACCCATCCGCTCGATGTAGCGGCAAATGTTCGTGAATTGCATGACTTCATCGACGACGATCGGCTGAAGTGACATATGACGCATGTACTGGCGAAGTGCCTTATATGTCGTCTCATCAATGACGTTATCGAGATCAGACAAGGCTTTTGCTTTCTCGACATCTCCGTCACGATAGGCGACGATCGCAGTTTCCGTCATATCCAGTAATGTCTCGAATGCTTCCTTCAACAAAGAGATATCAATGACATACGGGAACGTTTCGACACGAAGAACCGCTTTTGAGATATTCCCCGCATAATCTGCAATCCGTTCGAGATCCGACGAAATTTTCATCGCGGTGATGATTCGTCGTAAATCCGTCGCAACGGGTTGTTGCTTCGCGATTAATAAAATCGCATCATCGTTGATTTCAAGTTCAAGATCATCGAGTTCATTATCGTTTTCGATGACACCACGCGCGATGTCTTGATCATATTTTTCGAGTGCTTCTGCCGTTGTTGCGATCTGTTGCATCGTCTTACGAGCCAGTAAAAAGACCTTTTGATCGAGTATTGCAAGATTTTCTCCAAAAATCGTACGGTTCGCTGCCATTCGTCTCGTCTCCCCTTCTTATCCGAATCGTCCTGAAATGTAATCTTCCGTCCGTTTGTCACTCGGATTTCCAAAGATCCGGTCTGTTTGATCGAACTCGACGACTTCACCATTCAAGAAGAACGCTGTTTTGTCCGAAACACGTGCAGCCTGTTGCATGTTGTGTGTCACGATGATGATCGAGTAGTCTGATTTCAATTCTTGGACGAGTTCTTCTACTTTTAATGTAGAAATCGGGTCAAGTGCCGATGTCGGCTCATCCATCAAGATGACATCTGGTTCGATTGCAAGGCAACGTGCGATACAAAGACGTTGTTGCTGCCCACCAGAAAGACCATAGGCATTTTCGTTCAAACGATCTTTGACTTCATCCCAGATCGCTGCACGACGTAAACTGCGTTCGACGATCTCATCGAGGATTTTTTTGTTTTTGACACCGTGGACACGGGGACCATAAGCGATGTTGTCATAAATTGATTTTGGGAATGGGTTCGGTTGCTGGAAGACCATTCCGACCGATGTCCGTAATTCTTCGACACCGTATTCTTTATCAAAGATATTACGTCCGTGATACTCGATTGCACCATTCGTCCGTACGATCGGAACGAGTTCGACCATTCGATTCAATGTTTTGATGAATGTCGATTTCCCGCAACCAGACGGTCCAATGATTGCCGTGACTTCATTTTTCTTAATATCGAGATTAACATCTTTCAGCGCATGATCGTCACCGTACCATAAGTTTAAGTCTTTGACGTTATAGACGCTCTCACGTGCTGCTACTGGTTGGTTCATACGCTCTGTCCCTTCTGTAACGACTGATTTCGTATTCAGCTTCGTATCCATCATCTGTCTTCCTCCTTAAAAGAAATCCCTTCTATCTATCTCGTTCGATTAGTAGCGTTTTGAGAATCGGTTCCGGATCCAGATTGCAAGTGAGTTCATCGTCAAGAGGATGACCATTAAGACGATGATGCCTGCCGCTGCAAGTCCTTGGAAGTCCGCTTGTGGACGACTTGTCCAGTTGTAGATTTGAATCGGTAATGCTGTGAACTCTGAGAAAATACTTTCTGGCGCACGAGCAATGAAAATCGCAGCTCCGACCATGATGAGTGGTGCTGTCTCACCAATCGCTCGAGATACAGCCAAGATGATCCCAGTGATGACACCCGGTAGTGACGCCGGAAGAACGACTTTGAACGTCGTTTGCCATTTCGAAGCACCGAGTGCAAGTGATGCATGACGCATCGCTTGTGGAACGGCACGGATTGCCTCTTGGGACGAGACAATGACGACCGGAAGACTCATCAACGCGAGTGTCAATGCTCCTGCAATCAATGTTGAACCGAAGCCCATGTTACGTACGAAGAACGTCAAACCAAGTAAGCCGAAGACGATCGATGGTACACCTGCAAGGTTTGAGATGTTGACTTCGATGAATGAAGTCATCCGACTCTTTTTCGCGTACTCTTCTAGGTAAATCGCTGCCCCGACACCAATGATGAAAATCATCGGGATGATGAGGAGCATCAAGAAGATGGAGCCCATTAACGCCGGATAAATCCCGGCACGTTCCGAACGGCGTGATGGTGCATTTTGTAGAAACTCAAGTGATAACCATGATGCACCGTCACGGATGACGCCGAACAAGAGAATACCTAAGACGACGAGACCGAAGAACAGTCCAGCAAGGAAAATGACTTTTGTGACATTGTTGACGACGAGTCGCTGGCTAATGGATTTCTTCACCGCGACCGGATCGATGAATTTCTTTGAGACAGGTTGCTTTTCTGGTAAGGCCATCTTAGTACTCCTCTCTGAAGCGGCGTGTGATCCAGTTCGCAAGTAAGTTCATCACTAATGTGAAGACGAACAAGAGTGTACCAACCGCATAGATACTGTAATATTCGACAGTTCCAAATCCAGCATCACCTAGGGCGACCTGAACGATATACGCTGTCATCGTTTGGACTGGCTCGAGTGGATCGATCGCAGCTGTCGGATTCGAACCACCAGCGATCGTTACGATCATCGTCTCACCGATTGCCCGTGACATACCGAGTACGATCGATGCAATGATCCCTGATAAAGCAGCTGGAACGACGACTTTCAATGCAACTTCAAGACGTGTCGAACCGAGTGCAAGCGCACCATCGCGAATTTTTTTCGGAACGGAGCTCATTGCATCCTCAGAAATCGAAGCGATCATCGGAATGATCATGATCCCGACGACGATCCCCGGACTGAGCGCATTGTAAATTTGAATACCTGGAATTAATTTTACGAGTAATGGTGTGACGAACGTCAATGCGAAGAATCCGAAGACGATCGTTGGAACACCTGCTAACACTTCAAGAATTGGTTTTAAGATACGGCGTGCGCGGTCTGACGCGTACTCACTTAAATAAATCGCTGATGTGAGGCCGATCGGCACGGCAACTAGCATCGCAATCACGGTAATCTCAAGCGTACCGACGACAAGTGGCCAAATTCCATACTCTGGTTGTGAGTTGAGTGGATACCAGCTCGTACTGCCGAAGAATTCCTTGAACGGAACGACTTCGAAGAAGTGCTCTGTTTCAATGACTAACGTGAGAATGATGCCGATGGTCGTAACGACCGAGACGAACGCACAAAGGAATAACACGATTGGCATGACGCGTTCCATGACGTTTTTCATACTATATTTTTGCTGTCGGTTCTGTTGAATCAGCTCGCGAACCGATTTATTTTGTGTTGAACTCATCCTTCTTCACTCCCTACTCCTTCTTGACATGAGAACGGGACCCAACCGGTACAGACTTCCCCGGTTGGGCCATCCTCATGACTCGATGATTTATTTCATTGCGTCTTCAATTGCTTTTGCGTTTTCATCGTAACGATCTTGCGGCATTTTGATATATCCGACTTCTTCAGCAAGATCACCAGCGTTTTCGTTCGTGAACTGAACGAAGTCAGCGACTTGTTTTTTGTCTTTCATCGATTTGTTATTGATGTACGTGTAGATTTCACGTGACAGTGGATAAGAAAGATCTTTGATCGTTTCTGGTGTTGGATCGACTGCGTCTTTTCCTTCAGCAGAAAGTGGTACTTCCTTCAACTTATCTTTATTCTCAGCGTAGTACGCATAACCGAAGTATCCGATTGCGCCTTTCGTTCCTTCAACACCTTTGACGAGAACGTTATCGTCTTCTGATAATTGAACATCTTTACGCATGTCTTTTTTCTCAAGTACTTCCTCAGAGAAGAAGTCGAATGTTCCTGAATCTTTCCCTGGGCTGAAGAATTTCAATGGTTCAGCCGGATAAGAAGAATCGACATCTTTCCAAGTCTTGATGTTCGGATCGAGCCAGATTTTCTCGAGTTGCTCCATTGAGAGTTCTTTTACCCATGTATTTTCTTTGCTGACTGCGACAGTCAAACCATCATATGCGAGTGCCATTTTCGTGAATTCAATGTTGTTCTTTTTCGCTTCAGCCGCTTCTTCTTCTTTAATTTCACGTGACGCGTTTGAAAGATCTGTTTCACCAACGACGAAGCGTTTGAATCCGCCACCTGTACCAGAGACACCGACTGTGACATCTACGTCAGGTTGTTCCATTGAATATTCTTCACCGACAGCTTCCATGATCGGGAAGACAGTAGAAGAACCGTCGATTGCGATTTTTCCTTTTAAATCAGATGAACTAGCAGAACCGCCTTTATCGTTACCACATGCTGCCCCCACTACTGCGATTGATGCTACCGTTGTGATGAGTGCTGTTTTTTTCATCCAAGACATGATTAATTTTCCTCCTCGAAAGTATGTCGCTGACGATGCTACGACTTTTTATCCGTTTTCCTTACAAGACTTATACTACGGATGAACTATTAAAACGAAATGAATCCAACGTAAAAGAATTGTAAAGGCGTGTTTTTTAGTGTTTACAATTCGAAATCCATTAGAAAAAAAGGTCAATGCAAACAAAAAAAACGAGAGTGATTGCTCACTCTCGTTTTCCATCTAGTTAATTTGGCTTAGTTTGCCATGGTACGTCCTTCACATTGAAATACGCTTTGACAAGATCGTGACCGATTTTCGAGTTAACGGTTTCTTGTTCCATATAAGGAAGGAACACAGCCCATGCCATCTCTGGATTATCGTACGGTGCCCAGCCGACAAGGTTCGAGTTCAATGAACGAACTGGTTGTCCACTTCCATCACGTAAGGCGATTCCATCGTCACCATAGACACTAACCTGCGCTGTACCTGTTTTCGCAGCTGCATCAATACCGGTTTGTGCGATGATTTTTGCTGTACCACGCTCTCCTTTGACAACGCGATGTAATCCTTCACGAACATGATCAATGTTATCTTGACTGACTTCAATTCGATTCAAATAATTCGTCTTAAAACTATAATCAACTTGTTTTGTCCCTTTTTCAATCGAATTCGACGCGAGAACTTCTTTTAAGAAGTGCGGCTGAACACGATAGCCACCGTTGGCAAGCGTTGAAATATACTGTGCGACTTGTAGCGGCGTAAAGGCATCATATTGTCCGATGACTCGGTCCATGAGTAGCGTGACACGGTCAGGTGTTCCTTGAACACCCTTTGCTTCGTACGGTAAATCTACACCCGTCGTCACTCCAAGCCCGAACTGACTATAGTAATTCTGCATGATCGCAGCTGCTCCGTCTACACTCGCTCCGGCAATACCGTTACTTGGGTACTTCGCCATCCGCATCGCAATGTTGAACATATAAACGTTTGATGAACGCTCAAGTGCCGTTAAATCCGTGATTGCTCCCATGTTGACGTACGATGCTTTTTTCGTACCCCCGATTGTAATCGGAGCATCATTGATGACTTCGTTTTGACGGATAACGCCCTCCTCGAGCCCCATCGCAACCGTTGCACCTTTGATCGTCGAACCGATTTGAAGCGACGTTAAGACGTTATTGATTGCGACATCCGAAAACTTACCAGTTGCTGGATCCAACTTTTGACCAGACATCGCAAGAATCTCACCTGTCTGTGGATTCATGACGACGGCGTAACCTTCTTTTAGATAACGACTACCCATGCCACGTCCCATTTTAATGGCTTGTTGCATGATTTGGTCGACTTGTTTGTTGTATTCCGCATCCACGGTCAGAACGAGATCTTTACCGGACTCGCCTTCCTCGCGTTTTGGATCACCGACCGGCTCTCCATTGAACGTCTCATACACATCGTATGCGGGTTTCCCGCGCAGTAGATCTTCATACTGTTGTTCAAGGAATGATGTTCCGACACGGTCATTCAAGCTGTAGCCTTTTGCTTTGAA
Organism: Exiguobacterium sp. s143; assembly: GCF_018618895.1. Lineage (NCBI taxonomy): Bacteria > Bacillati > Bacillota > Bacilli > Caryophanales > Exiguobacterium > Exiguobacterium sp. s143. The sequence continues at coordinate 206,837 of NZ_JACSMX010000002.1, read as the reverse complement.
CTCCGCTTGTTGTTCTGCTGGAATCTTCGAATACTTCCCGAAGATATTCCGAAGTGTTCCTTCATATGGATAAGAACGCTCGTAGAACGGTTCCACCGATACACCCTTTAAATCTTCTAGATTTTCATCGATGATTGCCATCTCTTTTGCGGAAGCACCGAGTTTGACGAGTTGTGGATCAAGCGCGTAACCGACTTCCATGTTGTGTTTGATCGCAATGACTTCCATTGTTTGATCGTCATAATCAATATCGTCTTTCGTAATCGCATCTAATCGAATTTGATCCTGTTCTGCGATTGATAGTTTACTTTGTGCTTCTGCTGAAGGATATTTCTGTTTGACGGCTTCTTGATAACGACGATCAGACTCTTTCGTGTTCGTCGCGATCCAGAAATCCTTAATATCACGCTCTGTGACTTTCCAATCTTTTTTCGGTAGATCAATGATTGCTGCAAGACGCTGTGCAATCTCAATGCGTTCATCGACTTTCGTCGTTTGTGCTCGACGGTAGACGATTGAGTATTTAGAAATCGTATCAACCAAAAGACGACCATCCCGGTCATAAATCTTTCCGCGTGGCACTTCATATTTTGATGCGATCATTTCTGTTTTTTGAACTTCCCGCGAAATTTTCTCACCATTGACGATTTGCACGACTCCTAAACGGAAAATCAAAATCGCAAACAATAAAAAAACGACGAAGAACATTAAATTCAGACGAAGCGGCAGATGATTACGCCGTCTTCCTCGTACGGTAATTCGTTTAGCCATGGCGTACTCCCCTATCGTTCAAAAGTCATCTTGTTTCATTATATAGAAGGAAACTTTCCATAACAACCTATCCCATCATTTTCCGCATTAAAAAAAGCGTATCGTTCACAATTGAACGATACGCTAGTTTTCACATTACTTCGCGTCAGCGTAAAGCTTCGCTACGTGATCCCAATCAACGACGTTGAAGAACGCATTGATGTAATCAGGACGACGGTTTTGGTAGTTGAGATAGTATGCGTGTTCCCAAACATCAAGACCGAGGATTGGTGTTTTGCCTTCCATGACTGGTGTATCTTGGTTTGGTGTCGAAACGACCGCCAATTTTCCACCGTCAACGATTAACCAAGCCCAACCTGAACCAAAACGAGTTGTTGCTGCTTTCGCGAATGCATCTTTGAATGCATCGAATGATCCGAATGCTTCGTCGATTGCTGTCGCGAGTTCGCCTGTTGGAGCAGCGCCATCGTTCTTCTTCAACAGTTTCCAGAAGAATGAGTGGTTCCAGTGACCGCCACCGTTGTTACGGACTGCAGTTTGAATGTTTGCTGGGAGAGCATCCAAGTTTTGAAGAAGTTCTTCAAGTGACTTTCCTTCATGTTCTGTACCCTCAAGCGCCGCATTCACGTTCGTGACATACGTGTTGTGGTGTTTCGTGTGGTGAATCTCCATCGTACGAGCATCGATATGTGGCTCAAGCGCATCATAAGCGTAGCCGAGTTCTGGTAATTCAAATTTTGACATGTTCATGTCCCCCTTTGTGCTATTTTCGAAAACTTCAATACCCTTTAAGACTAGCAAAAGAACCTGTGTTGACGCAAGTCAAGACCCTCGGATTTACTTGACTTCTCGTGGAGCAAAAACTGAGACACCACCACCTGGAACTGGGAAGACACCAAATCCTTCATCGTCGATCACGACAGGGTGATCTTGATGGTTCGTATAGTCGAACCATTCTTGGCCTGCCCGTTCTTCACCAACGAACATCCGTTTTTCACACATATCGGCATTCGACAATAAGACCGCACAGCCAGAGTTCTCAATTTCCTCAACTCCACGACGAACCCAACCGACACAATGTGGATCATCGAGATAATCTTCTTGCTCACCATATGCTTTGTGATACCGTGCATAGAGTAAAGCATCGATCATTTCTTTTTTCCCTTCTACCGGATGTGGTCCTTGCACTCCATAATAGTCACCGTAGAAGACACATGGGTAACCGTCTTTACGAAGTAAAATCGCCGCGTAAGCGTGTTGTTTGAACCAGTCATCCACCCACGACTCAAGTGATTCCCCCGGTTGAGAATCGTGATTGTCGACGAACGTGACGGCATTCGTCGGGTGTGATTCGACAAGGGTATCTGCAAACAATGTCGTCATATCAAACTCCTGTCCCAGCTTCGAAGCTTCATGGAACTTATAATGAAGCGGAACATCGAACAAATCGATCGTATAGTCGACGCTATCAAGGAAATGACGACAATCATCGAGATCTGATTTCCAGAACTCACCGACCATATAGAAGTCACCTTCACTTTTTTCAATCATTGATTTTGCGAATTCATGAACGAATTCATAGTTGATATGTTTGATGGCATCGAGTCGGAAACCTTGGCAATCAATTGTTTCTTGGAACCAATGTCCCCAGCGGATCATTTCTTCTCGGACTTCCGGGTGATTATAATCGATGTTCGCGAACATCAAATAGTCATAGTTTCCGAATTCATCATCGACTTGATCATTCCAATCTTTATTTTTACCGGAAATTTTAAAGACACCCGTCTTTTCTTCACGGGCATCAAAATCCGTTCCATTGAAAAATTCATGTGTCCAGATGAAATCTGAATATTTTCCGTTACGTCCTGGGAACGTAAACTTCGTCCAAGCTTCGATTTCAAACTCTTCTGAAATTTCTTTCGAACGATCTTCCGGATGGACTTCGACGACATTGATCGTCTCGAGTTCATCGGCTGCTGCTTTATGGTTCATGACGACATCAGCGTAAACAGCGATATCGTTCTCCCGAGCAACCTGGATCGCTTCGACGAGTTCATCTTTCGTACCGTATTTCGTACGGACCGTTCCTTTTTGATCAAATTCGCCTAAATCATAGACGTCATAGATGCCATATCCTGTATCTTCATCCGATTGACCTTTTGACGCCGGTGGAATCCACACGGACGTGATGCCGGCAGCACGTAATTCAGGCGCCCGCTCTTTCAAGCGTTGCCAGTGCTTCCCATCATTCTCTACATGCCACTCAAAAAACTGCATCATCGTATGGTTACGTTCCATCTCTCTTCGCTCTCCCTTAGTTACTATAGTATGAATATTATTACAATATCTTTACTATTCCCCGGGGGAACAAAAATAAACGCTTCCCGTTTTTCAACGAGAAGCGTTCTACTGAATGGACCCTGCAGGGCTCGAACCTGCGACCGGACGGTTATGAGCCGTCAGCTCTAACCAGCTGAGCTAAGGGTCCTTAAGTAATAGTAGCGGCGGAGGGAGTCGAACCCACGACCTCACGGGTATGAACCGTACGCTCTAGCCAGCTGAGCTACACCGCCATGATGTATGTTTCTTACTCTTACTAGATTACGAGATGTGGCGAAACTTGTCAATATGCTATTTCAAAAAAATAAACAGCTGATTTCATTTTTTTGAAATCAGCCGTCATAAGAAAATCGTATTTCACTTAGTTCGTTAAAGCCGTCCGCTGTTCAAGGACGAGATCCGTGATGTTGACAGCGTGATCGCCAATTCGTTCGAGGTTTGACAAGAGATCGACGAAGATCATCCCTGCTTGTCCCGTACATTCGCCAGCGTTAACACGAAGGACGTGATGCTTCCGGAATGACCGTTCGAGTGCATCGAGTTTACCTTCGAGTTCTAGAACTTTGCGAGCTCGTGTGACATCATCCTCTTCGACAGCGCGTACGGCACAATCGACGATTTCTTGCGTCAAGGCATACATGTCATCAAGCTCTTTCTTCGCAGCTGATGTGAACTGAATTCGGTTGACGATTTGGAAATCGACTAATTCAACGATGTTTTCGACGTGGTCACCGATTCGTTCGAAATCATTGACAGCGTGCATCAGTAACGAGTGTTCATTTGATTCACGCTCTGATAAATCATGTGCCGCTACTTTAACGAGATAACTCGTGACTTCTGTATTTAAATGGTTGATCGCATATTCAATCTGCTCTGATTCTGAAACATCTTTCTTATCATGCGATTGCGTGTAACGGTGCGCTTTTGCAAGTGCGTCTTTCGAGAATTCTCCCATTCGCAATACTTCGAGCTTTGCTTGATTCAAAGCAAGTGCCGAAGATTGGTTCAAGATGTTCTGATCGAGATGACGCGGTTTCGAATCAATCGTCGTATCCGTACCCGGTACGATTTTTTGTACAAGCCATGCGATTTGCGCAATGAACCAACATTGAATCAACGTATTGACGACATTGAATGTTCCATGTGCAAAGGCGATTTGCATTTTTGGACCTAAATCAAGCGCGCCTGTGATCGACGTAATGAAGCTTGAGAAGATTGGTAATGCAATCAGGAACAATACTGTTCCGATAATGTTGAAGATGACGTGTGCCGCTGCTGTCCGTTTAGCTGCAATCGACGCACCAAGTGCTGCAAGTACTGCTGTGATCGTTGTTCCGATGTTATCACCGAACAAGACCGGAAGTGCCGCTTTGATATCGATCATGCCACCAGCGTACAACTCTTGTAAGATGCCGATCGTTGCTGACGACGACTGGACAAGAACAGTAAAGATCGTTCCGACGAATACACCAAGCAATGGATTATCCGACATCGATACCGTCAACTCACGGAACCAGACACTTGACTCAAGTGGAGCCATTCCGTCGCCCATCAATGTCAAACCATAGAACAATGCACCGAAGCCAAAGAAAATCTGTCCGATGTATTGAACCCGTTCTTTATTGAAGAAGAAGATCAAGAAAGCACCAATTGCGATTGCTGGAAGCGCAGCTTCCTTGACGTTAAAGCCGATGATGAAAGCCGTAATCGTTGTTCCGATGTTAGCCCCCATGACGACTCCGATTGCCTGTCGTAAATTCATCAGACCCGCACTAACGAGTCCGACAACGATGACGGTCGTCCCTGACGACGACTGTATCAAAATCGTGACGACGATACCCGCTAGGATACCTAACAGTGGATTTGTCGTATATTTATCGAGGATATAACGTAATCGGTCTCCTGCTGTTTTTTGGAGCCCATCTCCCATATACTTAATACCGAATAGGAAAATCCCGAGTCCACCTATGAAGGTGAAAATCATTTCCTGCAAATCATAGTTCATCTTGCCAGCTCCTTTATTTCATGTGGATTGATGTGTTTGTAAAGTTTATTTTCTCAACTCCCCCATTATGTAAAGGTCTGTTGAACTTGTAAATAGTTTTTGAGACATCCGTTTGTTAAGGTTTTATTAATCTGTACCATCACATAAAAACCCTTTATTACCAACAAAAATTAAACAATTAAAATCTGTTATAAAACAGTGGAAAGAGTGATTCACTTGTCATTTTTACGTCAACTGATTAATTACTTACAAACTTCTTTAATTCCAAATCGTCCGTTTTTGCGTCTTCGTTTGGCAGATGTTTCCCTTTATTTTTGTGGATTAGCTTGGATTTCATTTTGGACGACGGTCATTGATTCCTTCTTTTTACAAAAAAACATCCCGATCATCGTTTGGTTCATCCTTCATTTCATCTTTATCGCAATCGCTGTATTACTTTACGTATTGTTTATGGCGTATCTAACGAAGGGGTTCGTCCGATTGTTACTTCCCCGTCCGTGGGCATATCGCCAAACGTTTCCTTATACGGTTGCAACGAATATCTGGTCTTTCCCACTCGGTATGCTTCTATACCAACTCGATTACCCTTGCTTCGGAATCGGGATACTCGTAATCGGACACTTCGTCTACACATTAGTACCATTATGGATTGCCCGTTCCTCAAAGCCACGCGCTTCACGTAAACCTCAATGAGTATTAAAATCAGGCGTCCGACGGATTGACGGACGCCCTTCTTTCATTAAACAATTGTAAATGTTCAATTTTCGTTCTTGTTTCTCGATTTTTAGGGAATAGTTCGATATGATAGAAAAGGTAAACATAAACAATATGGCGGTATGCCACAAAAGGAGATTTTCGATATGCCGAAAATGGTCCATCGCTCTAAGACTCGTCCCGTTCGTGTAGGGGACCTTGTCATTGGTGGAAATAATGAAGTCATCATCCAAAGTATGACGACAACTAAAACACACGACGTCGAAGCGACAGTCGCTGAAATCCTACGTCTTGAAGAAGCTGGTTGCCAAATCGTCCGCGTCGCTTGTCCGGAAGAACGTGATGCGCTCGCACTTGCAGAAATCAAAAGCCGAATCAACATTCCGCTTGTCGTAGACATCCACTTCAACTATAAACTTGCGCTTATGGCAATCGAAGCTGGCGTCGATAAAATCCGGATCAACCCGGGTAACATCGGTCGTCGCGAAAAGGTAGAAGCCGTCGTTACAGCAGCAAAAGCGAAAAACATTCCGATTCGTATCGGAGTAAACGCTGGTTCACTTGAAAAGCATATTCTTGAAAAATATGGCTATCCAACTGCTCGTGGTATGGTCGAAAGTGCTTTGCACCATATTAAGATCCTCGAAGACCTCGACTTCCATGACATCATCGTCTCGCTTAAAGCATCAGACGTACAGTTGGCGCTTGAAGCGTATCAGCTCGCTTCTGAATCATTCGACTATCCACTTCACGTCGGGATTACGGAATCTGGTCCACTTCGCTCTGGTTCATTAAAATCAGCAGCGGGACTTGGCGCGATCTTGTCACGCGGAATCGGAAATACAGTTCGTGTATCTCTTTCAGCGGACCCTGTCGAAGAAGTAAAAGTCGCAAAAGAAGTCTTGAAATCATTTGGTCTCGCAGCGAACGCAGCGACATTGATCTCATGTCCAACATGTGGTCGGATCGAAATCGATTTAATGTCAATCGCTGCAGAAATCGAAGACTATATCGAAAACATCCAAGCGAACATCAAAGTTGCGGTTCTCGGATGTGCGGTCAACGGTCCTGGTGAAGCACGTGAAGCTGATATCGGTATCGCTGGTGCACGAAACGAAGGATTGTTATTCCGTCACGGAGAAATCATCCGTAAAGTACCGGAAGCAACGATGGTCGAAGAATTGAAGAAAGAGATCGATGCGATCGTTCTCGAAAAACAGGCTGAAAAAGAAGCCGAAAAAGCGAACCATGCATAAGTTGAAGACTCCTCCCTCGCGAGGAGTCTTTTTTCGTATCTCGATTTCGACTATGTTATACTAAGTGAAGAAAAATTTTTAGAACGTGGGTGACTGTAAATGAAAATTGGAATTGACATCGATGGAACGATCACACATCCATCCTCTTGCTTCACTTACATGAATAAATATCTCGGAACTTCGATTGACTTCAATCAGGCGTCCGAGTATGAATTGCATACGTATACCGATATGAATCAAATCGAATTTTGGGACTACATGGTGAACTCCGGTCACGAGACCGGCATTTATCGTGAATCCATCCCTCAAGAACATGTTCGCCACCACTTATGGAATTTGCGGAAGCAATATGACCTCCATTACGTAACAGCACGATCGGAGCTCGTTCGTCCTGTAACAGAAGAGTGGATCAAACAACACGAACTTCCTCTTGATTCCTTGATCATGACGGGATCACACGACAAAGTACAAGTCGTCCGTGATTTATCACTCGATTTATTCATGGAAGATCGATTAGAGAATGCTGTGCAAATCGCAGAAGACACATCGATTCCTGTAATCTTGTTCGACGCACCTTATAACCGTAAAGCCGTACCGAATAATGTCATTCGTGTCGCTTCATGGAATGAGGCCGTTTTAGAGATTCAAAAATTTGCACCGATTCGTTAAAAACAGCCGATTAGGCTGTTTTTTCCATTTTTATGTCATTGCATGACTTGATATCGTACAATGACGATAGATTGAAACTTTGATATAGGAAGGGCTTCGTGATGCTTGCGACAGTGAATATCTTTTTTATTAATATCTGTATTATTTTTCTCGTTTCTACGTTCACCTTTTACCTACTTCGTGATCGTTTGCCAATTCAACCTGACTCAAAAATGTCTACTCGTCTCTATTTCGGACTTTCCAATGGTATGACTGGCATTCTACTTATGCATAATGCAATCGACTTAAATGGAGCATTGATTGATTTACGGTTATTACCACTCGCTTTGTCCGCTTTGTTCGGTGGTAATATCAGTATTGCCGTGACAGGGCTGATGCTCTTGATCTACCGATTCGTGATTGATAGTGGCGATTCACTAAACGCTCTGTTTAGTTCTGTCATCACACTACTTGGATTTCTAGTACTTTCTTTTATTTGTCGTCGATTCATCAAACGGCAAGGGTATTTCTTTTCTGCCATCGTCACGGTCGGTTCCCTACTCGTACTCTCGCGATTGATTATGAGCAACTCCCCAGCGGATGCCTGGGGAACGATTTATATTCCATATTTCATTTTAACGATTGGTGGAGCCTTTTTGTTTTATCGTTTGTCTTCACTTCTTCAGCAGCATTTTGTTCTTTATTCTTATCAATCCTATCTTGCTTCGACCGATCAATTGACGCGGCTCGCGAACCGCCATGTCATTTTAGAAAAAGTCACAACGCTCGAAAAGAGTAAAGATTCTTGGGGAGTCATCTTGTTTGATTTGGATCACTTCAAGAATGTAAACGATACACATGGTCACGCGATAGGAGACGCTGTCTTGCGCCACTTTTCAATCTTATTGAACGAGCATTGTCCGGCACCCGTTACGGTCGGTCGATATGGTGGTGAAGAATTCATCGTCATCGTTCCAGACATCGAACTGCATCCTCCTGTCGTCCTAGCTGAAACAATCGTAACAGCCGTTCAGCAAACACCTTTCGTCATGCAAGATCATGCCGTATCCATTACGGTATCCGCAGGAATTGCTTACGCTCATCAACAACCAGCTGAAACAGTATTTAAGCAAGCGGATAGCGCTTTGTACGAAGCAAAAGCACAAGGACGAAATCAGTATCGCCTGTATCAATCGAAATGAATACTAAAAAGCCACTTCTCCTCCGAGCGATTCGGACTGAAGTGGCTTTTGTTGGTCAACGGACCGTTCCTTCATTCGTCTTTTGCAGTAGACAGATGATTTCTTCAAGTGGTACCGGTTTAGCGAAGAAATAACCTTGGAATAGATGAATACCGATTTCCTTGGCAATGCGTACTTCTTCTCCTGTCTCAACTCCTTCGACGATACATTCGACATGCATCGACTGGCTCAGTTGAAAAATCGACTCGAGGATGGATTGTCGTTTCTCCGATTCACCGATTTGTTCGATGAATTGCTTCGGAATCTTTAATTGACGTAACGGTAACAAACGCTCGAGAACATGATAGGATGCGTGACCAGTTCCGAAATCATCGAGTGACAACGGGAAATCGAGCGTTTTGATTCGTTTGAGCGCTCGATGAATCGATTGACTCTCGAAATCAAGTGACTGACTCTCTGTGATTTCAATTTTAATCTGTTGCGGTTTTAAGGCATACTTCAGTAGCGTTCGTTCGATGAACGGCATGAACGATTCACTCGTCAACTGGCGTGGTGATACGTTGACAGATAACGTAAACTCGTCTGGAACCAGATCGATCAATGCTTTGCGTGTCTTACAGCTTTCCTCAAAAATCCATTCTCCTAGACGAATGATTAAATCACTTTTTTCAGCAATCGGAATGAATACGGATGGTCGATCTGCTCCTTGTAACGAGGTCTTCCAGCGAACTAAGGCCTCAAGACCGATGAATTGCTCTGATTGAACATCGTATTGTAATTGATAAACCAGATGAAAATCCGTTTCGATGTTAGCTTGGGCTAGGGATTGTGCTGCTTTGACTCGTAATTCTTGATCCTTACGCCATTCTTGGTCAATACACATCACACGTTCGTTTTGTTGCGCTGCTTCTTGTAAGGCAGTCAATAATTGCTGCACCCGACGCTTTCGATTGTTGGTCGCCCCTTCGCCATTATCAATGACGATGGATATGTTGACATAGACATGATGCCCCTCGATTTCGTATGGTACAGAGATTTCTTGGCTCAATTCTTCCATCGCTTCCTTACACGCCACCTCGTCCGGCTTTTCCATGACGATCAATAACGTCCCTGCTTCAATCCGAGCAAAAGCTTGATAAGGAGGTAGTTGTCTCTTGAGTCGCTCGATACAGGCGCGTAGTACTTGTAACTGAATATCTTCTCCAAAATAACGTGCCAGCTCATAGTAGTTTTCTAAATGAATCCCGACAAAAATGAGCTGTTGTTCGGGTATTGGAAAATCAATTTCGTTTAATCCTTGGCGATTCAAGACACCTGTTTCTTCATCACGTCGCGCCGTATCGTGTAATTGTATCGCAAGGTCATTTAACCGATTTAAATTGCGAATATGCAAGTGATTGATGACAAGCGCAATCGATACGCCAATCACAATCATGCCAATCCGTCCATAATGGTCTGTCGGATCAATTTCTACCGTCACGGTATCGGCATTCCACATGACATACAAACTAGTTGCGATGGCAATCGCGATGGCGTACCACATCATGATTCGTTGATACGAGATTAAAGCGATCATCAAAAACAAAAAGCTACTTGCCCAAACGGTAACTGCCGCATAAGGTAAAAAGCTAATCGATGTAATCGGAACGACGAGCAACATCAAAGACAATAAGTGCGTTTGCAAAACGGTTTCCATTTTGCGACGACTAATATAAAAAATAAATAGACCCATGACGATTAAAAATGAAATGATGACAGAACGACTCAAATACGCATTCTTAATTGTCTCTTCTGTCGTCGTATAAATGATCAAAGCACCAACGAACATCATGAATAAGGCAAAATTTCCAATCCACCATTGTTGTTTCCGAACGATATCCTCCATGCTTTCCCCCTCCTTTCCGTCTGATTTTCCGTATAAAGGTTTCGACATCGCTTGATGATACTCCTGTCAAATGGAATGTGTCAATTCTTTCCTAAAAAGAAAAGTCTTCCCTCATACGTATCGTGGAAGACTTTTCTTTCAAATTGATGTTTTTATAGCTCGACTCTTCCTAACTCCTCGATGACATCCGTTGCTAGCAAGCTGCTCGGATGCATGTGTCGTTCGACTTGTCGAGAAGCACGTGCATACCACTCCGCTCCTTGCGCTAGTGTTCTTTCGATATCTCCTGTTGGATGTTGTGCAAGAAGGCTGGTTAATATGCCAAACAGCGTATCCCCACTTCCTCCTTTGGCGAGACCACTTGATGCACCAGAGACTACGAATCCGCCTCCATCTGGTTTCGCGATTAAGATGACATGGGACTTCAAAACGACAGTTACTTGATGCAAGATGGCATAGTCGGTTGCCTGACCAAAAAGATCATCTTGAATACTTGCGACACTCTGGTTCGTCATCCGGGCGAATTCACCGATATGCGGTGTGACGATGATTGGCGCGGTTCGTTCGGGATAACTTTCTTTTACTAAAGCTGCAGCATCTAGTACAACCGGCAAATCACTCTCAAGCAGATAGTCCACCCATGTTTCGACTGCCTCTTGCGATAATCCGGGACCGATTCCAACTGCTGAGATGGAGGGGAGCATCTCCTGAATTGCTGGTAATGTCTGATCAATGACCATCGCTTCCGGCGCTTGGACGATGATTCCATGTTTCGCAAGTGCCGTCGTTGCCACTTGTAGTTTACCGACTCCTGTTCGTAAGGCTGCCCGTGTCGCGAGTTGGATGGAACCCGGCATCGTCTCACTTCCACCAATCAATAGAGCCGTCCCGTACGTTCCTTTATGACCGTATGGTTCCCGCTTGAACAAGGCGGTCACACCATTAGGTGATACGCGCCATTCACCAAATGTCGGTAATCCGATATCAATCGTTTCTGATTCGCCATAAAACGGTGCTGTCCGTATTAAAAAGGCAGATCGTTTCATTGCATGCAGTTGAAATGTCACGTCTGCGCGAACCGCTGTCTCCTTAAATTCCGTTGCGTGATCCGTCGGTACTCCGCTCGGCACATCCACTGCATAGATACGTGCCCCTTGTCGCTTTTGTTCCGATACGAATTCACATTGCGCTTCGAACACCTGATTCACCCGCTTTGGATCAAATCCCGTTCCATATAAGGCATCTAGAATGACATCATATTGACCACACGGTTGTTCGGTCACGAGTCCAAACGCTTCTGCATAATGGACATGAACGATAGATGTATCCGAACGATTCTCTCCAAATGGTGCATGTAGTGTGACATCAAATCCGTCGCGTATCAATTCGCGTCCAATGACATACCCATCCCCACCGTTATTGCCTGTCCCACATAAAATCAAGATTCGCTCCGTCTTCCTATGACGCTCTTTGATACGTGTTGCGATGTGACTTCCAGCTCGTTCCATCAGCACTTCAAGTGGCAGTCCGGATGTCCGTGCCCACTCATCGATTTGTCGCGCTTCTTGTGTATCATAAATCATCTTCTCATCACCTCTGTTCGACTATTCCCGTTTTGAACAGGACTAGTCTTTTAAAACGCAAAAAGAGGACGCCCGACCGGGCATCCTCTTTCATTTAAGATGTCATGCGTTGACAATTCGCACAGCGTCCATAAATTTCGAACTTATGATCCTCGACTTCAAAGCCAGTCTCTTGGACCGGAGAAACCCATTCCATCGGACAGACATTCAATGTTTCCGTCTTGCCGCAGATTCGGCATATCAAATGATGATGATGGTGTCCTGAAGCACAAGCTGCTCGGTATTTCATCTCACCGTCTAATTCCGTCACTTCTAATAAGTCGATTTCCGAAAAGTCATTCAAGTTTCGATAGATTGTATCATAACTTAACGAAGGATGAGACGTTCGAAGAGCTTCTGCTACTTCCCGCGCACTGACATAACGATTCACTTCAAACAGATACGATAGCAAATCGAGACGCTTCGGTGTCATTTTAAACCCGGAAGCCTTCATGCGTTCACGCGCTTGTTCGATGTTCGTCTTCATGTGTTTTCCCTCCTATCCAAAAACGTTCCAACAGCATCACGATGATCAGCTCAAGTACCGCAAGCAAGACGATCATTCCACCTGGTGCTAAATCGAACTGATAGGCCAGGATGAGTCCGAGTACTGTCGCAACCTCACCAAATATGATAGCTAAAAAGATCGTCGCCTTAAAACTCTTCGCAATTCGAAGTGCTGCCGCAACCGGTAACGTGATTAAGCTTGAGACAAGCAAAATCCCAACGATTCGCATACTGATCGCAATGACAAGCGCAACGACGATCATAAAGAGAATATGCACTAAGCGAAGGCGAATCCCGGAAACGCGCGCCTGCTCCTCGTCAAAGGAGAGGAACAACAATTCCTTATAAAAAGCAAAGACGAAGATGACGACGACGACCGTCACGATAAGAATCGTGTACACATCCGTCAAGGCGACAGCCGAGACCGTTCCAAACAAGAAGGAGACGAGATCCATTGAAAAGCCGTTCGCGAGACTGATGAATGTTGCTCCAAGCCCCATCCCCGTCGCCATGATGATCGGGATTGCGAGTTCTTGGAAATGCTTGTACTTCGCACGCAACCAATCGATCGTCAGTGCCGCGATGACCGACGTCACGATTCCTAAATACAGTGGATTCAAGTCCGCTAATTGTGCGACCATTCCAGAGATCAATAGACTGAGCGCAATTCCGGCAAGGGTGACGTGTGATAGTGCATCTGCGATCAAGCTCATCCGCCGGACGACAACGAACGAACCGATCAATGGTGCCGTGAATCCGATCAGAATGGCAGCCACTAAAGCGTACTGTAAAAACTTTAACGTCATGAACGCTTCAATCATTGGACACTCTTCCCTTCGTGAACGAGGACACGTCCCGGAACCGGATAGAGGGAGCGGATCGTCTGTTCATCTAGTTCCCAGTATTCCTTGATGCCACAGTTACACCCTAAACGTCCATCGACCAGATGAATCACATCCGTGACAAGTTTACTGACGAAGTGAATATCATGCGTGACAAGAACGAATGTCCGGCGCTTATCTCGACGAAGTTCTTCTAAGATCTCATAAAATTCTTTCACGTATCGCTGATCGACACCAACGGTTGGTTCATCCAAGATCATTAAATCAGGATCGTTGACGAGCGCACGTGCGATGAAAACACGTTGTTGTTGACCACCGGATAGGTCGCCGACTTTTGAATCTCGTCGCTCCCACATTCCGACCGTTTCGAGGGCCGTTCGTACTTTGTCTCGATCGTCGCGAGATAAGCGACGAAAGAGTCCTTTTTTGGCGTACAGTCCCATCTCAACGACTTCTGCGACAGTCACCGGAAAACCGGAGTTGAACGCTGCCGCTTTTTGCGAAACATAGCTAATCCGCCACCATTCATTGAATTGTGATTGGGATTGTCCAAATAAACGAATCGTTCCTTTCGGTTGCAATAACCCTAATATACATTTGATCAACGTCGATTTTCCGGATCCATTTTCCCCGACAATGGCTAAAAATTGTCCTTGCTCGACCTGAAACGAGACTTGATTCAACACCCGACGATCTGGGTAATCATAGCTGACTTGATCAATCTCGATGATTGGTGTTTCCATTTATTTCCACTCCTTCCGTTTTCGTAAAACGGAATAATTACGCCTTAATCAACTGTCTTATTATAGCGCCCGCCAATTATTGGTGCAACTCTAGCAACTTCCTATCCTCCTTAGAAAACATTCAAGGTACAATAAAGAAAGAAGATAGCTGTTTCCGGCTTGTTCAGAGAGGGAATTCTTTTAGTGCACGCATCGCAGAGAGGAGTCGGAGTCATTTGAAACAAGAACTTGCAGTCATCGATATCGGTTCCAACTCGATTCGTTATGTTATCTTCCATCCGATCGCTTCTGGTCGCTATATCGAGAAGATTAATATTAAAGTCGTCGCCCGATTATCTGCTCACATCAACGAGGATGGAGCACTCGATGATGAAGGCATCGCCTTACTCGAAGAAACGTTACATCGTTTTTATGAAGTTGGTGTCACCCATGAAGTCGAAGAAACGATCTGTGTCGCGACAGCAGCCATCCGTAATGCAACGAACCGAGATGCCATCGTTGAATCCGTTACAGAAAACACGCCTTTTTCCATTCAGGTTCTGACAGATGAACAAGAAGCATACTATGGCTATTTTGCCATCATCAATTCGACCTTCTTGACTGATGGCTTTTCTGTCGATATCGGTGGTGGTTCCATGGAAGTCACCTTGATTGAAAATCGCGAAATGGTGGCGTATCACAGCTTTCCATTTGGTGCCGTCACCTTGACACGGCAATTCGTTTCGGACGAGACACTAAGTGCCAGCGATAAGAAGAAATTGGTGAAATTCCTACGGGAACAATTCGAATCGATTCCATGGCTGAGTGATAAAAAGCTTCCTTTAATCGGTGTCGGTGGTTCTGCCCGAAATTTCGTTCGGATCCATCAGTCGAATCAGGACTATCCCCTTCGAAGTGTTCACCAATATCAAATCAAAGCGAAAGAACTCGCGAAGATGGTCGACGATCTCGAAGGAAAGTCGGCGAAACAACTATCGAAAATCGAAGGACTCTCAAAAGATCGAATTGATATCTTCCTGCCGGCATTGATTGCGATTCAAGAGTTAGCCCATCACATCGAAGCGGAAGAATTCGTAATGAGTAATCTCGGTCTTCGCGAAGGTCTTGTTTACGAGTTCGATGTGCAGGACGAAGCATACCGTCGGATTGAAAACGTACGTGAGCAAAGTCTCTATCAGCTCGAAAGCGACTATAAGGTCAATCGAGATCGTGCGTCATATATTGGAACACTCGCCAAATCGATGTACCGACAGCTCGTCACGCTCGACTTGATTTCAGAACGCGCGTCTGATCTACGACTGCTCGATTCAGCAAGTCGCTTATTTTATTGTGGACAATACATTAATCCAGATACACGATCGGACCAGACGTTCTACCTGTTGACGAATACCGAATTGAATGGCATGACGCACAAGGATCGCGTTGCTCTCTCGCTCGTCAGTTCCTATTCTTCTGCCAAACGGATGAACCAGCTTGCGAAACCTTTCAAGGACTGGTTTACGGAAAAATCGCTGGATCGCTTCGACCTACTTGGATCTCTCCTCAAATTAAGTCACGCGCTCGACGTGACGGAGCGAAAAGCTGTCGATCATTTGGAACTGTTCCTTGAAAAGGATCAACTCCAATTCGTCCTCGATACAGGGGATCATGATTATGGATTCGAAGTCGAAAAAGCGGAAAAACAAAAGAAACACCTGGAACGAATCATTGATTGTACGATTACCTTCGAAACGAAAGGAGATCTTCCTTCATGAAGCTCGACATACCTGAACATTTCAATAATCGTGAGCTCAGCTGGCTCCAGTTCAACAAACGTGTGCTGGATGAAGCGTTTGACACACGCAATCCGCTAATGGAACGTTTTAAGTTTCTCGGTATCTTTAGTTCCAATTTAGACGAGTTCTATATGGTACGAGTCGGTGGTTTAAAGGATGAAGTACTCGCCGGGTTCAATAAACCAGAAAATAAACAACAGATGACACCCAAACAACAGTTACGTGCAATCGCAGCGAAAACAAAAGAGTTAGTCGATCGGCAATACGAAGCATTTCAAGCAATCAATCAGACGTTATCCGATGAAGGCATTACATTCTTGAAATACGACGCTCTGACTTCGGAACAAACGACCTATGTAAAATCCTTTTTCCGTGAACAAGTCTTTCCGGTACTCACGCCCGTTGCCGTCGATGCCTATCGTCCGTTCCCGATGCTCTCGTCAAAGTCACTCAACATTGCGACGGTGCTTGAGGCAGAAGACGGGACAAAACGAAATTTGGCGCTCGTACAAGTACCTGCTGTCTTGCCACGATTCGTCGATTTACCGGTAGAAGATGACGAGACGACGGCTGTCATCTTACTCGAAGACGTCATCATCGCCTTCATCGATAGTCTATTCAAAGGTTATCGTGTGTTGTCTGCCATGCCGTTTCGAATTACGCGTAATGCCGACCTTCCGTTTCATGAGGAAGGTACGCATGATTTATTAAAGCTGATTGAGAAAGAATTAAAAAAACGGCGTTGGGGAGTCGCCATTCGACTCGAAGTTCAAAAAGCTGCCATCAATACCGAACTGCTCAACATGTTACGCGATGTACTCGATTTACAGGAACGCGACATCTTTGCCGTGGATGGTCCGATTGATTTAACGTTCTCCTTTGCCTTCTACAGTCAAATCGGTATTGAATATGATCATTTGATTTATCAGACGATCATGCCGGTCGACCCACCGGCACTCGATAGTTCAAAAAATCTGTTTAATCAATTACTCGAACGCGACTATCTCTTGCATCATCCGTATCATACGTTTGATCCTATCGTCCGGTTCATCGTCCAAGCGGCGAATGACCCGAACGTCCTTGCTATCAAACAAACACTTTATCGCGTATCTGGTGATTCTCCGATCATCAAGGCCTTAAAAACGGCAGCGGAGAACGGGAAACAGGTCACCGTTCTCGTTGAACT
This sequence comes from Exiguobacterium sp. s143, assembly GCF_018618895.1. Lineage (NCBI taxonomy): Bacteria > Bacillati > Bacillota > Bacilli > Caryophanales > Exiguobacterium > Exiguobacterium sp. s143. The sequence continues at coordinate 189,341 of NZ_JACSMX010000002.1, read as the reverse complement.
GAAGGCTCGATTCGACGAGGCGAAGAACATCGAGTGGGCGAAGCAACTAGAAAAGGTCGGCGCCCATGTCATTTACGGATATAGTGATTTAAAGACACACTCAAAGATCACGCTCGTCGTCCGACTCCACGAAGGCAAGATTCAGCGTTTCGTCCATCTTGGTACCGGCAATTATAATGATTCGACGGCGAAACTATACACGGACGTCGGATTATTGACCGCTCGGGAAGAGATCGCCGAAGATGCGACGAACTTCTTCAATTGGTTATCCGGATACGGGGAACAGCCAGAATGGAACGTCATTCAAACTTCACCGAACGCAATGCTTGAGAAGTTCCTGTCATTGATTGATGAAGAGATTCATCATCATAAAAAGCACGGAAATGGTCGAATCGTTGCCAAGATGAATAGTCTAACGGAAAAAGACATCATTTTACGGCTTTACAAGGCATCGCGCGCCGGTGTCCAAGTCGAACTCATCGTTCGGGGCGTCTGTTGTCTGCGTCCTGGCATTCCAGATGTTTCGGAGAACATTCGCGTCATCTCGATTGTCGATCGTTACTTGGAGCATTCACGCATCTTCTACTTCCATCACAACGGTCAGGATTTGATGTATGGATCAAGCGCGGACTGGATGACACGCAACATGCGAAAACGGATTGAAATCTTGTTCCCGATCATGGACGAAGAACATAAGGAGTATTTAAAGGATTGCCTGGCCCTCGCCCTGGCTGATAATGTGAAGTCGCGTGAGCAGGCAGCGGATGGATCTTATCATTACGTGAAGGACGGAAAACAGAGCTGTGAATCCCAGTTGCTGATTCAAGACTATACGAGCGGCAAACTCAAACAAAAACCTAGTTTTACAACTCCATTAACACAAAAGTGGATCACGATCGAAAAGAAAGAGGACAAAGTCATTCTTGATCAAAATGCTACATGATGTTGGTCATGTTTTACCACGTACTCTACTTCAAATGCTGATTTACAGCAGAAAGGACGAAATGTATGCTTCAGCAAATCTTATTATCCCTTCTCGCCGGCGTCATCTGCGGCGTCGTGTTCACAGCACTGAAACTGCCGATTCCTGCCCCACCTGTTTTTCCAGCCGTCGTCGGAATCTTCGGTGTCTTCCTTGGGATGAAAATCTATCTATTTTTAGTAGAACGCTTTTTCTAATCCAATCAAAAAAAGTTCTCTTTGCTGCCAGCGCAGAAAAGAGAACTTTCTTTGATTCTTTTTAAGGTTTTAATGATTAAATGTCGATCGTGGGAGCTCTGCTTGAATAGGAAAAGATTTTACTCACTCTCTTCCGTTGCTGCTGCCGTATCCACCGCATGAAGCATCTGTTGATGTAACCATCGGTGACAGGTCGGGCAAACCGTCTGATATCCTTCTGGTGTCAAATGCCATTCCAGTAACGACTGCCTAGACTCCTCACAATGCATACATTGACGCGCGACTTGTTCCAGATGATTTCGCTCCTTGAAGCGCTCGATTCGACGTTGTTTAGATTGTTCGAGTGTCAGTACATCCGTTTCGAAATACCCATACTGCCATGAATCAAGCAGACGCGTGCGAAACACGCCTTCGACCGGTCCAGTTTTAAGACCAAGTTGATCGAGTGGTCGTCCAAGTAAGGGATGACGTAAATCCACACTGATGAGATCAAGGCACACATATGACCCTTCTGAGTCGTCAGCATTCGTCAACCAAAATGGATCTTCTGGACGTGTCGTATACTCGGTGAACAAGGCTTCAGCATACGCCATGATACCGTCAGTCGTCGCAAGAAACACCTCTTCTCCCTCTACCAGTTCTGCCGGCAAATAAAACGGTTCCTTTGTTTCATAGTAGTGGACAACAGCTTGTCGTATCGCAAAACTAGTCTCATCAACGACGAGTATATGACACATCACAGACACCCCTTTATGAGTTATTCGACTGGTGCTCCTAGAATCGGTAGACGCCAGTCTGCATCAAACGCACCCGAACGTAACATATCGATTTCTTGTTTATACGGTGCCACTTTTTTCTTTGGATCGAGACCAATGTATGGCGTCTCTAAGATTTTCGGTAAATGTGCCAGAGCAGTATGATGCACGACACGATGTAAGGCATCAAATCCAATCTCACCAAAACCAATATTTTCATGACGGTCCTTTCGAGCACCACGGATATTCTTTGAGTCATTCACATGGATGACACCAAGACGATCCAGTCCAACGATCCGGTCGAATTGTTCAAGAACACCATCTAAGTCGTGCACGATATCGTATCCTGCATCATGCACGTGACATGTATCGAGACAGACGGACAGACGATCATGATGTGTGACGCCTTCGATGATTTGAGCAAGTTCCTCGAAGGTTTTTCCGATTTCCGATCCTTTTCCAGCCATCGTCTCAAGCGCGATCTTGACCTGTTCGTCACCTGTCAGTACTTCATTGAGTCCTTCGACAATCCGTTTGATTCCGATTTCTTCCCCAGCACCTACATGCGCACCAGGATGTAATACGATGTGTTGCGCCTTTTCAAGCGCTTCTGCTCGTTTAATTTCTGCTGCTAAAAACGAAACGGCGAGTTCGAATGTCTCGGGTTTCGTCGTATTCCCTAAGTTGATGATATACGGCGCATGCACGACGATTTCCTCTATTCCATTAGCACTCATATGTTGCAATGCTTCTTGAATCCGTAACTCTTCCATCGGCTTACGGCGTGTATTTTGAGGTGCTCCTGTATAGACCATCATCGTCGTTGCACCGTAAGATGCCGCTTCCTCACTTGCACCTAACAGCATTTTTTTCCCCGAAACGGAGACGTGTGAACCTATTTTCATATTCTTTTCCACCTTTCTCTTTTTACAGTGTACCAAATCTTAAAAACAACAAGACACCCGAAAAATGTTTTTTCATTTCACGGGTGTCATCAATGGAATTATTTTGATTTGCGTGCGTTTTCTTTACGTTGCGCGCGACCGACACCACGTTGTTCTTTGATGCGTTCACGTTTTGCTGTTTCTTTCAACTTATATTGATGCTTCTTCTTATAACCTGGTTTAACGCGCTTTTTCGCTTTTGCTGCTTCACCCGACAGACGGCTATGCGCTGTCTTCGAGACAGCAGTTTTCATGTGCGGCTTCGCACGACGACGTTCTTTGACCTCGACGATTTGACTGCCTTTGACATCAACGTTCGTGAATTGAATGCCACGGTCCTCTAAGCGATTGATCATACCGTTCTCGTGATCTTCAAACAATGTGTATGCCAATCCATCTTGATCGACGCGACCTGTCCGACCGACACGGTGGACGTAGAAGTCTAAATCTTTTGGAATACCATGGTTGATGACGTGTGAGACACCTGAAATATCAATTCCGCGTGCTGCAAGATCCGTCACGATGACGTATTGATACTTCGCATCGTTGATTTCTTTGATGGCTTGTTTACGACGACGTGCCGGAAGATCTCCGTGAAGGGAACCAACGTTCAGTCCTGCTTCTAGGAACAAAGCTTCGACTTCGATTGCTTCTGCTTTTGTATTCGTAAAGATTAGACAGATATACGGATTCAGCGCTTTCGCGACTTTCAACGTCAATTGTGAGCGCTCACGATGCTTGACCGGAATCGTATGGTGAACGATTTTCTTCGCTGTCTGTTGTTTTGGATCCACATGCGCATAACGCGGGTTGTTCATGTATTTTTTCAAGAACGGTTGCAATTTCTCAGGAATCGTTGCTGAGAAGACCATCATCTGAAGCTGTTCTGGAAGAGCTTGCGCAATCCGGTCAACTTCTGGCAAGAAGCCCATGTCGAGCATTTGATCCGCTTCATCGATAACGTAGTGCTTCACGAAATGTGGTTTTAAAGCCTGTTCTTTAAATAGGTCTAAAATACGTCCCGGTGTTCCGATAACGATTTGAGGTGAGACTTTCACACGACCGATTTGACGTTCGCGATCCATTCCACCTGTAATAAGACTCGTCTTGATGAAGTCTGGTTCCTTCACGAGTAACGATTTCAGTTCTTCATGAATTTGCCAAGCAAGTTCGCGCGTTGGAGCAACGATGATTGCTTGTAATTCTTGAAGCTTTGAATCGACGTTTTGAACGATTGGAAGAAGGAACGATAACGTTTTTCCTGTTCCTGTTTGTGATTGACCGATGATATCGCGTCCCTTTACTGCAGCTGGGATGATCCGCGACTGAATGTCGGTCGGTTTTGTGATGCGGGCGTCATCGAGTGCTTCGATGACGAACGGGTGTAATTGATAATGGCTGAATCCATTCATGAATTGACACCGTCCTTTCCTTATTTGCTGAGGCTTCTGCCTCTCGATTAGTTCAACATGGTTATGGGTCTACTACCGTCATACAGATAGGAGTACGTATAAAAACGAGTTGGAATCTTTTTGTTTTTCGTATGAAGCTTCAATGCACTGAAGGCGACTTTCATCATCTCATCAGCACTCTGGACGACCGTCGCATCCATCGATTTCATGTCAACAGCTTCTAATATAGCACGATTCCCGTCTATGCCGACAATTATTTTTCCTTTGATACCTGCTTTTTTCAATGCTTCGAGGACACCTAGCGCAATATCGTCATTGTGACAATAGATGGCATCAAACGGAATTCCCGACTCAATCACCTGTGTCATGACCTGTTCTGAAGTGACGGGGTCGTAATCCCCATTCACGGATTCGACGATTTCAAGTTCCGGCTCACGCTCAAGACCAGTCAAAAATCCCCGGTGTCGTTCATTCGTCGTATTGACGTTTGCCGTACCCGCGACTTCAATGATGTCGGCCGTAGCTCGTCCCGTCTGCTTGATGCGTTCGTGTTTGATGAATGAGGCAAGCTGTTCCCCGATCAATTGATTATTCGAGGTAATCGAACTGACGACTGCATCGGAGCGAATCAATCGATCGATCGCGAAGACCGGAATCCCAGCACGAGCTGCCTCTTCTAACGTACTAGCAATATAGACATCATCAAGCGTCGTCACGAAGATTGCATCTACCTTCATTCGAATGAACTCTTGAATTTGCTCGCGTTCATTGATGCGTGAATTATGAGACGTCGCGACGACTGCTTCGTATTTATTTAGTTTGGCTTGTGTCTTGAACGCATCGACGAGCCGTTGCGCAAATTCATGTTTATCATTGACGATCGTGAAGCCGACGAGATGACGGCGTGGACTCGGATCCGGATTGACGAATAAATTGGAAATGAACAAAACGGATGAAATCCAAACAATCAGGACGAATAACCAGGCCTTATTGAATTTCATTCCGTTTGCTCCTTTCGAGGTAAGTGGACTTGAATCGTCGTACCGACACCCGGCTTACTATCAAAGATCATCTTGCCTTTATGATCACGAACGATTTGTTTCGACATGAAGAGTCCAAGTCCATTGCCATCGACTTTTGATGTCTTGAACGCTTGACCGACATGATCAATCTGATTTCCATCCATCCCTACCCCATTATCCTGAACAATGAAGACGACTTCTTCTGGATAAACGTGGACATGCAGATGACAGATTCCATCCGGTCCTTTAAACGCGACAGCTTGAAGGGCATTTCGAACACAGTTTGCTAAAATCTGCAAAATCCCCTCTTCTGATGCATAAATCTTTGGCATGAAGGACGGTGTATAAATCTTGCAGTCCGCTTCGTAATGATGAGCTTCCGCTTCTAAGATATATGTCAGCTTCTTCATTAAATCATTCATATCAATCGTCGTTTTTTGAAGTGCGTTGTTTTCGCCTTTCGATAAATCAAGCATCGTTTGAATCATGCCATTTGCTCGATCCAGTTCCGATAAGGCGAGAATCAACATTTCTGGATCACGATCCTTTTCTGCTGCTAACAACTGTAACGTCATCTTGACTGGCGTTAGTGGATTGCGGATTTCGTGGGCAATTCCTGCTGCTAGTTGACCGAGTGATGCTAATTTTTCTTGATGTAACATCGTTTGTTGTTGACTCAACTGCTCAAGGCGCGCATTTTCCATCCGTTGAGCGTACTCGTTATAGGCAGCAACGAGTGTCTTGACTTCGTTTGATCCGGCACGCTCGAGAACAATCGGTTTGGGTGAGGTGCTTTTCTCGATCTTCTTCACAAGTTCAAGCATCGGTGCTGTCAATTGTTTTGACATCAAATAGCCGACGATCAGACTGAGGACGAGCGTCAAGGCAGCGATGATCAAATACTGTTGCCGTGTCGTGTAGACTGGTTCATAAAAGACGCTTCGTGGCGTTCGAACGAGAATCTTCCAATCCGTCACCTTCAAATCTTTCGCGAAGTAATACATGTCCTGGTTCGTACTAAAAATCTCAGAAGGTTCTACCGACTGAAACGCACGTTCAATGACACTTTTCGATAATAAGCGTTCTTCATCCGGTACTAGATTACTAGATGTGGCTAACAATTCTTTTTTACTATTGAATAGGTAGGCGATCGTCTGATCGTCAAATGATTCAAGCGAATTCCGAAAAACGATCGAGTTCATGACACTTAACCCACCACCAAAGACACCGACGCGTTCATTGCCGTCTCGAACCGGAACGAACATATAGGTGACAGCATCTGATTCCATCGTATACAACTTACTCATATGAAAGTCCGTACTCGTCAACGTTTGCAAGAATTCATCGTCTTTTAGGATCGTACTGTTTTCTATACGTCGATCCTCACTTGAGAACCAAGTGACTTGCTTCGTCTGTCGATCAAAGTAGAAGAAACTCTTAAATCCTGTATCGATGTCTAATAGATTCGATTCTTCAATTTTTTGTTTCAGCTTGTCGGGGTTTTTGACATTCAACTGCAAGCTCATGATCTCTTCATGCAGATTCCCGACATTGTCGCGAATCGCATTTCCTGAGACCTCGACACTCTTCTCGCTCTGTTTCTCTGTTTGTTGCTCGACGCGGGAAATCGTGACCCGGTCCGCAGTGAAGGCAAGCGCTGAAATGACAAGACAAATCAGGATGAATAAGACGGCGGTGATTTGAAAAAAATACGACCGCATCATTTTCTTAGACTCCATCCCTTCGCCTCCCTTTTGAATAATTGACAACTTCATTAGTATAGCATGTTCTGTGGATGAAACAGACTCCTCTATTTTCATTCAGCTTCAATCAATGGTACACTCTAACTAATCATTCTTTTTCACAAAGGGAGAATCCATAACTATGCTAGTAAAAAAAATCAGCCCCCGCGGCTATTGTTACGGTGTCGTCGATGCAATGAAACTTGCACAACAAGCGGCATTGAATAAAGACTTGCCACGTCCGATCCATATTTTAGGGATGATCGTCCACAACGCTCACGTGACACGTGAGTTCGAAAATATGGGTGTCATCACTGTCGATGGTCCCGATCGCCTCGAAGCGTTAGAGACGATTCAAGAGGGTACTGTCATCTTTACCGCACACGGCATCTCACCTGCAGTTTATGCACGTGCTGCTGAGAAGAACTTACATGTCGTCGATGCAACATGTCCTGACGTGACGCGTACGCACGATTTGATTCGTCAAGTCGTCGCGGATGATTATGAAGTCATCTACGTCGGCAAACACGGACACCCGGAACCTGAAGGTGCAGTCGGTGTAGCACCAGAGCATGTGCACCTCATCGAAAAAGTCGAAGATATCGATGAACTCCCGCCACAGCTTGCTCACAAAAAAATCATCGTCACGAATCAGACGACGATGAGCCAATGGGATGTCCAAGCTTTGATGGAACACGTTCGTAAAAAATATCCGCATGTAGAAGTACACAATGAAATCTGTAACGCAACACAAGTCCGGCAAGAAGCGGTGGCTGATCAAGCAGGAGATTGCGATCTCGTCATCGTCGTCGGTGATCCGCGTTCGAACAACTCGAATCGCCTAGCACAGGTATCCTTCGATATCGCAGGAACTCCAGCGCATCGGATTGGTGATTTAACGGAACTTGATTTGACTTGGCTTGAGGGTGTGACTCAAGTTGGTGTCACATCAGGTGCATCAACGCCAACACCAATCACGAAAAAGGTCATTGATTTCCTCCAACAATATGATCCTGCTGATATCAGTACGCATGACAAGACACCATTCCTTGAATTACGACGCATCTTGCCTAAAGTTAAAGTACTTTAATCATTACAATCGATACAGCAAAACCGAGTCGCGATCCTCATTCGCGACTCGGTTTTTTTGTTATGGAATATGACGATATCATCGACGTATTTCATTCGATTCATCATAAAAACTGAAACGGATTCGTATTCGCTGTTGAAATCAGCAGCTCGACATCGATTTTTTTCTGTTCGAATCGACGCTTCAATTCGTTGACGACGCCTTCCTTCATAACCGACTCCACATGATGTCCCGGATCGACGACTGCTAGTCCAAGTGCCATCGCATCATGCGCCACATGGAAATAGAGATCCCCTGTCACAAGGACATCTGCTCCCGCAAATGCTGCAGTCGAGACGTACTTATTGCCGTCACCACCAAGTACTGCTACTTTTTGGATGTGGCGTGATTCGTCTCCGACGAAGCGTAAGTTTTGTACACCAAACGCATCGCGAACATGCTCTGCAAATTCCCGCAACGTCATTGCTTCCGGTAACCGACCAATCCGTCCAAGACCAAGTGATGTTGCCGGACGTTCTTGACGAATGAGATCATAGGCGACTTCCTCATATGGATGAGCCTGTTTCATCGCTCGAATGACTTGTTTCTGATTCAGTTCCGTGACGATCGTCTCGATTCGGACTTCTGAAACGCGTTCGAGTCGTCCTGCTTCACCGATATACGGGGTAGCTTCCGTCAACGGTCGGAATTGACCCGTTCCATTGACGTGGAATTGACAATCACTGTAGTCTCCTTCTTTTCCTGCTCCCGCTTGTGCAAGGGCTGTTGAAACATGCTCTACAGCCTCAGTCGGTACGAAGACACTTAGTTTATATTGTGTGTTTTCAAATGTCGGAGCTAGTACTTCACAAGACTCAAGACCAAGCGCATCTGCCATCCAGTCATTGACCCCGCCTGGTGTCACGTCAAGGTTCGTATGCGCAGCATACACCGCAATATCGTGTTTGATACATTTTGTGACGATCCGTCCTGTTGCAGAACGATCCGTCACATTTGCTAACTTACTAAAAATCGGTGGATGATGCGCGATAATGAGATCGACCTTCTTTTCAATTGCTTCATCGACGACAGACTCCAAGACATCAAGTGTCACGAGCACACGTTTGACGTCCTTGTTCAATGTTCCGATTTGTAGACCAATCGGATCACCTTCGAGTGCGAATTTTTTCGGAGCAAATGCTTCAAACTGCTCAATGATATGGTTCCCATTCACCATTAGTTCGTCACCTCTTCCATCTTTTGAATCAATCGTTCGATGGCTTCGATTTTTTCAGATAAAACCTCCGTTGCTTGCCCTTGTTTCATCTGAGCTAAGATATACTCTCGCTTTTGTTTTTCAATCTGCCATTTTTCAATGAATTCTGGTGCACGTTCCCGCATTAACTGTGGTCCAAAGAACAATTCCCACTGACGTGTTGTTTCGTCCTCTGAGTAAAGTGTTTCATCTCCACGTTCTGCAACGAGAATTTCATAGATCTTTCCGTTCTCCTCGACAATGGCTTCAGACAATAACGCATATGAATTCGTCAGCAACCACTTCCGAACATCGACTGCATCGACATTCGGTTGAAGAATCAAGCGTTCCTCACCTGACAACCGATCTTTTCCTTCCTCAAGGATAGAGGCAATCAGCGTTCCGCCCATTCCCGCAATCGTAATCGCCGTTGCTTCGCCCGGTTTCAAAACCGATAAGCCACTTCCTAAACGGACATCAATCTGTGATTCAAGACCAACAAGCGCCACTTGTCCTTTTGCCGCTTCCATCGGTCCCTCATTCACCTCTCCTGCAATCGCACGCTCGATTTTCTTTTGTTGTACACAAAAACAAGGTACGAATGCATGATCTGATCCAATATCTGCGAGGATCGCTCCTTGTGGAATATACGACACGACTTTTTGGAGTCGTTGATCCAATACGACGTTCATTTGCATCATCTTCATCCTTCCTATTTTCCGAAAAACTCTCTTTTAAAAATAGCGGATTTACGCTAAAAAAGATACCATACACCACAAAAAAACATCCATCTCGTAACGAGATAGATGTCCTTGTTCTTATTTCTTAGCAGCTAACCATTTGGCTAGAACAGCTGCTTCTTCGTCATTCGCAAGACCGCCAGGCATTTGCCCTTTACCGTTCATTGCGATGTCTTTAATTTCATCTTCTTTCAGCTTCGCGCCGATCTTTGTTAAGTTCGGACCTGTTCCGCCTTCTAAGTTTCCACCGTGACATCCTGTACATCCTTTAGATGCAAATAAGTCTTCCGGCTTCATTTCTGCAGTTGACGGCCCTTTGCGAGCTTCCTTCACCTGATCGACCCCAAAGTAAGACAATGAAATCATAGCGATGATGGCGATGACTGCGATCGCCGCGAACGGTACTAATGGATTACGCATTTGGATTCCCCCCATATTCTATACCCAACCAAGTTGGTGACTGAATGGTATTCCCCGTTACTATTCTACTGTAAAAAAAACAGGGAAGGAAGAAAAAAACGAAACTTTTTTCTTCCTTCCCACTAAAATTTCATATATTCTTCACACTTTGAATTAATCGAGGAAATCTTTCAAGCGTTTCGAACGACTCGGGTGACGTAACTTCCGAAGTGCTTTTGCTTCGATTTGACGAATCCGCTCACGTGTAACGCCAAATACTTTTCCGACTTCTTCAAGTGTCCGTGTCCGACCATCGTCAAGACCAAAACGAAGACGAAGGACGTTTTCTTCACGATCCGTCAGTGTATCTAACACATCTTCGAGTTGTTCTTTCAAGAGTTCGTATGCTGCAGCATCTTGTGGTGCCGTCGCATCTTGGTCCTCGATGAAATCTCCGAGATGTGAATCGTCCTCTTCCCCGATTGGAGTTTCAAGAGAAACCGGCTCTTGCGCAATTTTCAGGATTTCACGGACTTTTTCCGGCGTGATTTCCATCTCTTTCGAAATTTCTTCCGGTGATGGTTCACGTCCGAGATCTTGCAAGAGTTGACGCTGGACACGAATCAATTTATTGATCGTCTCAACCATGTGAACCGGAATTCGGATTGTCCGCGCTTGGTCAGCAATCGCACGTGTGATTGCCTGACGAATCCACCATGTTGCATACGTCGAGAATTTATATCCCTTCGTATAGTCGAATTTTTCGACCGCTTTGATCAGACCCATGTTGCCTTCTTGAATCAAATCAAGGAACAACATACCGCGTCCGACATAACGCTTCGCAATCGAAACGACGAGACGTAAGTTTGCTTCCGCCAATCGTTTTTTTGCTTCTTCATCGTTTTGCTCGATTCGTTTAGCGAGTTCGACTTCGTCTTCTGCATTCAACAGATCAACGCGGCCGATTTCTTTTAGATACATCCGGACAGGGTCATTGATCTTGACACCAGGAGGAACAGACAAATCGTTTAGATCCGCCTCTTCTTTTTCGTCCCCTGTGCCGTCATTGTTGACCTTGATACCTTCTGTTTCAAGCAATTGAAGGAATTCCTCGAATTGCTGAGCATCCATTGATTCGAACGAACTTAGTTTGTCTTCGATCTTTTGGTGTGACAATTCACCATTTTTATGTCCGAGCGCGATGAGTTCCTCTTTCGCGAGACGGAGTAATTCAGCTTCTGATCTTGCTTTTTCTGCCATCGAACCATACACTCCTTCCACATCATGCAGCAGGTCATCGATCTTTTAAACGACGCTTCCGTTCTATGATCGCCTGCATCAGCTCCGCTTGAGCACGGATATCTGTTTGTTGATTCAATCGTGACTTTTCTTCTTCTAACAACCGACGTTGCTGTTCATTTTGGACGGCACGAATGTAGTGACTGAGTAAATCAGGATCATACTCAGGCATCAGCATGAACTCTAAATCCGCTACGATTCGTTGCAAAGAAGCGTCGTGCAACATCGTCAAAAAACGATCAGGACTTCCTTGCGTACCTGCTCCGTAAAATTCATATAGCTTGCCGGCAATCAATTGGTGTGCCGGATCATTGAATTGGACACCTAGTTGCTCTCGCACTTCAAGACATACTTCTTCTGAACGGATCATGTAGGCAAGCAAGAAGCGTTCTGCCTTTTTCCAGTTCGCGAACGTTCGGTCAGGAGGTGCTGTCGGTAGAGCAGTTGGGCGATCGGAAACGATTTGTTCTCTCTTCGGTTGTTGGACGGTTGGACGCACTTGTGCGATCAAGGAGTCTTTCGAGAGTTTAAATTCCTCAGAAAGTTTTCCTAAATAAATGTCCCGTAACAACGGATTGGATGTTCGACCAATCTCTTCAAGCATAGTTTCAATATATCGAACGCGTTCTCCTTCTAATCGCAAGTTTTTTCCTTGTCGAAAATAAAAAGATTTGAATTCAAGACTTGAAACCCGTTCTTGTTCGATCCAGTGTAAAAACGTCTCTTCGCCCTGATTCCCAATGAAGGAATCCGGGTCTTCGCCATCCGGTAAACGGATGACGGAACAGTCGACGGCAACGGCTTCAAGCAATTGTAGGGCTTTTAACGTCGCAGCGCGTCCTGCCTTGTCTCCGTCATAACAAATAATGACTTCATCGACGATACGTGCTAGGTTTTGGGCATGAACCGGTGTTAAGGCTGTTCCTAAAGAGGCTACCGTATAAGGTATACCCGCTTGAGCGACACGCACAACATCAAGATTCCCCTCAACGAGGACGACTTGTTTGATTTTGCGCATCGCCCCTCGTGCTTGAGCGAATCCGAATAACAGTTCACTTTTATTGAACAAAGGTGTTTCCGCTGTATTGACATACTTCGGATCACGACCATCAATCGAACGTCCACTAAATCCGACGATCGTGCCATCACGATCGGAGATAGGAAATACGACTCGACCGTTGAATCGATCTCGATAATCGCCATCGCGTCCGATTGAAATCAATCCCGCTTCGACCATCTCATCTAAATCAAACCCACGCCGTGCCAAGGAATCCACTGTAAAACGATCTTGATCCGGTGCATACCCGAGTCGGAACTCACGCATCGCACCCTCACGGATACCACGATTCTCTAAATAGATTCGTCCCGCGTCGCCTGCTTCCGTTTGAATCAACACCTCATGATACAACTCGGTGACGATCCGATGTGCCTCGCGCATCCGGAACTTCTTTTCCTGTTCAGGTGTCGATTCCGATTGTTCGAATCGATCCGGCTCCAGTTCTGGAAGTGTGACATCGCTGCGATCAGCTAATTTAGAGACGGCTTCCTTGAAACTCATTCCTTCTGTTTCCATGACAAAAGTGATCGCGTTTCCACCTGCACCACATCCAAAACAGTAGTACATCCCTTTATCAGGAGAAACAGAAAAGGAAGGTGATTTCTCAGAATGAAACGGGCAAAGCCCTGAATATCGATTCCCTTGTTTTTTTAATTCTACACGTTCTGAAATCAATTCGACGATGTCCGTTGCTTGGCGGACCTGATCGACGATTTCATCAGGAATTCGCTTCATTCCGTCCTCTCCCCTTTCCTTGAGAACTTATCCTTACATGACCATACCCGCAATGAAACGGAACGATGACTCGTTCCGTTTCATTAGAAAAAGGGCATTATCTCATTTATCAGCTAAACAAGTATACTATGTTCCTGACTGCTTGACTAGTCATGCGCTTTCCCGGAAATTCCAGTCAAAATCAGATTCGCTGTTTCCTCGACTGCTTTATTCGTCACGTCGATGACTTGGCAACCGATTCGTTCGTATAAATTCCGTGCGTATTCGAGTTCCCGGTTGATTCGGTCCATCTGCGCATATGCTGCTTCTGGTTTGAGTCCTAATGAACGCAGGCGTTCCATTCGGATGTCGATCAACTTTTCCGGTGAGATGAGTAGTCCAAAACATTTTTCTTTTGGAATGTCGAATAGCTCCGCTGGCGGGATCGATTCAGGTACGAGTGGTACGTTCGCTACTTTATATCGCTTCAAAGCCAGATACTGCGAAAGTGGTGTCTTTGATGTACGCGACACCCCGATCAAGACGATATCCGCACGTTTGATACCTTTTGGATCACGTCCATCGTCATACTTGACAGCAAACTCAACCGCTTCGATTTTTCGGAAATATTCTTCATCTAAGCGATAGATTAAACCTGGCTCTTCCTTCGGTTGCATCTGCAAGCGATCTTCCATCGTGTCAAGCAATGGACCAAGTAGATCAATCGCTTTTACACCGTGGGCACGAGCTGTATCTGCAAGCAGACGACGATGGGTCGCATGAACGATCGTAAAAGCAATCGTCGCTTGTTCTTCTTTCGCATGAAGAACCAAGTCATAAATGACTTGATCATCATCGACGAACGGAATGCGGACCGTCTCGATGGCTTGTTCCGGGAATTGGATTGCAGCTGCGCGGACGACGAGTTCACACGTCTCTCCGACAGAGTCACTCACGACATAAATCCGTTGACGCATCAGGAACCCTCCTTAAATTTCTTCATCACGTGCTAAAGCGACCAACACTTTCGTCATGTTCGTCTTCGTCATTCGACCCACGACTTTCAAGACGCCGTTCTCCTCTTCGACGACTGGCATTGAATCAATCTGCTTTTCGATCAGTTTCATACCGGCACCAATCAACGTCTCCGATTTTTCACAGACCGTCAAATTCGGCATCCGTGTCATGATGATATTGACCGGTAACGAGTCTAACTCTTGATTACCGATTGCCGCACGTAGAAAATCCTTACGTGACAACACACCGACCAACGCATGGTCCTTACTGACGACGAACAGCGAACCTACATCTTCAAGGAATAAGTGAACGATCGCATCGTATACGGTCATCCCTTCATGAATGACCTTTGCCGACGACATGAATTCGCCGACGGTCAAGGTGTCGAGTTTCTCATGAAGCATGGACGCATTTTTCTTTCCAACATACATATAGCCGACACGTGGACGCGCTTCTAGCATGCCGGTCATCGTTAAAATCGACAAATCGGGTCGTAACGTCGCCCGTGTCAAGGAGAGTGCAGAAGCAATCTGCTCTCCCGTGATCGGACCGTTCTCTTTGACGATTTGGAGTATCTTTTTTTGCCGTTCATTTAACTTCATCGGCTCATCCGTCCTTTTTCTTTACGCTAAAGTAAGTGCATTGAACCGGGCGACTGATTCGATGGCTTGCGCAAATCGTTTCATTTCGCTAAGACGGTTCGTGCGGACTGTTTCGTCGTCCGTCATGATCATCGTACCGTCAAAGTATGCTGTGATCGACGGAACGGTTGCCTCAAGTGCCTCAAGCGCTCGTTCATAATCAAGTGACGCGATCGCTTGATCGACCTCTGGTAAGGTCTTCTCAATCGCCTCATGTAACGCGCGTTCCGCATCATTTTCAAAGAGCGCTGGATTAACAGTTGTGGCGTCTTCTGCTTTTTTCGAGATGTTTAAGACACGGCTGAGTTGTTCGACCGTTTTCTTGAACGATTCTTTTTTCGTCGCACTTTCAAGCATCGCAGCACGCTGCTCATTCGCTTCGACTGTCAACGTATGATCAAGAGCGGCTTCGACGACATCATGACGGAAGTTCATTTCCGATAGACGGTATTTCAAGCGTTGTGCAAAGAAGTCTTGTAATGCAGCTTGAACTTCTTCGGCATCCTTCGCGTAAAGACCTGCTGCCACCTGTTCTGAAACGACGAAAGCAATCAGTTCAGTCAATGTCAGATTCAACTTACGATCTGATAAAATCTGAACAATCCCTTGTGCTTGACGACGCAATGCATACGGATCCGCTGATCCACTTGGAATCATACCGACACCAAAGAATCCAGCGACGCTGTCCATCTTATCGAGAATCGCATAGAGTGTTCCTGTCGGTGTCTCCGGACTTGCATCCCCCGCGAAGCGTGGCATGTAATGTTCACGAATCGCAGCCGCGACTTCTGGATCCTCATTCTTCATGTTCGCATACCGCTCACCCATCAGACCTTGTAATTCTGTGAATTCATAGACCATTTGACTGACGAGATCGAATTTATAGATTTGTCCTGCACGTTCAACACGTGTTTTGTCCGCACCGACACGATCTGCAAGTGCGAGCGCCATCTGACGGACGCGACGGACTTTTTCGCCTGTCGTTCCTAATTTTTCATGGAAGACGATTTTATCAAGGCGTTTCGCCTGTTCATCGATATCTGCTTTTTTATCTTCTTCATAGAAGAACTGCGCATCGGCTAAACGGGCACGGATGACTTTTTCGTTTCCGCGTGCGACGTTTTCAAGATGTGTTGCGTTTCCGTTTCGTACCGTGACGAAATAGTGGAGCAACGCACCGTCACGTTTGACCGGGAAGTAACGTTGGTGTTCTTTCATCGTCGTGATCAAGACTTCTTCTGGTAACTCAAGATACGCTTCATCGAATGCACCGAACAAGGCTGTCGGATACTCGACGAGGTTCGTGACTTCTTCAAGTAAAGACGCATCAATCGGCACTTCGAATTGTTCGCGTGCCGCAAGCGCTGCGATTTGTTCTTCGATCAATTGACGACGTGCTTCATAACTGACGATGACGTTTTCTCCTGCGAGCGCTTCAACATAAGCGTTCGGACGCAGGATCGTGATGTCCTGCCCGAGGAAACGATGTCCACGTGATGTCCGACCTGTTTCGACGGATGCGACTTCAAACGGGATGACTTGATCGTCAAGCAGGGCAATCAACCAACGAATCGGACGCATGTAACGTAACGATTGTGTGCTCCAACGCATGTTTTTCGGGAATGTCATCGCTTCGACGACTTGTTTTAGTCCAGGAAGTAGATCGGCTGTCGCTTGTCCGACTTCCTTACGTGTCGCATAGAGATACTCGACTCCTTTTTCTTCTCCAAGGAAGAGATCGTCCGTCGTTAACCCTTTACCACGCGCGAACCCTTCGGCTGCTTTCGTCCAGTTCCCTGCTTCGTCCATCGCGATACGTTTTGCTGGTCCTTTTAATGTCTCTTCGAGGTCACTTTGACGTGCTGCGAGACCTTTGACATACACTGCAAGACGACGTGGTGTCGAGAAGGATTCGACGCTCGCGAACTCAATCCGAGCTTCTTCAAGGAAACGCGTCACGCGTTCCTTGAGTTGTGTTTCGGATTGAAGGACGAATCGAGCCGGCATCTCTTCTAAACCGATTTCAAGTAATAATTCATGCATGTGACTCACCTGCTTTCGACTTGATCAATGGGAAGCCAAGACGTTCCCGTTCTTCGATGAAACTTTGCGCACAACGGCGCGACATGTTCCGGACACGATGGATGAATCCTGTCCGTTCCGTGACAGAAATCGCACCCTTCGCGTCGAGAAGGTTAAAGGTATGCGAACATTTCAAGATGTAATCATACGCTGGGAAAACGAGATTCTCGTCCAAGGCACGATTCGCTTCTTTTTCATATTGATCGAACAACGTGAAGAGTAAGGCGACATCTGATGTTTCAAACGTATACTTCGAATGTTCGAACTCCGGTTGATAGAAGATATCACCGTATTTGAAGCCATCCGTCCAAACGAGATCAAAGACACTCTCGACGTCTTGAATGTACGACGCGAGACGCTCGATTCCGTAAGTGATCTCTACTGCGATCGGATTACACTCGATTCCACCGACTTGTTGGAAATACGTGAATTGCGTGATTTCCATCCCGTTCAGCCATACTTCCCAGCCGAGACCTGCAGCACCGAATGTCGGGTTCTCCCAGTTATCCTCTACGAAACGAATATCATGTTCGAGTGGGTTGATACCGAGCAACTCGAGACTTTGTAAGTACAATTCCTGAATGTTGTCAGGTGATGGTTTCATGATGACTTGGAATTGATGGTGTTGATACAGACGGTTCGGATTTTCCCCGTAACGACCGTCAGCCGGACGGCGTGATGGTTCTGTATAACAAACGTTCCATGGTTCTGGTCCGAGACTCCGTAAGAATGTCATCGGATTCATCGTACCGGCTCCTTTTTCTACGTCGTATGCTTGCATCGTCAAGCAGCCTTGTTCTGCCCAAAATTTCTGTAATGTCAAGATCATGTCTTGTACTGTCATCTTCACGACTTTCACCTCCGAAATGATTAAGGAACGCAAAAAACGCCCCTATGTACAACAATCGTTGCACATAGGGACGAGACAAGCCCGCGGTTCCACCCTACTTGCATGCATCGCATGCCACTCTTTTTGACAAAGAACACTCCGAAACGCCATTCGCGCCCCTCTCACTCCCAGCTCGCACCACCCTGGAATCGCTTGATTGAGAAAAAGACGGTACTCCTTTTCGTCATCGTGTTCATTTAGTTGCTTCTACCGCATTTATTCTACCGAACCCGCTTGTTGCTGTCAATCGTTGCCGAAATCAATCAACTGGTCGAGGACACGTTTTGAACGCAGGCGTAACCCGCTGTAGCGTTCCATATAAGCATCCATGATTTGACGCAATAGACGCTTCGTTTCCGGCTTCACCGTCACGGTCCCGATCCGCGAAAAATCGTAGACAGAAAACACGTAGAGCATCTTCGCGACTGCTTCTGACATGAAGACAGCATGTTCATCCTCATGGCGATGCCGGCGACAGAGTAGACCGCCGTGGTGTAACGAAAAAGCAAACGGTGCTTCAGCACTCCCGCAAATCGTACAGCCGTTCAAGTGTGGCGCAATCCCTAGATGACGCAACAGGCGCAACTCGATGATGAAGGAGACGACGTCGGGATCGAGTCCTTCATCCATCGCCTCCAGTCCTTCGACGAACAAATCATAGAGTGCCGGTTGCGGCACACGTTCATCAAGCGCTTTATCTGCAAGCTCCAGTAGATACATCGCATACGCCATCAAGACGACATCTTGCCGGATATGCGCATGACTCGTGATGACGTCTGCCGATTTCAACTGACCGAGACCACGTGACCTTGGATAGATATAGACGGCTCGAACGAAAGGCTGGCTTGCCGCGTTAAAACGACTACCCGGCTTCTTCGCTCCTCGCGCCATGACGGCGAGCTTGCCGTATTCACGTGTCAGTAGCGTGACGATTTTATTCGATTCACCGTATACGACCGTTCGTAGTACAAGCCCTTCCGCCTTATCGATCATCGCTTAGTACTCGTCATCGCGGAAGCCAAGTTCACGCAATTGACCGGCCTTGTTGCGCCAATCTTTTTGGACTTTAACCCACAAGTTCAGGTAAACTTTCGTTCCGAGTAACATCTCGATGTCCGTTCGTGCTTCAGAGCCGATTTCTTTTAGAAGTGCTCCGCGTTTACCGATGATGATTCCTTTTTGGGAATCGCGCTCGATCAAGATCGTCGCATGGACATCGACCATGTTTCCATTCTCACGCGTCTTGATTTGATCAATCGCGACTGCGATCGAGTGTGGTACTTCATCGCGTGTCTTTTGCAAGACTTTCTCACGGATCATCTCTGAGATGATGAAACGCTCCGGGTGGTCAGTGACTTGATCCGCCGGGTAATACATTGGTCCTTCCGGTAAGATCTTCGCGATTTCTTCAAGTAACGGTCCGACGTTGTTACCTTGTAACGCAGAGATTGGAACGACTGCCGCAAACTCAAGCTCATTTTTATATGACTCGATGATTGGCGGAATATCATTCGGATGAATCAAGTCGACCTTATTCATGACGAGGATGATGGGGGTATCGAGTTCCTTCAATTTTTCAATGATGAAATCGTCACCTTTTCCTTTTGGTTCCGTCACGTTGACCATGAACAAAATCGCATCAACTTCACGCAATGCGTTCGTCGCGACCTTCATCATGAAGTCGCCGAGTTTATGTTTTGGTTTGTGAATCCCTGGTGTATCGATGAAAATCGTCTGAACGTCTTCCGTCGTATAGACACCTTGGATCTTGTTTCGCGTCGTTTGTGGCTTATCAGACATGATGGCAATCTTTTGTCCGATGACACGGTTGAGGAATGTCGATTTTCCGACGTTCGGGCGTCCGATGATCGAGACAAAGCCCGATTTGAATCCTTCTTTAAACATGTAAATCCCCTTTCGTGAATGCTCCTGGTAAGAGGGCACCCACTGTTGTTTCTGTGACATCCCCTTTAAGGTTCGTCAAATAGATTGGCATATCCGCATCACACATCTCTGATAACACTTGGCGGCATTGTCCGCATGGTGCGACCGGTCCTTCCGTGTCCGCAACGACAGCCATCGCTGCATACTCACGCGCATCCTGTGCCCACGCAGAAAAGATTGCTGTCCGTTCTGCACAGTTACAAAGACCATATGCAGCGTTTTCAATATTGCAGCCATGGAAGACTTGTCCGTCTTTTGTTAGTAGAGCAGCACCGACTTGGAATTTCGAATATGGAACATACGCTTTTTCGCGTGCACGTTTAGCTTGTTCGAGTAATTGTTCTGTTTTCATGTGAGTATCCCCTTCTTAGGAACGGTATTGGCCAAAAAGGCCGGATTCTTATTGTACCAAATATGGGATGAAGATGCATAGTGCAATTGCAATAGATGTAAGCGCCAACACAAGAACAGCTCCACTTGCAATATCCTTGACTGCTTTTGCCAGTGGATGCCATTCCTGCGTCACGAGATCAACGACGCGCTCAAACGCTGTATTGAACATCTCGGCACTGATGACGATCCCGACCGTCAAGAAGAGAATCGCTCGCTCGACAGACGTCAAGGGTAATAGAAAAGCGACAAGTAACACGATGGCACCAACTGTCACGTGAACTTTCATATGCCGTTCTTCTCGAATCGATTGGCACAATCCGTTCATGGCATGTCGAAAGGGTTGCCACCAGCTTTTCACAATGTGCCCCGATATAACTCGAAGTGATGCAGGATTTCCTCCTGTCGCTTCGTCATGACTTCCTCATCTGCTTTTTCAATGTGATCGTATCCGAGTAAATGGAGAAAACCATGGACAGCGAGGAAACCGAGCTCTCGCTCAAAATGATTGCCATACTCTGCCGCTTGTTCACGACACCGTTCTACGGAAATGATCAAATCGCCGAGGACGATTGGTTCATCTTCCAGCAATCCAAAATCGATTTCATCTTCTCCGAGTTCTTCCATCGCAAAGGAAATGACGTCTGTCGCCTGATCCTTTCCACGCCATTCACGATTGATTTCTTGAATCTCATCGTTTGAGACGAAAGTCACGGACAACTCACTATTTGAATCGACTTCTTCTTGTTCCGCCGTGTAAATCAAAATCGATTCGACAAGCTGTCGTTGTTCTTCCGTTAGACGATTATTTTCGTCTGTCATATAAATATTCATGTCGTTGCCTCTTTCTTTAATTCTGGATACTCGATTCGTTCATGGAACAAACCGGATAAGGTATGACACGCACTTTCACCGACGCGATAAATCTCACGTGTCGTAATGTCACATTCCGCAAATTGGTCATCCATCATCTTTTCACGAATGATTTTCGAGACCAAGTCCCGAATTCCTTCTTCTGAAGGAGCTTTCATCGAACGAACTGCCGCTTCAATCGAGTCAACGATCATGATGACCGCCGCTTCACGGGTTTGTGGTTTCGGACCCGTGTAACGGAACGTCTCCTCGTCGACCTCACCTTGTTCTGCTGCCTTGACATAAAAGTATCGTAGCAGAGAGGTTCCATGATGCTGGCGGCAAATATCGATGATCGCTGCAGGCAGTTTTGCGTCTTCGAGTAATTCAACACCATCCTCAGTATGTGCCAAGATGACACGTGCCGACTCTTCCGGTGTCAATCGATCATGGGGATTGCGTCCATGCTGGTTTTCAATGAAATAAAGTGGTCGTCGCGTTTTCCCTAAATCATGATAGTAGGCTCCGACTCGTGCAAGCAATCCATCTGCTCCGATTGCTTCACAGGCTGTTTCTGCTAGGTTCGCGACCATCATACTATGATGGTACGTTCCCGGTGCTTCAACTAATAGTTTTTTGAGTAACGGATGCGTCGGGTTCAACAGTTCGAGTAGGCGGGTCGGTGCTAAAATACCGAATGTCATCTCAAGAAACGGCAATAGTCCAATTGCTAGGACGGCACTCAAGATACCACTCGCAATCGCAAAACCGATTAAAATCAGCGTTTCTCGTAGTTCGAACGTACCACTTCGTAACAGGACGAATGCTAAGAAAATCGCGATGTTTGCTCCGGCAATCGAAATACTGCTCATGAAAATACGACGACGCGACAAACTAGATTGTAGGAAAAACGTTGCAACTAACCCACCGACCAATAAATAGATCGCGATATTGAAGCTGAAGTTTTGATTTGCACTATAGAAGAACGTTCCGGCAAGAGCCGTAAAAAGAGAACTCGATAATGCAATCCGTTCGTTCAATAAATTGCGCAGGACAAGCGCAGCAAAAGCGGTCGGTGTGAGTAAGTAAAGTGCAGGATTGATGTCGTCTGCTAAGAACGCCATACCATACATGACGAGTAATTGTAGACTGACGACGAGATAGACAAGACCGAATAAACGAATCCGCCCCATTTGAGCGTATCGCAATTTCGAACGATGAATGAATCCAAATAAAAAGGCAGTCATCAACGCACTGACAAGCATCGCACCGAGTAACGGTTTCAACGACTGTCGATCAGAAATCAAACCGACCAGTTGTAGCTGACGATAGGCATCTTGTGAAATCACCTCGCCTCGTTTGACGATCACTTCACCTTCTGAAATGATAACCGGTTCGACTTTATCACTCGTCTGCTTACGAAGCTGTTCCGTCTTTTCCGGATCATAGACGTAATTCGTTACGATCAGTTGATCGGTCAGCGCTTTAGCGACTGCTTTTAATGAGAAGGAGAGCGGCGAACGTTCGATATCCGTCCGCGCATTCTCACGTGCTTCTGCTACTTCACCACCATCGGACGAGATACGTTGACGCATCGCTTCTTCAATCGCTGTAATGACGACGTCACGTGTCGTATTCCGCAGTGCTGTCGTCGACGTCACAAGCAAGCGTAACTCATCATCCTTCAACAGTGTCGCCGCCTCCGTTCCACGCAGACGCTGTTTGATTTTACCGATCTCATTTGCTTTTTTAATACCGGACAAGCTAGCAAAAAGTTGTTCTACTTTATCAATTTGCTGTGCTGCATACTCTTGTTTGATCGTATACTGACTCTCGATTGCAGCAACCGAATTTTCCTTGATTTGATTTGTTGCGACCCGGTCCTCCATCGTCAAGGGTGACCGGATATCTTCTTCTGCAATTGAGAATGGTTCTGCGGACAAGGCTTCTGGTCGAACGCTGACATACATCATCGTCGATACGATGAGATAGAATATTACTGTCAAAAGACCGACCCAGACCCCAACCTTGCGCATATCATCTCCCCCTTTTTCCTCTATTTCCGTAACGGCTTAGGTCAAATCCTGACTATAAGCATCAACGATTTTTCGGACAAGTGGGTGACGTACGACATCAGCTGATCCAAAGTGCTCAAAATGAATCCCTTTGACATTGCCGAGCAAATGTAACGCTTCTTGTAGACCAGACGTTTTTCCACGCGGAAGATCGACTTGTGTTAAATCGCCCGTAACAATCATCTTCGAATGGAATCCGAGACGCGTCAGGAACATCTTCATTTGTTCCCGTGTCGTATTTTGCGCTTCATCGAGAATGACAAAAGCATGTTCAAGCGTCCGTCCTCGCATGTAAGCAAGCGGTGCGATTTCGATGACACCACGTTCAAGCAGACGAGCCGTATGCTCGACACCAAGCACGTCATGTAGCGCATCGTACAGAGGACGTAGATAGGGATCGACCTTTTCTTTAAGATCCCCTGGAAGAAATCCTAGATTTTCTCCTGCTTCTACTGCCGGACGCGTCAGGACGAGTCGTTTGACGTGACCTTCTTTTAACGCTTTTGCTGCCATCACGACAGCAAGATACGTTTTTCCGGTTCCCGCTGGTCCAATACCGAATGTCAAATCACAGCGGTCGATTCCCCGAACGTAACGTGCTTGACCGAGTGTCTTTGCACGAAGTGGTTTTCCTTTATGATTCGTATGGATGACCGTATCGTAAAGTTCTAGCAGTTCATCCACACGATCTTGACGTGCAAGTTGAATGGCGCTCGTCGCGTCACGTTCCGTTAAAACAGCTCCGCGATTCACAAGTTGTTTCAAGACGCCTACGACCTGTCCTGCTAAGATCACAGACTGCTCCTGTTCGGATTGTGCCAACAGCTCATCTCCTCGATGGGTCAGCTGAACGTCAAGTTCTGCTTCCATCGTACGTAAGACTGCATCATTCGGACCGACGAATGCTTGAATCTGTTCTGAATTCGAAAATGCAAATGGGATTCTTTCGTTGAATATCACGTTGTGAATGGCCTCCTAGTCATGGATAACAAGTTGTCATCGCTTCATATCTAATCTCTTCCACTTTAGCACTTCCGCCGAAAAGATGGAAAGAAAAACCCGTTCCCACCTTTTAGGAAATAAAAAGAGTCGATCCTACGCGTTTCGTAGGATCGACTCACTAGACAAATATTAGCGTTTGCGCTTGGAAACAGGCGCACCAAGAACTTCACTCCATACGATGGCACGTCGCATTTCATCTTGTGAAATCGTCGTTGCTGATGCTGAACGACTAGACGATCCAATGGCACCATCTGCTACGCTATCTTTGATTTCGCCAATCGTCGATGAGGACATCCCTTTTTTCAAATGTTGCTTTTGACGTTGGTCCAAACGTTGTTGCAATTCCGTTCGTTCATGAACTGGTCGCGCTTTCGTTTGCGTTACCCCCGGTTGTTTCTTCGCGGGTGCTTTTTTACGAACGACAGGTGGAGGTACCGTCTCTTGTCGCATCGTATCGACCTGTTCGGTCATTTGCTTCACATATTCACCGAACTCCTTTGAAGGAGTTCGGTTCGTCTGCTTCGGTTTTTTATCTGCTGCTTTTGAGATGACGGAGATGACACCGAATGCGATCATCAATCCGACCCATATGATATCCATACCGTCTCACCCTTTATTGTGAGTCATTTGGTGATGATTGCCCACCGATTGCTTGGCGCATTTTCGTATCTGCTGTCACGTTCAAGTAGTTCGCATAATCCATGACACCAAAGTTACCGTCACGCATCGCTTCAGCGATAGCAAGCGGCACTTCCGCTTCAGCAGCGACAACCTTCGCACGCATCTCTTCAACACGTGATTTCATCTCTTGTTCACTTGCGATCGCCATTGCGCGACGTTCTTCGGCTTTCGCTTGCGCAATGTTCTTATCTGCTTCTGCTTGATCCGTCTGCAGAACCGCACCGATATTCTTACCGATATCAATATCTGCAATATCAATCGAGAGAATCTCGAACGCCGTACCCGAATCGAGTCCTTTTGCAAGAACCGTCCGTGAGATCATCTCTGGATTCTCAAGTACTTCTTTTTGGTCATTACACGAACCAATTGTTGAGATGACACCCTCACCAACACGTGCGATGACCGTTTCTTCCCCAGCACCACCGACGAGACGATCGATGTTCGCACGTACCGTGATCCGGGCTTTCGCTTTCACTTCAATCCCGTTCATCGCCACACCGGCAATGAATGGTGTTTCGATGACTTTCGGGTTAACCGACATTTGAACAGCTTCCAAAACGTTACGACCAGCAAGATCAATCGCCGCTGCGCGTTCGAAGCTCAACTCGATATTCGCACGGTGTGCTGCAATCAAGGCATTGACGACGCGGTCAACGTTACCACCAGCAAGGAAGTGACTTTCCAGTTGGTTCGTATTCAAGTTCAGTCCTGCTTTAACCGCCTTGATCAACGGATTGACGATCTTAGACGGTGTTACTCGACGAAGACGCATCCCGACTAATGTAAAGATCGATACGCGCACTCCCGCTGCGAGCGAGCTAATCCAAAGTGGAATCGGAACGAGCGTGAAGAAGATGGCGAGGAAAATTAAAATTCCTCCGGATATGAGTAATACAGTCAATAATTCAGGTGTCATGTGTGGGACTCCTCCTTCGTATGTTGGACTCTAACAATGACGCGTCCATGCGTCACTTCTTTTACGACGATCGTTTCCCCCGCTTGAATGAAGGTCCCTTCCGTAACCGCATCGATTCGATTTCCGTCGATTTCAATTGTTCCTGACGGACGGAGAGGTGTCAGACTGACTCCTTCTTGTCCTAACAGTTGCACTTTGTCTTGATGAGAAAGATAGCCTTTTTCAGACGATGTGGAATCTGTCAAAATCAAACCTCTCCATAATAAGGATTGATTCGATTTAATTCTGCGATATGCCCAGTATCCGGCCGCAAGTGATAGAAATACAGCAAGTCCAACCGCTATGCCTACTTGACCAACTGTAGCACCTGCCATGATCAGACTAGCAAGGACAGCGCCGATTCCGAGGACTCCAAAGATTCCGAACCCTGTGACGAATATTTCGACCAGTAACATGAGGACCCCGATCATGAAGACCGCCAAAATCATCCCTAAGCTAAACGTCATGCGTACGTTCACCCCTTTTCATTCGTGTCAGAAGCTGCTTCTTTTGCACTTTGATTCGTTACTATAATTATATACGCTTTCAAAACAAAAAGGTTTCATGACTATTCTGAATTCATCAAGAAACTTTTAATTGTGACAGGAACGACAAAAAAGGTGCCCCGAAGGACACCTTTTCCATGTATTAAGCGAGCCGTTGTTTGACGAGTCGATTAATTAATGCACCGTCTGCCTTGCCTTTAAGCTGTGGCATGACGATACCCATTACTTTCCCCATATCTGAAGGAGCAGAGGCACCCGTCTGCGCAATAGCTGCGTCGACGATTTCCTGTACTTCTTCCTCGGAAAGCTGTTTTGGCATATAAGCTTCGAGCACGACAATCTCTGCTTGAATTTTCTCGACGAGATCGTGACGACCAGCGCTTTCGAATTCTCGGAGGGAGTCGTTGCGCTGCTTCATTTCACGTGAAAGAATCGTTAATTCTTCCTCGTCCGTCAATTCTTGCTTACCGAGTTTGATCGTTTCATTTTGCAGCGATGATTTCACCATCCGAATCGTCGTAAGACGATCTTTTTCACGTAGACGCATGGCTTCTTTCATATCCGCTGTCAAACGCTCCTGAAGACTCATGAGGATACACCCTCTCTAACGTTAGAACTTCTTACGCTTACGCGCAGCCTCCGATTTAAGCTTACGTTTTACACTTGGCTTTTCGTAGTGTTTACGTTTACGAACTTCTGCAAGCGTACCATCTTTTGAAACACCACGTTTGAAGCGACGAAGTGCGTCTTCAAGTGATTCATTTTTACGTACACGAGTTTCCACTAGTTTTCCCTCCCTCCGATATTACCGACTAAAGGAAACGTGTCAGACACGTCATACAACATTATAGTAGGAATATACAATTTGGTCAACAGTTGATTCTAGCGACTTTTCTATACCCTACGCTGTTCCTTTTTGTTCTTTTCTATCCTCTCATGGTTGCATCAGTTTGACAACAAAATCTAGTCATTCCTGCATCAAAATCAAGAAACTTTTTTGTAAGCGTTATCATGTATTTTTTAAAATGTTTTGTCAAAATGGGTGATGATGTGTCAAAATATAGACAATTATCAAATAAAGGAGTGTGACATCACTTATGAAAGAAGCAAAGCGCATCATCTGGGGATTGATTCTCGGGGTGATCCTCGGAATCATTCTTGCAACCTTACCGGATAAGTCGATTTATGAGGGATTGAATAAATATGCTTTACAACCCATCGGGACAATCTTCCTGAACCTGATTAAGATGCTCGTCGTACCGATCGTCTTCTTCTCGATCGCTCTCGGCGTCATGGGTCTTGGTAATCCAAAAGAGCTTGGTCGTGTCGGCGGAAAGGCAATCGGCTACTTCATGACGACGACGGCTGTCGCGATTGTCATCGCTCTCGGTTTGTCATTACTGATCAAGCCGGGTACGTTCGGTAACTTCGAGACGCAAGGTCTTGAATATGATAACGGAAATCTACCAGATACGAGCATAATCAACACAATCGTCGGTATGTTCCCGACGAACCCGATCACGTCGATGGCAGAAGGCAACATGTTACAAATCATCGTCTTCAGTGTCTTTATCGGTTTTGGAATCACGTTCCTCGGTAAAAAAGTCTCGACGTTACGGACATTCGTCGAACAAGGAAACGAATTGATGACGTACCTCATCACGCTCGTTATGAAGATGGCTCCGCTTGGAGCATTTGCCCTGATCGCATCAGCCGTCGGTTCACAAGGATTTGATTCCCTGAAGGCGATGGGACTTTATATGGGTGTTGTCATCTTGTCACTATTCGTCCATTCCATATTGACGTATGGTTCGACCGTTTCACTTCTAGGGAAGATGAACCCGTTCTTCTTCTTTAAGAAGTTCGCACCTGTCATGTTGTTTGCTTTCTCGACGTCTTCATCGAACGCAACACTTCCTGTTGCGATGCAAACGGCTCAAAAAGAGTTGAAGGTTCCGCGTTCCGTCTCAAGTTTCGTCCAGCCTCTCGGTGCGACGATCAATATGGATGGAACAGCAATCATGCAAGGTGTCGCGACTGTCTTCATCGCGCAAGTCTACGCTGTTGATTTAACGCCAGGTCAACTTGCGACTGTCGTCCTGACAGCTGTTCTTGCCTCAGTCGGTACAGCCGGTGTACCGGGTGTCGGTCTCGTCATGTTGACGATGGTTCTTCAATCGGTCAATCTACCGGTCGAAGGGATCGCTTTAATCATCGGTGTCGATCGTCTTCTTGATATGATGCGGACAGCCGTCAACATCACTGGTGACGCAGCATGTGCCGTCATCGTCTCGAAATCGGAAGAAGATAATCTGAAAGAAGAAGAGAACGAAGAAACGGATGAGCGTTACGCTTGATTGCACGTTTCTCGACTGACGAAAAGGACGTTCCGCCAACTGCGGAACGTCCTTTTTTATCTGTTCACTTATTTCGATAAGACGAATGAGCTAAGTCCTTCGACACGAACCGTACCTGATACTTTACGGATTGCTTTGGTTCCTGCTTGTTTACCGTCTACAAGCAACTTCCATTTCCCTGTCGGTAACTTCATATCGACTGCTGTCCGATTCGCATTATGAATGACGTAGAGATCATCCTTTTGTTGTGGCGCAGCATCATCTAATCGATAAGCGATGACTTGTGCCGGTGCTGTTTCAAACGTCAGGTAACGACGAATGTCTTTTGCTGTTGCTAAATGAAGTACTGGATTCTTTTTACGTAACTCGATCAATCCTGTCATATAATCAACGTCTTGTTGACGGTCCATCTTCCGTTTCCAGTCGAGCTGGTTGACAGAATCCGGTGATTTATACGAGTTATGGTCTCCGCCCTTCGTCCGCATGAAGTCCTGCCCTGCATGGATGAACGTCGTTCCTTGTGACGTCAACAAGATACTTGAAGCCAAACGATGCATCTTTGTCTTCGTTGCGTCATTGTCTTGTGGATTCGTCAGGTTTAACTTATCCCAAAGCGTATGGTTATCATGTGCTTCAACGTAAGTGATGGCTTGATCTGGTTCTTGCGTAAATCCTTGAATCTCTTTGTCATAAGCAATCTCTCCGACGATTCCGCGTTTGATGCGCGTTTCAAGACCGGTTGTTCCGTTAATGAAACCAGCATCTGAATCGATGAAGACGCTACCTTTGAGCGCATCGCGTAGATTGTCATTGAAATGTCCGATTCCTGGCATTTGTTTTGTATTCGTTTGGTTGGCCTTCTCTGCATCCGGAAGCGGTGTTCCAAGGCTCCACCCTTCTCCGAATACGAGAATCGACGGATCAATTCGTTTTGTCGCCTGTTTAACAGCATTCATCGTCTTGACGTCGTGAATGCCCATTAAGTCAAAGCGGAATCCGTCCCAGTGGTATTCTTTCGCCCAATATGAGACAGAGTCAACGATCAATTTGTGCATCATTTGACGCTCAGATGCTGTATCGTTTCCGACACCCGTTCCGTTCGCTAAATCGCCGCCTTCTGTATAACGGTAGTAATAACCAGGGACGATTTTATCAAGGTTCGATGCCTTTGCGTCAAACATGTGGTTGTAAACGACATCCATGACAGCACGAAGTCCATTGTCATGTAGTCCTTGAATCATCTGCTTCATTTCTGTGATTCGGACTTTTGGATCATAGGCGTTTGTCGCATACGAACCTTCTGGTGCATTATAGTTCTTCGGATCATAACCCCAGTTGTACGATTTAAGCGGGTTCGTCTCATCGACGGATGCTGTGTTGAAATCATAGACTGGAATGAACTGAACGTGCGTGATGCCAAGTTCCTTCAGATGATCAAGTCCCGTCTTCGTCTTCGTTTTCTTACCATCCTTCGTCAAACGTGTACCTGGCTCGATGACGCCAAGATACTTCCCTTTTTGTTTGATACCTGAATCGTAACCTGAGTTCGTCACATCAAACATCGATAAATCACGGACGTGTGATTCATAGATGATCGCGTCTGTCGCATGGCGAAGTGGCATTTTTCCATTCGTCCAGCGTTTTGGATCCGTCTCGCGTAAGTCGACGACGACACCTTGGTCGCCATTGACGGCGACCGCTGTCGCATACGGATCAACAGCACGCGTCGATTCTTTGGCGTGTTTGACTTCGTATGTGTATCCGACACCGTCAAGATCGCCCTTGACTGTTACTTGATACACACCACGATCCGTTCGTTCCATCTTGATTTCGCGCGTGATATCTTTTGTCGTAGCAGCTTCTTGTTTTGGTAAGCGATACAATTCGAGCTCGACGGCTTGTGCTGTCGGTGCCCAGACTTTAAACGTCGTCTTCGATTTTTGATAGTCGACACCGAGTTTTCCATCATAGGCATACTTTTGGTCGAATGCTTTCGAACGGAGCACTTTACCTGCTTCAAGAATTGCTTCTCCAAAAACAGGATGAGATGCTCGGACGACTTTTGCTAAATCGATATCTGAAGTGACTTCGACTTTTACCGTTTTGGCATCGATTGCTGACACGACTGGATTCGTCACGCCTTCAAACGTAAATGCCTTTAAGTCTTCTTCCGTCAGCGGTGCATTCGTTTTTAATGTCATCGTCCGGAAGTCATCTGCTAAAAAGCTTGTGATTTTCGGTGTGCGATCAATTTCCGGTTTGCTGTAGTATACCGTCTGATCCCCTTCAATCAACCAGATGTCTTTCGCGCCTGCATAAAAGAAACGATCAGCTCCGTCTTTTTCCGACCAACCCTCAAGATGAGGAATGACGCCTGCAAGACGTGCTTTCGTTGGGTTATCGAGCGTTACCTTGGCAATGGCACCGAACTCATCCTGCTGATCGAACTCGAAACGCTTGCCATCTTGCTCTTCCGGCCAAGACCAGACACCGTACTTGTCGTAATCATTGTCATACCGGTAATAGTGGATGTTCGTATCAATTTTTTCGACATCTGCTCCATTGCTTGGATTGACTGTCGAGATGTCCTTGCTTCCCGACTCGATCCAAATTTCAGCAACACCATTTTTAATCATTTCTTTCGTAATGAAGCGATCATTCTCAGATCCCCCATCCTTGTTCCAATTGTCATCTCGAACGATGAAGCCGATTTTTTCCGGTTGATCAACTGGAAATTCATAAGCTGCGATTTTTCCGTAAGCATCCTCACCGTTAAAAGCGTGGGCTTTATTCGGAAAATAATCCGGCCCATTTGCCCATAACCATAGATTCCAATCTTTTGTGGCATTCGGGTCTTCCTTGTAGTGAATGATGACCAATGTCGACTTCCCTTTTTCCAGTGCTTGACCGGATAAAGAGAGTCCACTAAATATCAGTGCAAACGTTAGCGCAACGATACAAACGGATCTCATGCGTTTCATACGGTAGTCATCTCCTTTTGGTATGTAATCGTTTTCATTTTGCATCCGTTTACAAGTCCTGTCAAAGCCTATTTCATCGATTTGATCGAAAATAAGACTTTTGAACCAAGCACTTTTTTCAAAAAGAATGATGCGTTACTTAAGAGAAAGACAGGAAAAAGCGCCTCCACAATCATTTGCTAGAGACGCTCAACCTTGTTTATTTGATGGTAATACTAATTATGACTTACGATCGCGCGAGAAGTTTAGCGATCGTCTGCTTCGTCTGTTCCATTGATTCGTCCGATGCAAAGAAATACCAGACACCATCACTTGCGATATATCCTTCTCCCTCGATTTTCAGCGGCTTCAATTGTTCGAACCCACGCTGATTCTCCTGCGCTAGCTGCGCTGCGACATCCAGTCCGATATTCGTTGTAAAGTTGTTTTTCATGACATCCGTGATCTTTTCGAGTTGCGTCAACAACTGTGGTCCAGCAAGCTTCATTCCGACTGCTTCTAGCACTTGACGCTGACGAATTTGTCGACCCATATCGCCGAGTGGATCTTGCTTTCGCATCCGAGCGTAACCACTCGCTTCAAGACCCGTCAGATGAATTTTCCCTTTCTCATACTCCTTTTGAAGACGACGGTCGTTCCAACTGAAGGCAGATGGATTGTCGACCGTGACACCCCCAACAGCATCGACCAACTCAATCAATCCATCCATGTTGATCTTCGCATAATAAGGAATATCGGTCTCAAACGTCTGCTCCACCGTTTCGACTGTCTCTTTCACACCCCCATAGGCATAGGTATGATTAATTTTAGTCTTTTCGCCAGACGGAACGGTTACCTGCATATCTCTTGGAATGGACAGGGAAGTCGCTTGTCTTGTTTTTGGATTGAATGAAAGAAGCATGATGGCATCGGCACGTCCCTTATCATTTTTCCGTTCATCCACGCCAAGTAACAAGACATTGACCGGCTTCATCGATTCGAGTGGCTTCGGCCGCTCTCCATCTAACGGTGTTAAAAACGCGTCTGCCGTTTGCTTCACTTTTAAAAAAGCTAAACCAGCTGATGTACTAGCAATCAGAACGAACCCTAGTAGGAGCGCACTCAATACGCGCCAAACAAGGCGTGGTTTTCTTTTCGCCATTCGGGATCTCATATCATGAACTCCTTCATAGTGTGTTTTCATACGTCTTCATCAATCCAGCAATGTTCGAGTTATGCAGGAACAACACGGAGTCGACTTGTTTTTGTTTAGCGAACTGCGAGACGTCGAATGATTTTGGCACATAACGAACGTCGACGACTTCCAGATTGGCACTTTTAGCAAGGAACGGTAAGACAGGATTCGCGAATGAATCCTTTAAGACGAGAATCGTTGGTCGATCATTCTTCGTTTGCTCTTTCATCGACATGATGCCGTGATTCCCGCGCAAGAATACTTCATACCGATCGACGTAATCTCCCTCCTGCTGAACGAAGGATTCATCAATGATTGGACGATCGCATGCCCCGTCGTAACAGACATCGATCCCTTTAAAGAATGCTGGTCCATAATAAGCTAACTGATCACCGGACGTCGCGTACGCAAGCGTCGTCTTTCGCGCTAATGAACCATAGTAGGTATGCTCATCCTCTTTACGATCTGCTTTTGATGGTGTGACCGGTTGCAATCCCATCCCCTTCGTAATCGTCTGGTATGCTGACGCTGCTCCGTCGATATTCCAGTGATGGTCCGTCTTGAAGTAGTCCGTTAGTTTTAATTGATCAAGTGACAAATTCGTCATCCCCGCAGCCTTGAAGTCACGAATCATTCCTGCGTAACGTGTCCGTGCATTCGAAGCAACATACGATGGGATCAACTGATCGCGTTCAGCAATGACCGTCTTCGATGGAGCTAGCGCCATATAGACGGGTCGATCGACTTCTTGCACGAATTGCTGAAACGCGTTTGGAATCTGGACTTGAGTCGAGGCACTCGGTTCGATCATATAGCCATTTTTAGCTGTATAGATTCCATTACGAAAAGGCTGTCTGAAGACATCCTTCGATAGTAGCGCCTGCATCTCAACGAACGTCCCTCGCAAAAGTAGTTGGTCCGTGAAATACGTCTCCATCTTCAGCATGTCTTTTCCAGTCGCGATTCCTTCGATCGTCGGATCGACCGATTGTGCGAGTGTACGATTTTCTAGCTGAGAACGCACACGGTCTTCTCGGACGATCGTACCAATACCAATCGTTAACAAGATGAGTAAAAAACTGATCGTCGTCACCCACATCATGATCCGTTCAAAAGAAGTCGTCCGTTTTTGTCCCTGCTTATTTTCTGTTTCAAGTGGCTGTGCCATCAGTAGACCTCCTTTTTAGAAGCGGAAATAGATGAATGGATTAAACGTACTTGCAACAAGTGCTGATGTCGCCAAAAATAGTAGCAACATCGCATATCCATACTGCATCGTCGTACCAATTCTTCCGAGTGACACAACTAATCGCTCTCCGATGATTTTCGGAATCGGTGTCGCTGCGATGCACGCGACAAGCAGTAGAACACCATTTTGGACAAGCTGGTAGCTCGCGCGTTCATCCCAGATCACATCTGGTACGAACATCGCTTGAATGTACGTAACGGCTTCCGGGAACGTCTCTGAACGGAAGAATACCCAACCGACCAACACGAGTACGAGTGTCCAAACGGTTGAGAAGACTGGCGTTTTCTCCAACCATTTCCCGAGAAATGCTTTCTCGAGCATGATCCAGATTCCGTAATACGCTCCCCACGCGACAAACGTCCAACTAGCACCATGCCAAAGACCTGTCAGCATCCAGACAATTGCTAAGTTGCGATACTGTAACCACGGTGAGACACGATTTCCACCAAGCGGGATGTAGACATAATCCCGAAACCATGATCCAAGCGAAATATGCCATCGACGCCAAAATTCAGAAACAGACTTTGAAATGTAGGGATAGTTAAAATTCTCAAGAAAATGAAATCCGAACATCAAAGCTAGTCCAATCGCCATATCACTGTATCCCGAAAAATCGAAATAGATTTGTAAGGCGTAGGCGATGATGCCGATCCAAGCAAGCCCCATCGAAAGATCTTTCATATTGAAGATGGCATCCGCGACCTGACCACATCCATTGGCAAGAATCAGTTTTTTAGCTAAGCCGATCGTAAACCGACGAACCCCTCGGGCAAAATCGGAAACCGTCTCTTCTCGTGACTCGATTTGGCTCGCAATCGTGTTATAGCGAACGATCGGACCCGCGACGAGTTGGGGAAAGAACGCGATATAAAGGGCGAGGTCAAGCGGATTCTTTTGCACCGCTTCCTTCCCTTTGTAGATGTCGATGACATAACTCATCGCATGAAACGTATAGAACGAGATTCCGAGTGGCAAGACGACTTCTGGTACGAACCATCCTAATCCGAATGTCTCGTTGACTGAACGAACAAAAAATCCGCTGTACTTGAACCAGCCGAGTAACCCCAGATTGACTGCGATCATACTGAACATGATCCATTTGACGCCGATTCGGTGTCGATACAGATCGACGAACAAGGCGAAGAAGTAGTTGATCGTGACACTCAGTAGCATCAGCAACGCAAAACGTGGTTCTCCGAATGCATAAAAGAATAGACTCGTCACTAATAACCAGCCATTTCGGAAGCTGCGTGGGAGTAGGTAATAGACGATCAACACAGTCGGTAAGAACAGAAATAAGAATATCGTCGAACTAAATAGCATACGTCGCTTCCTCCCCTGCCGTGACATGTTGCACAATCTGAATGTCCCGGAGATGGACCCGGAAGCTCCCCTCTTGCAAGAACTTCCATGCCACCTTGAAATACTTCGCTCCCGGTACTCGTTTCATCTGTACATGAACGACTGTCTCATTCGTCAATGTGACGGTTTCCGTTTCGGATCCCATCCGTTTTTTCTGTCCATACTGCATCTTGAATAACTGAACGACACATGGTGCATCGACTTCGAAATGACAGGTCACCTCGATGAGATCTCCTGTAATCGTGGCGTCTGACCGGTATAACTTTGAAGGAGGATGTTGAAATCCTTGATCAAACAACTGAATGTACAATTTGTCGTCTGCCGTCGCTTCTTGAAAATCAAAATAGACACCATCTGTAGCATCCTCAAGCAAGATTTTTTCCTGCGTTCCGAATGGAAAGAATTGATAAATCGCTGGAGGAATACGTTGACTCATACAGGTACCTCACTCATGATGGCATCGACGATTCGCTCCGCCGCTTGTCCATCGCCATAAGGATTCGCCGCTTGTGCCATCGATTGGTAGAACACCTGATCCGTTAACAATTGATGACTCATCGTATAAATCATCTCTGGATTCGTCCCGACGAGCTTCAACGTTCCAGCTTCGACCCCTTCTGGACGCTCTGTCGTCTCCCGTAAGACAAGGACAGGCACGCCGAGCGAAGGTGCTTCCTCTTGAATCCCACCTGAGTCGGTCAGAATGAAGGATGCCCGAGCCGCAAGATTATGGAAGTCAAAGACATCAAGCGGTTCGATCAATTGAATCCGCGGATGATGCTCCAAGCGAGCTGCCGCTTCTAGTACGACCGGATTCGGATGAACCGGATAGACGATTTCGATTTCTGGATGATCATTTGCTAATCGTTCAATCGCCTCAAAAATCGTTGCCAGTTGTAAATGATTCTCACGGCGATGAACGGTCAGCAAGACAAGTTTTCGTCCCGACTTCTCTAGGCGCGATAGGACGGGATGCGTATATGTCGGTGATACAGTCGTCTTCAACGCATCGATGACCGTATTACCGGTTACGATGATCGGTGTCTGCTTGTTCTCAGCACGTAAGTTCATTGCAGCCTGTTCAGTCGGTGCAAAATGATAATCCGCCAACACACCTGTCAATTGACGATTCATCTCTTCTGGGAACGGCGCATACTTTTCATATGTCCGTAGTCCTGCTTCCACATGACCGACTGGAATCTGTTGATAGAACGCCGCTAAAGAAGCAGCGAACGTCGTCGTCGTATCCCCATGGACAAGGACGAGATCCGGCTGTTCCTTTTCGAGGACGCGACGCATCGCGTTTAAAATACGCGCCGTCATTTCCTCTAACGTCTGACGCGGACGCATCAAATCCAAGTCATGGTCCGGAGTGATTTCGAACAGTTCAAGGACCTGATCGAGCATCTCTCGGTGTTGTGCTGTAACGACGACGATTGGTTCGACGTCCTGACGATTTTCAAGTGCTTTGACGACCGGCGCCATTTTGATCGCCTCTGGTCGTGTTCCGAATACAAGCATGACACGTTTCATTTACTTCATCCCCTATCTCATTTCATGACGATTGTTCAATCGTCTCGCCCATCATCTGCTGATCCACGGAACCGATCCGTTCCGTTCGTTTCTTAGCTACGTAATGGGAGGCTTGCTTTTTTGATAACTGTTTGTACCAATATAGATATTTATTGTATTCAGCCAACGTTTCGTTCGTCGGACCAAATAGACGTACTTCCCCGTATTCCAACCAAAGGATTTTTGTACAGAAACTCTTTACCTGGCTGAGCGAATGACTGACGAAAAAAATCGTTTTCCCTTGATCGCGGAATTCACGCATCTTATCGAGGCACTTTTCGGTAAACGTTTGGTCTCCGACTGAGAGTGCTTCGTCGATGATCAAGATATCTGGATTAATATGAATCGAGATCGCAAAACCAATTCGAGCTCGCATGCCGCTCGAATATGTCTTGACCGGCTGATCGATGAACTCCCCAATATCAGCGAACTCTAAAATTTCTGGAGTAATCGTCTCGATTTGGCGTTTCGTCAAGCCCATCATCAGCCCTTTTAATTCAATGTTATCTCGCCCTGTCAGTTGACTATTCAATCCACTAGAGATGGCAATCAAGGCTGACTTCCCACCCAATGTGACCCGACCGTACGTCGGTGGTGTCACGTTAGCAAGCAGATGCGATAGTGTCGATTTCCCACTTCCGTTGATGCCAACGACACCGACGATTTCTCCCTCTTCCACAGAAAAGGAGACGTTCTTCAGAGCATAGAACGATTTTCCATTCACCTTACCGAACAACACTTCTTTTAGCTTGTCGATCGGTCGGGCATAGAGCATGTACCGTTTCGATACATTCTCAAACACGACATGACCCATCGTTCTCCCTCCTATACGTAATCGATGAAATAGCGTCGGAATCGAATGTGAATCGATGCTCCAACAAGTAAGATTGCGAGCGTCATACACCAGAAGTACACGCCGTACCACATATGATCGAGCAGATAACCCGTTCCGATGAGTGCGGACCGATATCCCTCAATCAAATAAACGAGCGGGTTTAGCATCAACAACATCTTGAATAACGAGTGATCTGGCGGAATCCACATGATTGGCGTTAAATACATCAGCATGCGGATCGCAGATGTCACCATGTTTTGTACATCTCGAATCATCGTCGCAAGTGCGGATAACAATAAGGAGACCGCATATAGGAATACGACGCCTGCCGGTACGATATAAAGGAGTTCAAGCGTATGCCATCCCGGGAAGTAACCGAAGGCACACCCTAAAATGATCGTCAAAGCAATCATCGCGAGATGACGGTAGAATTGTGCCAAAATGACATACGCTGGAATCGTACTTAGTGGAAAGTGCATCTTCGAGACGAGGGCAACCCGACCATAAATCGACCGGGAACCACTTGGAATCGTACTGCCGATGAAGAACCAAGCAATCAATCCGCTGACGAGCCAAAAGACGAATGGAATTCCATCGACTGGATGCCCACCACGAATCCCGAAGCCGAATACGACCCAGTAGACACCGATTTGGAGAAGTGGCGTCATGATCTCCCAAAACCAACCCAGGTATTGCATGCTATATTGACTCTTTGTTTCATAAAGCGAGAGTCGAAAGATCAGATACAGATGATCCTTCAACTCTCCCCCAATCGTTCGTAACGCGTTCATATCGCTTTCGCATCCACTTCCGTCACGCGGTGCGTATGCAAATTACCGAAGTTCAGGACTTTGACAGCGTCGAGCGCTTTGACGATCCCTTTCGTATCAAAGAGTAACGGTGTCCGCATGTAGTTTGCGAGACGACGTGAATCGAATTGTTTGAATTCATCGTGGTCGACTAAGACAAGCGCTAGATCGGCGCCTTGAATCGCCTCCAGCTCATCGACGAGTTCGAAACGTGTCGAAATCGAGCGTTCGACGTGCGGATCACAGACAGCGACGTCAAGTCCACGGTCGAGTAATTGTTCAATGACTTCGACAGCTGGACTCTCGCGCATGTCGTCGACGTTTCCTTTATACGTGACACCAAAGACGGCGATTTTTGGACGGACACGCGAACCGACGAGACGAGCTGCTTGTTCGGCAACGAATTGTGGCATCTGAACGTTCGTTTGTCGTGCCGTATGAATGATGCGAGCAAGCGATGGGGCTTTTGCGACGATGAAGTACGGATCGACTGCGAGACAGTGACCACCCACTCCCGGTCCCGGATGATGCAAGTTCACCCGTGGGTGCATGTTCGCCATCTCAATCACATCTAAGACGTTGATCTCTAGCTGATGACATACTTGCGTCAATTCATTTGCGAGAGCAATGTTGACATCGCGGAACGTATTCTCCATCAACTTCGACATTTCGGCTGTCTTCGCATCTGTCCGGACGATTTCACCTTGAACGAATGTTTCGTAAACGGCAGCACCTGCCTCCGCACACGCTGGCGTCAACCCACCAACGATTCGGTTATTATGGATAAGTTCATGTAAGATTTGTCCTGGCAAGACACGCTCGGGACAATGGACGACATAAATGTCCTCACCAATCGTAAAGCCGGCTTCTTCAATCAATGGACGAACATGGTCATCCATCGTACGTGGTGCAATCGTCGATTCGACGATAACGACATTTCCTTTTTCAAGGAAGGGCAGCATATTGTTAACCGCTGAAATAACATATTTCAAATCACATGATTTATACGTATCGTTTAAGTTAGGAGTTGGAACGGCGATTAAGAAGACATCGGCTCGTTCTGGCGTAAGTGTCGCTCGGAATTTTCCGTTCGCGACGACCCGTTTGATGACATCCTCGAGTCCTGGTTCTTCAATATGAATCGTTCCCGTGTTCAGAAGATTGACGATTTGTGGATCGATGTCGACACCTACGACTTCCGTGCCATGATCCGCGAACATCGCAGAAGAAGGTAATCCAATATATCCTAGTCCGATTGTGCAAAGTTTCATTTTGTCATTCCTCCATCGAGTTAGTCATACTAGCCAACGAACGATCTGTGGCTTGGCTGTAACTAGACCATAACGACATTTCCTTTGCTTTCCAATGCTTCTAACCATCTCTTAAACCATTCTTCACAGACCTTACATTTCCAGTGTTTTCTATCGTTTTTGTAAATCTTATGAAGCTTTCGCGAATCCTTCGTGTCTATTCGAATGAAACAAAACGACTCGTCAGGAATCCGCCTTCATTGCACGTGGATTTCCCTTCGAGTCGTTGACTATTTTTCTTATTTTGCGCCAGATTCCATGAAAATCGAGTCATAGACAGCAAGAAGTCGACCTTTTTCTTGCTCCCAGTTGTATTGTCTCCTTGCTACGCTTGCTCGTTCCTGCATCGCCCGTCGCAAGTTCTCATCCTTCACTAGACGATTGACCGCCTCGGCGATACTCTGCGGTGATTCGACATCGACGATTAATCCAACTCCTTCTGTTTCGACGACACGACGGATTTCTGGTAAGTCGGCCGCGATGACAGGAATCAACGCCGCCATGTATTCGAATAGTTTATTCGAAGAAGCGGAATAATGATTGAAGCAAACGTTCTGGAGGACTTGAAAGCCGACCGTCGCCGCTGCCGTGTAACTGGGTAGTTCAGCAAGCGGAACCTTATCAATGAAGCGGATACGAGACTTTTCCGATGATTGCGTGGCCAGTTGCATCAGTTTCCCTTTTAACTTTCCATCTCCAACGAAAATAAGTGTTCCTCGATCGATGAACGGCATCGCTTCAATGAGTCGCTCCAGTCCACGTCCTTCCTGGATCCCGCCTTGATACAACAAAATCGGCTCGTCTGGTGCGAGTGCTAACTCTTCGCGTAACGGTCGCGGTTGCGGAATAATCGGTTCGTAAAACGGATAATTGTGCAAGACGGATGGTCGGGTTCCATATAATTTTTGATGATAATCTGCACGCGTGTCATTTTCAACGATTGTCTGGTCGACGAATCGAAGCAACCAGCGTTCTAATTTCCCTTGCATGCTTCCGTATCCTGTCCGATCGGTCTGGACTTCATGCGAGTCATAGACGATTTGTGCACCACGCGCCGCCCCAATCGCTTGTGGTAACGTATTGACATCGTTCGCATGCATGACGTCATAATCACGCTTCCGGGCAGTACGTGTCATACGAAGAATGCCGAAACTGTTATATAGGGCGTAACGGATGAATCGACTTCGCATGAGTAAAAAGAGCACGAGCATCACGGGAATGAGCCATGGCGCAAGAAGCGCACCTATCACGCCGATGACAAGGGTCCGTTTTTTCCGTTTGCGAAAGAACGAGAGCCACCTCGCAAAAGGTGGCGTCCGGTCGATTCGAATGACGCGAAACCCTGACATCGGGTATTCGACTTCTGGAAGTGTGCCGTCATTGAGACAGTATAGGTCCACGCGGTGTCCTGCTTCGACGAGTGCCGTACATTCACGCAAGACACGAGCGTCATTCGTAAAAGGATTCCAGACAAACATTCCAATACGCTTCATTCTGCGACCGCCTTTCGTGACTGCGTTTGTTCGATGGCTTCAAACAATCGCTGTTGATTTTGTTCCCAATCAAAATGATGTTGGACGTAATCCACACCCGCCCGTCC
Organism: Exiguobacterium sp. s143; assembly: GCF_018618895.1. NCBI lineage: Bacteria > Bacillati > Bacillota > Bacilli > Caryophanales > Exiguobacterium > Exiguobacterium sp. s143. Next base: position 147,471 of record NZ_JACSMX010000002.1, on the reverse strand, counting down.
CATCGCTGCACGTTTCTCTGGATTTCGTGATAACTCGAGAATATGATCGACAATCTCCTCTTTTTTCCGCTGGACAGACACGTAACCCACTCCTGCCTCTTCGATGACATGCGCCGCGTGTCCGGATACCGCACCGACGATGGCACACCCCATCGCCATGTAGTCGATGATTTTGCCTGGTGTCACTGTATCGAATGCCGTACTTTCAACAAGTGTCGCAAAGGCAATATCACTTTTTGCGAGCTGTTTCAACGCATCCCAGCGCGGCATCGCGTCAAGAAACTCGATGTTCGTCAATCCCCGTTCCTTGACGAGTCGTTCGAACGTTTGCTTGTGATAACCATAACCGACGACTTGAAAACATATATCCTGCTCTTGTTGAAGTTCCTGTGCGACGTCAAGTAACAAGAACACATCTTGTGCGAGACCGATATTTCCTGTATACACGACGCGGACTTGTTCCGATACTTTTCGGCGTTTGATCAACCACTCATTTTCCTCGATGGAGTTCGGGATGTAATGAATTTTTTCCGGTGCAATGCCCCGCCCTTCAATATACGATCGAAACCCCTCACTGTTGATGACCAATTGATCTGCCTGACGATACATCCACTTTTCAAGCCAGTAGAGCGGAGTCAATAAGAGACGCGATTTCGTGATTCCGACGCCAATCAACGATTCCGGCCATAAATCACGTACATCGAGAATCAAAGGAGCCTTTTTGACATGTTTCGCGACGACCCCGACGAGTCCCATGAAGATGGATGGCGTCGTCGCATAGATGTAGGCATAGGATTTCGGGTCTTGTCGCACCTCTTTTACCGCGAGCACGAATTGTTCCACGAATAAACGAAGACGCCGCCATAAATTATTCGTCGCCCGGACGTCACGCGGTTGGATACGGGTCACATGTGCCGTATCGAGACTCGGTTCATCCCAGAACATTGAGTCCGTATAAAGTTCTGCCGTCGGATAGAGCGGTTCTGACGTCAACACATGGACGTCACTTCCCGCTTGTTCCATCCGCTTGAAGATATTCTTCATTCGGTTTGCCGCACTCCCGATTTCCGGATAGAAATTTTGACAAATCATCAAGACGTTCATCGACGACTCCGGCGCTGCTTGAGTTGACGTCGGAACTTCCAGTAGCGGACGACGATTTTTCCAAGCTTTGATCGCGCGAGTGAGCGGTATTTTGATTTCCATGATGCATTCGCCTCCAGCAATTCCAGATTTGTCACCAATGATCCTTCGAATCGATCAAGCAGTGCGGCATATTGTTCTTCGAGCATCTTGTATTGTTCACGCTGTTCCTGTAGTTGCTGTTCATGGCGTAGCAATTCGACTTGAGCGTGTTCCAATTGGTCCGTTTGTTCCCCTAACCGCTGAACTTTTCGTTCTAGATTCTGTTGCTTGCGTTTTAAATCAATGATCGTTGCGAGATGCAATCGTTCCACCTCTTCAAAGGCGTCTTCAAGCCATTCGACTTCCGCCGGTAGAATCGATCGACCGGATCGAGGTTCCGGATAGACTTGAATCGTGATCCCAAGCCACTTGTCAATCCGCTCGATCGTCTCGATCTTACCGAAGGGTGTCAACTGTTCAAGCAGTCGGTTTAAATAATACGTCCGCTTGTGATCCGCATAATCGTTCACTCCAAATGGGACTGTGATGACGAGTCGTCCTTCTGGTGCGATGAACGAGACGGCACGGGCGATAAAGCGCTCTGGCTCCCCGATATGTTCCAGTACTTCCGTCATCAAGACTGTATCGAATTGAATGTCAGGTGTGTACGTCATGACATTTGCTTCATGTAATTCCACTTTTTCTTTTACGGATGCCGGTTCTTCAAGTAACGCTTGTTTGGCCTCGATGATCGCTTCTGGTAACACATCGATCCCGATGACATGTTTCCCTTCGCGTCCGAGCAAAATCGGGACGACTCCACCCGAACAACCAATATCTAAAATGTGCTCTCCTTTTGCTTGTCGAACGATCCAGTGAACACGCGCGCGGACTTTTTTACCGAATCCACCGCCTAACTGATCGTAGTAGGCAGCTCGGATTTGATCCTTGGGGCGTGCTGTTTTCATCGATGCCGTCATTTTTGCACCTCCTCGAGTAGTAAGTGTTGAAGTCGATCCGTCTCCTGTCGATCTGCAAGCTCCATGAATCGACGAATCAACGGGTTCGTCAACGTGATTGGTTCATAGAATCCGATGATCGTGCGTAGTAATGCGACACTCGGTGCAAAGTCCTTATCACTGCAGTAGCGTAACTTGACAAGATACCAATGCTCAAAGAAATGCTCGAATCGAGTTTCCTTGTATTCCTCTAGCACTCCATAACGAGCGAATTTCTCAGCTCGTGCCCGCTCTCGGACGACACTTCGTTCAAAGAACTTCACCGTCAATGCATTCACGGTTGACCCTGCAACGGCTGCGTAATAATAATGGATGACTCGATTGACGAGTAAGACACGGTTCGCGCGAAGCATCAATTCTTGGAAGAACAAGGAGTCCTGACCGACCGCACCGACGACTTGTTCCAATTGATGTTCAAGCAGGAAGGTACGACGGACGACGAGTGCTTGAATGCTTTGTACCGCAAACCGATGTTTCAATAGAAAAGCTTTCGGATCCTCACAAACCGTTCGTCCTTGTTTACGAATCGTTGGCAAGGCGATGATGCTCGTCTTCTCGGCAAGCTTTTTCATATGCCCTGCCACAAAATCAAGTGATGGATCTTTTTCTAGTTCTTGAAGCAAAAAGGCATATCGATCACTGAGTACCTCGTTATCCGGATCAAGGAACGTCACATAGTCAGCTCGTGCCATCTCGACTCCTTTGTTACGCGGACGTGAAGCACTACCGCTTCCGCCTGTCTCGAAGAAATAAGTTCTGACATTTCCATAGCGTCGCGCGAGACGCTCTACGGCTTGACGTGTCGCTATGTCCGTCGATCCATCATCTACGAGTAAAATCTCCGACTCCATGAATCGATCCATCCGCGTTAGACTGGCGAAACATTTATACGTGAGGTGTTTCCCATTGTTATAGATCGGAACGACGACCGACAGTTGCGGGGTCTGATTCGTCGGAACTACCGTCTGCTCGTTCCACTCAAATTGATCGAGCAACAGTGTTTTTCCGTTCAGTTCATCTGCCTGGAACATGTCATATCCGATAGCTGACCGCCAAACGATCGCACCGTTTCGGCTACCGCTCATCTCTTGTACATGATACGGATGCTCGCTTCCCTTTCGGACGATGCTGGCATCGCTATATTTAAAGCCATTCACGAGGTCCTCTAAATAATATTCGCCGTAAGATTCCTCTCCATCCATCCAAGCAACGAGATCCGCTTGATCATAGGTTTGCTCCGTCAACGTATCCGCTGAGACGATTTCGTCTGGTGTGAGACTTTGGCGATCAATCACGTCACGAATAGCTTCCCCGTCCTGAGCGACGACGATGAGTAAGCGATGTTTCCGTGTTTCAGGTACTCGTCCAATGAACGCTAGGATCTGATCCATCCGTTCGAAGACCGTATGCTCCGTCATGACGGCACGAAGTCCTTCTGCCCGTAACCGTTCGATTTCATCCTGTGACGTACGTTCCACGATTGCCGTCGCCTCCTGTGCGTCATGCACAGTGAAGATATTCGGAAACTCGTTGTTGACGGCGATACTGTAATTCGACAAGATCAAATTCCCGAGTGCTTGCGATTCATAAACGCGACGAGCACACATCGTTTTACTGTATTTGATGCTATTCAGGTTCAAGACCCAGTCGTAACATTTACTGACTTGTTGTAAAGCATCGTAAGGAATCGCTGGTGCGACCCGTGATTGATAGCGCTCCGGAAACTGATAGGCTGGTAAGTCGAGATGATAATTCCGGTCCACGATATCGAGTTCGTGCGAGGATTGCATCACCCCATCAAACAACATCTCCGTATCTTTAACACGCTCCGGATATTTCGCCATCCAGCTACCGGCAAATAAAACACCTTTCTTTCGGCTACGTGTCGCTCCGATCGGATTGTGAATCAATGGATTGACACCAAACGGCATCGCCATGATCCGATCATGACCACATAAGACGCGGTATTCAGGAATCATCGCCTCATCTGAAGTCAGGACATAATCGGCAGCTTGCGCCACGTCTTGAAACCGTTCATGATTGCTCGGATCTTCCGTCGATTGAAAGACGACTGGAATTCCTTTGGCTTTGACTTCCTGCATCATCGAAAGCAGTCGTTGGCGTTTCTTTGAATTCGGTGTGGCGACACCTTTCCAATCGTCTCCTCGTAACCCCTTCCATGAGGAAACGACTAAAAAGAGATCAATCTCACGCTCGAAGACTTCTTCGAATGTATGCGCATTGACGTAGTGGAGATGAACGGCATCTTCATAATAGGCATACATGAATTCCGAGCAGACGATTGCCATCTCGATTGGTCGCTTTTCATAGTAACGCGTCGTCGTCCGGACCGGAATCTCCGAGACATCCAATTGATTCAGCAGTGATGCTTGGCTATTTTGTCGATAACGTGTCGTCGTGTTATTAGAAGTTCGAACCGTCGGCAGTCGCAAGACGTCTAACTGACGGAGTTTTTCGAGTGCATCTTTACTTGCGGTCGTCGCGCTCGTAAGCCGTTTTTTCTCTTCGCGGACCCAGTTCAGTTGTTGCATGATTTGTCGTTTCCATTTTTGATCACTCACACGTAAACACCCTTCCTCTTTTCAACTCTTTCTTAGTCTACGGAAGCAGTTCAAAGGCTACTTGAAGGACTTGCAAGGTTTTTGTAAAGACTTAGTGAAGCTTTTTTGGATTTTCCTTACATTCCAGTTCAGTCAACCTGTATTTCCTAGGAAATCGACCAGTTTCGCTTTCTTGTCCGTGGAAGTCATTCACATGTTTTCAAAAACGAATCCTATGCACTCTCATTGTTTTGGATTTAAAAAACGGGGAAACATTACTACGTACTGATAAAAGGAGATGACTGGACATGTTAAACGAAAAAAATCATGATTTACCAGATGAAAAGGCAGACGTTGGTCTTCACCCGGATCCTGATCCAGCTGAGACATCAGATCCCGGAATCAAGCCTGCGGAAACACAGCATCCGGATCCTGATCCAGAAGAGCTCGAGCGCGATCGAAAAAATTCGTGAATCTCACGCCATAGAAAAAGAGGTTGCGGAAATGATTCCGCAACCTCTTTTGGCATGTTCACTTAACTTTTACTAGTAGTTTCCCTGTGTTCGAACCATCGAACAAGCCAAGGAACGCATCTGGTACACGATCGAATCCTTCAAAGATCGTCTCTTCGTATTGCAACTTCCCTTCACTAACCCATTGACCAAGTTGCTCAGCTGCCTCTTTAAAACGTTTTCCATAGTCGCCCACTAAGAAACCTTGCATGCGCGCGCGCGCGATGATTAATTTCGATTGAACACGTGGACCAATGTCCTGTTGTGCGTTATATCCAGAAATGGCACCGCAGACTGGTACCCGCGCGAATGGATTGAGTCGATCAAGGACTGCATCACCAATCTCTCCGCCGACGTTTTCAAAATAGACATCGATCCCGTCTGGACATGTCCGGTCCAATGCCTCTCGGATGTCTTCCGTTTTATAGTTGATGACTTCGTCAAAACCAAGATCTGCTTTTAAGTGTTGTAGCTTTTCGTCACTTCCTGCGATTCCGACGACACGTGCTCCTTTGATTTTAGCGATTTGACCAACGATTGATCCAACAGCCCCTGCTGCTGCCGATACGACGACCGTTTCCCCTGGTTGTGGATTCCCGATATCAAGCAATCCGAAATACGCTGTCATCCCTGTCATTCCGAGAACACCGAGTGCTGTTGAAATAGGTGCGATCTGCTCATCGATTTTACGAACGGTTTTCGCATCGACGACTGCTTTTGTTGCCCAATCGAGCATCCCGACGACGACATCACCAGACTTGAGCCCTTCACTTTTAGACTCGATGACACGCGCTACGACACCTCCGTGAATCGGTTCATCAATCTCAAATGGTTGCGAATAAGAACGCGCATCGTTCATACGACCCCGCATATATGGATCGACCGAGATATAGAGTGACTCCAGTGCGACTTGTCCTTCCTTCAGCTCTGCTAACTCAAATGATTCATAGCGGAATGTTTCCCCTGTTGGTTTTCCGTTTGGTCGTGCTGCTAATACGATACGTTGTTCTGACATGATTCATGACCTCCTCATTCAATGTACTTCTTCACTGTAACAATTCCGTTTCTGAAAGACGAATCCTTTGCTCGTTTGGAATTTTCTAACTTTTTCTTGACGTCCTTATGTTCTTGCCGTAAGATAAAACACAATTCATAACTTTTATACTGTTATGCATAAAAGCGTTACATAAGGAGAGGACTTGTATGGATTCATCTATTTTGCGTCAGCCGCGTCAATTCGCCGTTCATGTTTTAAACGGACTCAGTATCGGAATTCTCGTTGCCCTTATTCCAGGAGCACTACTCGGGGAACTCGCTAAGGCATTATTGCCATACGTATCCGGAGCCCAGCATGTTTTAGATGCCACCACACTCGCGATGCGTCTTTTGCCGATGGTGATTGGTGTTGCCGTAGCCATGCAATTTAAAGTGACTCCGATTGCGACCACGTCGATTGGTCTTGCGACGGTCGTTGGATCAGGCGTTGCAACTCGTGCAGATGCGACCTTCGTTTTCGTCGGCACGGGCGACGTCATCAATGCTGGTCTGACGGCAGCTGTTGCGACAGCAATCGTCTTATTGATCGGTGAGCGTTTCAAGACGTATACGGTACTTGTCATGCCAACGATTTTGATTGTCGGTGCCGGTGGGATCGGTGTGTTAACGTACCCGTTCGTGACACGGATCACGACAGCGATCGGACATGTCATTTCAGACTTTACGGCACTTCAACCTGTCTTGATGGGTATTCTAATTGCGATTACTTTTTCCGTACTGATCGTTTCTCCGCTTTCAACGGTCGGCATTGCGACAGCCATCAGTTTATCCGGTGTTGCCGCCGGAGCTGCGAATCTAGGCGTCTGTGCCGCTGGATTCGGTCTTGCGATTGCCGGGTGGCAAGCCAATTCGCGCGGAACGTCGATTGCTCATTTTCTTGGTTCTCCTAAAATCCAGATGGCGAACTTCATACGTAATCCATTGATGATCCTACCTGTCATGTGTAGTGCTGCTATCCTTGGCGCACTAGCAGGAATGCTCGGCGTCCAAGGTACGCCGTTTAGTGCCGGCTTCGGGATGTCTGGTCTAATCGGTCCGATCAATGCGTTACATCTGATGTCAGGAGGCTGGACATTGTTCAACATGACATTCGTTCTCGGATTATTCATCGTCTTGCCCGTCATTCTTTGTCTGTTGTTCCACCTACTCTTCCGGAGATTCCGTCCATGGATGAGTGCAGAGCCATACCGACTGGATTTTGAGTAAGTTCATCGTTAGCGTTCTTTCATCACAAAAAAAGCCAAGCCGACCGTCTAAAAAATCGACGGATCGAACTTGGCTTTTTGATGCATTTATTTGATCACTGTCAGTAAGTCAAGCGGTGTCTCGATGACATGGTCCGCCGAATCCCACTCGGATTGTGTCCCAAAACCGTACTGGCATAAGACGACCGGCATGTTTTCCTTACGGGCCGCTTCGACATCGGAAGACCGATCCCCAATCATCCAGTATGTTGCTTCCCCAAACTCCTCACGGTGCGCTCGTAAGATATCCGCTTTTTCTTTCCCGTTGACGGATTCTAAGCATTTCGGACTCGTAAAGAATGAACGAATTCTCTGGCTATCCAGCACAAGGTTTAGATAGTGGTTGCCACAATTACTCGCTGTTGAAATGGTATGTCCAGCGGAAACTAGCGCTTCTAATAAAGATCGAATTCCGTCGAACAAGACGTTCTGTTCTGCCATCGTCGCTTCTAGATGACCATGTCTTTTTTTACGAATCAACCGAATATCCTCTTCTGAGGCTTCCGGAATCGCCTTACGCCAAAAGGCACTTCCTGCTAAACCATAGCTTGCTTGTACACTAGCTTGAGAAGGTTTCGGAAGATGCGGCATGTCCTCCATCGCTCGATGGATTGCTTCTGTCATCTGTTCCGTTGAATCAATCAATGTACCGTCAATATCGAATAAGATAATTGCCATGTTCCCACTCCTTTTAGATCTCTTTTTTTGCTTTTCTCTTTTTTTGAATCAAGTAGCCAACCGTAATCAACACGCCTAAACCAATCCAAACTATTGGATGATTGAGGTGGTGCAATTTTCGCCATTCATGTCCGACGGCTTTCCCGCCCCAAATGAAAATCGCCGACCAAAGGAAAAAGGAAATCGTCGTCACGACGGTAAACGTCCAGCGTGAAACACCAGTCAGACCGGCACCAATCGCAAATCCGATGCGCCACATCGGAGACAGAAGAAGGATATAGCGTCCCTTTGTCTCCATTTGTGTCTGAAACTGAAGCATTTTTGTTTCCGAAATCCGAAACCATTTGAATAAACGATTCAATAACCGTTCACTCCCGAACTGACCAATCGTAAAGAAGAGGTTCTGACTAATGACGAAGCTCACTACAGCGAGGAACAACATGAATAAAAGATTCGCCTGTGCGGTATGCACGAGATATCCGGCATACGCGAGCGGTACTTCGCTCGGTATGAATGGAAACATGAGCGTCATCATGATCCCGATATAACCGTATGATTCCATCCAATGGTGTCCCATCTTCGCCCCCCTCTCTCTTTACCAACTATTTCTAGTGTATCGAACTTTCAAGAAGGCGTACAGGAAACGGCTCTCCGTAGACAAAGAAGAGCGACTTCTCATAGTGAAGTCGCTCGGATCATTATCATCTATTTGATTAATACGCATCCTCACTTTGTACTGGTTGCGTACGACGCTTTTGTTGATCATCTTGCCAGTCACTGAAACGTGTCAACTCTTCAAAGACTGTTTTCGTGACGAAAAGGATGACGGCGATATCGTCTGCGAAACCAAATCCGAGTACGAAATCAGGTACGAGATCAATCGGTGACACGAGGTAAATCAACGCTCCGATTACTTTTAAAATCGTCGTACGACGAATGTTGCGATATTCACCTGACTGGTACGCGCGAATCATATCGACGAACAACGTCAACGGCGAGAAGACGACGGACAAACGAGAGTTCCCGTTCACTTTAGCAGTTGCTCGTTGTAACAGCGAGTTCGTCTTTTTCGGACGATCGATATAATCTTTTGCATCTTCGGCATATTGATTTTGTTGTTTTTCTAATTGTTGATTTGAGAATTTCATTCCTGTTTCCCCCATTCTAAAGTAACTTCAACGCTTTTCTATTTCCCTGTTCCTACGTATGATAATCCTGTCAGGTTTCAGGATATGATGGAACGGTAAAAAAGGGAGAGAAGCGTTACAGAAAGGATGATTTTTATGAATCATGTTAATCAAACCGTCATCATTACGGGAGCGGCGAATGGAATTGGTGCCGAACTCGCCCGCACCTACGCTACGCATGGCGCAAATGTCGTTCTTGCTGACATCGATCAGATGACAGGAGACGAACTAGTTCAACAAATTGAAGAAGATGGTGGAACGGCTTACTTCTATCACCTCGATATCCAACATGAAAAAGACGTTCAACTGTTGATCGAAAAAGCGATTGAACATACGGGTCGCATCGACATCGTCATCAACAACGCCGGTATCATGATCCGAAAACCCTTACTCGAATTGTCGCTTGAGGAATGGGATCGGGTTCATCATACGAACCTGCGTAGCATCTTTCTAACGACTAAGGCCGCTACACCCTATTTGAAACAAAGTAAAAGTGGTGGTCGGATCGTCAACCTCGCTTCGACCCGCGCCTTCATGTCGGAACCGCATACAGAATCTTATGCGTCGACGAAAGGTGGCATTTTTGCCCTGACCCATGCACTTGCTGTCTCACTCGGAGAAGACGGAATTCTCGTCAACGCGATTGCTCCGGGTTGGATCGAAACCGGTGACTACCAAGAATTATCACCCGAAGACCACAGTCAGCATCCAGCCGGTCGCGTCGGAAAACCAAGTGATGTCGCACGTGCTGCTCTTTATCTAACGCATCCAGATAACGACTTCTTGACGGGAGAAACACTGGTCCTAGACGGCGGGATGACACGAAAAATGATTTACGAAGAATGATTCATGAAGAGTGCCTGATTTAGGCACTCTATTATTATTTTCATTTTACAAAAACTATACTTATACCTTTCTCAATTCTTCTTAAACCTTCTCTTGATATGATGTTACAAAAATATATCTTCTGACATCATTCGGAAATCAATTGATTACACGATAAACTTCCCCTTCATATCAACGATTTGCCCTTATCCGAATCTTAATCAATCATTATTTTCATAAATTCTTCATACTTTTCGCTAGCTTCTCTTGCATTTTTTTAAAAGAATTGTAAAGTTGATTTTCCGATTTTCTTGTTAGAGTGGGAAAGGTAACACTTCATACAAGGGAAAGGAATGACGCTTAGTTTATGAAACGACCTTTCGGAAAGTCAATTGGGCTATCGCTCATGACACTCACTTTACTCGCAAGTCCGCTCATGACGACAACTCCCGTCGACGCGGCAAGTTCATATAAAGAAAAGCAACAACAAAACCAGCAACAACAATCGAAGCAACGTGAGGCGTTGTCTCAAAAGAATAACCAGTTATCTAAAGCACAACAACAAGTCTACGCACTGGATCAACAGATTAATGGGCTGACATTACAAGTCGTCGAGAATCAAAAGAAAATCGACGAGAACACGAAACAGATTGCTCGATTAGAAGATAAAATCGAGAAGCTACAAAAGAAAATCAAGAAACAAGAAAAAATGCTCGGTGATCGTCTGGCGGTCCGTCAGTCGAAAGCCGATAACGCTCCGCTGCTTGAGGCCGTATTCGGCGCAAAAGATGTCGGTGATATGATTAGCCGCTTCAATGCCTTCAATACAATCGCGGAAAGCGATGCTTCTTTGTTAAAAGATTACGAATCAAACAAAAAAGAACTGGCAGCTGCGAAAGAAGAACTAAAGCAGACACGCCAAGACTTGATTGAAGATCGTAATGTTTTAAAAAAGAAACAACGTGAACTGAAACAAGAAAAACAAAAGCGCACAGCACTTTTGAAGCGTCTGACGTCGCAAAAGAAAAAAATTGAATCCAATATCCTAAGCCTGAAAGAGGCATCGGCCCAACTGAAGGCACAGGAAGCAGCTGAAAAAGCAGCAGCACGAGCAGCAAAGGCAGCTGCCGCAAAAGCTGCGAAACAATCGGCAGCACCAGCATCTGTTAGCAAGGCCAGCACGAAAGTCATCTCAAAAGCAAAAGGTAAATTCATCAAACCTGCTCAAGGCTCTGTTTCGCAAGGAATGGGTGCAGCAAGCGGAAGCAATGGTTATGCGTACCACAATGGAACCGACTTCGCTGGTCCACTCAACTCGCCAATCGTTGCATCTGCAAACGGGACAGTCATCTTAGCAAGTTCAGGTGGTCCTTACGGCAACCACGTCTATATCTCTCATAATATCGACGGGAAAACGTATACGACCGTTTATGCCCATATGAATGCCTTGAACGTTAAACAGGGACAACAAGTCAAACAAGGACAGCAAATCGGTGTTCTCGGAAGCACCGGTAACTCAACTGGTCCACACTTGCATTTTGAAATCCACGATGGTGGGTACCAGTATGATGCGAATGGACGGACGAATGAGCTCGACCCAGAAAGCTTCTTCTAAGTCGATTCAAGAAAAAGTGCACTTCTTCTCTTCCCGAGAAGGAGTGCACTTTTTGCTGTGTTCATTAAATTTTGAATTGATGTGTCTGACTGTCAAGCGACGTCGTCGTCGACTCGAGTTCTTGCATCAATTGATGAATCTGTTCAAACGAGGCCTGTTGATCACGCATCGAAGCAGCGATCTCTTCATTTCCAGCTGCAAGTTCTTCCATGACACCACTGACTGTACTGACTTGACCAACGACATGGCGGGCTTGTTGCTTCGAATGAACGAGTTGTTTCGTCACGTAATCGAGGGTTTCCGTCACACTCGCTACCTTTTGACGTGTTTCACCGAAAGCTTGTTGAACATGCGTAAAGTTCTCGACCTGATTCGTCTGCTCCCGCTCCGCTTGCACGAGTGCTTCTTGTAAAACAGCACCGTCCTGACGAATCGAACGGACAAGCGAGAAGATCGAGCGCGTCGCTTCGTGTGTCTCATCTGCTAACTTTTTAACTTCACTTGCCACGACGGCAAATCCTCGACCAGCTTCTCCAGCCCGTGCCGCCTCGATTGCCGCATTGAGTGACAATAAGTTCGTCTGCGCGGAGACTCCCGCGACAAGTTGTGCCATCTGTTCAATTTGTTGCGTCTGTTCTAAGAAACCTTCCAGTTTCTGACCGAGTTCGCGATTTTGTTCTGTTGACGCGCGAAGTGACCGTGCTTGCTGTTCCATGACGGAACTACTTTGAACCATCACGTGATCGGCCGCCTGTCCTTCTGCATAAGCCGTTTGTGCACGTTGTTCACTCTCTTCAAAGAGCTGTTGCATATCGGACATCGTACTGACTGTCGTCTGGATATCGTCCGACACTGTTTGTGTCCCACTTGCCATCTCATTGATCGCATGGGTCATGTTTCCCGATACTTCAACGATGTTCGCGTTCTCTGTCGTCGCTTCCGTACTCATCTGACGAATCGTGTTCGACGAACGACTAATCGTTCCGATGACCTCATGCAATGTTCCTTGCATCTGCGCAACCGCTGTCTCGAGTCGACCAATCTCATCTTTTCGACCGGATACGACTAATTCCTGCGATAAGTCTCCGTCCGAAATCTGTTCTGCCGTCCGGACGACACGGCTGATCGGTCGCGTGATGCTACGTGCGAAGTACCAGTTGTATAACGCAAGACCAATCAGGAGAATGAATGTCGCGATCAAGACAGTCCGCGTCAGATTTAATGTCTCGTCTTTTGCTTCACGTTGTAAGACATCATAAAACTCTCCATTTTTCGTATGTAACGTGTAGAGATCACTGAGGACACCCTCAATCTGTGCAGCGTGCGAGCGAATTTCAATCGGATTCATCGCGTCCGTCAGTTCTGTCCGCTTCGTTGCAAGCGTCTTATACTTCATATCCGCCCGGTTCAACTCTTCTTGAAATGCAGGAATCAAATACGTCTTCTGTAATTCGTTTAATGCTTGTTCGTTCTTTTTACTAAGTGCCTGTACTTGCTCCGCCTGACTCTCAGACGGTTGGCTTGCCAGTCGGTTCCAGGCTGCTTGTTCGTATAAGAGCTTCGTTTCAAGTTCTGAGATCTCAACGAGCTGTTTCCCATAATCTTCGTTGTAGGACTGAATTTGACGGAGCTGGAACAAAGTCCATCCCATCAAGATGACGACACTCAAAATCGTCACTAACGTTGAGAGTAAAAATCGTTTCCGTAACGTCATTGGATCGTCACCTTACCTTCGAGCACATCTTGCTGCAGCTGCTCTAATTTTTTTCGTTCTCCGTCCGTAAAGTTCGTGTTTCGGATTGGAGCCAACTGGATCGCTCCTTCTTTGACGCCAAGGACGACTTGTCCGGACTGTAGACCTTTCGCAGCTACATCTTGTCCGATTTTCGTAATCGCAAGATCAACTTGTTTTAGCATTGACGTCATGACGGCGTCAGGTGCAATCGCGGTCTGATCGCTATCGACACCGATGGCTTTTTTCCCCTTCGTTTGCGCTGCCTCCAGGACACCACTTCCCGTCAATCCAGCAGCTGCGTATAATACGTCTGCCTTTTTCTGCATCATTTCGTTTGCGAGCGTCCGTCCCTTTTCGGGCGCTGCAAAGTCTTCAGCATATTCGACGAGTACTTTTGTTTTTGGATTGACGGCTTTTGCGCCAGCTATGTATCCTTTTTCGAATTTTTCGATCAGAGGTGACTTCATCCCACCGACGAAACCAATCGTATTCGTCTTCGTTTGGATCCCTGCCGCAGCACCGGCTAAGTAACTACCCTCATCTTCCTTGAATGTAACCGAGAGCACGTTCGGTAACGTCGAAACAGCATCAATCAAGGCGAATTGTTGTTTCGGATATTTTTTAGCAACCGTTTCAAGATCCGTCTGTCCCATAAAGCCGAGTCCGACGATAACGGTCGGCTTCTTTTTCGCTAACGCTTCGAATGCTGCTTTATAAGTCTTCGTTTCATTCAATTCTCGGTAATCGATCGACCAGCCTTCCTTCTCGCGTAACAACGCCATACCACTCATTGCCGCATCGCTGAACGACTGATCGCCAAGTCCCACATCAGACAAGACGACTGCCATTTCCTTTCTTTCCTTGACTGCCCGTTCTGGATCATCGATGACACTACCGCACCCTGCGAGGCTAAGTGTCGATGCCAGGATGATTCCACTCCATCGTTTCATCTATTCCACACCCTTCCAACATTCTACATCTGATTATCGGAAGCGATGTCTGACTTCTTAATACAAAATTTAAAATCAGAATACTTTCATAACAAAAAAACATGCCCCTCTTAAAAAGAGGGACATATCAGATATTCTTAGTAGTCGCTATCAGACGTACCGCCTGTAACGATTGCAATCCCTGCTGATGCACCAATTCGCGATGCACCTGCATCGATCATTGCTTTTGCACCTTCGAAGTCGCGAACACCACCAGATGCTTTAACACCGATGTCAGGACCAACTGTCTCACGCATGAGACGGATGTCTTCAACTGTAGCACCACCAGTTGAGAAACCAGTCGATGTCTTCACGAAGTTAGCACCTGCTTTAACTGAAAGTTCAGCAGCTGTTTTGATTTCTTCTTTTGTAAGAAGGCAGTTTTCGAAGATGACTTTAACGAGTGTACCGTTTGCCGCTTCGACAACCGCACGAATGTCACGTTCTACTAACTCAAGATCACCATCTTTTAATGCGCCGATGTTGAGAACCATATCGATTTCTGTTGCACCGTTTTGGATCGCATCCTTTGTTTCGAATGCTTTCACTTCTGGCGTGTTTGCTCCAAGTGGGAAGCCGATGACTGTACATACTTTGACGTCATCATCTGATTTTAAGAGTTCTGCTGCTAACGCGACGTATGTTGGGTTAACACAGACGCTTGCAAATTTGTATTCTAATGCTTCTTTACAGAGTGTTTCGATCTGAGCACGTGATGTTTCTGGCTTCAGTGCCGTATGGTCGATCATTCCTGCTAAATTCATGTTTGTTGTCCTCCTTAAGGGTATCCCTTAGACTCTGTTTTTATTCTATCACGCAAGAGGTCAGACTTCTATCTTTTTAAGCGACTTTTCGAAGCTGTTTTTTCCGAATCCAGACACCATTGAGCGTAAAGACGATTGCTGCTGTCCAAATACATGTAAACGCCACCATATGTGTTTTAGTAAATGGTTCGTGATACAGCAATACACCGAGTCCAAGCGACAAGGTTGGTGCGACGAATTGGAGGAATCCGACCCATGTGAACGGAATTCGTTGTGCCCCGAATCCGAATAACAAAAGTGGAACAGCGGTGACAATCCCGGTCAAGATGAGCCCGGTCGTCGTACCGACAGATTCGGTCATCGAAGACGTTCCCTGTACTTGCCAATAGCCGAGGAAAATCAAAGCAAGCGGAAGCGGCGCCATCGTCTCGAGCGTCAGACTGACCGTTGATTCGAGTGGTCGCCGCTTTTTGACGACGCCGTAAAAGCCGAAGCTTAAGGCAAGTGCGATCGAAATCCATGGAAACTCGCCGTAGCCAATCGTCAAAATCAAGACACCGATTGTCGCAAGAACAATCGAGATCCATTCGATCCGTGAAAGTTTTTCCCGAAAGAATACGACACCAAAGACGATGCTGACGAGCGGGTTGATGTAATAACCAAGCGACGCTTCGACAATGAATTGATGATTGACGGCCCAGATATAGATGAACCAGTTCAGACTGATGATCAGTCCGTTTAAGAAAAAGAGTCGGCGCGTCAACGGATCGCGCAGCGCCGTCTTCCACTTCCCAAGCGCTTTTTGAAATGATAATAAGATGAGCAGAAATAAGAATGACCAGATGATCCGGTGTGCCAGTATCTCTTCACTCGGTACATTGGCGAGCATCTTCCAGTAGAGCGGTAAGAGTCCCCAAATGATATACGCGACAAGTGTCGCAAAGAATCCTGGTAGATTCACGTAATCCCCTCTTTCATTATGATACCTTTTTCATTCGCATCTTTCCTGCTGATAAACCGCTGATCGTAAAGAGAGCAACAGCAATCCAAATGAACAGGAAAGCGATGAAGTGAATCGTCGTAAAGACGTCATTAAATAGATAAATTCCAAGGAGCAGCGTCAGCGTCGGGGCAATGTATTGGAGAATCCCGACGTAGACGAACGGGATTTTCGGCATTCCGTATCCGAATAACATCAATTGGACTGCTGTTGCGATTCCGAGCATGATGATCGCAATCAATGCACTCGTCGGCATCGCAAGCGGTTGACTATCTGTCACACCAAGCGTCAAGAGAGCGAACGGAAGCGTGACGAGTGTCTCTAAAAATAATCCGGATAATGGTTCGGCTGCTGCCTTTTTCTTTAGTACACCGTAAAATGCGAACGAAACGGCAAGTGAAAAGGCGATGATCGGAAATTGACCATAACCGAGCGTTAAAATCATCACACCGATGATTGCTGATAAAATTGCAATCACTTGCGGACGCGTCAATCGTTCCTTAAAAAAGATCAAACCGAACAAGACGCTGACGAGCGGATTGATGTAATACCCGAGTGACGACTCAACGATATAGCCTTCCCCGATGGCGTACAGATAGAGCGACCAGTTCCCACCTAATACGAGCCCTGCCGCAAGCACGGTATAGCGCTGACGTTTGTTTTGCCATAATTGACGAACGAATTGGAATTTCTTCGTCAGGCGTAACAACAGTGTCACGAAAATGAACGCACTCAAAATCCGAATCGAAACGACCGTCCATGCTGGAATACCAGCAGCAAATACTTTGTAGATCGGCAACAGTCCACCAATCACGTAGGCGACGAATGTCGCACTCATACCCCGTTTATCCACGGTCATCCCCCTTATGTAAGAAGAAAGCCGCCAGTGGCGACTTTCTTTGAACCTTATTGCCCGTCAAGCGTCGTAAACAATTCGCGTAATTCCTCTTCTGTCAAATCACGCCAAGAACCGATTGGTAAATCGCCGAGCTCGATATTCATGATCCGGACGCGTTGCAGACGCTTAACTCGGTAGCCGAACTCTTTACACATACGGCGAATCTGACGATTTAACCCTTGCGTCAAAATGATCCGGAATGTCCGTGTCTCAAGTGGTTCAACGATGCATTCCTTCGTTGTCGTACCGAGAATGTCAACACCACTCGCCATCCCTTGAATGAACGTATCCGTAATTGGTGCATCGACGGTTACGATATATTCTTTGTCGTGATTGTTTTCTGCTCGTAAGATCCGGTTAACGACATCACCGTCATTCGTCAACAGAATCAAGCCGTCTGAATCTTTATCGAGGCGACCGATTGGGAAAATCCGCTTCGGATGATTGACGAAATCGATGATGTTTCCTTCGATATCAAGCTCTGTCGTACACGTGATGCCGACTGGTTTATTTAAGACGATGTAGACAGGTTTTGGTTTTGTCTGGAGCGGCTGACCGTCGATTTCGACGACGTCCGTTTCTTCAGCTTGCGAGCCGAGTTCTGCTGTCAGACCGTTGATCGTCACACGACCTGCATCGATTAGTTTATCGGCAGCACGTCTTGAGCAAAAGCCCGTTTCGCTAATGAATTTGTTGATTCGCATGAATGATATCCTCTTTCCTTAATTGAACTGTATTCAGTGTAGCGCATTCCTGAAATGAAAACAAAAAAAGTGGCAAAGAAAACCAGAGGTTTCCTTTGCCCTTTCGATTAGACTGCAGCGTCTTTTAATGTCTGCATGATGCGGACGAATTGACCATCATTCATCGGATAGCCGGCTTTCATGATTTTGACACGAACGAGTTGTCCGATCATTGACTCATCGCCTTCGATTGCAACACGCAGATAGTTATCCGTGTAACCGACAAGACGACCCCCTGCTTCTTCCGAAAATTCTTCCGGAATGATCTCAAGCAGTTCTCCTTCGTATTTCGAAGCATATTCCTTCGCGAGTTGATCTGATAAAGCAATCAAACGCGCGACGCGTTCTTCTTTGATCGATTCCTCGACTTGATCGTCCATCATCGCAGCCGGTGTACCGGTCCGTTTCGAGTACGGGAAGACATGCAACTCACTGAACTTATGGTCATTGATGAAGTTGAACGTTTCCATGAACTCTTCTTCC
The DNA here is from genome assembly GCF_018618895.1 of Exiguobacterium sp. s143. Classification (NCBI taxonomy): domain Bacteria; kingdom Bacillati; phylum Bacillota; class Bacilli; order Caryophanales; genus Exiguobacterium; species Exiguobacterium sp. s143. The sequence goes on along the minus strand of NZ_JACSMX010000002.1, from coordinate 129,037 downwards.
GTCTCACCTGGGAAACCAACGATGACATCCGATGTGATTGCACAGTCAGGAAGGACTTCCTTCAGACGCGTGATCCGTTCTCCGAATTCTGCCATCGTATACTTGCGGCGCATCCGGCGAAGGACCGTATCGGATGCCGACTGGATCGGAACGTGCAAGTGACGAACGACGATCGGCGAATCCTTCAGGACATCAAGTACCTCGTCCGTGATTTGACTCGCTTCGATCGACGAAATGCGCAAGCGTTCAAGTCCATTGACGGATTCGAGTGCTTTAAGTAATTTTGCTAAGTTGTAGTCTTTCAAGTCTTCTCCGTATCCACCTGTATGGATTCCCGTCAAGACGATTTCTTTGTAACCCGCATCAACGAGCTGTTGTGCTTGCTTCAAGACATCTTCCGGTTGACGAGACCGCATGAGACCACGCGCCCATGGGATGATACAGAACGTACAGAAGTTGTTACAACCTTCTTGAATTTTCAGCGAAGCCCGTGTCCGGTCCGTAAAGGCCGGTACATCCAGTTCTTCATAGACTTTTGCTTTCATGATGTTTCCGACCGCATTGATTGGCATGCGTTCTTCACGGAATTGTTCGATGTATCCAATCATTTTATGCCGATCTTGTGTTCCGACGACGACATCGACGCCAGGAATCGCCATGATCTCAGCAGGAGACGTTTGAGCATAACAACCCGTTACGCAGATGACACTATCCGGATTTTGGCGAATCGCCCGTCGGATGACTTGGCGACTTTTCTTATCTCCGGTATTCGTGACCGTGCATGTATTGACGACATACACGTCCGCATGATCAGCAAAATCAACGCGTGCGTAGCCAGCGTCCTTGAACAGTTGCCAGACAGCTTCTGTTTCGTAATGGTTGACTTTACAGCCAAGCGTTTGAAAGGCAACAGTTGCCATTTCGTTCACCCTTTCAATTCAAAATGATACGAGACGGCGGAAAGGACATACAATGGTGCCGTTTCCGTCCGTAAGATGCGACGCCCTAGAGCGGCTTTTTTAAAACCGGCATCCGTCAAACGTGCGATTTCTGCTTCAGCGAACCCACCTTCAGGTCCGATGACGACAAGAAGGGAATCACCCTCTTGCAATCCAGCAAGCGTCGTAGCGAGGACGGAGGCCTCCCCTTGTTTCGCTGATTCTTCATAGGCAACCAGACAAGCCGTATAGTTCGATGCATCCTGTAAGACTTCATCATACGCCACGAAGTCGACTGTCGGCAAGTGGGCACGGTACGATTGTTCCGCTGCTTCCTTGACGATTTTTTCGAGTCGTTCAATCTTTTTCGGAACCTTCTTCTGATCCCATTTCGAGACGGAACGGTCGGCTTCGAAAATTCGTAGATGATGGATCCCGAGTTCCGTTGCTTTTTGGGCAACGAGTTCGATCTTATCGCCTTTTGGCAATCCATGGGCGATCGTCACACGAATCGGTAATTCCGTCTCGATCGGTAGAGTCTCTTCGATCCGGGCAGAAGCCGCTTGTTTATCGAGTGCTTCCAGACGGCACCGGTAAAGACCTGTCCCGTCGAGTACGAGAATCTCTCCGCCGACTTCCATCCGCATGACGTTTTTCATATGGTGTGCGTCGTCTTTCGGGAGATGAAAGACATCTCCCTGACGCATCGAGGGCTCGACGAAATACCGTTGCATGCGTTTACGCCTCCCGTTTCGCGATGATCGCGACCCAGTCCTCAAGCTTAGTCGTCTCGACGATTGTGAAACCTGCTTCTTGCATCGCTTGGACGACCATATCCTTCTTCTGACTGATGATACCGGAAGCGATGAAATGACCGCCTGGTAACGTCAATGTATAAGCATCCTTGACGAAGAGGAGGATGACTTCCGCTAAGATGTTTGCGACGATCAACTCGACCGGCTCACTCAATTCCTTCATCAAGTCGCCTTGACGGACCGTGATCTGCTCACTGACTTCGTTCAAAGCGACGTTTTCCGTCGCCGATTTGACAGCGACTTCGTCTAAATCCAGTGCAAAGACATCTTTTGCCCCAAGCTTCGCAGCTGCAATCGCTAGGACACCGGATCCCGTTCCGACATCGACGACACGGTCTTGCTCTTGCAAGTAGTTCTCAATCGCTTGAATACAGAGGACCGTCGTCGGGTGTGTTCCCGTTCCGAACGCCATGCCTGGATCGAGCTCGATGATTTTTTCATCCGGTTGTGGTGTATAATCTTCCCACATTGGGACGACCGTCAGATGGCGACTAATTTTGACCGGCTTATAGAATTGTTTCCATGAATGTGCCCAATCTTCTTCATCTACTTGAGTCAGCGTGACAGCACCCGTGCCAATCGACAAACCAAAGTTCGTCAACTGCTGGATATCATGTTCGATGCCTTTGATCGTGTCCGTCAAATCGCTGCTTTCTGCAAGATACGCCTTCACGAGTACACCTTGAGTCGGGTACTCGTCCCGTTTCGTCTCATCCCAAATTTCACCGAAGTTATCTTCGCGGTGGGACATCATCTCGAAATCTTCGACATCCTCGATAACGACTCCGCTTGCTCCCGCTTCATGTAAGATGTTTGAAACTGCTTCGATGGCTTCTTGTGTCGTATGGACACAGATCTCTGACCATTTCATTTCTTGTCACGCTCCTCTGTAGTGATCACCCTGTGAAGAATGTCTTGATCCGGCTGAAGACACCTTCGTGTTGCTCTTCGACACCTTTTTCATCGCTGATTTCATTGAATTCCCGTAAGAGTTCTTTTTGACGTTCCGTCAGATTCTTCGGTGTAATGACGACGACATTGACGTACTGGTCGCCATGGTGACCGGACCGGACGTTCGGCATCCCTTTTCCACGGAGACGGAACCGTGATCCTGTCTGTGTTCCGGCTGGAATCTTCAGACTGACCTTACCGTGAACAGTCGGCACTTCGATCTCATCGCCAAGTGTTGCTTGCGCGAATGTAAGTGGCATATCCATGACGATATGATCGTCGACACGTTCGAACAGTTCGTGTGCTGCGACACGAACGACGACATACAAGTCACCCGCTGGTCCACCGTTGACACCAGCTTCCCCTTTGCCTGCTAAACGGATTTGTTGCCCATTGTCGATCCCTGCTGGAATTTTGACACGGACATCTTTGTTTTTACGGACGCGACCGGCTCCACGACATGTTTCACATGGCTCCTTGACGATTTGTCCACGGCCATGACATGTCGAACATGTCGTTTGGTTGACGACACGACCGAACATCGTGTTTTGTTCGACGTTGATATGCCCCGAACCACCGCATCGTTTACATGTTTCCGGATGTGTTCCTGGTTTAGCACCCGAACCATGACATGTACCGCAATCTTCTTCGACTGGAATCGTAATCGTCTTCTCGACGCCTGTGACCGATTCCATGAAGTCGATTTCCTCGACGTATTGTAAATCCTGTCCTTTACGTGGTGCGTTTGGATCTTGACGACGTCCGCCACCGAAGAACATGTCGAAGATGTCGCCAAATCCTTCAGCTCCACTGAATCCACCGCCACCTTGTGATGGATCTTGGTGACCGAATTGATCGTAACGTGCTCGTTTATTGTCATCGGATAACACTTCATATGCTTCCGATAATTCCTTGAATTTCGCATCCGCATCTGCTTCCTTATTGACGTCCGGGTGATACGTCCGGGCAAGCTTACGGTACGCGCGTTTGATTTCCGCTGATGAGGCATCGCGCGCGACGCCTAGTACTTCATAATAATCGCGTTTTTCCACGTGCAGTCTTCCTCTCTCTATTCCGATTCATTTCATACTGTTTGATTTTACCGAACTTCGTGCGACATGGAAAGAGCCAAAGCGCGGATACGCTTTGGCTCTCTCTAGCGCCCGAAAAATCGGTCGGATGAATTACTTGTTGTCTTTCTCGTCGACTTCTTCGAACTCAGCGTCCATGACGTTGTCGTCTTGGCTACCAGCTTGTGCGCCTTCAGCGCCAGCTTGTTGCTGTGCCATGTTCTCGTAGACTTTTTGTGTCAACTCTTGGACGACTGTCGACAATTCGTCTTTTGCAGAACGGATTGCTTCGATGTCTGTTCCTTCGAGAGCTTTTGTTACTTTTTCTTTTGCAGCTTCTGCTTTTTCTTTATCAGCGTCAGCGACTTGCTCACCGAGGTCTTTGATTGCTTTATCTGTTGCGAAGACGAGTTGGTCTGCTTCGTTGCGTAATTCGACTTCTTCTTTACGCTTGTTGTCTGCGTCCGCGTTTGCTTCTGCATCTTTGACCATTTGCTCGATATCCGCTTCAGTCAAACCGCTTGATGATTGGATCGTGATCGACTGTTCTTTGTTCGTTCCGAGATCTTTCGCAGAAACGTTAACGATACCGTTCGCATCGATGTCGAATTTAACTTCGATTTGTGGCACGCCACGTGGTGCTGGTGGAATGTCCGTCAATTGGAAGCGACCGAGTGTTTTGTTATCTGCTGCCATTGGACGTTCCCCTTGGAGGACGTGGATGTCAACAGCTGGTTGGCTGTCTGCCGCAGTCGAGAAGACTTGTGATTTCGAAGTCGGGATCGTTGTGTTGCGATCGATCAATTTCGTCATCACGCCACCCATTGTCTCGATACCGAGTGAGAGTGGAGTTACGTCGAGAAGAACGACGTCTTTGACGTCTCCTGTCAATACGCCACCTTGAACCGCTGCACCGAGTGCAACGACTTCATCCGGGTTAACCCCTTTGAACGATTCTTTACCAGTGAAGTCTTGGATTGCTTTTTGAACTGCAGGAATACGAGTCGAACCACCAACGAGGATGATTTTGTCGATTTTGTCTGGTGTCAGACCTGCATCGTTCATAGCACGGCGTGTTGGTTCCATCGTACGTTCAACGAGATCTGCTGTGAGATCGTCGAATTTCGCGCGTGAAAGTGTCATTTCCAAGTGAAGTGGACCTGATGCGCCAGCTGTGATGAACGGAAGGCTGATTTGTGTTGAAGAAACACCTGAAAGGTCTTTTTTCGCTTTTTCAGCTGCATCTTTCAAACGTTGAAGCGCCATCTTATCTTGAGCAAGATCGATGCCGTTTTCTTTTTTGAATTCTGCTACAAGATGGTCGATGATTTTTTGGTCGAAATCATCTCCACCAAGACGGCTGTCACCAGCAGTTGAAACAACTTCAAAGACGCCATCACCAAGTTCAAGGATCGACACGTCGAACGTACCGCCACCAAGGTCATAGATGAGGATCGTGTGATCTTCGCCTTTTTCGAGACCGTATGCGAGTGCTGCCGCTGTAGGCTCGTTGATGATCCGTTTTACATCAAGACCAGCAATCGTACCAGCGTCTTTTGTCGCTTGGCGTTCCGCATCGTTGAAGTAAGCAGGTACTGTGATGACAGCTTCTGTGACTTTTTCACCGAGGTAGTCTTCTGCTTGCGCTTTTAGTTTTTGAAGGATGATCGCAGAGACTTCTTGTGGTGTGTAGTCTTTGCCTTCGACTTCTACTTTATAGTCCGTACCCATATGACGCTTAATCGACATGATCGTGTTCGGGTTCGTGATCGCTTGACGTTTTGCGACTTCCCCTACTTGACGCTCGCCGTTTTTGAATGCGACGACAGATGGTGTCGTACGGTTTCCTTCTGCGTTAGCGATGACGACTGGTTCGCCACCTTCCATTACTGCAACACATGAGTTCGTTGTACCTAAGTCAATACCGATGATTTTTGCCATGATCTATTTCCTCGCTTTCAATGATTGGAATAATAAAGTGCAAGCCGATTACTCAGCTACTTTAACCATACTCGGACGAATCACACGATCGTGCAATTTGTACCCTTTTTGGAATTCAGCGATGACGACGCCTGATTCGTGTTCTTCGCTCGCTTCTTGAACGACCGCTTGGTGTAAGTTCGGATCGAACGCTTCACCGACAGCTGGAATCTCGACGACACCTTCGTTTTGAAGCGTTTCGACGAGTTGACGTTTCACCATCTCAACACCCGTCAAGACGGATTTCGTCTCTTCGTTTTCCGTCTCGATTTGGAGCGCACGGTCCAAGTTATCGACGAGTGGCAATAGCTTTTCGACGATCGCTTGTGAAGAATACTTCGCGCGATTCTCTGCTTCGACACGGTTGCGGCGTTTGAAGTTCTCAAAATCCGCACGGAGGCGTAATTCTGAAGCTTTTGCTTCTGCGAGTTGTGCTTCGAAGTCTGGTTTCTCGTCTTCGACGAGATCCGCTTGGATGACTTCTTCCTCTGTGACTTCGACGGTTTCAGTCGGCTCTGTCACGTTTTCTTCTTGTTGGAGGTTTTGATTCTGTTCTTTTTCTTCCACTCTGAATCGAGCCCCTTTCTATATTCAATCCAAATTGTTCTTATGCAATTCGGTTTGGAATGCTTGAAGTAGATGGATGATCGAGTTGATTCCCCGGTTGTAATCCATCCGTTTCGGTCCGATCAAAGCGAGTGTCCCGATCGAGACACCGTCGACCGAATAATGGGCCCGGATGACGCTACAATCTTTTAATGCATCCACATTGTTCTCACTCCCGATCGTGATCAGGATTTGATTATCGAGATTCGGTCGGAGGAAGTCGAGAACGGCTTCTTGCTGTTCGATCAACTCGAGAACAGGTCGTAGTTTTGCGACGTCCTGAAATTCAGGCTGATCGAACATGTTGGCTTTCCCGCCCAGATAGATGAACGGTCGCTCCTCTTGATCCGTCAAGACGAGATCAAGTGCCTTCGAAAGCAACACCGTCTGTTCAGAATGCTCTGAACGGAAGCGATGGATTTCCTCGAGCAGACGACTGCGCAAGGCTGAGAGCGGCGTACCGCGTAACGTCTGATTCAGACGTTCCATCAGTCGGCTCGCTGCTTCCTGGGACAACGCTTGACTCAATTGCAAGGTCTTGTGTTCGACATGTCCCGTCTCCGTGACGAGAACGATGACGACACGACCTTCGGCAAGAGGAATCAATTCCAGATGATGCAAGCGTTGTCCTTCTTCTTTTGGTCCAAGTACAAGCGTCGTGTAATGGGTTAAATCGCTCAACAGGTCTGCTGTGTGCCGAATCAACCGATCATTCTCATTCACGGAATGGGCAAAGAGTGATTTCAATGCCTGCGCTTCTTTTGGTGTGATGCTTTCCGGACGAATCAGATGGTCGACATAAAAACGATATCCGAGTTCGGAAGGAATCCGTCCTGCGGAAGTGTGTGGCTTTTCAATCAGACCCATCTCTTCGAGGTCCGCCATCTCGTTACGAATGGTCGCGGAACTGAACGTCACGTCGTCTCGCTTGGAGAGCGTCCGTGAGCCGACGGGTTGAGCAGTCTTGATGTAATCATCGACGATTGCACGTAAAATCAACAATTGACGATCCGTCAGCACCTTCTTCACCACCTTATTTTGTTAGCACTCACTTTTAACGAGTGCTAATTACATCTTTTACTATAAGGAATTGTCCGTCCGATGTCAACCGAATTGCGTGACCCTTTGAACAGTTTCCCATTCTGCGATACAGTGAAACAAAGAACGGAAAGGATGAATCGGATGATTGAATTATTGGCAATGGCAGGAGTCTTTGTCTGGCTGTTCATCGCGGTCATCGGAACGACTGCCTATTTTGTAAGGAAATCCAAAAAATGAAAAGAAGCGGTATTCCTCTTTTTAAGGGAACACCGCTTCCTTTCATTTATTCAAGATTCATTGAACCTGCGCTTCACCGATGAACTCTGCAAAGACTTCGTTCGCTAACGGAATACCGGCAGGCGTCAAACGGATATGTGTCTCCGTCTGTTCGACGAGACCGTTTGGCAATAAACGTTTCATGACATCACCAAACACATCTTCAAACGCTACTCCATATTTCGTCTGGAAACGTTCGAGTGATACGCCATCCTTCATTCGAAGTCCGAGGAACATCTCTTCTTCCATCCGCTCGACGTTCGTCAACGGCGTCTCTTTTCGAACCGGTAACCCTTCCGCCTTGATATAGTGCGGAATTGGTGCGATGTTCGCACGACGCGTCTGATTGATGTAGCTGTGTGATCCTGCACCGAATCCGTAGTACTCATCGTTTTCCCAGTAGACGCGATTATGACGACTCTCTTTTCCTGTTTGCGCGAAGTTCGAGATCTCATACTGCGCATATCCACCTGCTTCGATCGTATCGATCATCACTTGATACATCTCTGCCTCGAGATCTTGCGTCGGTAGCGGTAACTTTCCTTTTCGCTCTTGAATCGCAAAGACCGTGTGCGGTTCTAAGATCAATGAATAGGAGGAGATATGCGTGATCGGTAATTGTAGCGCCCGCGTGACGTCGTAGCGGACCTGATCGAGCGTCTGATTCGGTAACCCGAACATCAAGTCGACGGAGATGTTATCAAATCGTTTCGCTGCTGCGTCGAGCGTCTGCGCGACTTTTGCTTCCCGGTGCGTTCGACCGATGCGTTCGAGCAAACCGTCGTCAAACGATTGGACACCGAAACTGACGCGGTTGACACCGCCCGCCTTCATGATATCGAGTTTCTCTTCTGATACACCATCTGGATTCGACTCGACCGTGTATTCTAAATCATCGCCTGTCAGGGGCAACAAGTGTTTCTGGATGATTTCCATCAACCGTTGCATCTGTGGTTCATTTAAAGCGGTTGGTGTTCCGCCACCGATGAAGATCGTCTCGAGATGATCCGTCGGGTATTGTTTCAACGTCAGTTCGATTTCGCGTTCGAGCGCATCGAGGTATTCATCGACGGGCTGATTTTTTAAAAAGACTTTATTGAAATCACAGTAGTAACAAATATGTTCACAAAAAGGGATGTGGACATATGCGGCGCGTATTCCCATTTCGCCTCATCCTTTCTCTATAAAAACCAAAAAGGGGACGCAAGCGCCCCCCACCTGTTTAATCTTCGTCCATGGATAGAACGGACATGAAGGCTTCTTGCGGTACCTCTACTGAGCCTACCATCTTCATGCGTTTCTTACCTTCTTTTTGCTTCTCGAGCAGCTTCCGTTTCCGAGAGATATCTCCCCCGTAACATTTCGCGAGAACGTTCTTCCGTAATGCCTTGATCGTCGAACGAGCAACGATCTTCGTTCCGACAGCGGCCTGGATCGGCACTTCGAACTGCATCCGCGGAATCAATTCTTTCAACTTATCAACGATGACTTTCCCGCGTTCGTACGCGAAGTCACGGTGAACGATGAAGCTGAGCGCATCGACGTTCTCGTTGTTGAGCAGGATGTCCATCTTGACGAGACGCGACTGTTGGTAGCCGATCAATTCATAATCAAGTGACGCATACCCTTTCGTACTCGATTTCAACTGATCGAAGAAGTCGTAGACGATCTCAGATAACGGTAACTCATACGTGATTTTGACACGTGTCGTATCGATGTATTGCATGTCAACGAATGTCCCACGCTTCTTCTGGCACAACTCCATGATCGCACCGACGTAATCATTCGGTGTCATGACAGCAGCCTTAACGAACGGCTCTTCGATGAATTCGACTTTTTGCTGATCCGGCATCTTCGATGGGTTATCGACGTGCAAGACTTCACCCGCTGTCGTCGTCACGTGATAGATAACCGATGGTGCCGTCGTGATCATATCGATGTTGAATTCACGTTCGATCCGCTCCTGGATGATTTCCATGTGGAGCATCCCGAGGAATCCACAACGGAATCCGAATCCGAGTGCTTGTGATGTCTCTGGTTCGAACTCAAGCGCCGCGTCACTAAGTTGTAGTTTTTCAAGCGCTTCTCGTAAATCGTTGTATTTCGCAGCATCGATTGGATAGAGTCCACAGTATACCATCGGATTCATCTTACGGTATCCTGGCAGTGCTTCAGTAGCTGGCTGTTTCGCAAGCGTAATCGTATCCCCGACACGTACGTCGCCGACCGTTTTGATCGAAGCAGACAACGTCCCAACATCACCGACCGTCAATTCTTGCTGACGTAATGGTTTTGGTGTCGCAACGGCAAGTTCCAGAACCTCAAAGTCCTTACCTGTCGACATCATCCGAATCTTATCGCCAACTTTAACTGTTCCGTTGACGATTCGAATCGATGCTACGACACCACGGTAAGCGTCATAATAGGAGTCAAAGATCAATGCTTCGAGTGGTGCAGACGGATCACCCGTCGGCGCTGGTACTTTCTCGACGATTTGTTCGAGAATTTCTTCAATACCGATCCCTGCCTTCGCAGAAGTCGGAACGGCTTCAGATGCATCGAGTCCGATGACATCTTCGATTTCTTGACGGACGCGTTCGACATCCGCAGAAGGTAAATCGATTTTGTTAATGATCGGAAGGATTTCGAGATCGTTGTCGAGTGCTAAGTAAACGTTCGCAAGCGTCTGCGCTTCGATTCCTTGCGCCGCATCGACGACGAGGACAGCCCCTTCACAAGCTGCAAGTGAACGCGAGACTTCATATGTGAAGTCGACGTGTCCAGGTGTATCAATGAGGTGAAGAATGTAATCTTCCCCATCTTTTGCTGTATACTTCAATTGAACAGCGTTGAGTTTAATCGTGATGCCACGCTCACGTTCGAGATCCATGGCATCAAGTGTCTGATCTTTCATTTCGCGCGATGTCAACGCGCCAGTTTTTTCTAAAATTCGGTCAGCGAGTGTCGACTTCCCGTGATCGATATGGGCAATGATCGAGAAGTTACGAATACTCTTCTGCCGCTTTAAACGGTCTTCATTCGTCATGTTTAGAGTCACCTTACCTTATTTTCAAACGTACATACGGTTCATTATACCAAAAAGCGCTTCACTGTACTATCTCGTTTTGTTTTACCCGAAAAACAAAATGTGAAGATTCCCTAGACGTCGTATTGCTTTTAAGAAAAACGTTTGCTACAATTGTGTTTGTTCTGTTGAACGATAACTGCAGATATGCGAATATAAATCTCGAATGAGTTTTATTGGAGGTGAATCATCCATGGCTAACATTAAATCAGCAATCAAACGCGTTAAAACAGCTGAAAAACGCCGCGTCGCTAACGTACAACGTAAATCGGCAATGCGTTCAGCGATTAAAGCAGTCGAAACTTTCGCAGCTGAAGGTAACAAAGACCAAGCGGTCCTTGCTTTCGCTACAGCTTCTAAAAAAATCGACAAAGCTGCTGCTAAAGGTCTCATCCACAGCAACAAAGCTGGTCGTGACAAATCACGTCTCGCTAAACTCGTAAACGCACTTTAATTCTTTCCGAAGAATACGGTGATGGGTCGCCACTAGGAGGTATCTCCAGTGGCGATTTTTTATATGATCTAAAATGGCGGACGAAGGACTCGTGTAAAACGATTCCTTCGTCCGCCATTTCTTGTCTTACTTGTCGTCTAGACGATCGATCATGACATAGTGAAGACCGATCCCTTCAATGAGGAACGGTTCTCCAACACGTTCCAGTCCGAGGCGCTCATAAAAAGGAAGTGCCGTGACGCGGGCGTTACACCACCATGCTGTCACTTGACGTTCTTTCAATAGACGACGGGCTTCTTCGATCAGCGCCCGACCATACCCTTCACCACGCACGTCTTCACTCGACGCCATACCACGAAGCTGATACGTCGCTCCTGGCGCTTGTGCATGCGATTGTTCCGAGAAACTACCGATTGCGACGATTTGTTGTGCTTTTATCCCGCCGAGATGAAACGTCGATGGCAAGGTATCGTCTGGATAAACACATGCTTCACGTGGTTGATGTGGACGTAACACATCATGCCGTAATGGGATGACCTCTTCTGCTGTAATGACCTGGACTTCCATCATCGTTTGCCTCCTCTTATAGCGTCGCTAAGCGAACAATCAACGCATCGAATAGAATCTTCTTATCACCGCGTCCTGTTTTCATACCTTCATCTGTCGTCGTGATGGCGATGAGTGCTTGCTCGAGCTGCGCAAACGTAAACCGTTTGGCAGACTGGAGTGCCAATTTGATCGCATACGGATGAGCTCCGACTTTTGATGCGATTTGTCGTTCTCCGTATCCTTGTTCTGCTAATCGTTTCGACAGCAACATCATCCGGTATTGGCGTGCCATCAGTCCAAGGAGAGCCAACACTTCCTGTCCTTGTTTTTCAAGGTCGCGAATCAAGCGGATCGCTGGTTCGAGTTGACGCTTCATCAAGTAGTCCGTTAATTGAAAGACGTTGTCCTCTAATGTCCGCGGAACAAGCAAATCGACATCCTCGATTTCGATTGTTGGTCGGTCCCCTGCAAACAACATCAACTTCTCAAGTTCATGGGCTAATGTCCCCCACATCTCAGCAGTCAAGAAAATGAGTCGCTCGATTGCTGGACGTTCCATCCGGTATCCTTTGTCGTTGACAGCATCCAGAACGAAGCGGAACAACTCTTCGGTCGTCGGTTTTTTTGCCTCTAGTACCGTCGCGCGCTCCTTCAATCGTTTGACGACGGTTTTTCGTTCATCGAGCTTTTCTGCTTCGACGATCAAGACAACGACCGCGTAGTCTGCCGGTTGTAAGATATAATCCGCTAACCGTTCGAGGTTATGTTGTTTTTTATCTTTTGCTCCTGTCAGGAACGTTGCAGGTTTTGCAACGACGACGCGGTAGTCGCTTAAAAAGGGTACCGTCTCCGCTTCATCGAGTACCGCATCAAGCGGTTGGTCGTTCAAATCGATTTTCATATAATCAAAGCGTTCTCCGTCCGGCAGAGCCGCTTTTACGATTTCACGTTCCCATTCTTCTAACAAGTGTCGTTCTGTTCCATATAATAAGTATAAATTCGCTAATTTTCCGTTGACGAGCCAAGGAGTTTTCATCATTCCCACCACATTTCACAGTTTGTTCTTAACTTCATCATAGATAATCCTCTTTTATTCCGCTATACTAGAAGCGGAATCTATTAAGGGGGAATGCAGCATGGCACATTCAGTACGCCCACCAAGTGAAAACGCGTTCGAGAACGATATTCAATCAAAACGCAACGATGCGCTCGACTCTGCCGTTGGTTTTGGTGCATCATTCGGCTTCTTCGCAGTCTTGTTCATCATCGGTGTCGCAATTAAGTTCTTAAGTCTATAATCAGTAAAACAGCAACCTTGGGGGGTTGCTGTTTTTTTATTTTATCATAGGTTCACAGCCCGCTGAAGAACAAGTTATACTCCCGTCCTCATCCGTTCGAAAGACGATCCGATCTGTCCCGATCCGCTCAAGCACGTCCGGATGCGGATGCCCGTATCGATTTTTTCGTCCGACTGATAAGATGACAATCTTCGGATTTGTCTTCTGCAAGAGTTCTTCACCGGTCGACGTGTTCGAACCATGATGACCTGCTTTTAGAATATCGATTGGTCCAACGCTTAATTCGTCCTCGATTGCTAGTCCAGCGTCACCCGTCAGTAAAACACGTTGTTTGGCAATCTGTGCAAGTAATATGATAGACCGATCGTTCTCTTCTTCTTCTCGTTCAGTCGGTGCAAGTACATGTAACCAAGGACGAATCGTTTGCCCCTTTTGAACGAACTCGACACGCGTCCCAGTTGCTTCGATCGAACGAATCAAATCGTTTCGCTTCTCATCCGTGTTGTCATACGCACCTAAATAAATGGTTTTCACGCGAACTTGACGCAGTAATCCTAGAAGTCCACCGACGTGATCATGATCAGCATGCGTCACGATGAGACCGTCGATTTCTGCTTCTCCTCGTGTGAATAAAAAGGGCGCGACGATATGACTACCTGGATCAAACGGACGAAGCAGTGGATGCGTCGTTTGTTGATAAACGCCACCGGTATCCACGACGAATGTCTCTCCTGCTTTCTCAAGCACGATACTATCGCCTTGCCCGACATCTAAAAAAGTGATCTGTTCAGGTGCGTGCCACTCCGTGTAGCCCCATGCCGTAAGTAAAAGGATCAACGGTAGAGCATGCCCCCACCATCTCCGCTCAGCAATGAACCAAGCGATTCCCGTTCCGACAACGACAATCGTCAAGACGATAGGAGAAAATGCCGGAACGGCAACCATCGCCAACGGTAGATCCTCCGCCAGTCGTAACGCTTGATCCATCCATTGAATCGCATACTGATGCGCGATCTGAAACGTTGAACGAATCGGTAAGAACGGAAGTGTCGCAAGAATGAACGATCCCGGCAGAATCACCCATTCAATCCAGCCACCAATCAATAAGTTCAAGAATGGCGACCAAATTGAAAACGTCGTCTGTTCAATACCCTGTAAAAAGAGGAGTGTTCCAAACTGTGCCCAAGCACTGATAAGCAGCCAGTTCCAAGGACGACGAACCGAACCCATGAGTCGTCTCGACAGCACAAGAAACAGCGTCAGTCCGACCGTCAATTGAAATCCGATATCGTAAATGACAGTTGGTTGAATCGCTAATTGAAAAGCTGCGACCCCCGCAATGACCTCGACCGGATCTAACGGTTTGTGGAAACGACGACCGAGCAACAGAATGATCGCGACGAGCACAGCCCGCGTGACTGGAGGACTCCACTCCGTCAACCATCCGTAAATCGGCAGTAAGATCAGAACGATATCAAGTCGTTTTTCTTTTGTCATTCTGATTTTTCGTAAGACGTACAGCAGACTAACTACTAAAAAAGCGATATGTGATCCTGAAATGACGATCGCATGTAATAAGCCGAATTTCTTAAACCGTTCGAGCGTCACTTGATCCATTAATCGATCCTCACCAAATACAAGTGCTTCGACGTAGAATGCTTGCTTTTGTGGTAACAAGTCTTCTATCCGTTTCAACCATGCTTCACGTACCCGTCTTCCTTCTGCCGCATACCCAAGTGTCGGATGACAGGAATCAAACGAACGTACTTCCCACTTTCCAGCGTAACGATGCGTATGCATGAATTGCAGTTCGTCAAAACCTCCCGCATTCGATTGTTGGCGGACATCGAGCGGTTCCGTATTGACGTGACAGGAGTAACCGATTCGTTCGTATCCTGTCTCATCTTCTGCAATCGTTGCCGTCAATAGAACCGATTGACCATTGCTCTCCGCATCATAGCGAATTCGATCCCCATTACGCTTACCTGATAAGATGTCAACAGACGAGACGTCGTGCGGTTCAGGTGACAGATGACCCATTCCGATGAATAGACAACTCAGAATGAACAAAAAGAAAAGACGACCGATTGAAAAAGACCATGACTTCATGACAGTAAATAGCATCAGCGTCACTAACCACCAGATCGATTCTTTAATGGCGACAATGAGTAAGAGAACGAACAGCGCATGAAGCGGCATCAGTAGACGATCAGGTAGGATTTAAGCGATTCTAACGTCTTTTCCCCAAAGCCCTTTACATCTCCGAGTGATTCATACGTCGCAAATCCTCCCTTCTCCTCACGATAGGCTAAGATCGCTTCTGCTTTGGCAGGACCGATTCCCGGAACCTCCATCAACTGTTCCGCCGTTGCCGCATTGAGGTCAATCAGTCCTTTTGGTATCTCTGCTTTTGAGCGTTTCGTTGGTTTCGGCTGATCTTTCGTCTTTTTTACCGGCACGATGACTTCCTGTCCATCAATGAGACGTGCCGCGAGATTCATTTGTCGAATGTCAGCTTTCTCAGTCGTCTTTGCTTTTTCGATTGCATCCTTCACTCGATCACCGAGGTGGAATTGATAGGGTCCAGGTGCTTCTACCGCCCCTTTCACATCGACCATGATGAGTTTGTCACGAATCGAGGTATCTTTTTCTACTGGCTCTGCTTTTGCCTCTTGTTGTTTATCCGTTAAGGACGGTTGATCGACCATCGCTTCATTCGAACAAGAGGGTAATGGTACGAACAATAAAATGATGAGTAGCAGGACGACGACGAGACCTGCGATCTGTTGCAAACGTGGAACGGTCAAGACGAATCCCTCCTTTTTCCACGACTCTAACAGGTCGCTACGGACTTCAGGAAACGAAGGAATACGCACTAACCACTCTTTTACAACATGATACGGTGTGTTATGTCGGATAAAGATCATATCATCCATACCGTAACTTTGAATTAGCATCTGTTTGACGAACAAAAAATCCGTCTCCTTCAAGCAACACGAACGTGTATCGCTTAAAGAAGACGGATGAGATCACTTTTACATTTTTTCAGCAACGAAGAAAATCCGCTCGGCTGTCTCAGAAGGAGCATCCGGTCCAAAATCGCCTGTGACCGCAAGAACCCGGAATCCGGCGTCGCGTAACCACGTCACGTACTGTGCTGGAGGATATGTCCGCTGATGATGCGTTTCATCGACACGCTCGTAGCGACCGTCCTCTTCCTCGATGAAGAAAGTCAGTTCATGGACGACAGAAAGCGGTGCTTCACCAGGATCCGCGAACCAGATATACGAACTTTGCTCCGCATGTGTCGCATATGTCTTTCCATTGAACAACGTTTCCATCTTGTATGGAGAGTGTGTATCAAATAAGAGACGTCCACCCTCTTTGAGGATTGCTGCTACATGTGTAAACGTCTGTTTGACATCCTCTTCCGTCCGGAGATAGTTCAAGGAGTCGCATAGGATCGTCACGGCATCGACAGGTGTCGGCAATTCGATTTCGCGCATGTCTTGCGCCCAGAATTGAATGCGTAATCCCTCTTCCATCGCTTTTTCCTGCGCGACTTCGAGCATCTCTTCCGATAAATCGATTCCGAGCATCTCATAGTGCGCCGCTAATGCAAGCGTCGCCGTACCCGTTCCACATCCGATATCAGCAATCGTACTGCCAGTCGGAACGTATGCTTTGACCCAGTCGACCCATTGATCGTACGGGACGTCTTGCATCAATTCATCATAGATGTAGGCGAACTGTTCGTATGCCATTAGTTGACCTCGACTTCAACCTTTGGAGCATCTGCCCAGAGTTTTTCGAGATTATAGTAATCACGATCGTCACGGTGGAAGACGTGAACGACGACGTTTTCAAGATCCGCTAACACCCAACGTGCCGCATCGAATCCTTCGAGACGTTTGATCGGCAGGTTATGTTCGTGCGCGACTTCTTTGAGTTCACGTGCGATTGCCTGTACTTGTTTTTCTGAATTCCCTTCACAGATGACGAAGTAGTCGGCAACTGGTGAGATGCTCGACATATTCAGGACGACGATATCTTCAGCGCGTTTATCGTCGATGGCATTTACGATTAATTGTAATTCTTGTTCGACTGTCATAGGACGGTCCCCTTTCGTTTGGCCGCGACGAAGGCATTATAAGTCTCAATCGTACGCGGAAAGATGATGGCTTGTTTTTTACATAAAAAATGAATCGTCTGACTGAGTGTTGCAATGACAGCGTCCGTCAAATCCTGCTCCGCTACTTCACGAAGCGCTTCGACACCTGGATAACTGCGATTTGGTTCAATCGCATCCGCGACGAAGATGATTTGATCGAGCAACGGCATACCGGGTGCCCCCGTCGTGTGATTTGCGATGGCCTGATAAATCACATCTGAATCAAGACCAAGTTCTCGACGGACAAGCTCCGCACCTACTGGCGCATGAAGCAGTTCGTCATCATAATCGAGTAAAACACGTTGATTCAATTCAACGGCAATCGAACGCATCTCATTCGTATCGCGGTATTTCGCATAATCATGAAGCATAGCAGCAAGTGTTGCTTCTTCTTCGTCAACACCATATTTAAGAGCCAAGTGTCGCGCTGTCTCGACGACACCTAATGTATGCACATAGCGTCGCTCAGGCAACGTACGCTCAATGATTTGACGTGCTTCTTCAAGGCGCATATAGATTCCACTCCTCAATCCGTTGTCGAACGGCTTCCGGTACAAGGTAGCGAATGCTCCGTCCGCGCGCGACCCGTTGCCGGATATCCGTCGAAGAAATTTCTAGCAATGGCATATCGACTGCTTTCACACGGGCACCACGCGGAATCAGATACCGACTGCCCGGTCGAGCGACGGCACCAAAGACGACTTCCTCGTATAACCGTTCGGCTTGATACCACGTATCGAGGCTCACGAGTGAGTCTGCTCCAATGAGAAACAGAAACTCATGCTCCGGGTACCGGTGCTTGAGTGCACGAATCGTATCATACGTATAGGAAGGCTCTTCGCGCTCAAACTCGATTGCCGAGACGGAAAAAGCAGGATTCAATGCAATTGCTTCTTCTACAAGGCGTAAACGCTTGGTTGCGTCTGTGACTGTACGTTGTTTATGCGGTGGCACATTCGCTGGTACGAACCAGACCGCATCGAGTTCGAGTTGTTCCTGCGCTTGTTCGGCAATCAGGAGATGACCGATATGCGGAGGATCGAACGTTCCGCCCATCAGTCCGATTTTCATCGTGGCAATTCGAGCGTCTTGTTCTCTTTTGATTCTTTATAGAGAACGATGACTTTTCCGATGACTTGAACGAGTTCAGCATTCGTTCCTGCGACGAGTTCTTGTGCGACATCCTTCGGTGCGTCCGCACAATTTTGCAATACTTGTACTTTCAAGAGTTCCCGTTTTTCGAGCGCATCCATCAAATCAGCGCACATCGCTTCTCCGACTCCATTTTTACCGACTTGGAAAATCGGGTTTAAGTCGTGAGCTGTCGCGCGTAAAAAACGTTTTTGTTTACCTGTTAACATGATTAAAATTCCTCCAATTGCTTTCGTATCACCTGCTCGCCAAGTGCAAGGTCAGGTGCTTGTCCGGTGAAGCGTTCAAATGCTTCAGCCGCTTGTAAGACGAACATCGGGACACCGTCAAGTGTGTCGAGACCTTTTTCGGTCGCTTCACGCAATAGACGGGTCGGCGTCGGTCGATAAATAATATCACAAATCAAGGCGTGCGTCTCCGTCAATTCGATCGGACGTGCCTCGATATGTGGCGCCATCCCGACAGAAGTCGTATTGATGATGACGTCGTAACTCGTTAAATCAAATGTTTCTTGCCATGGTAGAACGGTTGCTCCGAATTCATCGGCAACTGCCTTAGAGCGTTCTTCTGTACGATTCGTGATCGTCACATCTCCGGGCAACGCAGCAATGATGCCTCGCGCCGCACCGCCCGCACCAAGAACGAGCGTCTTTTGAAATGACGGACGACGTTCTGTCAACGCGCGGACGAATCCGATTCCATCTGTATTCGCACCAATCAACTGCCCATCCTGCCGATATACCGTATTCACGGCGCCTGCTTTTTGAGCTGCCGGCTCTAGCCGATCCAGATACGGAATGATTGCTGTTTTATGCGGAATCGTCACATTGATTCCGTCTAGCTGATGTGTGCGTAATTTCGTAATGATTTGCGGCAATTGCTGCTCCGTTACATCGATGAGGTCATAACAGCCGAAAAGCCCAGCCGCTTCCAGCCAAGCTGTATGCAGCTCAGGTGAAAGTGAATGGGCAATCGGATGACCGATGACGGCAAAGCGCATCAGACGAGCGCCTCACGTAAGGATACAGCGACACCTTTCGGGGCGTAAGCAGCGACACGTCCACCTTTTCCGTGAACCGCAACCCACCCGAGTCCACTGAAGACGATATCCGTCTTCATGTTGTCGCGGAGGCTGAATTCATGACGGACAAGCGGCGGTAGCATCTCACGCGTCTTTTCGTTTGGCGGAGACAACAGCTCACCGTTGTGGTTCGCGTATAAATCGTCTGCCTTTTCAAGCTTCGTCCGGTGAACTTTCAATTCGTTCGACATGTAGATGACGAATGAACGCTTGTTCCCTTCCATATAGTCCAATCGTGCAAGACCTCCGAAGAAGAGTGTCTGTTGCGGGTGGATTTGGAAGACTTGTGGCTTGATCTCTTTTTTCGGTGTGATCAGCTTCAAGTCCTTTGCATCAACATAGTGAGCCATCTGATGATGATTGATGATCCCCGGTGTATCATACAGGTTACAGTTATCGTCGAGTGGAATGTCGATCAAGTCTAGTGTCGTTCCTGGGAAGTGACTGACCGTGATGACGGCTTCATCTTCTTCACCGAAGCGTTTGATGACTTGGTTGATCAGCGTCGATTTCCCGACGTTCGTACAACCAACGACATAGACGTCGCGGCCTTTTCGATAATAATCGATTTTTTCAGCGAGTTCATCGACTCCGTGCCCTTTTTTCGCACTGATCAGATGAACGTCGACTGGACGTAATCCAAGTTCTTTCGATGCTTGACGCATCCAGTTCATGAGACGGTTCGGGTTGAGTGACTTCGGTAATAAATCGGCTTTGTTCCCGACGAGTAAGACGTCGTTTTTACCGACGAACCGATGTAATCCCGGTAACCAGCTTCCATTAAAATCGAAGATATCAACGATTTTAACGACAAGTGCATCTTTTTGACCGATTCCGTCTAAGATTTTAACGAAATCATCGTCCGATAACGATACATCTTGAATTTGATTGTAGTGCTTTAATTTAAAGCAACGTTGGCAAATGACCATTTCACGATCAAGTGCAGATTTAGGTGCGTATCCTGGTGCTTTTGTGTCTTCCGTTTGAATGGCGACACCACAGCCAGCGCAGTGGATTTCTTCGATCATATTATGTTGAGCCGCATGCGGGAACGATATCCCTTCTCTTTTCACCGTAGCGCCCTGCTCGCTACTCCAAGAGCGTAACTTCCGACCTCTCGCCGTACATGTTGCGACTGCTGCCTTCCCTTTCATCTACCGATCTGACAGGGTTATTGTTGCTTATCCTGACGAAGTGTTTCGATCGGATGCTCCAGTGCAGAAGGATCTTCCTTGACGCGTTGTGTCAATTTATAGATTCCTTTGCGTTTCATCCGGCGGAAAATGACACGTTCCATCAGGCGATTGAATTTCGTGACGACACCGTCCGTCTTAACGACAGGTTGAACGTGGATGACTTCGATTCCAACGGAGTTTGCACCGAGTACATCCGTGAAGAGTTGGTCTCCTAAGAAGACAACTTCCTTCGCGTGATAACCGAATTCCGTCAATGCCCGTTTAAACCCGATAGGAAGCGGTTTTCGAGCTGGCGCAATATAATGCAATCCGAGTGGATCCGCGAACTTCTTGACGCGGTCTCCGTTATTGTTCGATACGATGATGACGTCGAAACCATATTGATTATTCACCATATCCAGCCAAGCAACCAATTCGTCTGGAGCATCTGCGATATTCCATGCGACGAGCGTATTATCAAGATCGGTCAAAATCGCTTTGACACCGTTTCGTTTGAGCATTTCAAGGTCGATATCGTAGATCGAAGCCACGAAATGTTTCGGATAAAGTCGTTTGAACAAGAATAAAACCTCCAGATAATGGTCTAGCTCTATAGTTAAGTTTAAGAAACAGTTATGCTCTTATCGTTCGATTATAGCACAATCAGGTAGTAAGAGCGACGCACAAAAGAAAACGGAAGGCGGACCTTCCGTTTTCTTAATAATACCGAATCCACAAATAGAGTTGGGATAGAATCAACGTTACGATCGTGATCGGTGCTCCGTAAATCAAAAAGCGCATATAGGTGAATTTTTCACCTTGTCGTGTTGCGAGACCCGCGACGATGACGTTCGCCGATGCACCGATCAATGTCCCGTTACCACCGAGACATGCACCGAGTGCGAGGGACCACCATAACACGTCCACTTTCGCATCTGCTGGTGATAATCCAATTCCAGCAGCCACATCGTTGATGAGTGGAATCATCGTCGCAACGAATGGGATGTTATCGATCGTCGCACTGGCGATACCAGACAACCAAAGCACAGCAGTTGCTGTCGTCTGAATATCACCGCCTGTCAGATCAATCGTCTTTTCGGCGAGGTAACGGATGATGCCCGCTTCCTGAATCCCACCGACGAGCACGAACAATCCGGCGAAGAAAAAGATTGTCGTCCACTCGATACGGGCAAAGATTCCCTCTAACTGATGATCGTTTTCAATCGTCAGCAGCATCAGAACGGTCGCTCCAAGGATCGCGATCGCTGGTGCTTCGAGATGAAGTCCGATTCGATCAAGCACCGGATGTAACACGAACAGCGCAATCGTACTGACGAGAACGATACTACTTCGCGTGACCAATTTTCGACTGACGATATAACTCTTCTCATCGATTTCCATCAGTTTTTGTCGATCTTCCGCTTCGACATGCAACTGCTTCCGGAAGATGAAATACAGGATGCCGATCGTTACGACCGTGATGACGAGGATAATTGGTGCAAGATTCACTAAAAAGGCATTGAACGTCAAGTGTGGATTCGCAGCACCAATCATGATATTCGGTGGATCCCCAATCAAGGTCGCCGTCCCACCGATATTCGCAAATAGGACTTCTGCGAGCAAGAACGGAAACGGCGCGATTTTAAGTATCTTCGTAATCGAAAATGTGATCGGAACGATCAATAGAACCGTCGTGACGTTATCAAGGAATGCCGATCCAAGTGCCGTCAATGCGGACAGTAGAATCAGTACCTTGATCGGATCACCTTTCGTCGTCTTCGCAGCGCGGATTGCAATGTATTCGAACAATCCAGATTGGTTGGCAATCGTGACGAGAATCATCATGCCGATCAATAAGACGATCGTTCCCCATTCAATATATTCAAACAATGCGGTCTCGAGATCCACGATACCGATGATGACCATCGCGAGCGCTCCAAGCAAGGCGACGATCGCCCGGCTTACTTTTTCACTGATGATGAAGCCATAGGTCACTAAAAAAATGATGAGTGCGATATACGTCTGGACCTGTGTACTTCCGATTTCTGCTAATGCCAGTGCCGGCATGATTCATTCCTCCTAAACGTAAGGAGACGCCCAAAACGGGCGCCTCGCTTTCATGAATGCCATTGTCCGAGGCGCTGCCCCATTAAAACTGGTCCAATCGCCTGACTGTCTAACGTCAATGCATCTTTCGGACAAATCAGGACGACCGTCGAACCGAATGAGAAGTATCCAAACTCATCCCCGCGACGAAGGTCCTTCGACTCGTTCGTCCGAACGATCGAGTTAACGTTCAGTGCGCCGACCATGACATGTTCAAGCGCATGTTTCCCTTGGACGATGCGCGTCACACGACGGTAGTTCCGCGTCAATGGACGAAGCGCATGTGTGAGACCGATCTCATTCACTGGTGCTGAATCGCGACCGAGCGTATAGCTCGTCCGGACTGTTCCATCCATCGGCACATGAACACGATGGTAGTTTTGCGGACTTAAGTAAAAGATCATCACACGTCCACCAACATATTGCTGTGCCTCGTGATGGGAACCGAGTAACTCAGATACCGTATACGATTGTCCTTTGACAGTAAAGCGGCTATCAGCCGTCAAGTCGTCAACGACGGATAGCACACCGTCACACGGACTGACGAATGCGCCTTCTGATTGATCAATCGGTCGCATTTCCGGTTTGACATGACGAATGAAAACGTCATGTAAACTCGAATACGCTTCTAAATTCCGAGTCGCTTCTGTCATATTTAGATCGTATGCCTGAACGAACGGACGGATGAATGGACGACTGATACGGCTCATCGCAAAACGTTTCAGTTGTTTGGCAACAAGCGGGTGTCCATTTAATTCGAACACGCGAGAGTAAAACCATTTTTTAATCATTGAGATCACCGGATGATTCTTCTTTTGAGTCCTTTACGTCTTTTCCAGCGAAGAACTCTTTATAGCTGTCTTCCGTTTGCTCTCCTGCTACACGTCCGACTTCCTTACCATCCTTAAAATGAACAACCGTCGGTGTACCCTCGATGCCAAACGTGTCCCAAGCCGACTGTTCGACAGCAAGATCAATCTGTTCGAATGGGATGTCCTGTTTTTCACCAAGCGGGACGAGATATGGTTTTACTTTTTCACAGTGAGAACAACCTGTTTGATAGAAATACATATAGAATTCATCACCGGATTTTACTTTATCTGCGACTTGTGTAGCCGTTAGGTTGCCGTTCTTCGATGCAGAATCTTCTCGATCCGTGAAGACGAGAAGTAATCCTCCCACCAATACGATCAAGGCGATGACTCCGGCTGTAATCCAATTCGCCTTGGATTGCGGTTTTTTCGTGTTTTTACGTTTCGACTTCTTTGACACGTCTATCCCTCCGTCATTCTGGTATTAGCCATTTTTTCTGAACCATTATAGCATGA
Organism: Exiguobacterium sp. s143; assembly: GCF_018618895.1. Taxonomy (NCBI): domain Bacteria; kingdom Bacillati; phylum Bacillota; class Bacilli; order Caryophanales; genus Exiguobacterium; species Exiguobacterium sp. s143. The sequence continues at coordinate 104,961 of NZ_JACSMX010000002.1, read as the reverse complement.
CCATTCGCAAGAATCGTATCGATTTGCAAAGCGTCATCAATCAGTAACAGATCCGCTCGTTCTCCAACCGCTATTCGCCCGCCCGGTATACCATATGCATCCGCGACATGTCGCGTGATCGTCGCGATTGCCTGATCAAAAGTAACACCATGCTCCACTGCATCGCGTACGGCTTGCATCAAGGAAGAGGGTTTTCCTGTATCAATTCGCACTAATCGACCTGCCTCATCAAATGCCGGAAGACTTGCGCCAGCGTCGCTCGACATCGTGATCTGCTCGAGTGGAATTCCCGCTGCTAAAGCACGGGCGACAGCCTGTCCTGCTGGAATCTCGCCTTCCGCAATGAAGCTTTCCGTCGTACACGTCGTTAAATCGATCCGTCCTCCTCGTTTCGCCCAGGCGAGTCCTGCCTCAAAAATCCGTTCACTCCGATTGATATGTGTCGGAAGGAATTGTTGAATCGGTAGATCGGTCGTGTCGATCACTTCATGTAATAGATCGAGCCCTTGTTTCCCGTCTCCGATATGGACGTTCATCGTTCCCGACACGCCTTTGACCATGCCGGCAATTCGGGCTTCTGACGCTAATCGCGCGAGTTCATGAGCTGTCGGTTGTGTCGATCGGTGATCGTTGATGGCAATCTCTCCGATGCCAATCACTTCATTGATGAGGACGATATCATGTCCTGTCGATTGCGTCAGGAAGACCGGCGGAACCATATAACTTCCGCTTAATAGAAAGGGACGGATACCAGATGCAGCATATCCCCGTATGTGTGCCAGTAGGTCAATTCCTGTTCGTGTCCAACCATCCGTTCCGAGTAATCCAACGACCGTCGTGACACCGCCTTCGAATATGTCACGAACAGTCAACGGAGCCGTTCGCGTGGCAAATCCACCTTCTCCACCTCCACCAATCGGATGTAAGTGTCCGTCGATGAATCCGGGGACTAGCCGTTTGTTGCGACCATCAATCCGTTGCGTGATCAGTGCTTCATCTATGGTGTAAGAACCGATACCGATGATCTGATTCCCTGCGATGTAGACATTTTGCGGCATCTCTTGCCACAGAACCTGTTCGATGACGATCATCGTTCATTCCTCCTTAAGACAAAAAGCGAGCCTATCGCCCAAGTGACGACATCTCGCTTTTCCTTATTCTGCCTTAGTCCCTTGACCAAGACCTAAATCTTCATTGACGGCATCGAGTGCGAAGACGACAAGTGAAGTGACGACAGACATAGCTGTCGCGAATCCGAAGCTATACGTTACTGCATCAACTGCCGATACGATGAACACAGCCGTGTTCACGAGTAAGAATGACCAAAAGAATGTAACGAGAAAACGCATGATTTCCCCTCCGTTTCCATAACGTACTATAGAGTTATCCTACGATTTGTAGTATACCATTTTTTAATCCAAGCAACAGCTTTTCTCTAATTTTTTCAAGCGCTTTCTTTTCCTTGAAAAACTTAATCGTTTCATACGAAGGACAATCGCTTCATATGCTACAGTAGAATTAACGAAAAGAAAGCGGAGGATTTCATCATGACCCGTCACTTAATCGCTGTCGATCTCGACGGCACCCTTTTAAAAGATGATAAGACAATCAGCGCTGCGAACATCGCTGCACTCCAGCGTGCACGTGCGAACGGTCACGAAGTCGTCATTGCAACCGGACGACCATTTCGTCACGCCAGGAAATATTACGAACAACTCGGTTTGACGACACCGATCGTTAATTTTAACGGTGGTCTCGTTCATCACCCGAAAGATAATCACTTTGAAGTCCAGCATCATCCGATTCCATTAAAAACTGTTCAACATATTTTAGAATCTGTCGCTGAGACGAAAACACAAAATATCGTCTGCGAAGTCACGGATCATGTCTATTTTCAATATGACCCGGTTGGCATTTACGAATTCTATACCGACCATGCCTTATCCGTCACGACCGGAGATTTACGAAAGGTGCTTATGCATGAACCAACATCTCTTTTGATTCATGCCAAAGGAGAACACGTCGATGAGATCCGCTCCGAACTATCTGGTATCCATGCCGAGACGGTACTCAATCGTCAATGGGTGAAGCCTGAATTCATGGTCGAAGTGATGCGAAAAGGTACAAGCAAAGCGGTCGGTCTTGCCCATATCGCCGACCACCTTGGTATTAACTCTAAACAAATCATTGCTTTCGGTGATGAGGAAAACGATTTAGAGATGATCGAGTATGCTGGACATGGTGTCGCGATGGGTAATGCCATCCCCGTGCTGAAGCATCTGGCAAACGGCACGACGAAGCGAAATGAGGATGACGGGATCGCGTATTACTTGAGACACGTCCTTGGACTCGCATGAAAACAGATAAAGAGGCTGACTCAAAAAAAGAATGACGCGTCTTTTCACGCCCTTTCCTCAGGCGAGACACAAGCCAGTTTTCTTGCTTCGTTGAAGCAGGAAAGCGGGTCTTGTTCGTCTCTGACAGCGCATAAATGCGCTTGTTCCTGTAGGAGTGGCGTGTGACGCGTCATTCTTTTTGTTACGAGATAAGGATGGCAGATCATCATTCTGCCACCCTTATCTTTGTAGAGGCTGACTTTTGTGTCAGCCTCTTTTCATTATCCTTTTCGGAAGTATCCGACAACCGAGTCTGTCGCGACGACGTTGATGAAGACCGTCTCGTCCGCTTCCCGGCAAATCCGTTCAATGTCCCGTAATTCATGACGCTCGATGACCATCATCAACGTCGCTTTTTCAGCTCGAGAATACGTACCAATCGAAGGAATTTGCGTGATGCCTCGAATGATGTGCTGATGCAAAGCCGTCGTGATGTCATCCGCATGATTCGTGACGATGAAAATCGTTAGACGCTGATTGCTCGTATGAATCTCATCGACGACTTTAGACGTCACGTAGATGAAGACGATCGTGTATAAAGCAGTCGACCAACCGAACAACGCTCCTGCTAATAATGCGATCAAGAAATTCAAGACGAACAGATACAAGCCGACACTGCGATCGGAGAAACGAGCAAAGATGAGGGCGACGATATCAAACCCACCCGTCGAAGCACCGAACTTAATCGTGATACCGGTACCGATCGCAAGCAAAACACCTCCAAACACTGCATTCAGTGTTTGATCACCTGGTATGACAGCATATTGAGGAATAAGACCAATGAAAATCGTCGTTGCCAAGACCGAAACCAACGTAATGATTGTAAAACTCCGACCTAACATGATCCATGCGAGCACGATCAAAGGGATGTTCAACGCCAAGAACCAGACGTTCTCACCAAACGCAAATGCTGTATTTTGAAGGACTTGCGTCAGGATTTGGGCAAGTCCTGTAAATCCAGTCGAATAGACACCACTCGGAATCAAAAACCAGTTCATGGCAACGGCAATGACGAATCCCCCAATCGAAGCCACGATCACTTTTAACATACTTTCCTTTACTACTGCTGTCACACGCCGTTCTCCTCTCATTCATAACTATCTTGAAACACTTTAGCACATTCAAATGTCGTCGGATAGTCAAGATTTCCAAAGATTGATGTTCTTTTTCATGATGGCGTTTTCATTTGTGACAAAGGTGTCCTGCTTCTTGTTACACACAAAAAAAGAACCGACTCAAAAATCGGTTCTTTTTTCTCTCTTATACTGTCATCGAAGCAGGAACTGTAATCTGTCCTCCTGCCGGAACTTCAACAGTTGTTCCATGAACGTTTAAGCTGAATGCTTCGCCTTCTGTTTGGGCGATTTCGACGGCATTTGGCTGTACATGGACATGGATATGATGACCGCGCCATTGCATCCGGAACGTATAGCTCGTCCAGCCTTTTGGCAACATCGGCTTGAAGGATAACGTATCGTTCGCCACCCGTAATCCAGCGAATCCGTGGACGATCGACATCCATGATCCAACCATCGACGTGATGTGTAAACCGTCTTCCGTATCATTGTTGTAGTTATCGAGGTCAAGTCGTGCTGAGCGTTGGTACAGTTCGACCGCTTTTTCCTCATAACCGACTTCCGCCGCAATGATTGAGTAGATACATGGTGATAATGACGATTCATGAACCGTGCGTGGTTCATAGAAATCGAAGTTCGCTTTTTTCTCTTCTACACTGAAGCGATCCGTCAAGAAGTAAAGACCTTGTAAGACATCTGCTTGTTTAATGAAGACAGAGCGAAGGATCCGGTCCCATGACCAATTCTGGTTTAGCGGAAGATGTTTTGGATCGAGGTCAGCGACCAAGATTTGTTCCTTATCCATGAAGCCATCCTGTTGCATGAAGATTCCAGGGGCTGCCTCATCTTTTGGATAATACATCTTCGCGTCGATATCTGCCCACTTCTCCAGCTCCTCATCCGTCAACGCTAATTGATGCATAAGTTCTTGCAGACGTTCTGGCTCTTCTTGTGCCAAATGACGGTGGACGGTCTGCGTATATTCGAGACACCATGCCGCAATCAGGTTCGTATACCAGTTGTTGTTGACGTTGTTCTCGTATTCGTTTGGTCCCGTCACGCCAAGAATCATGTAGACGTCCTTATGCGCGACGTAATTGACACGGCTTGCCCAGTAGCGAGAAATCTCGACTAACACTTCAAACCCGTATTGTCCGAGGTACGATGTGTCTCCCGTGTAGTTCGTGTAATTATAAATCGCATGCGCAATTGCGCCGTTCCGGTGAATTTCTTCATGTGTGATTTCCCACTCGTTGTGGCACTCTTCTCCGTTCATCGTCACCATCGGATAAAGTGCACCCTTCATCCCAACATTCTTATCCGCATTTTCTTTTGCTTGCGGTAATTGATTGTGGCGATACTTGAGTAAATTCCAAGCCACTTCCGGTTTCGACGTCGCAAGGTAGAAGTTCAAGCAGTACGCTTCTGTATCCCAATACGTCGCACCACCATACTTCTCGCCCGTGAATCCTTTTGGTCCGATGTTGAGGCGTGAATCTTCACCTGTGTAGGTCTGGAACATATGGAAGATGTTGAAACGAATCCCTTGCTGTGCCTCGACATCTCCTTCAATCTTCACGTCCGCTTCTTCCCAGTGGTGCAACCAAGCTGATTCATGTGTCGCAAGCAATGATTCAAAGCCTGATTCGAATGCGACATGAACACGTTTCATCGCTTGCTCCAGTAACGCATCGATTTCATGATCGCGATTCGTTACGAGCGCGACGAATTTTTCGACTGTGACACCTTCTCCGACTGCGGCTTGTTTCGTGAAACGATTCGCGATGTACTGCGTATTGCCATCGACGACTTCGCACCGTGCGCCTTCGACATCCGTGATCATCGCTGCCGTTACATGCCAATCGAGCTTTTTCGTTTTTGATGTGACATAACCGAACCGTTCTTCAATTCCGTGTTCGACAGGAAGCCAGAACTTCTCGTCATAATTCGAGTCTTCATTCTCAACATCCGCATCGAGATACGATTCAATGACGATTTCTGCTTCAAAATTGACAGGTGTCACCGTATATTGCAAGGCAGCGATTTCTTTATCGACGATCGAGAAGAAACGCTTGGATTCGACTTTCGTTTCCTCTACCCCATTCTTCAATAGCATCGTCCGTGTCAACACACCGTGTTGCATATCAAGTTCGCGTTTGAAGTCGATGACTTCCCACGTATTCAAATCAACAGCTTTTCCGTTGACAGATACTTTCAAGCCCATGATGTTGACAGCATTGAGTACTTTCGCGAAATACTCCGGATAACCGTTTTTCCACCAGCCGACACGTGTCTTATCCGGATAGTAAACACCTGCGACATACATGCCTTGATGCGTGTCCCCTGTGTATTCCTCTTCAAACGTCCCGCGCATTCCCATATGACCGTTTCCGATCGATGTCATCGATTCTGCCAATCGATTATCTTCTGGATGAAAACCAAGCTCTGTAATTTTCCACTCATTGACCTCAAAAAGTCGTTTCATCGTCAAGTCGCTCCTTTTTATGCTACGCATGTCGGTCACCCTGATCATGTAAGCGTTTCATCTATACTATACATTCTTTATTGTACACATAAAAAGCACCAATGCAATCGTTTGCACGAAAATAAATTTCTTTTTCTGCAACCGCTTCCTTTTACTAGAAATAGACGTCGATTTGAATCAAAAAAAGTCTATTTTCAAACCAATCGGCTTAAAAATAGACTGTCGTTTCATGCTTCAGATTTTCCGCCACAAGACTGACGGACGACGAGATAATGCGGGACGATGACGCGCTTCCCATAAGGTGTCGCATCTTCATTGATTTGTTCAATCAAACAATTCGTCGCTTCAAAACCAAGTCCAAAAATGTTGATTTCAACAGAAGTCAACGGTGGGCTTGAGAATTCTGCGATGAACAAGTTATTGAAACTGACGACGGCCATTTGATCCGGCACACCGATCCCCATTTCATTCAGGGTACTCATGACACCAAGTGCCATCATATCATCACTGACGACGACAGCCGTCGGCGGATGTTCAAGCGACATCAGTCGTTTGACTGCCTCGGCGCCTCCTGTCGTCATGAATGGTGCACTGACGATGTAGGATTCTTGAATCGGGATGCCCTCTTCCATGAGAGCCGTCTTGTAACCCCCGACACGCTCTTGCGTCACAGCTAAGTCCTGTGCGCCTCCGACGAATGCGATACACTCATGCCCAAGTTGATGCAAGTACTTCGTCACTTCGCGACCGGCTAGATAATTATCCGTATCGACATACGTGACATGTGATGAATCACTGAATGGTTTTCCGACGACGACGAACGGAAACTTCGAATCCTGCAGAAATTGAACGACTTTGTCATCCGTGCGGGAATACAGCACGACGACACCATCGACACGACGGCCCTGAACCATCGAGACGACACCTTCATATACTTCTTCTTCCGAGACACCTGTCGTCATATATAACGAATATCCATTTTGATGCGCTTTTGTACTGATTCCTCGAATGACTTCCGAAAAGAACGGGTTTTGTAGCGTTTTTGTTGCAGCACTTGGCATGACGAGACCGATCGCTTGTGTCGTTCGATTCGCTAGACTGCGAGCATGAACGTTCGGATAATATCCGAGCTCATCCATCGCCTGCCGCACCCGTTCCTTCGTCTTTTGACTGATGCGTGAACTATTCGCAATGACGCGTGATACCGTCGAGGGTGCGACATTCGCTTCCCGTGCTACATCCTTGATTGTTACCTGCATCCCCTTCACCTCACATTTCCCCTAGTTAAGTATTTTATTTTGTTTGACGTTGCATGCGTTTACGGTGAAAGAGAAGAAGTATGAGCGCTAAAATCGGAGCAATCGCACCAATGGCGATGATCGACCACCAGTTGACTTGTGACTTTTCGATGACATAGCTGTTCGCACTATTTGCATCAAGCGTGATCTCATAGGCGTCACCATCTTGACGCACCAAGTCTGAGAATAAAAGTCCTCTTAAACGCTGGTCATCACCGATTTCTTTCGCAGACACGCGTAAGCTCGTCTTTTTTTCTCCAAGATTGATCGCGTAAACGACTTGTTGTTGTTTCGTCTCCCGTGAGTAGACTGCCATATGATCTGTTTTTGCGATCAAGCGTTGCTTCCCTGTTGCAAACGCTGGGTAGTCCTGACGCATCTCGTTCAACGTTTTTACGTACTGTTGCATCTTCTTGTTTTGATCAAATGTCATCATCATCCGGTTTCCAGGATCCTCGCCACCTGGCATCGCCACCTCTGTTCCTTGGTAGACGATCGGCATCCCCGGGGCAGCATAGAGTGCAAACAGCGCCAATCGAAGCTGCCGTTCCTCTTCGTCTGCTCCACCAATCTTTGCTTCCGTGATGAAGCGCTTGACATCATGATTATCAATGAAGGTTGCAAGTCCCTTGGCATTCGGATTAAACGTAGTATCTCGATTATAAACTGAATCGAGCTCTTCCGCTGAACCATTTTTGCGGGCAAACTGATCCTTGACTCCATAATAAAACGGGAAGTTCGTCACGGAATCAAAACCTAATTTTGAATAGGATGCGATTTTTCGCGGATCTCCATCGAATACTTCAGCCAACAAGAATAAGTCCGGATGCTTTTCTTTGACTGCTGGAATGAACGTTTCCCAAAAAGAGGCTGGCACATGGCGAACCGTATCGAGCCGGTATCCGTCTATACCCGTTTCGTCGACCCAGTAGTTCGCGACATCAACTAAATAATCGACGATTTCTGGATTTTCCGTATTGAAGTCCGGTAAATCGAACAGCCAGTTATTTTCGACTTCCGACGGGTTATTCCAGTTCATGATTGGTTGATTTTTATGGAACCACTCCGGTTTTTCTTTCACCATTGGATGATTTGGTCCTAAATGATTGACGACAAGATCAAGGACGACCTTGATATCCCGGTCATGAGCTTCCTTGACGAGGCGTTTAAACTCTTCCTTTGTTCCGAAGTGCGGATCAATCTCGTAATAATCATCCGTCCAGTATCCATGATAACCATTCGGACGGTTCTTAAAGATCGGCGTTAACCAAATCGACGTGAATCCCTTTTCCTTGATGTAATCGAGACGTTTCGTCACGCCTGCTAAATCACCACCTTGAAACGCTTTTAGATTTTCAGGATCCGCCTCTCGGTCATTACTCGGATCGCCATTCTCGAACCGGTCCACCATGATGAAATACATTCGTTCTTTTTCCCAACCTGCTGCTTCACCCGTCATCGGCTGAAGTCCGATAGACAAGAGAAGCGGCAAGAGGAGAAGCATTATGCCTCGTCTCATGCCGCTGATTTCCCCCTTATGATTATCCTTTTGTTCCACCTGCTGTCAATCCAGACACGAAGAAGCGCTGGAATGCGAAGAAGAGAAGAACGATTGGAACTGCTGATAATACGGCACCTGCCGCAAATAACGTGAAGTTATTGTCGAACTGCTCCGACACCATGTTGTACAACCCGACCGCAAGTGTCTGTTTCTCAGGAGAACGCAGGACGAGCGATGCTAAAATGAAGTCGTTGAATGGTGCCATGAAGTTGAACAACGCGATGACGGCGACCATCGGTTTTGCGAGCGGTAAGATGATTTGCCAGAAGATTCGTAAGTGACCGGCACCATCCATCCGTGCCGCCTCATCGAGTTCTTTTGGAATCGTATCGAAATATCCTTTTGCAAGATACGTATTCATTGGAATCGCGCCACCCGAGTAGAGTAGGATGAGCGCCAGATGCGTATCAAACAATTCTAACATATTAAGCAAGACATAAATCGCAATAATGGCAACGAATTGCGGTACCATCTGCAACACGAGGAACAAGATTAGTGAATTTTTCCGACCGACGAAGCGATAGCGTGAAAAAATGTATCCTGTTAACGTGATTAGAGCGACGGAGACGACCATCGTGATGACGGCAATCTTGATTGTGTTTAAATACCACATGCCATAATCCGTTTTTGATGGATCAAACAAATCGAAGTAGTGAATCAAAGTCGGATTACTTGGAAAGATATCCGATGTAATACTTTTCCCTGGGTTAAGTGAAGTCCCAACAACCCAAAGGAGTGGATAAACGATAATGATGGAGGCGATCGTCAAAATGAGATATGACAACGCCATGTTGATTCGGTTTTGTTTTCTCATATTAGATCATATCCTCATCTTTGAATGATTTTGAACGCTTGAACTGAATGACGGCAATCGTCATGATGAAGAACGACAACACAAGCGTGATCGCTGCTGCAAATCCATACTGCGGGTTCGCGCCAAGCGACAATTTGTAAATCCACGAAATCAAGATATCCGTTCCACCAGCCGATTGACCCGGCACTGCCGGTCCACCGTTGTTGAAGAGATAGATGATATTGAAGTTATTGAAGTTGAACGTATACTGCGTGATCAAGATTGGTGCTGTTGCGAAAAGAATCATCGGCAATGTGATCAAGCGGAACTTCTCTCCTGCTGTCGCTCCATCGATTGTTGCTGCCTCATAAAGATCTTCTGGTATCGACTGCAAGATCCCCGTCGTCAGTGTCATGATGTATGGGAAACCTAACCACCACTGAATCCCGATCAAGGCAAGCTTCGTATACGTCGGATCTGTCATCCAGTCGACACCGTCAGTAAGACCGATCGCTGGTAACAATGTCGTATTGAAGACACCGAATGTCTCATTGAACATCGAGCGGAAGATCAAAATCGTGATGAAGGCTGGTACTGCCCATGACAGGATCAAGATGGAACGGAAGAACCGTTTTCCTTTGAGTCCTTTTTGGTTAAGCAAGACTGCAAGTCCGATACCGATCGCGATGACACCTGTCGTCGAAGCGACGGTCCAGACAAGCGTCCAACCAAGAACGCTGACGAATGTATCGCGGAAAATATCAACCGTAAAGATATTCAAGAAGTTTTGAATCCCGATCCAGTCGACCAGCTTTGCTGGAGGCGAGTTGTTGAACTTATAGTTCGTAAAAGCAATCAAGAAAGTAAAGATTAACGGTAAGACGACTGTGAACACTAAAAGTACTAACGAAGGAATCAACATCGCATACGGGAATCCATTATCGCGGAAGTTCCGTAGTTGCATCTTCAAGGAAGGTACTTCAAGGTTCATGTCACGCAACTTACCGATTCGATACGCATCGATAAAGTTCCAGACGTAAATGGCGATACCAAAGACAAGTAAAATCAAGGCAATGATGCCCTCGACCATTAGAAAGATCGAGTGATCCCCCCTTACGCCTGGTACCTCACCGAGTGTAATCAAGCCCCAGATCGCTCCGCGATCGCCAGGACCATTTCCGGCTCCTTTGAAGAACAGTTCAAAGTTGACGAGAAAATATGATAGTACGACGACAAAAAATGTCGCGCCTTTAAGGAATTGTTTATTGTATAGTTGTCCTACTCCTGGAATGATCGACATCAGCGCCGCAATCGTGCGGTGGTTCGTCTTTTTTTCAGGCGTTGGATTCGTCGGGTGTGGTGTTGCAATCGCAGCCATCGTCCGTTCTCCTTTCCAAAGGTCATGTCTGACCTCAGGCTTCTCTTCCAACCATAAAGATGAGGGGGAATCCAAGATCCCCCTCTCTTTATCTCTTTTTCATGGATTCACACGTTCCATTTACGCTTATTGATTGTTAGCTTCGATTTGTTGCTTGATTTGTTTGACAGCATCATCAGCTGATTTTTGTGCGTCTTGTTTGTTTGTTGCAACAAGCTGAAGTGCTGCTGCCATTGGTTCCCAAACTTGACCCATCTCAGCGATGTTCGGCATTGGCACACCGTTTTGTGATTGTGCGAAGACTGCTGCTGCGACTTCGTTATCCTTGATTGCTGCATCTTCTTGAAGAGCAGTAACTGGTGGGATTTCATTGTATTTTTCGAACATTGCTTTAGCGTTTTCTTCACCTGTGAGTGATGCCAAGAACTTCTCAGCCCACTCTGCATTTTCCGAGTATGCTGAAATCGCGTATGTTTTTACACCAACGAATGTTTTGATCGGCTCACCGTTTGGAAGTTTCGGAAGTTCAGACGCTCCGAGGTTGATACCTTTTTCTTTATAGCTCGCAACTGCCCATGGACCGTTCATGACAGCAACAGCTTTTTTATCGCCGAAGAGTTGATCAAGTGCTTGACCACCGCCACCACCGATAAGACCTTTCGGGAAGAGACCTTCTTTGTACCACTTGCCGATGTAATCCATACCTTCGACAGCACCTTCATTGTTCAAGCCGATATCTGCTGGATCCAATTTGCCACCGTTGTCTTTGAAGACATATCCACCGTATCCACCGATTGGACCGTGTGCGAAGTAGAAGTTATCCCAAAGCGCGAGGAATCCGTATTTGCCGTCTTTCTTTTGCTCTGTTGAGATCTTGTACAGATCATCCATTGAAGCTGGTGCTTCTTTTAATTCATCTTTATTGAAAAGGAGGATTGGTGTTTCAACTGCTTTCGGATATCCGTAGACTTTACCATCAAACGTTACTGCTGATTTCGCTGTATCGATGAATGGCTCAAGTGCTTTTTCGCCATCCTTGAGTTCCGCGATCAAGCCTTGGTCAACGACTGTACCGATTTGGTCGTGTGGAAGAAGCATGATATCCGGCCCTTTACCTGCTGGTCCGTCAAGTGCTACTTTCTTCTGCTGATCTGTCATCTTAACTTCTTTAACTTCAACTTTGACGCCTTCTTTTTCTTCGAACGCTTTAGCTGCCGCTTTAGTCGTTTCAGCTTTTTCAGTGTCTTCCCAGATGACGATCTTGCTTGGTTTTTTACTGCCCGAATCTGAAGATGATGATTCAGAATCCGATCCACCGCCACATGCTGCAAGCGCACCGATTGCCATGACAGATACAGAGAGACCTGCTACGAATTTTTTCATTTCCATGATTGAAATTTCCTCCCCAAGTTAACTTATGAATGATAAGTTTTAATGCACAACGTTTGCATAAAGGCACAACCATTTTCTCATGATAACAACCGAGTGGTTGTAAGCGTTTTATGAAAACGTTTGCATCACCTTTACATTTTTATTATACAATCTAAAATCCTTTTGACAAGTCCTTTTATTCAATTATTTTCTTACATTTCAAAAACTTTTTATTTTTGATTTCATTATTTGAATCAAACGCTAAAAAGAATAAGCGAACAAAAAGAAAACGTTTTCATTTTTATTGTTTGCACAACATGATGCAAACGATTGCATCATACTCTCGACTTTTATCAGGAATCCTTGATTTCACGGGATTGGAATTGACTTTAAGAAAGCGCTTTACTATTCTTAGGTCGAAGACATAATCAATACGATGCAAGCGATTGCGTTAAGGAGTGACTGCCATGTTCAAAGAAGCTGTGTTTCACCGTGCGATGTCTCCATTCGTCTATAAGTACGATGAGCGAACAATCCACATCCGTTTACAAACGAAAAAAAATGACGTTGATCGCGTCGATTTGATATGGGGCGACCCATACGATTGGCATACTGAAAACCCGGATGCTGCCGATTGGAACTTCGATCCCTCAAAATCAAACTACTGGAATACATTTGAAACACCGATGAAGCGAAGTGGATCAGATGAATTATACGATTATTGGTTCATCGATGTCGTACCTCCTTTCCGTCGTCTACGATATGGTTTCCGTCTCCATGACGGTTCAACGAGTCATGTATTCACGGAACGTGGATGGTTTGATGAAAAACCGCTCGATGATACAGGCTACTATTTCTGCGTTCCTTTCCTTAATGCAGTCGACGTATTCACTGCACCAGATTGGGTCCAGGATACGGTTTGGTATCAAATCTTCCCAGATCGCTTCGCAAATGGCGATGCGACGAATGATCCAGCTGGTACACTTCCATGGAATAGTACAGCACCAACGACGACGAATCTTTTCGGTGGAGATTTCCAAGGCGTCATCGATCACATCGACTATCTCGTTGAACTTGGTATCACTGGTATTTACTTCTGCCCCATCTTCTTGGCGAAATCGAATCATAAATATGACACAATCGATTACTTAGAAATTGATCCACAGTTCGGTACGAAAGAGAAATTCAAGGAAATGGTCGATTTGTTACACGCACACGGCATTCGTATCATGCTAGATGCCGTATTCAATCATGCCGGCTTCCACCACAAAGCATTCGCTGATATTCGTGAACATGGTAGTCGTTCAACCTATAAAGAATGGTTCCATCTGCGCGATTTCCCACTCGTGACCGAGCCGCTACCGAACTACGATACGTTTGCTTTCGTACCTGAGATGCCGAAATTCAATACCGAGAACGATGAAGTAAAGTCATACTTACTCCATGTCGCCCGCTATTGGGTCGAAGAATTCGGAATCGATGGCTGGCGACTCGACGTCGCCAACGAGGTTGATCACGCATTTTGGCGTGATTTCCGTCAAGTCGTCAAGGAAGTCAATCCTGATGCGTATATCCTTGGTGAAATTTGGCATGACTCACAGGAATGGTTGCTCGGTGACCAGTTTGACGCCGTCATGAACTATCCATTTACGAATGCCGCCTTGAACTTCTTTGCCTTAGATAAGACTAAAGCAACTTCGTATGCGAATGATATGTCGCATGTATTGTTCTCAAACACGATGAATGTCAATGAAGTGACCTTTAATTTAATCGGTTCACACGATACACCACGTGCGTTGACGCGCGCTGGCAATAACAAACAGAAGCTTCGTCTTCTCTTGTTATCGATGTTGACGTTCTCAGGTAGTCCCGTCATCTATTATGGTGATGAAATCGGTCTCGATGGCGATCAAGATCCAGGCTGCCGAAAATGCATGCCGTGGAATCCAGAGGAGCAGGATCAGGAGTTATTCGCCTATACGCGACATTTGTTACAGCTTCGAAAGCAGCATAAGACGCTTGCGAACAAAGGACATATCTCTTTCGTTCATGCGAATGATGAGACGAATACAATCATCATGCGTCGCATGAGCCCGGAAGGATTATATTATATCTACTTCAACAATTCAGATGCTCCCGTTTCGTTGACCGCTCCACAAGCTGGTCGGGGGCTTGATTTATTGACGAACACGCACCAGCAGACACTTGATGTCTCTCTCCCTGCGTATTCTGGAACGATCGTTCAAGTCTTATAATTATCTAAAAGCCTGTACACTCACCTTCTAAAAAGAAGTTTGTGTCCAGGCTTTTTCTGTATCCGTTCTTCAGGAGAGAAACAAGTTAATGAATGCCATCGAATTAGGGTATAGGGTACAGAAAGGAGGACATCCTCCATGGAAATTTTCTTTTACGCCGGTCTCATCCTCATCGGCTTATTTACGATCAGTTACTTGAGTGAACGATTCCACGTCCCGAGTATTCTGGCCTTCATCTTGATCGGAATCGTCCTTGGATTCTATTACGACCCTCCCGAAGAGCTGAAACTCGGGGGAGAAGCGGGCATCATCGTCCTGTTCTTTTTACTCGGTCTAAAATTTTCAGTGGCGGACTTGCTGATTCAGCTCCGTTCCATTTGGAAAGCGGGAGTCATTGATATTCTACTTTCGTTTGGTGGGACTATCCTATTGACCCTATCGTTTGGCTTTTCAGTCGCCGAATCGTTTTTGATTGGCTGTGTCTTGTATGCGACGAGTTCTTCGATTTCTGCTCGGCTGCTCGATCGGGAACCGGATAAACATCAGGATGTGAATCGCTTCGTGCTGTCCTTACTCGTCTTCGAAGATTTGATGGCACCAATCCTACTGACGACGGCCCCGTTCGTTTTAGGGACTGAGACGTTCTCGGTTGCCAAAATCAGCATCATCTTTCTCGGGTTCGCCTTCTTCTTCATTGCTCTGATGATCATGACGTTGTTTATCCGAAGACGTGGACGGTTAGTCGACTCCCTCTATCGACATCCTGATGCCGGCATCGGAATCATCGGCTTGATCTTATTGTTTTCTGGAATTGGAATCTTATTTGGTCTATCCGAAGTACTTGGTGCCTTCATCATCGGTATTTTGTTAACCGAACTGGATGAGACGCGTTATCTTAGACGACTAGTCACGCCATTCCAAGACTTATTATTACCATTGTTCTTTATTACATTCGGAATGTCATTCGAATTGACTGACGGATTACCGATTGATCTATTTTTCTTCGCTCTTGTCATTTGGGGAGTCGTCTCTAAATTTTTAGTCGGTTACCTCGGCGGAAGGTCCTTTGGTTTATCGAATTATCATGCGATCGAATCTGGCTTTTGTCTGGGTCCACGTGGTGAATTTTCGATACTTTTCATCACGCTCGCTAGTGGTGCATTCGTGACGTTGACTGGGATATACATTTTTGTTTCTGCTTTTCTCGGAATTCTATTATTCCGTATCTCTACAGGATTGACGAACCGTACACATGCGACCGCACGAAAAATCAAAAAGAAATTGAATTAAAAAGACGTCGGCGCATCGTGCGTTTCCGACGTCTTTCTTCTATAAAGTATGCTCGATTCATCGTCCGACAAAAACAGGGCGTTTTTTTTCGATGAAGGATTCAACAGCATGGCGATGGTCTTCCGTTTTTCCAGCACGTGACTGATAGATGATTTCTTGAGCAAGCATTTCCTCCAAGTTATTTTCATAACTCGCTGCTTGCAGCTGCTTGATGTACCCGATCACTTTTGTCGGACGATCTGCTAGCTGACGAGCAAACGCTGTGACCTCTTCTACAAATTTCTCTGATTCGATACTTCGTGTCGCAAGATTGAGCGAAACGGCTTCGTCTGCTGAAATCGTGTCACCGAGTAACGCAAGCTCCGTTGCTTTTGCTGCACCGATTAGTCGAGGTAAGAAATACGGAGCTCCTGCGTCCGGGACAAGACCGATATTGATGAATCCGAGCGACAATTTCGCTTCAGCGTGGACGAGCCGGAAATCACAGGCAAGCGTCAATGATAAACCGGCACCTGCCGCTACACCATTGATGGCAGCAATCGTCGGTTTTTTTGATTTAGCGAGTGCCCGAACGACAGGATGATAATACTGTTGTAGATATTCTCCATGATCGAGCTCAGGCGAGACGGTTTTCAAATCTTGCCCTGCACAAAATCCACGTCCTTCACCAGTCAAGACGATGACACGTACTTCCTCATCCTGATTCGCTTCTTCTAGAGCGTCTGCCAACTCCTCTAGTAAATTCGACGTTAATGCATTCAGTTGTTTGGGTCGAGCTAGCGTTAGCGTTGCAATTTGATCCTTGACGACATAATGCATTTCTCGTTTCATCGGATTCCCCTACCTTTAAAAAATGAATGATTGTTCATTATGATGTATTCGTGATATTTTATGAAAATCCTTTTAAATCTCTTTTTTTTCGATGAAAGACAAAAAACCCTCTTTCATTATGAAAATCGAAGGCGTATAGTTTCAAAAAGATAAAGAAACACTATTCGTTTTATGAAACAAAGGGGATTTATTTATGAAAACAGTCAAGCAACCAAGCTTATTCCACATTACGTGGCCATTATTCATCGAGATTGCCTTGCACATGAGCCTTGGGATCATTGCAACGTTGATTTTAAGTTATTACTCAGATAGCGCTGCTGCGGCAGTCGGTGTATCCAATCAAATTTTGAATATCTTCATTATTCTCTTTAACATCACCTCGGTCGGTGCAACGATCATCATTGGTCAGTACCTCGGTGCAAGAAAGACGCAAAACGCTCGTCAAACGGCTCGTTCTGCTTTTGCGATTAACTTGTATACCGGTCTCATCGTTTCTCTGACCGTGGTGTTGTTCGGAAGACAACTCCTTGGATTTTTCTCGTTAGAAGGAGAGACGCTCGTCTATGGCGAAACGTTCATTAAGATCGTTGGTCTATTCCTTTTCTTAGAAGCCATCTCATTGACACTGGGTGCGATTCTCCGGAGTCATGGATTCACAAAAAATGCTATGTACGTCACGCTACTCATGAATTTCGTTAGTGCTTTTGGTAACGTCATCGCTGTTCTTGGACTCTTCGGCATTCCCGTTCTCGGTGTTGCTGGTGTCGCTTGGTCGATCGTCATCGCCCGAACAATCGCTGTCCTTGTCTTATTCTTCGTCGTTTACCGGAAACTCTCATTACGTTTTAAAGTAAAAGACTTGATTCATTTCGACCGGGAAGATGTGAAACGAATCATGAACATCGGAATCCCATCTGCTGGTGAAGGGATCTCATATCAATTCTCACAACTCATCATCACAGGATTCATCGCAACAATTGGTGAAGCAGCATTGTCTGCTCGTGTCTATGTATCAAACATCACGATGCTTTGTTTCCTATTTACGCTTGCCATCGCTCAAGGAACGCAGTTACTCGTCGCACGCCAAGTTGGTGCTCAACAATTTGAACAAGCATATGGACGTGCTGTGAAAACATTGAAGATTGCTGTTTTCGCAAGCTTCATCTCAGCTGTCGCTCTTGCTTCATTCGGTTCATCGATTCTATCAGTGTTCACATCGAGTCCTGAAATCATTGCAATCGGTATCCCACTACTCTGGGCAAGCGTCATTCTTGAACCAGGTCGCGCGATGAACATCGTGCTCATGGGAACTCTTAAATCGGCAGGAGATGTTCGTTTCCCTGTCGCCATCGGTATTCTATCGATGTGGGGA
Source organism: Exiguobacterium sp. s143 (assembly GCF_018618895.1). NCBI lineage: Bacteria > Bacillati > Bacillota > Bacilli > Caryophanales > Exiguobacterium > Exiguobacterium sp. s143. The sequence goes on along the minus strand of NZ_JACSMX010000002.1, from coordinate 86,855 downwards.
ATCGCGGTCGTCCTCAGTTATACACTTGGTCTTGGTTTCGGTCTCGGTTTACTTGGAATCTGGATTGCCTTCTCTGCTGACGAATGGTTCCGTGGCATTTTCGCCATGAAACGTTGGCACGGACGGAAATGGGTCCAATACTCACTCGTCAAAGGAGAAACACATGAGCAAAACGAACGTCGAGAGGCTTCTGAAGCAGTCTAAGATTGACTTCGAATCCCTCACTTATCCTGTTGATCTTGATGATTTATCTGCTGAAGCCGTCGCTAGAAAGATTAATTACCCCCTTTCGACCATTTTTAAAACCCTTGTTTTGAAAATGGTCGAAAATAAATATGTCTTCGTCGTCATTTCGGGGGAAGAAGAACTCTCTCTAAAGGCAGCGGCTAAAGCATTGCATTCGAAAAAAGTCGCGCTTGTTCCGATGAAGGAGTTAGAAGACCTGACTGGCTATATTCGAGGTGGTGTCTCTGCCATCGGTGCTAAGAAGAATTTTCCGGTTCTCTTATCGGATCGTGCTATCCATGAACCATTCATCATCATATCCGCTGGAAAACGTGGACATCAAGTTCGGTTGAATCCTCATGATTTTTTATCTTTCACTCAGGGGATTCTCTTTACGAACGGCTGAATTCCATCTCCTAATTATGGTATGATGAGTAGTATCGATGAAGTGGCAGGAGGAATCATTTTGTGGAAAGATCGTGTTCGTAATTCAATACCCAACCTATTTACGTTCGGAAATCTGTATTGTGGTTTTTTAGCCATCGTCATGGCAGCAAAAGGTGATTTTCAAAATGCCACCTTACTAATCGTCATCGCGATGATGCTTGATAGTCTGGACGGACGCCTTGCTCGGATGCTTGGTGTAGCAGGCGACTTCGGAAAAGAACTGGACTCATTAGCAGATATCGTGACATTCGGTGTCGCACCTGCAATGATGGCCTACTATACGTATTTCTATGAATTCGGAGAAGTTGGTTTACTAATCTCTGCTCTGTTCCCGTTGTTTGGCGCATTTCGTCTTGCTCGTTTTAATTTATCGGCAACGAATGTGGCATCTGCTTATTTTTCAGGTGTACCGATTACAGCGGCAGGTGGTATTTTGGCCGTCGTCACGTTGTTTAGCGGACGAATGAACGACTTGATGGTCCCACTCGTTTTTACAGGTCTTGCCTTCTTGATGGTCAGTCGTGTCAAGATTCCAAGTTTTAAAGACATTCCCGTTCCGCGCCATACGTTCGTCATCACCTTTACGTTGCTATACGTGACGTATGTCATGATTGCGCGTAGCAATGAGTGGTCTACGTTTTGGTTCGTTGCTGTTCCGTTGTATATCGCGTTTCTCCTTTTCTCGTTCATCAAAAAGAAGAAGCAAAAACAACATTCAAACGGATGATGATAGGAAGTGGTTCGGTTTCTCTTACGAGAAGCCGGACCACTTTTTTTATAAGACCGCTTCTCCCTCGCTCGTTTTCAAGATATATGGGTATACTTATGACAGAAGCTATTTTGGAAATGGAGGAATGTCACGCATGGAGCAGTTTCATAAACGTCTTTGGATTTTCTTTTCGATTTGGTTCACCATCGGCTTGATCTTAGTTGGTTTTTCGTTACTTCCCCCTTGGCTCGAGTGGGCCAATGCCGTCTTTTTATTCGCTTCCGGCTTATACGCAGCTCTCTATTTTTGGCATGTCTTACCGAAGGGGCGTCTTGTCATCCCCTTTATCTTCTTTGGTTCGATCATCATTGAGTCGATTGGGGTCCATACCGGTTGGCCGTTTGGAACATATCGTTACGAGTCGGATTTCGGTGTCCAATTATTAGGTGTGCCGATTACGATCGGGGCTGCATGGCTATCGGTCATGGGGGCGAGTCTCGCTTTCTCCCGTTTGTTCTCGTTTCGCTATAGTACATTGATTCTCGTTCCATTGTTTGCCGTCTGGCTCGATTTAGCAATCGATCCTGTTGCTGCTAACGTGAAATCGTATTGGCTTTGGCAAGACGGTGGCTGGTATTACGATATTCCGACACAGAATTTCTTCGGGTGGTATGGAACGGCGCTCGTCTTTTCCTTTTTCATCAATCGATATCAAGTCAAGGCGACGGATGCCGCACTCGAACAAAACAATCAGTATCTCTTTTTGATGTTGCACACTTTATTCGGTGTAACAGCAGGAGTTGCTGGTCTCTATGGCGTCACTTTGGTCAGCTTAAGTGCATTCATCGTCTATTTCATTGTGAAACGAGGGGTTATCGTTGAAAGAAGCAAACAAAAGCAAATTAGCTGAATCCGTATTTCATACGTATGTCGATCATGCTTTGATCCGACGTCATTTCCACCGTGTCTTATATCGAGCAGACGATCTACCTGTCCCTGGTCTCATGCTTGCTACACACAGTTCTTGGTGGGACGGTATGATTCTTTTTCATTTGGATCAGACCTGTTTCCATCACGACCCCTATGTCATGATTGATCAAGCAGGGCTTGCTCGTTTCCCGTTCTTCTCCCGTCTCGGAGCTTTCTCTGTTGACCGGACATCATTCGCTGATATCAAGACAAGCCTTCATTATGCAAAAGAACGACTTCAAAATGGCAGCAGCGTCTGGATGTTTCCTCAAGGCGAGGAACGTCATCAAGAGGACCGTCCGCTTCGCTTAGCAAGTGGTGCCACACATTTGACGCGTCATACGGATCACGTGTCTCTCGTCGCCTTTTATTATTCATATGGTCATGAACAGCAACCGGACGTCTATATCCGGACGCGTCGCTTTCGTCCATTACCTAACGAACGGTCAAGTGCTCAGGCAAAACGACTGACGGTAGAACTAACTGCTTTATACGACGACATTCGAGCAGATGCAATTGCGGAACGTGTTGATTTGTATCGCTGTATCTCTACCCGAAGGGAACCACTTCCTGCACGAACGGAGCGCTGGTTACGGGCCCTTCGGTCATGAGTTGGTTCTTTCTCTTCTTCGCTCTAGCTGTCTGTCTCTATACATGGATTAATTTAGCTTTTCTACCACGATTAACGGCTCCCGTTCAACCAGATAGTCTAGCAATTTGCATCCCTTTACGGAATGAGGAGCGTAATGTACGAAAATTATTAGACGCATTAGAACCCGCTCTGACACCAGGGATGCACGTTTACTTATATGAAGACCGCTCGACCGATCGGACGCGCGAGTTATTGCTCGATCGAATCGGTCAAGACGACCGTTTTACAGTGATTGATGGTCTTCCCTTACCAGCTGGCTGGGCAGGAAAGGTCCATGCGTGTCATCAACTCGCGAAACGAACGACAGAGGACTATCTGTTATTTCTCGATGCTGATGTGACATTGACACCTGATGCGATTTGTCGCTTATACGGAACGTTACGAACAGAACGAGCTGTTTTTCTTTCCGGTTTCCCGTCCTTTCCTGTACCGACGTTTCTAGGGAAGTGTTTGATTCCGATGCAACATGTTCTTATCGCGCAGCATCTTCCGATTCCGTTTCGCAAGGTGAAACATCCAGCGTTTGCTGCAGCCAACGGCATGGTCGTTCTCGTCGAACGACACGCGTATGACCAAGTCGGTGGACATGAAAGCATCCAATCGGCTCTCGTTGACGATTTAGAACTTTGTCGTACATTTAAACGACACGGGTTGACGACGACGCTCGTCGAAGTCGCCCCAGCAGTTTCTTGCGATATGTACGCCACGAACGAAGAAGTCTGGCAAGGTTTTCTAAAGAATGTCTTTCGTGGGATGAACGATTCTTATATCGTCGGATCATACTTTCTACTCTTTTACTTGGTTCAAGCAAGTGTCCTACCTTATCTCATCCTCCACCCATCCTGGCAGATGGGTGGCGCACTGATTCTTCTTTATTTAGCACGATTCCGGATTGATCGTGCGGCACGAATCCGACATGTTTGGTGGCTCCATCCACTGGCGGTATTCCTTTATGTCATCTTGCTAGCAAGTGCGATGATTCGAAGCTTTAGGAAACGGGAAATCACATGGAAGGGTAGGACCTATTCATAAGGAGGAATCAGTATCATGAAACATATAGCTGTCATCGGAGCCGGTCTTGGTGGACTCAGCGCTGCTATCTCATTAGCAGCAAAAGGATTTCGCGTCACGGTCATCGAGCGCAATACACATATCGGTGGCAAAATGATGCCGATCGTCACAGAAGGACATCGCTTCGATTTTGGTCCGAATACGATCACGATGCCGGAAGTTTTTCAGTCTGTCATTCTTGAATCCGGTGCGGATCCCGATGAGTACTTTACATTCACGAAACTTGAACGTCATACGGTCAATCATTTTTCCGACGGAAGAACATTAACATTTTCGTCTGGACGCGAAGCGATGCGGACAGAAGTAGATCGTTTCACGAACGGTCAGTTGGCGAAGAACGATATTACAGGTTACCAAGAAGAAGTGGCGAAGTTGCATACGATCGCAAAACAACAATTCTTTACGAATATTGATTCGTATATCCGCCCCTCCCTCTGGCGAGACATGTTGAAAGTGCATCCCTTTCAAAACCTTCATGGGTTGCATAAGCACTACTTTAAGGATAAAGGGTTAATTCAGGCACTCGATCGTTATGCGACGTATATCGGGAGTAGTCCGTATCAAACACCCGCTACCTTCAGTTTAATTGCTCATTTAGAACTAAATGACGGTGTCTACTTCACAAATGGTGGTAATACAGCAATCGCAGAAGGGTTCGCCCGACGTGCAAAAGAACTAGGTGTCGTCTTCCGTCTTGGCGATGAAGTGACACAGATCGAAGTCGTCGATGGACAAGCAACGGAAATTGAATTGAATCACTTGGAATATCTCCCGGTTGACTTCGTCGTCATGAACGGTGATTTGTTGACACAATATCCACGTCTGATCTCAGAAACGGCACGACCTGATTTTAAAAATCCGACACCTGCTCAAGTCGAACCGTCGATTTCTGCCTATGTCCGATGTATCGGTCTCTCACGTCGGATCGAAGGGCTGGCTCATCATAACGTCTTCTTCTCTTCGGATTACGAAGCTGAGTTCAAGGCACTCTTTGATGAAAAACGTTACGCTGAGGAGCCGACGATCTATATCTCGAATTCTTCCGTCACAGCACCAGAAATGGGACAAGCGGGTGATAACTTATTCGTGCTCGTCAATGCACCTGCAACGGATACTGGACATGCGATTGATTTTGATACGTATGATCAACTGATCAATCAACGATTGCAGTCCTTTGGGATTGATATTTCATCTGATGTCGTCTTCGAGCAACGGGTCACGCCACAGGATATCGAACAAACCTTCTTTGCCTATCACGGCTCATTGTATGGCTTGTCATCCAATGGCATCCGGTCGTCTTTCCTCCGTCCGAGCAACCGTTCAAAGAATGTTCACAATTTGTTTTTTGCTGGTGGATCAACGCATCCTGGTGGTGGTAGTCCAATGGTGACGCTTTCAGGAAAACTAGCAAGTGAACGAATCGTCTCTGCTGTCGCCGCTACCCTGTGAACGTTATGTGAATTGCATATCAATCACTTGTACGGACAACTAAGATTTGATACGATTACTTCGAGTTCAAGAGGTAGTGATTGACCCCACATCCTCAATCAAGCGCAAGGTGACTTCCCCGAGTCAAGAGCGTTGAAGAACTTACTTTTTCTAACCAGCGAAATCAAATGGGACCCACCCATTTCATCACGTGACTCATCGTGTGTCCATTCGCATGACTTACGACGTTCCCCCTTAGATCGTCTCATCCGAATGGTCCACAGATAGCTCGATAAAGAAAAGACCATCCCCGTGGTCGAAACAGACCTATCTCGTAGTCCAGATGTTCGCTCTGGTGTAGAAGTAATCTGAGACTCCCCGGTCTCAGACCATAGAAAAAAGACCTTGGTCCCCGCCAAGGTCTTTTTTCTATGGTCATGTATTAAATCGTAGCAAGTAACTTCATTTTTTGCCAACGGCTGACGTACGCCCGTTTTGTAAAGACGTCATAGTGATTATCCCGCGCTGCATCGAGTATACCACGGTACAGGAAAGCAGCAGCCTTCAGAGCACGCCGACTCTCTCGTGGATAACGTTCAAACGATGGAATCGCTGCGTCATACAGATGCTCTGCTCGAAGTGCAACCTCTTCCCAGAGACCGATAAAGTCTCCTGAAGGACGACCAGCGAGTAACGACTCCGCTGTGACACCGTATGTCTCCATCCATGAATGAGGCAAGTAGATACGACCGCGTTTTGCATCTTCACCAACATCTCGTAAAATATTCGTCAATTGCATCGCGATTCCAAGATCGATAGCAGACTTACGGAGATCAGGCTGTTGCGGTGCAAGGATGGGCAACAACATCAAACCGACAGTACTCGCTACGTAGTAGCTGTATTGCTCTGTCTCTTCAAGCGTCTGATAACGATTTTTCTCGATATCCCAACGCATCCCTTCCGCGAGCTCAAGGAATGGTGTCTCATCCATTTCATAACGTTCAAATACGTCTGCCAACGCAATCCATAACGGTTTATCTAGTACTTCGCCATCACGGAATCGTTTGAATTCATTCAAGAAAGCTAGTAAACTCTCTTTCGGCGTATCCGACTCATCGACGGTATCATCGAGGAACCGGCAAAATGTATAGATGGCATAAACAGCTTGTCGATCTGCTTTTGGTAAGAGTGAAAAGGCTTTATAGAACGTCTTAGATCCGGACTGAATGACTTCCTCACATTTGATATACGCGTTCTGGATCGTCACTGAATTCATGTTTCCACCCCATCTCTTGTTCCATTCGGTTTACGAGTATCGTTGCGCCCATCATGACGACTGGTACTCCTCCACACGGATGCACCGATGCACCGACGGCATATAATCGATCGATATCCGGATACGGTTTTGCCTGTGTCTTTAAGGCAGCCGATTGGCGAATCGTCGGCGCGATCCCAAAACTACCTCCCTGATATAATCCAAAGGCCTGTGCATCATTCGGTGTACGAATCTTCATTTCTTGTATCTTTTCCCGGAATCCCGGATGATGATGCTCGATTTTTTCAAGTACGGTCTCGATGAAGTCTACTTTTTCATAATCTTCTACACCATAGCCACGCGGAGAAGGAATTAATGAATAGACGACGCTATCATCCGTTCCTGTTAAACTACGGTCAATCCGACTCGGATGGAACAGATAGACTGCCGGATGTTCAGGTAATCGTCCTTTTTTAAAAATATTCGTCATGAGCGGTTCCAAGTCGTTTGGCATCAAAAAGCGATGCACCGGTAAATCGACTTTCCCTTTCATCTTGAAATATAGCAATAGCGTACCGCCTGAAGGTGTATAGGTCTTAGGTTGTTTACCTTCTACAAGGCGTTCCATCAATGGAAACTCTCCATTTAGTACGATTTGATCAAATGCTTCCTGTGTGCCATCTTGTAAGACGATTTCCTTTGCCTGTCCTTGGTCGACGACGACTCGTTCAACGGGTGCCTCGAAGACGAATCGGACACCACGTTCGACTAATGTGTCGTACATGCGTTCAGCAAGCGAGAAATAGCCACCTTTTACATACCAGACACCTTCTGCTTGTTCCCGGTACGGAATCAAACCGTAAATCGATGGTGTCGTATAAGGGTTTCCGCCGATATAAAATGTCGGGAAACTGTATGCCATGCGCAAATATTTACTCTTGAAGTATCGCTTCAAATGGTCATGTGCAGTCTCTAGAGCATGCATCTGTAATAATGGACGCATCATGTCTGGGTGCAACAACTCCGTCTTCCGACGATAACCACGTTCTAAAAATTTCGATACACTCGTCTCATAATCCTTTTCTTTTTGATGCATGAATTCATAAAATCCACGACCTTCACCGAATTGACGTTCGATCGCGATCGCTTGATCCACGACATCGGCTACTTTCGTAACGACCGTACCATCGTCAAAGTGAAGGTCATACAATGGATCGACCCGTTCAAGTTCTACTCCCGTCACGCCGGCTTCTGCCAACTGCTCTTTTAACTTGCCTGGCATCAGAACGATCGTCGGACCTTCATCGATGCGGCCACCCGATTTAAAATCGACGGATCGTAATCGACCACCGACATGTGCTTCTTTTTCAAAAATCGTAATCTCGACTCCAGGATGTCTTGCTGTCAGCAAAAGCGCTGCATGCAGTGTACCAACACCGGCTCCTACGAATCCTATCTTCATGTCCGCACCCCTTCTTTTTTGAGCACGAGTTCTGCCGTAATACGCGCGGATTCGAAAATCGTCGGTAATCCGCTACCCGGATGTGTGCCACCTCCGACGAGATACAGATGATCGAGCTCTTCAAATTGATTATGCGGGCGGAAGTACATCATCTGTGTCAACTGATGACCGAGATTGAACGTCGCGCCTTGATGGATCCCCATCGCTTCCCAGTCGTCTGGCGTGAACATCTCTTCGACTTCGATTGCCGCCTCAATCCCTTGATACGGTGAACGCGTTTCAAGAGCGTCCAGAACACGACGACGTAGTTTCGGTCCTTCGATCGACCAATCAAGTTCAGAGTAATTGTTCGGCACTGGCACTAGGACATACATAGCAGACTTGCCTTCAGGTGCTAGCGTTGAATCAATCACGGATGGATTTTGGACATAGAACGAAAAGTCATCCGATAATTCTAAAGTCTGCGTCATCTCGCGAACGTTTTTCTCATAATCCTCTGCAAAGTAAATCGTATGGTGTGGTGCATCGAACGTCCGGTTGACACCAAGATATAACATGAACGTCGAACACGAGAATTTTTTACGGTCAATTTTTGGTCGGGACCATTTTTTCAGAACCCCTTCCGGCACCAGATGATTCATCGCATGTGCGAAATCAGCACCGATGATGACTTCATCGAATAACTCATGTTGACCTGACTCGAGGATGACTCCTTCGACAGCTTTTCCGTTTAAGATCAATTGTTCGATGCCCGCACCTAACTGTACGGTTCCACCTAGCTCTTCGATCGCACGTTGCATTGCAAGCGGTACTTGATGCATTCCACCAATCGGATGATGGACACCGTAAGCATGTTCCATGTAAGACAAGATCGAAAAACCACCTGGACATTCCCAAGCTGACATGCCTAAGTATTTCGCTTGGAATGTAAAAGAATACTTCAATTCTTCGCTCGTGAAGTAGTCGGATAAAACATCATAAAGCGATCGTCCGAGCGATAGGCGCGGAAGTGCCGTTAAGACACGCGGTGATAAGTAATCCGTCAGCCGATCGTGACGTGTCTGTAAGATTGGCATGAGTTTTCCAAGCTTAAGTGCTTGCTCTGCCATGAATCGATCGTACCCTTCCCCGTTTCCAGGAAATTGTCGTTCGATTGCCTCTTTCATCCGGTCCCGATCCGTCGTCATCGTAAACTCCTCTGTTCCGCCTTTGAAATAGAGTGTATACATCGGATCAAGCGCCTTTAAATCTAAATAATCTTCTAATCGTAAACCGGCTTCGTGAAAAACGTTTTCTAAAATATGCGGCATATTAAGGAATGTTGGTCCTCGATCGAACGTATAGTCACCTAGCTTGACGGCAGAAGTTCGTCCACCGACTTGCGTTTGTTTTTCGTAAACGGTGACGTCTACTCCTTTTCCTGCTAATAACAAGGCACATGCAAGTCCCCCAGGTCCTGCTCCAATCACTGCTACGCGTCGCTTCACCCAAATCTCTCCTTTTTATCTCTCATCGTTTCAACTATTATACTAAGCACATAGTAAAAGCAACAAATTTGAACTGTCTTCAAACTGTAAAAACGCCAGACTTCGCTTAGGAAGTGGCGTTTGCAGTGACGATATACCAGGCACCTTCTTTTAAGAATGGTGTGATCGAAATGTTTTCAAACCCAGCTTTCGTTAGATCCTCTTTCAATTCTTCCTTACTTGGTAATGGATACAGATTCTCATGCAACGTCATGAAGGCATTGAATGCTGCTGAGAAAGGTGCACCATGTGAACTGTCACGTAATGGTGTGACGAGAATGACTGTTCCATCATCCTTGACGAAACGACGAACTCCTTTTAATAGTGCAAGGCGTTCCGGTTGCGGGAAGTAATACAAAATATTATTCATCATGACACCGTCATATGTCTCTTTGACATCAAACGTTTTGATGTCTCCAACGACAAAATCAATCTCTCCGCTCGTATCTCGTCGTTTTGCTTCTGCGATGACGGATTCTTCAATATCGATTCCGGCGAGTCGTAAGTCCGGCAATGCCTCATGGATTTTACGGAGATACCCACCATAAGCACAACCAATATCAAGAAGTGAGGTCAGATTACGACTCCGAATGATATGGCGTACTGCTGGGAAAGCAACAGTCTCAACGAGAGCTGAAGTTTCAGCCACGATGTCTCCATGTTCCTCTCCATTAAAGGTCTTTTGTTGACCCTCTTCTAAAAATTGAGGATAAGAGAATAGTGCTGGCAAGTGCAGCTCCATCATTTCCGATAACATGAATCCGATACTCCGATCGTCTGATTGAGAGAGTTCCGGAAGAACATGGCGAGTCGCTGTATAGCGTAAATCTTTTTTCTTCAAGTGACCGACTGCGACGCCGACTTCGAACCAGCGGGATAACGCTTCCTGTGTCAGCGGACGCTGCATCCGTAGCTGTGCCTCTGCTTGTGTTGCTCCTGTTTGAAGAGCATCGAATAATCCATATTTATAACCGATATACCCATGCCAAAGTGGTAACACCGGTTCTGCGCGTTTCATCCATTTTCGTGCCCGGAAAACTTTCGTCCATTCCTTCAACTGTGCCACAAGCGTTCCCCTCTCTACTGTGTAATACATCCCTTTTCCCAAATAACAACCACTTGTAAACAAAAATTACTAACGAACATGACAAAAAGAGCCCTTTTCAACCTATGAGGTCGAAAAGGACTCTTTGATCCCGCATGAACTTAGAAGAATTTCATACCGTATGGGAGTGAATAGCCTAGGAATACTGTCACAAGGACAAGCACGATGAATCCGATGACGAAACCGGAATAAGCTTTTCCTTTTTTAAGTCGAACAAGTGTCAACTCTCCGAAGATGAGCGACAATAAGCCGAGTGTAATCTTCGCATGGTAGAGTGGGTCTGGATTTTCAGACATCCCCATGATTTTGATGTACAGATAAAGACCTGTCGCGAATGTCAATAAAAGCAACAGACGGAACGCCATATGAATCCCTTTTGCAGCTTTTTTGTTGTTCTTGTACATCGAAAAAGCGACGAAGAACGTAACCAATAAAAGTACCCAAAGTAAGACGTGTGTGTGAACGAATGCTGTGATTGGCATTTCATTTCCTCCTTTCTTTTCCTATTTCATCGTATCTGATTTCAGGACGAACACCTAGTGTTATTTGGTTGATATATGGTTTTTTCAGGAGATTGTCACATGTGTAGACTGGACAAGTGGAAATTTGACGGTAAAAAGACTACCTTCCTTCACGACTGACTCGACATGAATTTCTCCACCATGACCCGTGACGATTTCCTTACATATAGCTAGTCCTAGACCAGTCCCACCAATTTTTCGACTATCCGAGTTATCGACGCGATAGAACTTTTCGAATAGACGACTCAGCGATTGTTCTGGAATCCCGATTCCCTCATCTCGAACTTGAAGAATGACTTGATCAAGTGATGTCGTGAGTACGACATCGATCGCACCACCAGATGGTGAATATTTCACCGCATTATTCAATAAATTATTGAGCAACTGTCTAATTTTTTCTTCGTCTGCTTCAATGACAGGCAACTGATTTCCCTCGTGACGGAACGTAATCCGATGAGCCTGTGTCGAAGCCGCATAAAATTGTGTCGTTTCTTCAGCAATCGTATAGATGTTCACAGATGCTTTTTTATACGATTGTGTGCCCGACTCCATGCGCTGGACATCTAAGAAATCATTGACGAGATTCGCAAGACGTTCCGTTTCGGAATGGATCGTCCGCAAATATCGATCTTGGCGCGACTCTTCGATGTCTCGGTTGAGCATGAGTTCTGTAAATCCGTAAATCGAAGAGAGTGGCGTCCGAAGTTCATGAGAGACGGTTGAAACGAGTTCTGATTTCAAACGATCCATTTCAGTCTCTTTCGTTACATCACGCATGACGAGCATCGTTCCTTTATGTACGTGATGGATATGGATCACCTCGACATAAAATTGAATGAATACCGTTTCGTTTCGAATCGAGAACTGTAAAATATCGGTCGGTAATTCTCCACGCAGAACTGCATCAACATAACGGCTAAAGACTTCTGGATCGTCGACGACGGATCGAATGACTTCTAAGCACGTTTGCAATGTCTCCTGTTCAGTCTGAACACCATAACGTAATTCCGGGAATAAATCGTATAATGGTCGATTGACGAAGACCTCTTCTTTACCCGGTTCAAGATAGATGACGGCCTCTCGAATCGAATCGAGAATCCGCTCTGTCTTCGTTTTCTCTTTCGTCATCTCATCAAATAAACGCATGCGTAAGAGCGATAGTGACAATTGACGGGAGAAGGACATGACATCACGCATCTGTTCGTTCGTAAACTGATCGCGATAACGGACAAGGTAGATATACGCGATGATGTCACCAGACGTCGGTTCAAGAATCGGTACAGCTGTTTCGTACATATAGTACGGGTACGGCAGTGGATGATTGCTTGCGACTTGTTTAGAAGAATGAACAGGTGACTTTAGTGACTCAGCTCGTTTTAAGAGAGACGCATCGTTTTGAAGCAGCTGTTCTGCCAATTCATCCGTCATTCCATACGTAACGACAGAATAACTATCTTCTTCATCAACAAATACTAATGCACCAATCTCAGAATCTGTGATTGTGACGAGCTTCTCAATGATTTCTGGATAAGCAGTCAACGACTCACGTGCCGCGAGCGTTTCTGTCAAATCATTCCGATACTGCAAATGTTGCTCATTCCGCATCGTCAGCTCTAATGCTTCTTCGAGTTCTTCTTGCTGTGCTTGCAATTCTTCCTGCTGTGCTTGCAATTCTTCCTGTTGCGCCTGTAATTCTTCATTTTTCGCTAATAAATGCTGCTTGTTCTCGGAAATCGAACTTGCCATCTGATTGAAGGATAACGCCAGGATTCCGATTTCATCTTTACGATTCGGTACTTTGACGCTCGAGACATCTTCACCGTTCGCAAGCCGTTGACTGTTCTTGACGAGAGATAATAATTCCATCGTGATGCGGCGGATAAACGGATAGATAAAGAAAATCAAGACGGCAAGTAAGACGACGATATTCGCTAACCAAATCAGCTGTGTCGTCCGGATCTCCCGTTCCAGTTGGTCGCTCGTCCGTTGTGCCCAATCCTCTAAAAATTCGCGATAACCGCCGAGTGCTAGCTCGCTCTTATTGATTTCCGAGAGTACATCAATGTTTCCTTGAGCATCTAATTGAATCTTACCTTCAGCTAATAATTGCTGACCAAGTGGCAGTTCAGCAAGTGTTGTTCCTTTTAAGAAGGATTCCGTGACATCTCCAGATTCTTTCGCTTGGACATAGGATTGAATAAGCGGCAAAATCGCATCGAAATAATAACCATACAATTCTCTCGAGGACTGGGCGAATGCCTTTCCTTGATCATAAATCGCATTTTTTTCGAACCATTCTGTCTGCTGATCAATCTTATCTTGTTGAGCCATGACTTGATTGTATAGATCACCATTCCCCATCAAGGCATAACCGCGCATGTTGAACTGGACATCCTGCCACTCTTCCCATAAAGCACCCGCACGTGCACTCCGGTCACGGATATCTTCTAATTTCGCCCGAGTCGCCTGCAGTTTCGTATCGGTATAGTTGTAGACGATCAATGATGAAATCATCAATGTAGCTAATACGACATAAAAGGAGGCCATGAGTTGGCGCCCGATTTTTCGATTAATCCACTTGGTGATCACTCAGTATTCCTCCCACGACATCAATCAGTTCTAACGGACTAAAGGGCTTCGAGAAAAAGTAATTTGCACCGATCTCTTCCGCTCGTTCGCGGTCTGATTGTTGACTTTTAGCCGTCAACATCATGATTTTTAAGTGTTGCTTATCTGGATGTTGTCGGACTTTCTCAATAACTTCAATCCCTGTCATTCCAGGCATCATGTAATCGAGTAAAACGAGATCATATTCAGCGTTCATGATTTTTTGATACGCTTCGTCTCCATCTGTCGCTTCATCGATCGTATATCCTTCATCTTCTAGTGTATCGAGTACTAACATTCGTAAGACATCTTCGTCTTCTGCTAATAAAATACGTGCCATCTATTAAAACCTCCCAAAATTATCCATCGTCAAAGTAACATATCTTCTTTATTTTACACAGTTCTTTCACAATAAGAAACGGAAATCCCTTCAGAAACTGATTTTGTCTCCTTATTCCTCATCCCTCTTTCGACCCATACTAAAACCTCCCTCATCTCTACCTTAAGTAGTAGGACGAGGAAGGTCTCGATCGTATCAAAATTAAATTACACTAAATCAATCGTTTCTTCTAAAGCAAACGCATAGATGACCTTGCGTGAAATGTGAATATGAAGAACCGCTTCTAACGCTTCTTGATACAGATTCAACTGAGTTGCGTACCGATCCCGTAACACATCAGCAGCTGTCTGTCCGACTTCCGTCGTAACGATTTGATCCGATTTATAATCGAGCAAGATATAGGACTCTCCATCCTGAATCAAACAGTCGACGATTCCTTGCATGACTGCGTCATCCACTGGACCTGTCCAGTCTTTCCGGAAACGCGATGCCCCAATCTTATATGTGAATGGCAACTCTCGATAGACGTGGTTCGTCCGTAATCGTTCGCTGAACAATTGTCCGATTTCAGAGTCGAGGAATCCTTGTAACTGTGTTGTCGCTTCCCGCATCGTCGTCGCTTCAATCGGCGTAATGCGTTCCGTTGCTTCCCACTGATCAATTTGTTGCGAAATCGGTTCGTCCGGTTCATATAATTGCATCGCTAAGT
Organism: Exiguobacterium sp. s143; assembly: GCF_018618895.1. Classification (NCBI taxonomy): domain Bacteria; kingdom Bacillati; phylum Bacillota; class Bacilli; order Caryophanales; genus Exiguobacterium; species Exiguobacterium sp. s143. The sequence goes on along the minus strand of NZ_JACSMX010000002.1, from coordinate 71,829 downwards.
GTAAGACCGTTCCTCGTTCCGCTCCACTTAAAACAGGTCCTAGGAATTGTGGCGTACGGTAATACGTCGTCTGGCGATATGTCGTTTCGAATGCTGCACGCTCCAGTTGCTCCGCCCGCTTCAGTTCCGTGACGGTCTGTTTTGCTGCCGTCTCTGTCGCAAGCGCATGCGGATACTGATACGAAAATGCCGCTTCGACGATTTCTTTGACTTGCGAATTAACCGGCACATCGATTTTTTCAAGCTTCTGAACATGTTCGAGTTGCTCCACGAGTGTTGAGATTTCTTGATACGGTGCTAACTCCTCTAAAGACATCACGCGAATCGACCAATCCGTCTCATCCGGACGTAGTAAACTGCTGCGTAAGACTGCCGGAACGACCCATTCCGCATAACTCTTCGCTTGGCGCCGGTCATTTTCAGGAAGTAAGACTTCATCTGGTGGCGTCATCTGCCAGGTCGCCATTTGATCTTCTAAATCCTTGACTGTCCCGACGAGAATCAACTTTTCCTTCGCTCGAGTCATCGCAACATACAAGACGCGCATCTCTTCTGCCTTCATCTCTCGATCCATTTCCCGGCGGATGACTTCTTTCAAGAGTGTCCCAGATCGCAAACGACGAATCGGATCAATCGCATCCAGGGCAATGCCATACGTCTTATGCAACTGAATCGCCTGCATTTGATCCTGTTTGTTGAATTGCTTCGTCAATTGGCTGACGATCGTCACTGGGAACTCGAGTCCTTTTGATTGGTGGATCGTCATGATTCGAACGACGTCCTCGTCTTCTCCAAGCGAACGGGCTTCTGCGAAGTCTTCTCCTCGTTCAATTAATCGATTGATCAGACGAAGGAAACGATAGAGTCCACGATAACCGGACGTCTCATATTGCTTCGCTCGCTCATATAAGGCGTTCAAGTTGGCTTGACGACTTTTTCCTCCGGCGAGACAGCCGACGTACTCAAAATAGCCGGTCTGATCAAAGAGCGATCGAATGAAGGCAGGTAGGGCACTCCCACGCGCTTCAGTTCGCCATGATTGAATCTGACGGATGATTTCATCCATTCGAATTCCGAGTGATGATTCCTCTGCCGCCATTGCTAGCGCTGCCTCATAAAAGCTTCCTTCTTTTTGTTTTGCTCGAATCCGTCCTAAATCTCGATCCGCCACCCCAAAAATCGGCGATCGTAACAGACTCGCGAATGGGATGTCTTGAAGTGGATTATCGATCGTCTTGAGCAATGCCATCATGATTTGAATTTCCGTCGCTTGGAAGTATCCGCCTGTCGTATCCGCATAGACCGGAATCTCATACTGTTCGAGCACTTCGACAAGCGCTTGGACACGCTTACCACGCGACCGTGCTAAAACGACGATGTCGCGGTATTCACAGGTCCGGAATCGATTGGCTTTCGCGTCATAGATTAGATGTGGATGCTTCGAATCAACGAGTTCTAAAATTCGCGTTGCAATCGCTCGTGCTTCAACCTCTTCCTTTTCACTATCAAGTGGATCAATCAAAAGTAATTCAGGTGCCACTTGCTCCGATTCGAGATAACTCAGATTCCCGAGTCGAAGGTGCGCGGCTTCATCGTAATCAATCTCCCCGACCGTCTCATCCATTACTTGGCGGAAAATTTGATTCGTTCCATCCAGCACTTCAAGACGACTCCGGAAGTTTTTTGTTAAATCGATCCGTGTTCCCACATCGGTCTGTTGGAATCGTTTGAATTTTTCAAGGAACAGTCCTGGCTCTGCATGGCGAAATTTATAGATGGATTGTTTGACGTCACCGACCATGAAGAGATTTCCTGTCGCCTCATCCGTTTTCGAGACCAATTGGATGATACGTTCCTGAACCTCGTTCGTATCTTGATATTCGTCGACGAGTACTTCGACGAAACGTTCCTTCAGAAGTTTTGCCACGTCTGACGGTTGTCCTTCGTCCGTCAAGATCTCTAATGCAAAATGTTCAAGATCCGAAAAATCGACGATACCACGTTGTTGTTTCGCTTCGAGATAATCGCTTGCAAATTGACGTACGAGTGTCACGATCGTCTCGACGTGTCGCAACTGCGACCGCAAGTCCTCCAAGTAATCAACACCAGTCTTTTGGACGAACAGCTCTTTCATTTTCTTGAATTCCGCTACGAGTCGCGTCCGCTCTGCTTGAAACGGTTTGATTCCTTCATCCCCGCGTGGACTCTTCCAGCGACCGAACTCTACTGCTTGAAAAGCAAGCGCAACCATCGACCAGTGGCGTGCCGACGTCTCAAGCGAGGTAAAAGGAGCAATGTCCTGACGCATCATCTGTCCCATTTCCGTATAACCAGACTGCTCCAGCTCAAAAGCAAGTTCTCGGTAACGTCCTAATACATTCGAGAGACTTTCCCACTCTAATTCGACTAGTCGTTGCATGAGTGGAGAATCATCCGGGTCAATCGGCTGATCGTACTGACTGATTAAATGTGCATAAAAAGCTTCCGGATCCGGTAAGGAACGGGAAAACCGATAGAGATTCGAAATCAGTGTCAGCATCGCTTGATCATCGCGATCTGACGTATAACTATCAATCAAATCATAGAATCCCGGGTCCTCAGAAGCATAAAAGGACTCAAAGACCGCTTCTAAGACATCGTCTTGCAATAACAGTAATTCAGATTCATCGGCAATTCGAAACGCAGGATCTAAACCAATCCGGTAATAATTCTCGCGCAGAATCGACAAACAGAACGAATGAATCGTTGTAATTTGTGCCCGGTTCATCAATTGACGCTGTTTTTTCAAATACAAATCATCCGGTGCCTCTTTGATGCGCTGGTCCATGACCTCGATGACTCGCGTCTTCATCTCACGTGCTGCCGCATTCGTAAAGGTAGCGACGAGAATCCGATCAGCCGACAGCTCATCTTCGGGATCAATCAATCGTTGCGTCAGCCGTTCAACGAGGACCGCTGTCTTCCCTGATCCCGCTGCCGCTGAGACGAGGATATGTCCACCTCTAGCTGAAATGGCTTGTTGTTGTTCTTCCGTCCAACGCACGCTCATTCTTCTTCCTCCTTCAACCGTTCCAGTACCTCTTTTTCAGACATCGGTTTTAATGGGCGATACTGATTCCCAAGCGATTCATCGAACTGACAGACTGAACGATACTCACAAAAACTACACGGTGTCCGTTCCTGATAATCGAATGGATTGATGGCGATATCCCCATCATAGATATCTTGACTGCTGTCTTTTAATGCCTCCCATGCATGATCCATCAGCGCTGATAAATCTTCCTCTTGTACGACACCTTTCGTCTGCGTCTTATGCAGTCCGTTTTTTGTGAATGTCACTTTGACGAGCGGTGATTTTTTTCGTTCATCGTACGCAATATGATCCATCGCTCGTAGTACCTCGTCATTCTCGAGAATGACGCCTTGCATTTGATAGGACTCGAGTAACAGTTGGTTGCGCTCTTCTTCGTCAGCCGATAAATCGCCCCGTAACATCGGGTTTTTGACGTGGAAATATAACGCACCAGCTGGTTTTGCCTGCTGTTGATAGAGCAGCTCCGACTGCTCCACGACCGTCTTCAAATACAACAACATCTGAATCGCAAGCCCATAATAGATTTCCGCAAAATCAAGTCCTCGAGCACTTGATTTATAATCAATGATTCGAACGTATAGCTGATCACCAATCGTCGCCTGATCAATCCGGTCGATGCGACCCGTGAATTCAATTTCTGTTCCATCCGGTAACGTAAAGCGTAATGGCGGGAACGTCGCATTCCCAAAACTGATTTCAAATAAGTCAGGTTCAAAATCTGTTCGTTTTGCTTGTTCCACAAGCATTTTAGCTGTTTGTTCGACGACATCCGTCAATTTTTTCTTGATATACCCGAACCGACTCGAACTCATCAAGATCGCATTCTGAATTTCCGGTGTCACCTTTTCGACAGCTTCCTTCGCAAGTGTTCCGCACGTCTCGCCGTCGATCTCTCGCCAGTGTCGTCCAGAAGCTTTAATACTGAGCGACAGATCATTTAATGCGCCGTGGAACAGATTCCCGATGTCCGGTGCTTCAAATTTATACAGCTTCCGCTCGCGTAAACGAAGTCCGTATCGAGCAAAATGCTTATACGAGCAGGCATTATAGGTCTCAAAACGCGAAACGCTCGCTTGCAGTGAATCACCATATAGACGATGCGCCAACCCTTCCGGCAAGGCTTCCGCTTGATTTTGATAGAACAAGGCACTCGAGAATAACCCCATCCGTTCACGTCCCTGTCCGTTTTCGAGAAGCGTATTGTACACTTCGAACCAAATCGGCTGAATCGGATAACGTCGTTGCAAACGGCGCAGCTCGATCGCCGTCGCTGCTGCCGCGCGATCTGGACTCGTTACGAAATCAAGTTGTTCTTGCGGTGCGTGTTCCCCAGCTTCCGCAAAGTGTGTTTTGATCGGACGATCGAGCAACAATTGTCGCTTTAATTGTTTTGTGATCGCTGCCGGCTGAAGCGCCTTACCTTCTTCATCGACAAGTGCGTAACTGACATACAAGGCTTCACTTGGAGCCATCATCCCTTGATACAGGTAAAACAGCTCATCATCAAACACATCAAGAGACGCTTTTCCAACCGGAATACCATGCTCATTTAAAAAGTCATGATCATTTTCGGACAGTAACTTTGATTGATCTTGAACGAACGGAATCAGACCATCATTCGCTCCCAGTAAAAAGACGACTTTTACTCGTTGTAATCGTCCACGGACATAGTCCGTCGCGATCACTTGATCGAGCGATGGCGGAACAAGTGCAAAACGAAGGCTCTCAAGTCCTGTCTCGACCATCTGAACGAACAGCTCCGTCGATAAAGTATGCTCAGGTGCAGCAGCTTCTAGCTGCTCGAATAGATGAAGTATCGCTTCGTATACTTGATCATGCTCGCGCGCAACAAGTAATTGATCCTGCTCTAGTGCCTGCTTACGCCATTCCATTAAACACTCTGCAATTTTTTGTTCTTCGAGGAATTGATAAAGACCTTTCGTATACGCGCTCATCGTCTTCGCCTGCTTTAACCTACGGTGCAACGGTTCAATCAAGTCGACGACGAATGTTCGTAAATGGTTCAGTTCTTCTTCTTGCGCAAGCTCCTCTTCCGTTAAGCGAACTTCCTCTGCTAGGCGCCGCTTTAATTGCCACGATTGTTGCCACATCGACCCTTTGATGCCGCGTTCGAGCACGAAGGTCTCAAAACGATCGAGCGCTAGACGCGCATCTTCTGCGGGAATCGGCAAGAGCTCCGTCTTCAGTAAACGAAAGACCGTTTCTTCCCGATAACCCGACGTTACGATGTCTAAAGCAGATTGAATCAAGTCAACGAGTGGATGATGAACCATCGACTCACGTTGATCCAAGAAATATGGAACATCATACATGTGGAAGGCTCGTTCCAAGTGATCCGCATACGGCTCAAGATGTCGCACGACGAATGCCATCTCATGAAACCGATACCCTTTTTGTCGAACGAGTTGAATCGCTTTCCGCACGGCTGATTCTGCTTCAACTTGACGGTTAACTGCAGCTGTCATCTGAAAGCCCTCAATGTCATGATCGACAGGAGGATATCCCGGCTTCAACAAGGCCTGCTCCAAATGTCGTAGTCCTTCTGATTGAAACTTGATTGGTTGATCATACAAAATTTCTTCATATGGAATCGACAGTTCCTGCATCTGACCGATCAATTGCATGTAGCACCTCTGAGACACACCAAAAGAAGTTTGTTTCGCATAAGGATCCGTTGCATCCATCGTAAAACTAATATGCATTTCAGCCACTTGTTGCATCAAGGCGAGTAAAACTTGTTGCTCCTGGAGCGAAAATTCATAAAATCCGTCGACGATGATCGTCGCTTGATCCAGTCGCGCTTTTGGAAGTAATTCGAGCAACGTCGTATAGTAATCGTCTGCATGGAGTGCTTTATCGACGATTCGTTCCGTAAAGCGCTCATAAATCAACGCAAGGTCGTTTAATTTCGGTGACCGTTCTAGAGAACGATCACTCACTTGACGCAACATGTCTGGCTCAATCAACGAACGTTTAAACGACGCAATGAGCTCATCAAGTCCTTGGAAAAATCCAGGCATGTTTTTAGTTCGTTTAAAAATCTTCAGTTCGTCTTCTGATTCCTCAACGACCTGTCGCAGTAATAGCTGTGTCCCCGTCTCATCAAGAAATGGAATCGCTTGATTCCCGTAATCGCGTAAAATATGAAACGCAAAGCGCCGTAGACTCATGACCTCAAGACGAACAAGACCTGCTATCCGTTCATCTGTCGCAATCCGCCGCTCCATTTCAAATGACATCTGATCTGGAACGATGAAATACATCTTCTCCCCTAGTGGTCGTTGCTCGAGTTCTTGTACGACGCGCTCGATCAATTGTGTCGTTTTTCCACTCCCGGCACGACCAATATGCATATGGTTCATCAAGAAAACCTCCTCCTCGTTTTTTCTTTACTCTTAGTATCTCACAAACAAGAACAAATGTACTGTTTTTGGCGCATGTCTTCTACGTATAAATTTGCTATAATCAGGACACATCCTATGTAAGGCAGGTGATGCTTCTTGTCACTTTACGAAACCGTCGGAGGCGAGCATATACTCACATCCTTGGTTCGCTCGTTCTATCATCAAGTCTACCATGATTCACTGTTGCGACCGTTATTCCCTGAAGATCGGCAACGTGTCGAACAGGCACAACTCGTCTTCTTGACCCAATTGACAGGGGGACCGCGCGACCCGGATCAACCGCCGGCGAGTTTAGCGATGATTCACCGGTTATTACCGATTCAAAAAGAACATGCCATCCGTTGGTTGGAACTGATGGAAGTAGCTGCTCTTGATACAATTCCAAATGAAGAAGCACGACTTCAACTACTCGAGCGATTACGAATTGGCGCGATGAATGTACTACGCGTTTGTGAAGCACACCAGATGGACTGAGGGATTTTTCTTTCTCATCTGTCCATTTCCATGTAAAATAATAAATGGAGGCGATAAAACATGACGGAAGAACAAGAACAACGACCTGAACTCGTAAAGAATGCGATCGAGCAAGCCGAAGCATCGACGAACGAGGATGACACGCTCGAGGAAGAGCAAACCGAAGAACAAAAAAAATTGGATCACATCAAAGGTCTCGTAACCCTTGAACGCGGATCTGATTACTATCGTGTCGTTTTTTATGACGACCATAAACACTTGATTTTCAAGGAACTCGATTACGACCGTGTCGACTTCGTAGGTCGTTTCTACAATGATAGCTTTGATCCGACAAACTTGACGGAACTAGAAGAAATCGCAGAAAAAGCACTCTCGACTTCTTTACGAAAACGATTCTTGTAATGTATGAAATAAGCCGTCCTCCGATTGGAGAACGGCTTATTTTTTATTGATCAGATTGTTTTTTCTTCCGACGAAGGACGTAAGCAAGAACGCCACCTGCGACAGCGATCCCTGTTGCCGCCAAGATCGGTAATAAGACCTTTTTGTTGGATGCTAGTTTTTGTTTGACTTGCTCAAGGCGGGACTCATTCGTCTCTTTCAAGGCGATGGATGTCCGACGGTTCATCGTGACGTGTTTCGCAGCATCCGTCACGACGATGCGTTTCGTGACCCAACGGCGATTTCCAGCATCATCGACGACCAATTGTCGCGCCCGTTTAATTCCTTTGATTCGTTTACCCGGTGTATTTTCCGGACGCACGATGCGGGAACTGATAAAGCGTCTGCCTCCAGTCGCACCAAATCCAGGCTGTAATTTTCGGCGATTTAACCATTCGTATGATTCATTCATCGTGTCACGGTAAAAGTTACCGCTTCACCTCCCTATGATTTCTCTCTCTACTGTTTCTCCTTACGTAAGTAAGATTCCTGTTATGTGTTTCCACTTTTCACCGATTCTTAAACTCCGGCAACTGAAAACGACGCTGCATTTCATACGCCAGTTCCAGTGTTTTAATCCGTTGTCGTTCGATGCTGTATGCGGATGCATCCGTATCGATACATTGACCTGTCTGAAATTCGACTTGTACTTTACCGGATTTTTACTGAACAGTCTTCATCTGTTTAAAATTAATCCAAATACATTCCGCCTTTTCTTTTGCGGTCGTTGGAAAGAAAATCGTCTGTGCTTGCCAATCCACTAAAACAGGGGTCTTTCGGTTCGGACCAAGAATATGCCGCGCTGCTTCGATTCTTCCACGCATGGACGAACCAAAATACAAACAGGATTCTTCAATCAACTTAATGGGATGACCATCTAAAATACTTTCAGAATGTTCCTTGATGACGAGTGTCTGCGGTTCACCGTATTGACCGTATCGCGGGATCAAGGCTAACGTTTCTTCCGTGATTGGGTATGACATCTCCTTCGCTCCCTTCCTGGATTATATTGGTTATATCAAACTTCCTTTTGCCTTGCATGAACGGAACGATTATTTCCTAACGAAAAAAACGAGATCCAAAGATCCCGTTTTTAAAATTCTTTTGGTTTTTTTTCCTCTTGCTCAATGAAATGACGTGGGAAATTAAAAATCACACAAACTTTTCCAACTCCATTTCCCGCAGAACGGTTTTCGATTGCGACCGTTCCATCATGACGCTCGACGATCCGTTTGACGATATAGAGACCAAGCCCAAACTTTCCTTCCTTGCCACGTGAGAATTGATGGAACAGTGGCGAGGAGGCGTCAAGCGGTGGTCCGTCATTTTCGATTTCGATATGCACCTGATCCGCTGTTCCGGACAGTCGAATATCAATTCGTGTTTCGGCATAACGAATCGCATTGTCCATGACATTTTCGAGCGCAACACGTAACTGCTCTCCTTCACCAAGAACGATTCCTGCTTCTCCACTGACATGCCAGTCAAGTGATTTCGTCCCAGAAAAGCGATTTTTCAACAGATGCACCATCCGATCGATGTCAACATTGTCCCATGTCGAACGATCGAGCTCGAAATAGTCGAGCTTCGTGACATAAAGTAGAGCTGCGACTTTTTTCTCCAACCGCTCCGCTTCTTCATCAATGACGGATACGGATCCGGTCAAATCACCATCTGGATAAATCCCGTCTGAGATGGATTGAGCATAACTTCGGATGACCATGATCGGTGTCTTCAAATCATGGGAGATGTTTTGAAGTAATGATTTTTGTGCCTTATCTTGTTTTTCAAGATCCATCCGCATCGCATCGACCGATCGTGCGAGTCGTCCGATTTCATCCCCGCGATCAAGTGGAAGTGGTGTATCCCATTTCTGAGCCGCGATCTTCCCGACCGCTCCCTCGATTTCGACGAGTGGTTGTGTCAACCGTCGCGCTAACCAAAACGCAATGAACAGCGTGAAGATACTTCCAATAATGACGACGAATCCGATTTTGGAGAATAATTGCGTAATCAGTTCTTGTCGATACGCATCCCAAACATAAGAGACACGATAGTAGGTTTCACCACTATCCTCGATTTTTCGAATACTGTAGTATACATCTTCTTTATCAAGACGCGTTGTATACTTTGCCGTAACTGTTTTTTGATCAATCGCATCACGGTACATCTGATTGATCAGCTGTTGTGGCGCTCCACCGTAATAGAGCTTTCCGTTTTTAGAAAGGAGTAGGATATTAACAGAACGGGACTCCTGTTTTCGGCGGTCGAATTCAATCGGATTATCCTGAAGCATCTCGATGACGGAGGCGTCCTTCGAGAAGAAGACTTCGCTATTCTCAAGTGTCGCATAGACCTGTTCATCGATGAAATTTCCGATCGATGACCGGATGACCAGGAGAATGACCGCAGAAAGCGTGACGATGACGAGCAGAAACATCGCCCAAATCTGGAATCCGAGACTGCGGTTTTTCATGCAGACACCAAGCGATAACCGATGCCGTAAATCGTTTCGAGCTCGAGCTTCGATAATTTTTTACGGACACGACGAACGAGATCATCGACGACTCGGTCTGAACCGAAATAATCGTCACCCCAGACGCTGACGAGAATCTGCTCGCGTGACATCGGCGTCCCGATTTGAGTGGCGAATAAAATCAACAAATCGTATTCTTTCGACGTCAAATCGATTTCTTGACCATTCTCTTCGATGATTCGTTTCTCTGGATAAATCATATAATCTCCGTATTGGATGACACCACTCTTTGGTGTCGCATACGTTCGTGCCAATATCTTTTTGACACGGATGACGAGTTCTCGCGGAAGAAACGGTTTTGCGATGTAATCGTCCGATCCCATCTCAAGACCAATGATTTTATCGATATCCTCATCCCGAGCCGAGATGAAAATGACAGGTGTCGTCTCATCATGTGCCTTGATCCGCTTAATCAATTGAAAACCATCCATATCCGGTAGCATGATGTCTAAAATCCATAAGTCAGGCTTTTCAACGATGGCAGAGGCCGCTGCCTCACCAGACGTAAATGATTTCACTTGCCATCCTTCTTGCTCCAAATATTTCACGAGTACACGGTTCAAGTTCACTTCATCATCAACTAAATAGATTGTATGCATGGCTCTCACTCCTCGACTAATGTGCTTTGTTTCAGTGTATCAAAGGAATTCCGCAAAATTATGGGAGAGTGGATAATAATTCAAAAAAACCTTTCTTTTCAAAAGAAAAGAAAGGCGAAGTCATAAATTTTCTATTATTTGACGAGACGGAGCGCTGGATACGCTACTTGCTCGTTCTTTGAAGTCACAGGTGTTGCCTGTTGACGACGTTCCATTTTTACGACGTGCGTCAAAAATCCAACGCCGCCTCCTAGCAATACCGTTACACCCGTCATTAATAGAATCTCCATTTTCTTCGCCACCTTTTCCATCGCAATTGATAATCAGTATCATCCTCAAACTGACTATATCATGCTCAAACGAAAATGAGAAGCGTTCTCATGAAATTAATCGTCTAAAAACTTTTGTTGTTCCAGTTCATGGCGTTTTCGAATGATTTCCTTCCAATCAAATTGTCCTTGTTCGAGTCCATTAATTAAAATTTCAGCAGTTCCGACATTCGTCGCAAGCGGCAAATCGTATACGTCACATAATCGAATGAGTGCCGAGACGTCCGGCTCATGCGGTTGGGCCGTCAGTGGATCGCGTAAAAAAATCACGATATCGATTTTTCCTTGTGCTACCAGCGCTCCGATTTCCTGATCCCCGCCGAGTGGACCTGACTTACAGCGATGGACGTGCAGATCGGTTGCTTCCATGATCCGTTGCCCGGTCGTTCCTGTCGCGTATAATGTATTTTTTTTAAAGAATGCGGCGTAAGCCCGTGTAAAGCCCATCATCTCATCCTTTTTCTCATCATGTGCAATCAATGCGATATTCATTCGTATCCCCTCCTTCTTGTCTATGCACAGAAAAAGAACTTCAGAAACCTGAAGTTCTTGATTCCACTCATGAGTTCGTCGGTTGTTTCTTCAACACGGTCCGTAAAATCTTTCCGGTCGTATTACGAGGTAATTGATCGATGAACTCAATCTGTGTCGGACATTTATATTTCGCGAGTGATGTAGCACAGAATGTCCGCGTTTCCTCTTCCGTCATCGTCTCACGGGCAACGACGAATGCTTTGACAGCTTCGCCCATCTCCTCGTCCGGTATGCCGATGACGGCGGCTTCAATGATATTCGGATGCTGATAGAGCACTTCCTCGACTTCACGCGGGTAGACGTTGTAACCACCGACGATGATCATATCTTTTTTACGATCGACGATATAGAAATAACCGTCTTCATCTCGACGAGCCAAATCACCCGTATATAACCAGCCATCGCGTAACGTCGCTTGCGATTCTTCCGGCATCTTATAATAACCCGTCATGACGTTTGGTCCACGAACGATCAATTCTCCGACTTGACCATCTGGTAATTCTTGTCCCAGTTCATCGACGACTTTGTTTTCGACATCGACGATCGATGTACCAATCGAGCCTGGTTTCTGAACACCATTGACCGGATTGAAACAGGTAACGGGTGATGCTTCCGATAAACCATATCCTTCGAGGATACGACATTGGAATGTCCGATCAAATGCTTCAAGAAGCGGCACTGGGAGACTCGCTCCTCCTGAGACGAACAAACGTGTTGATTCAAAATAGGTCGCATATTCCGGATGGGCCTTCACAGTTTGAAGTAAGAAATTATACATCGTCGGAACTCCCGCAAAGATCGTCACCTGTTCTTTTTTCGCCAACTCAAACGTTTCTTGTGGTGAAAAACGTGAAGCAATGATGATTGACGCTCCATGTGCGAGTGAAGCATTGACGACGACCGTCAAACAAAAAACATGGAACATCGGTAATACGGCAAGTGTCCGGTCGCTACTGGATACATGTAGATAATCCCCAATCGAGCGCGCATTCGACGTCAGATTACGATGGGACAACATCGCACCTTTTGGTTTTCCTGTCGTTCCACTCGTATAGAGAATGACAGCAATGTCGTCCAATTCATTCGTCACTTCTGTCAATGGATGTTCGATTTCGAGCCAGCGATCGAGCGTGATGAACGTGACTTGTTGATGCGTTTCGTTTGGTCCTTCCTGATCCGCGTAGGGAACAGAGACGACGATCTTGAGATTCGGTAAATGCACGAGACGATCTTTTGCAGCTTCGACGAGCGGTGCAATGCCTAAAATCCCCTTCACATCACCGTTCATCAGGATATACCCGATTTCATCCGGTGTATATGTAGGGTTGATTGGAATCGCGATTGCCCCTTGTTTCATGATGGCGTAATATGCCACTAGGAATGCTGGGCTATTCCCTAAGATTAGCGCGACATGATCACCTTTTCGGATTCCGTTCGCTTCGAGTGCGCCGGCTGCCCGGTGAAACTTCTCGACAAACTCACGATAGCTGACTTGCGTGTCCTCAAACACATACGCCGTTGAATCCGGATGTGTTCGAGCGGTTTCTTCGACGGATTGAATCAATCCAAGCATGAGCAAAATTCCCCTTTCGAATGAATGACTATTCATTTTTTACGTAAAAAAAATCCATACGTAGTCAAAAGCGACCGTATGGATAGTGTAACACTTTTTGGAAACGTTTTCACCGAGTTTCTTTTTAACCGTTGACGATGACGCCACCGTTTAAGTGAAGGACTTGTCCTGTCATATAACTTGAATCGTTACACGCTAAGAATACATACGCAGATGCCATCTCAGCCGGTTGCCCTGGGCGATCCATCGGTGTATTTTTCCCGAATGTCTTGACCGACTCATGCGGGAACGTTTCCGTGATGAGCGGCGTCCAGATCGGACCCGGTGCGACGGCATTGACACGAATTCCTTCCTTCGCTAAGTTCATCGAAAGACTTCGTGTGAAGCTGACGATTGCTCCCTTAGTAGCAGAATAATCGATCAGTAACGCATTTCCTTCGTATGCCGTTGAAGATGTCGTATTGATGATGGCAGAACCGAGTGAAAGATGCGGTAAGGCAGCACGGGCAAGACGCATCATTCCGAAGATATTCGTCTTGAACGTCTTTTCCATCGACTCGTCTGTAATATCCTTCAGACTATCTTCTGGTTTTTGCATACTCGCATTGTTGACGATGATATCTAAGCGACCGAAACGGTCGATCGTTTTTTGGACGAGTGTTTCACAGTAATCTGCCTCTCCGATATCCCCTTTAGAAAGTAGGACTTCGCCGCCTAATTCCTCAAGGCGTGCCTTTGTTTCTTCTGCCCCTTCTTGATCACCGTAGAAGGCGATGACGACTTTTGCTCCTTCACGGACATAAGCAATCGAGACAGCACGCCCGATCCCAGAGTTGCCGCCTGTGACGATCGCGACTTTCCCTTCCAATTTTCCTGCTGCCTTATAATCATCACGTTCATAATATGGTAACGGCTGTGCGTCCTCCGTCTTTGGTAATTGTTCTGAAATCCGTTCAAAATCGATAAAGTCCGTTAACGAACCTTCTAAAAAGTTATCTTTATTATAGCCCATGAAAAAAACTCCCCCTATGCAGTTGATAGAAGGAGTTTTCCCATAAAGACTTACGCTAAAACGTCTAGCACTTCATCTAGTTCGACAGCGCCGAAGTATTTTTTCAATTCGTAACGACCGAGCACTTCGCGAAGTGACGCGCGATCATAGCGCGAACCTTCGAGCGCCCGTGCGATTTCTTCTGCATCCTCGACGCCAAAGAAGTCGCCATAAATCTTCGCTTCTTCGATGATGCCTTTTTTGACGTTCAGCCGGAAATCAATCGTACCGATTGGGAAACGTTTTTTATGAATGACGTCGAATTTCGGCGATTTCCCGAAATTCCACTCCCAGTTGCCATAACGTTCTGCCGAGATGGCACGTACTTTATCCCAGTCCTCTTCGGTTAAGATATACCGTTCAATCTCTTTCCCTTCATAGATCGAAGCAAGGAGATGATCGACGAATTGTTCCATCGTCAATGGTTCTGACAGGAATTCCGAGATATTCGCGACACGACTCCGGACTGATTTAATGCCTTTAGAGCGCATCTTCTCTTCACTGACGACAAGCGCATTGACGACTTCTTCGATGTTCGAATCGAGCATCAGTGTACCGTGACTAAACATCCGCCCTTTAGTCGTGAACTGAGCATTCCCACTGATTTTCCGACTTCCGACATGAATATCGTTTCGTCCAGATAACTCCGCTTCGACACCGAGTTTATGCAGCGCTTGTACGACTGGCTCCGTGAACTTTTTATAGTTGTTGAACGAATCACCGTCATCTTTTGTCAAGAAACTGAAGTTCAAGTTTCCTTCGTCATGATACACAGCGCCACCACCTGAAAGACGACGGACGACGTGGATGCCGTTTTCTTCGACATATTTCAAATTGACTTCTTCATTCGTGTTCTGGTTTTTTCCGACGATGATCGACGGACCATTGATATAAAACAAGAAATAGTCTTCTTCATTAACGTTCAGGTTGTTCAAGATGAATTCTTCGACAGCGAGATTGATTCGCGCATCGCGAATCTCAGGATGGAAGATGAATTTCATAAGGGTTTCGTGCTCCTTTGTGATGGAATCATAATGTGATCAGTTACAGCCGTCAACACCACACGCGTCACCTTCAGCGATGACTTCAAGTGTTTGTTCTTGGCGCATCTTCGCGAAGACTTGTTCGAAGGCTTCCACTGGTTGTGCGCCAGAAATGGCATATTTCCGGTCAAAGACGAAGAACGGTACACCACGGACACCCAGTTGTTGTGCCATCGCTTCTTCTTCTCGAACATCTGTCGCCAGTTCTTCTGACGCAAGAAACGCTTTGACATCTGCCTCAGCAAGTCCAGCATCTACTGCGATCCTTGTCAGAATAGCTCGGTCATTTAGATCTTCTCCATTCATGAAGTACGCTGTGAACAAGGCTTCTGATACTGCATTCATCTTACCATGTTTTTTAGCGAATTGAGTCAGACGATGAGCCTCAAATGTATTGGCTGGGATGACACGATCCATCTCGTAGTGCAAGCCTTCCTGACGTGCCGTATCAACGACACCTTGCGACATATTCCGTGCTTGCTCGAGAGTCGTTCCATATTTTGAAGCAAGAATTTCGTATAATCCTTGCGTCGGTACTGCTGGTGCATCTGGATCGAGTTCAAAGCTCTTGAATTCGACCTCGACATCTAACTTTTCGTTCGCAATTGCTTGTTCTAAACGACGCTTCCCAATATAACAAAACGGACATGCGTAATCCGACCATACTTCTACTTTCATCTGTGTTCTCTCCTTTTGTGCAATTTCATACATTAAGCATAGTCGCCTCTAGAAAGAGTTGCAATCTTTCCGCCCGCGTCAATACGAATATGTAAAAAAAGAAATCAAGATCATATTGATCTTGATTCCTTGATGAGTTAGAGAGCTTATTCTGTCACGAGTGCATGTGCTGCATCTTCGATCTCGATATCGAGTTCTTTCGTATAAGCATCTGTTTGTTCTGCTGTCCAGTTCAAGACAGATTTCATCTCTTCGATGACGGCATCTTTATGAGCACGAGCCCAAGCGATATCGAAGAAGACAGCACCTGTACGGCGGATGAAGAAGTCGATCGGACGAGCGACCATTTCATGTTCGATGCTGTAGTGGAGTTGTGCATAGACAGAACGTGGAAGAGCTGTCGTTGCTGCATCGAATGCTGCTGCGTATTCCAGTACTTTCGGTAAGTTCGAACCGTAGCGTTTTGCTAGGAATTGAACTTCTTCTGTCGTTAAACCGTTCGTTGCTGTTTGAGCTTTTAAGAATTCAGCAAATCCTTTTGCTCCGCCAACGTGTCCACCAGACATTGGCATGTTTTTCGTCGAGCAACGTGCATACGCGACGTTTTCTTCTTTTTTCAAGAGTTTAGCGACGAGATCAACGACGTGCTCACCCATTTTACGGTATCCAGTCAATTTCCCACCCGCAATCGTGATGAGACCTGACTCAGACTGCCATACTTCATCTTTACGAGAGATTTCAGAAGGATCTTTTCCTTCTTCATAAATCAATGGACGTACACCAGCCCAGCTTGATTCCACGTCTTCCGCTGTCACTTTAACCTCTGGGAACATATAGTGAATCGCGTCTAGGACGTAGTCTTGGTCTTCGACTGTGAACTTCGGATGTGCAGTATCTTTATCGAAGAACGTATCTGTCGTACCAACGTACGCTTTTCCATCACGTGGAATCGCGAAAATCATCCGACCGTCTGGTGTATCGAAGTAGACCGCTTGTTTGAGTGGGAATTTCGATTGATCGATGACGACGTGGACCCCTTTTGTCAAACGAAGTTGTTTCCCGACTTTAGAGCCATCTTTTTCACGTAATTCATCGACCCATGGACCTGTCGCGTTGACGACTTTTTTCGCACGGATTTCATGTACGTCACCTGTCAAGAGATCCGTCACACGCATGCCGACGACTTTTCCAGCATCGTAGATGATTTCTTCCGCTTTTGTATAGTTGACGACGCGTGCACCGTGTTCAACCGCTTCTTTCATGACTTCGATTGTTAGACGGGCGTCATCTGTGCGGTACTCAACGTAGTAACCGCCACCTTTGAGACCTTGTTGTTTGACGAGTGGTTCTTTCGCTAATGTTTCTTTCGCAGATAACATCGTCCGCCATTCCGAACGTTTAACACCTGCTAAGAAGTCATAAACACGAAGACCGATTGACGTACTGAACGGTCCGAACGTACCGCCTTTATGCATCGGAAGCAACATCCATTCTGGTGTCGTGACGTGTGGTCCGTTTTCGTAAACGATCGCACGTTCTTTACCGACTTCAGCGACCATCTGAACTTCGAATTGTTTTAAATAACGTAGACCACCATGGACTAATTTCGTTGAACGACTAGACGTACCGGACGCGAAATCCTGCATTTCGACGAGGCCAATCTTCATACCGCGTGACGCTGCATCGAGGGCGATCCCCGCACCTGTGATACCGCCACCTACGACGAGTAGATCGAGTTCTTCACGTGTTAATCGATTATAGACATCTGCACGGTTTTTGCTTGAAAATGGTTGGTTAGCCATGAATAGTTCCTCCTGTTTAGGTTCGAAAAAAAAAGAGACCACAACAAACACGCTGACTATGTCAACTGCTGCTGTGGTCTCTCCATATTCTCCGACCGATTTATTAACTTGACCTTACTATAACATACCTCACATCATTTGAACAACATCGTAGCTTGAACAGCTTTTTGCCATCCACCGTAGAGCGCATCCGTCTCTTCTTTCGCCATACTCGGCTCGAAACGACGTTCTTTTTTCCATTGCGTCGTAATCTGTTCACGGTTCTCAAAGAATCCAACAGCAAGACCTGCGAGGTACGCTGCACCTAACGCCGTCGTTTCATTGATTTCCGGACGCTCAACTGGCGCTTGGATGATGTCACCTTGGAACTGCATCAAGAAGTCGTTTTTAACTGCTCCACCATCGACACGGAGCGTTTTCATCTCGATGCCTGAATCTTGCTCCATCGCAGATAGGACGTCTCGTGTCTGATAAGCGAGTGATTCAAGTGTCGCGCGGATGAAATGTTCTTTTTCCGTACCACGTGTCAAACCGAAGACGGCACCACGAACGTCTGAATCCCAGTAAGGTGTACCAAGACCAACGAATGCTGGTACGACGTAGACACCGTCTGAAGACGTGACGCGTGTTGCGTATCCTTCTGATTCTTTGGCATCATCAATGAGACGTAAGCCGTCACGTAACCACTGAATCGCAGATCCTGCGACGAAGATACTTCCTTCTAAGGCATACTCCACTTTTCCATCGACGCCCCACGCGATCGTCGTCAGCAATCCGTGATCTGATTTCACAGCCTCTTCCCCTGTGTTCATCAGCATGAAGCAACCCGTACCGTATGTGTTTTTCGCCATTCCTGTATCAAAACATGCTTGGCCAAACAATGCGGCTTGCTGATCGCCTGCTGCTCCAGCAATTGGAACTGCTTCTCCGAAGAAGTGATACCCTGCTGTCTCTGCGTACACTTCAGAAGATGGTCGTACTTCCGGAAGCATGGCTTTTGGGACATCTAAGATGCCGAGTAACTCGTCATCCCATTTTAATTCATGAATGTTATACATCAACGTACGACTTGCATTCGAATAGTCGGTCACATGTGCTTTTCCGCCGGATAATTTCCAGATGAGCCACGTATCGATCGTACCGAACAGTAGTTCACCACGTTCAGCACGTTCCCGTGCTCCTTCGACATGATCTAAAATCCATTTGACTTTCGTACCAGAGAAATAAGCGTCAATCAATAGACCTGTCTTCTCACGGAAGAGCTCGGCATGACCGGCTGCTCGAAGCGCTTCACAGATTTCAGCCGTTTGTCTCGATTGCCACACGACTGCATTGTGAATCGGTTTCCCTGTTTCTTTTTCCCAAACGACAGCTGTTTCACGTTGATTCGTGATTCCAATACCAGCAATCTGCGACGGCTTTACGTTCGCCTCCGTCAGACAAGTCGCCACGACAGCAAGGACACTTCCCCAAATCTCGTTTGCGTTGTGTTCGACCCAACCTGGTTTCGGAAAATACTGCGTGAATTCCTGTTGCGCTGAATGGACGATCTCGCCGGCACGATTAAACAGGATCGCACGTGTACTCGTCGTTCCCTGATCCAATGACAAAATGTAGTTCTCCATCTCTTCCCCATCCTTTTGTATCTAAATAAGTTAAGCTGACTTTGACTCCACTGACGTTGTTTTGTTCGGACGAACACCGAATCTATAGCATAAGCCTAATATGACGATTGTCACAAGTCCTACAATCCAAAAAGCCGGTGTATCTTTTCCTGTGAAGACCGAACGATAAAACAATCCGCCAAGACTTCCACCGAGAACTGGTCCGAGAACCGGAATCCATGAGTATCCCCAGTTCGATGATCCTTTTCCATGAATCGGTAAGATGAAGTGAGCGATACGTGGACCAAGGTCCCGCGCCGGATTCATCGCATATCCTGTCGTGCCTCCGAATGACATACCGAGGCTGACGATCAAGAAACCGACGATCAATGGATTCAGACCATCTGAGAACTTATTCGCTCCGATCGACAACAACCCGATGACAAGTAAGAATGTTGCAATCATTTCACTCATTAGATTGGCAAATGTATGTGGAATCGCTGGTGACGTCGCAAAGACGCCGAGTTTCGCTGCTGGGTCTTTCGTCTCTGCCCAATGTGGTAAGTAATGGACGAAAACAAGACTTGCACCAAGTATCCCGCCGGCAATTTGAGCGACGATATAGCCTGGTACGTCCGTCCATGCAAATGAACCGTCAAAGGCTAAACCAAGCGTTACTGCTGGGTTAAGGTGTGCTCCACTGAATTGACCGACGGCATACGCTGCAATCGCCACGGCAAAACCCCACGCAAACGTGATGACGATCCAGCCTGCATCCTTTGCAAACGATTTCGTCAAACTAACGCCTGCACCTACACCGTTCCCAAGCGCGACAAGCAAAGCTGTGCCTAAAAATTCCGCTAAAATGGGTGACATATGTGTTCCTCCTTTTGGTTATGTGAAAAAAGCAACATAAAAAGGAGATCCACGTCAGTTCATACTTGAATGTTCTTCAAGCAGGACTCACACGTGAATCTCCCTTTTCTCCGTCACTTTGTATCAACTTGATATCACTATAACAATCAGTGAAAACGCTGTCAAACAATCTGAATGATTTTCATCACAATCCGGTTAGGAGCGTGGTTCAAAATGACGCCACAAGTCCTTATTCGATGTTGTGATACTTGAGGCACCTGCTTCAATTGCTTGTTCCACTTCCTCGACCGTATCGATGAGTCCACCGGCGAATACGAGACGCCCCGTCTTTTCTTTCACTTCTTGAATGTACTTTGGCATTAATCCAGGTAACACCTCGATGTAATCAGGTTGCGTCCGTTCCATGAGTTGATAACTTTTTTCGAGTGAACTGGAATCGAGTAAGAACATGCGTTGCATCGTCTTGACCTTTTTTTGACGTGCTTTCAAGATGACGCTCGCCTTCGTCGAAATGACACCATACGGCTTTAATTCTTGGCAGACGTATTCCGTTGCGTATTCATCATTTTTTAATCCTTGAACGAGATCCATGTGCAAAAACATTTTTTTGTCGTAACGATGCGCCATCTCATAGACTGCTTTTAAGCGCGATACGTGCATTTCGAGTAAGACCCCATATTCATATGGACTCTTCAGCATCTTTTCAAAGTCTTCTAATTTTCTAACGGAAGGCAGGATCTTCTGTCCAAAATATGTCATATGTTCTCCCCCTGATTCGTAATGTGTCCTAAGTATGTCGTGAAATAGGAGGAATAGGCAATGCTCTTTTCATGAAAATAAGTGAAAAGAGCGCTACGATTAGGGTATAGCTTAACGAAACGATTTTTTTTCAGGAGGTGAACGCGCAGTCCTACCGTCTGTGCACGTCAATGAGTCAGCAAAAACGGATTGTCATCTATTTATTCTCTATTTTAATTAACGCCTTAGGAAACAGCTTCATGGTGACCGCCTCGATCGGGAGTGCACCTTGGACTTCAGCGAGTGAGGCCGTCGCGGCCATCTCACCTTTAACTGTCGGACTAGCGATCATCGTCTTACATGTGCTTGCTTTGATTGCAGCACTTTCTCTCGGGAGTCGATTTAGTTGGTGGACGATTGTTCTCAGTTTTGCACTCGTCGTCCTTTTCGGCGCTGCGATTGATTTCTTCTTATCCATCCATCAATTAATTTACACACCACAGGGACTTTGGATGCGCGCCGTGTACATGTTGATCGGTATGCCATTGATTTCACTTGGACTCGCCCTCTATCTCCAAATCGGATTCGTATTGATGCCACCGGATTACTTGATGAAGTCACTGATCAGCCGCTTTAAAAGTACATCGCTCGGAGCAACGATCAGCCTCGGTATTCCTTTTTTGATTGCTTGCCTCTTTTCACTGATTGAACGCGAACTGATCGGCATCGGAGTCGGAACTTTCATTTTCCTCTTATTGAACGGTCCACTGATCGAATGGTTTCAGCGATTGTTCCCGATTACGGCACGTCCACCTAAACGGACAAGTTCTTGAATACTGTAAAAGAGCTGCTATTGATAGACAAATTCATCTATCAATAGCAGCTCTTTCATTTACGTATATGATTTTCTTTGGAAGACAAGAATCGATGCACCTAACAAGACGATGATATGAGCCAATACGAACAAGGCGGAGAACGTCAAAGTTGTTCCCATCGCTTCACTCGTACCATAGGTCATAGAATCCTTGAAATACATTGACCAGTCTAAATGCATGAATACGATCCACTTAGCGATTGCTGGTTTGAAACCAACCAGTAAGTTACCCGCAATGCTCGTAAAGAACTGTGCTAGTACGGTGAAGCCGATAATCATTCCAACAGAACGGAACAACAATGAGAAGAATAACGTCATGAATATTGTAAAAATCGGACTGACAACTTCGACGATCGTATCGCGGAACAGAATTGGATCTCCTGCCTCTGAAAACGCAAATGAGCCTGCGTAGACGATCGCAGCGATGAACACGAATTGGAGCAACATGATCAAGATCGAAAAGATAAGTTTCGAGAAATAAATCGTCATTCGTGAATACGGACTCATTAATAAGTGTTTCATCGTGTCATAACGTACTTCATTCCCGATGGCTTCTGCCGTGAAGACAATCGTGATGATTCCTAATAGAGATGTCAGTAAAAGGAACGTTAATGAATAATAATCATAACGTGTGAACTCAAAATCATTTGTCTTTGCAATGATGATAATACCAACTGCAATAACGACATATAGCGCTAAAACGATTTTCGCTTTTTTAGTCGTCCACCATTTCATCCATTCATTTTGTATGAGCGAAAGCATGTGAATCCCCCTCTTTTTTCGTTACTTGCAGGAATTGTTCCTCAAGCGTCAAGCGTTTAACGGTCAGTTCATGTAAATCGGCAATCGGCACGACGAGTCGAGCGATAGCTGGACATTCACTTTCCGGTGCGGTGATAATGATTTTATTCTCGAGTACTTCTGATGGGTAGTTTGCGACGCGAAGGGCATCGAGTACATCTGTCATCGCTTCCGCATTGACACGAAGAGCGATTTTCGCTCCGGTCTCATTACGAACGGACTCGACCGACTTGATGACACCCTGATCGATGATCGCGTAACGATCACTGATTTGTTCCATCTCACTCAACATATGGCTTGAAATTAAAATCGCGATATCTTGCTCACGCGCCATTTGGCGTAAATATTCACGAAGCTCCGCAATCCCGGATGGATCCAGACCATTCGTTGGTTCATCTAAAATCAAGACGCGCGGGTTATGTAGCAAGGCACGAGCAATTCCGAGTCGTTGCTTCATTCCGAGTGAGTACTCTCCGACTTTTTTTGAAAGCTTTCCTTCAAGACCAACGAGTCGTGCTAGTGCATCATAATCAACTTGACCGAGTCCCGGAATGAGGTTTTTTGCATGAACCAAGTTTTGTTTTCCTGTCAGATAAGGATAAAACGCTGGGTTCTCCACGATTGCTCCAATTTGCGTCAACGCTTTCGAACGCTCTTCTACGACATCAAATCCATTGACCGTGACTTTCCCTGCATCCTGCTCGAGTAGTCCCGTGATGATGCGAATCGTCGTCGTCTTCCCTGCTCCGTTCGGTCCGAGGAAGCCGAACACTTCTCCTGGGGATACCTCAAAACTGACGTCTTTTAAAATTTGCTCTTTCCCGAGACGCTTTGAGATATTTTCAATCTTTAACATCTGCTCTTCCTCCTCATTCATATTTTGTCTATGCTATTAGTGTACGTGATTTTTAAAGGATAAGTTTCATTTCTTACAAATATGTAATCCGATTCCAATTAAAAAGGCGTAACAGCAGAAATTTTATACTAAAAATAAAGAATGGAGTCGCTAGATGATTCTTTTTGAACAAGTAACACATGATCACTTTCCGATCATCCAATCGTTGTACGCGAGCGTTCCTGAATATGCGCTCTTAGAAGAACGAGTGCTTCCGCTCTCTGATTCGACCTTACAGGAAGAGTTTTTAAATCCCGATACCGTATCGCTGATTGGATATGTGGACGGAGAACCCGTCTTACTGATTGACTACCTACCGAAGCATCCAAAAAACGGTACACCTTGGATCGGTTTATTCTTAATGGATGCTTCTCAACACGGTACGGGAATTAGCAGTCGGTTACTATCCGCTTTTTGTGATCGATTCCTAAGTCAGGAACCTCACATTCATCTCGCGGTCTTACCTGATAATTTAAGAGCCCGTCGTTTTTGGGAAAAACACGATTTCCGATACGCGCGAACGAGTTTCTCGAACCGCGAACAACTCGTAGACGTCTACGTGTATGATGTAAGTAAAAACAAATGAAAACGTATGAATGGAGTATCACACAATGTCCAAACCCTCACTTCGCTTTGATGTTTTGTTAGCGGGATTGATTTCCCTGCTATTTTTTAGCATGACGCTCGGATTAACTTTCTTCATTAGTCAACATGCAACAAACCGACTCCAATCGGAAGTCGGGATGAATCTGTCAACGACCGCTCACCAACTATCTGATAAGCTTGATCATTACATGTGGTCACGTTATGCCGAAGTAAAATTGCTGGGTTCCTTATCAACGATTCAACAAACAGAACAAAAAACAGAAACGCGACGGACACTCGAAGAGTTACAACGGCAGATTCCTGACTTTTCTTGGATTGGTCGATTAGATACGGAAGGTAACGTCGTTGCGTCAACGAATCAGATTCTGGAAGGAACATCGATCAAGGAACGTCCCGTCTTCCAACAAGCCTTATCACAACCATTCATCGGAGATGTCCATGAAGCTGTCCTACTCGCAAAATTATTGCCGAACCCAAGCGGTGAACCGTTACAGTTCGTCGATATTAGTACACCTTTGTATGATAAGGGTCGATTTTCTGGTGTCCTTGCGACACATCTCAGCTTCGAATGGGCAAAAGCGATCGAACAAAGTTTTCAAAGCGCCACGTCCTCTCTCCAACAAGTCGATGTCTTCATCATTAGTCAAGATCGAAAAACGATTTTACTTGGACCAAGCGGATGGAGCGGTAAAACATTACCCGATAGCGTAACGCTGACTTCGAATGCTTCTGCGACCGCTTCCTGGCAAGGGAAAGAATTTGTCTCTGGTCAAAGCACAAGCCGAGGTTACAAGGATTACGATGGCTTAGGTTGGACGGTTCTCGTACGTCAACCGACTTCGATTGCGTTCGCTGATGCCGATGCTTTACGTCAAACGATTTTCATCGCTGGTTTGATTGCCTCTTTCGTTACAGCCGTACTTGGCTGGATGTTAGCGAAGCTATTGACACGACCATTATTAAAAATCACACATGCCGCCCAACAGATGCAGGATGATCCCTCAAAATCACTCCCGAATCATCGTGGAATCCGAGAAATCGAGACACTGACGGATGCCTTACAACGACTGATTCATCGCTTGCTACATACCGAACAAGAGAAATTAACGTTTGAACGCTTGTCACAACGCGATAGCCTGACTGGTCTCGCGAACCGCAACGGTCTTGCTCAATACATCGAACAATTGCCTGCAGAAACGCATTCTATCTATCTTTGCCTTGATTTAGACGGCTTTAAAGCAGTCAATGATACGTATGGTCACGCGCTAGGTGATCTCCTGCTGATCGAGGTCAGTCAACGTCTCGAACAGTTGCTTCCACCTGGTGGATTCGTGGCTCGTCTGGGCGGCGATGAGTTCATCATCGTCTTGACGACTCAATCCTTAACAGAAGCACGATACTTAGGTGAACAATGGATCGCTCACGTCTCGATGCCGTATCACTTAGAAGAACAAACCGTCCACATCGGGATGAGTATCGGAGTCGCCGAACAGGTGACAGGAGAATCACTTGAACAAGTCATGCATCGCGCTGATTTAGCGCTCTATCGTTCGAAGCAAAACGGCAGAGGATGTATGTCCGTTCAATGACCATTCAGGACGGAGGATTGACAAGCGCAGCTCTCCTCCGTAAGGTGAACGAGAAGCGTATAATTTTTCAACGAGGAGCTGTCAACATGAATCAATGGACACGTGAAGCACGATACCGTCCCCTCTCGGATGTCGATCCGAGCGTTTACCAAGCGATGAAGGAAGAAGTTCGAACATCTCCTTGGCGATTTTCTTACCATATTCAACCTCCGACCGGACTTTTGAATGATCCGAACGGCTTCGTCTATCATGATGGTCTCTATCATTTGTTTTATCAATGGTTTCCACTCGGACCCGTACACGGGCTGAAGTACTGGTATCACATGACATCAAAAGATCTTGTACATTGGTTCGATGAAGGAGCCGCCTTGATCCCAAATGACGATCCTGATTCGCACGGTGCTTATTCCGGTAGTGGCTTCATTAAAGATGATCAAGTGCACATCATGTACACCGGTAATAAACGGGATGCGGATTGGAATCGCCATACGAGCCAAATCGTCGGTCATCTCCGCTCGGATGGACGAATCGAAAAACATTTACCACCTGCTATTCCAAACGTTCCTGAAGGATATACGGAACATTTCCGTGATCCGAAAGTCTTCCAAGATGCATCGGGCATCTGGTACTGCATCATTGGTGCACAGCGCAGTGACTTGACGGGCTGTACTGTCATCTATCAGTCTCAAGATGCAGAGCAATGGACATTCCTCGGTGAGTTACAGACGAACTACCCGACATTCGGTTATATGTGGGAATGTCCTGATTATTTCGAGCTGGATGGAAAAGGAATCCTCCTCTTTAGCCCTCAAGGGATTGAACCAGATGGTCAGAACTATCAAAATATTTTCCAGTCCGGTTATTTCATCGGCGAACCGTTAGCTTTACCCGACTTAACATTCACACACGAACCGTTCCAAGAACTCGATTTCGGATTTGACTTCTACGCGCCACAAACAACTGAGGCGGCAGATGGTCGACGGATTCTTGTTGGTTGGATGGGGCTACCGGATATCAGTTATCCTTCTGACATCTATAACTGGGCACATGCTTTGACATTGCCACGTGAATTAACGATTGAACAGGGGCAACTTCGTCAACGACCTGTCAATGAACTGACACAGCTACGAAAAGAGACGCTGTTTGACGAAACGATTCTTTTCGAACAAGACGTGACAATTGCGGAAGCCGAGATTTTCGAGCTCGTGATGACAGACTTAAAACTGTCGTCGGACACGTTCCGCTTCTCGATTCGTCAAGACGCCACTGAAGAAACCGTATTCCATTACGATGCTGTATCACGTCAATTTACAATCGATCGAAGCCGTTCAGGTGCGGAAGTCCCTGCTGAATCATTCGGCACTTCGCGATCGACGATTCTTGCGAAGGACTTGCATACATTACGTTTGTTCGTGGATCGTTCTTCGTTTGAACTTTTCCTGAATGACGGAGAAGCCGTTGCATCTGGACGGATTTTCCCGAAAACATCCAGTCGAGGGATTGCCTTCTCTGGTGAAGCAGGTGCGCATCTCTCACTCTACGATTTATCTTAAGTAAAAAAAGCATTTTCCTGAATAAAATCAGGAAAATGCTTTTTTACTTCATTGTTTTAATCGAGATTCTTTTTCTAGATCAAATGCAAGGATGTGTTGCTCCCCAATCGGACCCATGACGGACTGTAACGTATCGACGTATCCCGTCTTGAAGTACAGTGATTTTGCAGCAATATTCTTTTTATTGACCGCTAGTGTAATCGCTGTGACTTCTGGAAAATGATGATGGACGAACTCTGGCAACTGCATCATTGCCTCTTTCGCATATCCTTGCTGTTGATGGCGTGCATCAATGGAAAAGGCACGTAATAGGACACTTTGTTCATGTGTTCGATGTGTTTTAGGGGGGTTAAGATGAAGAATAAAAAATCCGACGACGAGCTCGTCTTTTTTGATGACAACCGGGAATTTATCTGGATGGGCAACTGCATCTGTGACGACATCCGTCGGAAAAGAAGTAAACTGGACTTGTTCTTCCGGAAGAATGAACGCATCACATTGTTCATAATGTTCATTCGTATACATGTGTAATTTCACTACAGACATTCTCATTCCGCCTTCCCTCTTTGTACAGGACAAGAGAGTACTCTCTTACATCTATTCCCATTTTAATGTTTTTGTATCCATTTGCCTAGTCTTTTAGGGTACTCGTCTTACATAACATCCAATAGGCTCTTGTCTCTTTATTCCACGGTTCTTCTTTCCGTAATCCAATCCTGACACTAAAAATGATACACTAGGGAAAGTTCGATTATTGGACGAGAAATAAATACGCTCGAGGTGAACTGTATCATGCATGAAGATTTTTTCGAACAGATGGAGCGATTGACCGGCATTCAACTGAATCCTGTCCAACAACAGGCAATCGAACATGACCATGGTCCGTTGCTGTTACTCGCCTCACCCGGCTCTGGAAAAACAACGACGCTTAATTTTAAGATTGCCTATTTGATTTTACAAAAAAAGATCGAACCACATCGTATTTTAGGGCTGACCTTCAGTAAGGCAGCAGCTCGCGAGATGGCGGATCGTTTTTATCATCTATTTCACGAATTAATTGGAACGACAGCGGCATTCTCGACGATTCATAGCTTTGCTTTTCAAGTCGTTCGGGATCATACATCCCAGCAGCGTCTTTCCTATACGATCATTGAGGGACCAATGGATCAACAACATCCGAATGCGCCACATAAACGTATGTTACTCCGGCGTATTTTCCAGGAAATTAATCGGAGTGTCATTACCGACGACCAGATGGATGAGTTATTACGAATGATTTCCTTTGTCAAGAACCGTCTTCTTTCTTTAAAGGAAATCAAGGCAGTACCGACGACGATCAAACATTTCCCTGATATTTATGTGGCGTATGAACAATTCAAGTCGCGTGATCCCTTACATCCGTTACTCGACTTTGATGATATGTTGACGTATGCGAATACGATTTTGGAGCAAGACCGTCGTCTGTTGCAACATTATCAGCGTCGCTTTGACTATATCCTAACGGATGAGAGCCAGGATACGTCACTCGTTCAACATCAATTGGTCGAAAAGTTAGCCTTACCGCATAACCGACTTTGTGTCGTTGCAGACGATGATCAGACGCTATACAGCTGGCGTGGCGCGGACGCTTCTAAAATTTTGCACTTCAAAGATACGTATCCGAATGCGACGATTCTTTACATGGAACAAAATTATCGTTCGTCTCAAGACATCGTATCCGTCGCGAACCAATTCATTCAGCGCAATAAAGCACGCTATCCGAAACAGATGTTCACGGAGAACGCTGCTGTTCGTCCGATCATCTTAGAGACGTTACCAACTTACGAGGATCAGACTCGCTATCTGTTGAATCAACTACGGACAGAGACGAATTACCGCGAAGTGGCCATCTTATATCGCAACAATGCTTCTTCGATCAACGTCATGAATGCTTTGGATCAAGCAAATATTCCGTTTTATATTAAGGATGTCGATCATAAATTCTTCAGTCATTGGATTTTGAAGGATATCTTAAACTTCATGACATTCGCACAAGATCCGACAGATATCGATGTGTTAGCAACTATTCATACGAAATTCGCCGGGTACATTTCAAAAGCGCAACTTTCTCAATTGCAGCAGTTCGGTACGGGCGAATCTGTATTTGATCTACTCATAAACAAAATCGAGATGAAGTTTTATCAAAAGAAACAACTTCAACAAATGAAGCGCACGTTCGCTTCCATCCAAACCGTTCGACCCTCTGCTGCCCTCTCTCTGATTCGTCATGAACTGGGTTACGAAAAGAATTTGCGGAAAATGAGTGAGAGTCTCGGTTTTAGTCTCGATCACCTGCTTGAAACATTGAATACGATTGATAACATCGCAAGTGATGTACCAACGCTACTCGCTTTTCGTGAACGGATCACGCATCTCGAACAATTGATGCGTGATGCGAAACAAAATAAAAATCAAAATGCGGTCACCCTTTCGACCTTTCACAGTGCAAAAGGACTTGAATTCGATCGCGTTTTCATGATTGATCTCGTTTCTGGTATTCTTCCATCAGCTGATACGATCAAGGCGTACAAGAATGGACAACTCGATGATATGGAAGAAGCTGCACGTTTGTTTTACGTCGGCATGACACGGGCGCGACACGAACTACATCTTCTGTCCTATCGTTTTAAATCGAAATCATTTGATGTCTCGCCATTCGTCGAAGACGTTCATCGCCTCGTCACGCCTGATGCTGCAAAACGAAAAGTAGAGCGCAAGCGAACTGCTGTTGCAGCGCGAGCTAGCGTTTCCCCACTACCGATCACTGAGAACATGCGTGTCTCGCATACAGCATTTGGTCCCGGAACCGTTTTGCACATGGTTGACGACGTGCTAGAAATTTCATTTGATCAAGGAATGAAAAAACAGCTTTCGTTACAAGTCTGCTCTGAAAATGCATTACTCGAAATTTTATGATTTAAAAAAGGAGCTGACTCAAAAAAAAGAATGACGCGTCTTTTCACGCCCTTTCCTCAGGCGAGACACAAGCCAGTTTTCCTGCTTCATTCAAGCAGGAGAACGGGTCTTGTTTGTCTCTGACAGCGCATAATGCGCTTTTTCCTGTAGGAGTGGCGTGTGACGCGTCATTCTTTTTTACGAGATAAGGGTGGCAGATCATCATTCTGCCACCCTTATCTTTGTAGAGGCTGACTTTTGAGTCAGCTTTGTTGTATCCGTCAATTTTTAGTCGATGACTCATTTTGATGAATCAAGGCATCTCTGATTTCTGTCAATAATTTTTCTTCTGTCGTTGGTACCGCTTCTTCTTCGACGACCTCTTCCTTCTTTCGGAATGAAGTGATGCCTTTGACGAAGATAAACAGCGCAAAGGCGATCAACAAGAATTCGATGCTCGCTTGAAGAAATTGACCGTACTGCAACTCTGCATTTCCGACCATGACCGACAATCCCTTGACATCAACACCACCGATGATGATGCCGATCAACGGCATGAACACACTGTCAACGAGTGATTTGATGATCCCGCTAAACGCAGCACCAAGAATGACTCCGACCGCTAAGTCGATCACATTTCCTCGAAACGCGAACTCCTTAAATGCTTTAAACATGAAACGTCCCCCTTACCAAGCGCGGGACGCCAACTGCTGAATCGCATATCCGACGCCGTGCTCATCGTTTGTTTTCGTCACGTGATGGGCAATCGCTTTTGCCTCATCATGACCATTTCCCATCGCGATCGCCTTTCCGGCAACTTTGAACATTGGAAGATCGTTTAGATTATCACCGATGACAGCGACTTGTTCGATTGGCACACCGAGGTGGTCCGCGAGGATTTTAACTGCCGTTCCTTTATCGGCACCGACAGCCATGACTTCGATATTATCGTGTCCTGACGACGTGACATAGACACCTTCGACCTTTTGCTCGATTTCCTGCCAGATTTTTTTCATCAATTCTTGATCAAACGAGAATGAGATGAATTTAAATACTTTTCCCGCTTGGTTACGAATGTACGACCGGAATCCATCAATCATCTTGACGTCTTCGTGGACATAATAACGATCGTGGAAGAAATCAAGCACTTGTTTCGCCCGATCACTCTCTTCACTCAACTCTTTCAGGGAATCATAGGCTGCGTCGATCGTCGCTCCTTGTGCTGTCACGAGTCCTTGATCACAGAACATCTCGAAGAAAACTTCATATTGACTGATGATAACGTAAATTTGCTGTGCTTGTTCCGTCGTCAACGTCGTTGCACTTAACTCTTCTCCATCGACGGTCATCACACGTGCCCCGTTTGAAGCAATGATTGGACAGTGGATTCCTGCTGCGTCTGTTAATTCTTTTGCATTTAAGTAGTTACGTCCTGTCGCGATTGCAAATTCGACACCTTGTTCGCGTGCCGCTTCAATTGCCTGAATCGTCTCCGGTTCAATTCGTTGCTTGCCCGAAAGAACGGTTCCATCCATGTCTGATACGAGTAGTTTGATTGGATTTGCCATCGTCTTCACTCTCCTCTTTTTCTATTTCCATACCACTATACCATTTTTCACATTTTGACTGGTCGTAAACGCGGTTTACAAAATCGGTGACAATAAACGCGAAATACTTTCCTTGAATTTGATCGTTCTTGAACGCGCGGCATACGACTCGACCGTCATGAGCTTTGATACCTCACAATCAGCGAGGAAGAGACGTTCTAGTTCAATCGCTATTGTCTGATCATAGACGATCGTGTTCATTTCAAAGTTCAACCGAAAGCTTCGCGCATCGATATTCGTCGTCCCGACTGAAGCAATCTCGCCATCAACGACGATCGTCTTTGCGTGTAAAAATCCAGGTTCATACGTGTAGACTTTAGCTCCGTACGATAACAACTCTCCTACAGCAGCAGTCGTTGCCCAGTAAACGAATGGGTGGTCCGGTTTGTTCGGAATCATGATGCGGACTTCCACTCCGGACAGAAGGGCTGCCTTACATGCATCTAAATAACTCGTGTCTGGAATGAAATAAGGCGATTGGATATAAATCGTCCGTTTTGCTTCGTTGATCATCTTGATCAAGGAAAGCTTCAAATACTCTGAACGGGAATCCGGACCCGATGTGACGATTTGCATCGGTAATATATCCTGAATCCTATGCGTTCCATAGTAAAATAAAGATTTTTCCGTATAGACGTCACTTGCTTGGTTCCAGTCGAGAATAAAGCGGTCGAGTTGATCATGAACGACGTCACCTTCCAAGCGAAAATGTGTATCCCGCCAGTAGCCGAACTTTTCATCGATACCGAGATATTCCGTACCAACGTTGAAGCCACCAATATAGCCGATTCGACCGTCGATGATACAGGATTTACGGTGATTGCGGTTGTTCAATCGAAAATTAACGAATCCAATCGTCGACGGGAAAAAGGCAAACACTTCTCCTCCGTGTGCGAGTAAATCCTTAAAATCCGTCCGTTTGAGACTTCGTGATCCGACAGCATCATACAATAGACGGATTTTGATCCCACGACGGGCACAATCGGTCAATGTATCGATCAACGCTAACCCGAGACGATCTTTCTGAATGATGTAATATTGGATATTCACTTCATGCTCTGCCTGGCGGATATCTTGAATCATCCGATTGAACTTCTGCTCGCCATCCGAAAGAATCTGCAGTTGATTCGAGAGACTGAGCAGGGAACCGTTCGACATCAGGTTCATCCGAATCATATCCCGGTGCTTTTGAATCATCGGGTGCCGTCCCATCGTTACAAGTTCTTTTTTCTGTAAGGCGATCCGTCTATCCTGTTCCAGTTGTTCTTCATCCGTGACACGATAAAAATTCGTTTTTTTCAACAATCTTCCGAAAAACAGATAGACGAGAAATCCAACGAGCGGAACGAAATACAAGATGAATACCCATGCCCACGTCGCACCAATATCGCGCCGCTCGAGAAAAATAACCGTCAGGACAGCCAAGATATTCATGATAAGCAATCCGTAGACGATGATGATCGTGAACGTACTCCATACTTCCACCATACGATTCCCTCCCGCTTCAACGGTATTCTTCGATTTTGATTCCTCTGTCTCTTATTCCCGTTTCCTTCCGTGTCATTCTTCTGAAGACAAAAAAACCTTTTTGAAGCACTGCTAGCTTCAAAAAGGTTTAGGCGTGTCATGATTCTGGACATGGTTCCGGTTGTTGTAACGCCATTTGTTCAAGCGTCGCTTTGACACCTGCTACACAGTCTGGCAAACCAACACCATCATAGGCGAGTCCGGCTAAATGAATGTGTGGATAGTGAGAAGCGACGATTTCTCGCACTTCTTGAATCCGCTGTGCATGTCCTACCGTATAGGCCGGTAAGCCGTCTAAGAGACGACTGATGACGACACGTTCCGGTTGCAATGGACGACCACAGATGTTTTCAAGATCTTCTAAGACGACGCGTTCAATCATTTCGTCTGATTCACGAACGAGTGCATCTTTTCCGGGGCGTCCGATGAAGGCACGGAGCACGGTATGATTCGGTGCTGCATGATTCCACTTTTGATCAATCGCCGTGCATGCTGTAATTGAATACGGCGCCCGACGGTTGACGATGAATCCCGTTCCATCAATCGGTAACGCTGTTTCCTTATCGAAAATCAACGTGACCGTCGCCGTCGAGTGTGTTGAAAGGTTCGCAAGCCCTGGAAGCGTCGCATCTGGTAACAGGGACACGACTTGGCGATGCGGAATCGTCAACAAAATATCATCGGCATATTCTGGACCGTGATCCGTTTCGAGACGATACCGCCCGTCTTCTTCCCGTTCAATTGAACGAAGTGGTGTCTCCAGACGAATCTCTGTCCGTTCAAGCACCTCTTCTAAACGCTCGACGAGAGACTCGAGTCCAGTAGCAAGTGATAAGAATTGACCTGTCGCTTTAAGCGTCGGACCTTGTTGTTGATCAAGCGGACGCATGAGGCGCATTCCTTCGAACAAGCTTCCCGCCTTTTGCTCATTCGCAACGAATTGCGGGTAGGTCGCAAACGTACTCATCCGGTCGATATCACCCGCATAGATGCCTGAAAGAAGCGGTTCGATTAACTTCTCGACGAGTGCATCTCCAAGACGCGGACGCAGGTATTCCCCTAATGGGATGTCTGTTTCCGGAATCGTCAAATCAGGAGCAGGGTGAAGCAATCGTTCTGTCACCTCTGCTTTTTCTTCTTCCGTCAGTAGAGATGTCTCTGCGAATAACTCTAAATCGGTCGGGATGCCCATGACGGCACCTTTTGGAATCGGGTGGAGACCGCGCGCATCCAAGATATACGCTTGCGACGTGTTATTGCGAACGAGTTGCTCCCCTAATCCGATCTCTTCGATGAGATCCGTCAACACGTGTTTCCGTGCGACATACGAATCTGGTCCCCGCTCGATCGTCAATCCTTCGTCCCGATATGTCGCCACCTTACCACCGAGACGACCCTCTGCCTCGAGTAACGTGATGTTCATCTCCGGAAACTGCTTCTCTGCATAATAGGCGGCTGCAAGTCCTGATATACCACCGCCCACGATGACGAGACGTTTACTGGACATAACTACCCACCTGTTTCGCGACGGCTTCCGTGACAGCTTTCATGAAAGCTGGATCCGCGTTTGGCATGACAGGTCGCGCATAGTGAATTCCGAGTTCGTCGCAGACGACTTTACACTCGTAATCATTATCGAACAATACTTCTAGGTGATCGGCAACGAAACCAACGGGTACATAGACGAATGCTTCGTATCCTTTTTCTTCGTAGACGTCACGTGTCAAATCCTGAACATCTGGTCCAAGCCATGGTTCTGGCGTTTGTCCAGCCGATTGCCAGCCTGTGATCATATGCGGTACACCAGCACGTTGCGCGATCAATTCAGCTGTTTCCTTCAATTGTTCTGGGTATGGATCACCGTTTGCAATGATTTTTTCAGGTAGACTGTGTGCTGAAACGACGAGAACGGCTTTTTCTTCAGGTACTGGTAAAGCGTCGAACGTCTTGCGGATTTCTTTACCCCACCAATCGAGAAACGCTTCTTCTTTGTACCACGATTCGACGGATGCGAGACGAATACCGTGTTGGTCCGCGACTTCCTTCGCACGACCATTGTATGAACGGATACTGAACGTCGAATAGTGAGGTGCTAAAACGACCGTGACCGCTTCCGTAATGCCGTCTTTTGCCATTTGCTCGACAGCATCCTCAACGAATGGCTCGATGTGTTTCAGACCAAGATAGAGCTTGAACTCGATTTCACCAGCATATTTCTCAGACAGTTGACGGTGTAGCTCTTCAGCCTGATCAATCGTGACTTGTGCGAGTGGTGAGACACCACCGATGGCTTCGTAACGTTCCGTCAACTCTGCCAATGCTTCTGGAGACGGTTTGCGCCCGCGACGGATGTGCGTATAATAACGCTCGATATCTTCTGGTTTATATGGCGTACCGTACGCCATAACAAGTAGTCCTAACGTCTTCATTTTCCTACCTCCATTTTTTCTTTCGAATAATCATGGATAAATGCAGTCAAACGTTTCAATACTTCTGGATCGACTTCCGGGAAGATGCCGTGACCGAGGTTAAAGATAAATCCTGGTTGCTTCATTCCCATGTCGAGAATTTCCTTCGTTTTTGCTTCAAGGATATCCCATGGTGCTAACAGATAAGACGGGTCGAGGTTTCCTTGGACAGGTTTCGTCAGTCCACGCTCACGTGCTTCGTCAATCGACAAACGCCAATCAAGTCCGACGACGTCTAACGGTAAACTGTGCCATTCTTCTGCCAAGTGACTCGCTCCTACACCGAACATGATCATCGGCACGCCTGTATCTTTTAATTCCGTGAAAATGCGTTCCATCGTTGGCTTGATGTAACGGACATAATCTTTCCGGCTTGTCGTTCCGACCCATGAATCAAAGATTTGGAACGCTTGGATTCCTGCATCCACTTGTGATTTGATGTAATCGATGACCATGTCACCTAGTTTCTCCATTAAGGCATGCCATACCTCAGGTTGTCCATACATCAATGCTTTCGTTTTATGGTATCCCTTCGAAGGACCACCTTCAATCATATAGCTCGCAAGCGTGAATGGTGCCCCGGAAAAACCAATCAACGGTACTTCGAGTCGTTCCCGTAACAAACGAATCGTTTCATAGATATATGGAATATCTTCACGGTTAAATGGTTGTAATGCTTCGACATCTGCCATCGTGCGAATCGGGTTCGCGATGACTGGACCGATGCCACTCTTGATTTCGACGTCAACGCCCATCGATGGAAGTGGCGTCATGATGTCTTTATACAGAATCGCTGCATCGACCCCTAATTGTTTTACAGGTAGTTCTGTCACATATGCGCCTAGTTCCGAGTCATGTGTGATCTCGAAAAGCGTCCGTGTCTTCTTGATTTCACGATATTCCGCTTGATAACGACCTGCTTGTCGCATGTACCAGACGGGAACGTGATCAATCTGCTCGCCACGGATCGCCCGCAAAAACGTATCATTGAATTTCTTCATCATAACTACCCCTTTATACTCGTTCTAACGCCCCAAAAAAACGTACGATAAGTTTGTGAACACAGAAACATTATATCTGAAATTAAGAAGTCTGTGCCAATAAATCGTTTACAAAATGACAGTTCTGTTACCAGTTCATGAAATGTTCACTGTTTCTTGTAAAGACCGAATGCAGCGTTTAATTGACCACGGATCAAGTCAGAACGTTGCTGTTCCGTTACCTTCCGTTCTTTTTCACGTATTTCATGTGTCCGCCAGCCATCTTCGATTTTTTCCGCGACTTCGACGAGTCGTTCGACATCCGTAAATGAATATTTTCGTGTCTTTCCGTTCGTCCGTTCTGGAAAGATTAATTTTCGTTCTTCGTAGTAACGAATCTGACGTTCCGATAATCCGGTCAATTCACAGACGATTCCAATCGACATCACCTTTTTCTCACGGTAGTTCATCTTCGTCACTCCTTTCCACAAAAATACCATGTCAGATTTTCTGACACAACACGTTTCTTTGAAAGTATTTCCGTCTAAAGTAAACACATACTTTAAATGGATAAAGGAGGAACGACAATGAAACTGGAACAACTCGCTATCTCAGTCGATACGTTTTATGTCTTATTCGCAGCACTGCTCGTCTTTACGATGCAAATCGGATTCTTACTTTTAGAAACAGGAATGTTACGGGCGAAGAACGCAGGGCACGTCGCTGTCAAACAGATCATCAGCTTCTCAGTTGCCGCCCTCGCCTTTTGGGCCATCGGATTCGGATTGACGTTCGGTGATGGTAATTCCATTATCGGAACGGAAGGATTCTTCTTACAAGGAGGATTCAGCAGTCTTGATTGGTCGAACATCACGATTGATGTGAAATTCCTCTTCCAACTCTCATTCGTCGCTGTCTCCCTTGCAATTGCTTGGGGCGGATTCGCAGAGCGTGCTAAATTATCAGTTTATCTATTATTCGGAACGTTTTTCGTTGCTATCATCTATCCGATCATTGCACGTTCCGTTTGGGCAGGTGGATTCCTCGGTTCGCTCGGAATGCAAGACTTCGCCGGATCAACAGTCGTTCACTTACAAGGTGGGATCGCCGCACTCGTTGCTGCTTTACTGCTCAAAAAACGAATCGGTGCTGAAAAAACGCCGTTACTCGGACACAATGTCATCTACTCTGTCGTTGGTGCTTTCATCCTCTGGTTATGTTGGTTCGGATTCAACGCTGGTTCGACATTAACGATTGCCGACGGATTCTTTAGTTATGTTGCCTTGACGACATTACTTGCTACTGCAGCAGGTGCACTCGGCGCACTCGCCATCTCATTCTGGCACCGCCGTGTCGCAGATATCCCGTCGATCATCAACGGTGTCTTAGCCGCACTCGTTGCGATCACAGCAGCCTGTGCTTTCGTTGAACCATGGGCAGCCGTCGTCATCGGATTCCTTGCTGGTGTCATCACATATGGAACGAGCATTCTTCTCGCAAGTCGCGTTGATGATCCATTATGTGCCTTCTCCGTCCACGGTGTCGCTGGTATCTGGGGTACACTCGCAACTGGATTCTTCGCTTCACCACGTCTCGTTGAAATCACTGGGATCGGACAAGCTGGCCTCTTCTATGGTGGCGGTTTTACGCAACTCGGTGTTCAAGCACTTGGTGTCGTCTTTGCCGTCGTCATCGTCAGCGTCTTAAGTTATGCATTCTTAAAAGTTCTCGACCTTACGATTGGTCTTCGGATCACACGCGAAGATGAACTCCGTGGACTCGACGTCGCGGAACATGGTCAAGCTTCTTACGACCTCCCTGCTCCTGTCAGCAAAGAATTACGTATGGTCGAAGAAGAAGACCTCTCAAACGAACGTGTCAATTAATAATTAGTAAAGACCAAGAGCCTACACGATGGATTCATCGCGTAGGCTCTTTCTAATTGTCTATCATTTTCGTGCATAATACTCACCGATCACAAGTGCCAACGCTGCTCCACCAACGACATAGAGGGATCCGCTTAAAAAGAATCCAATAAGTGTCAGTACGATACATTGACTGATTGCTGCGAAGCGGATGATTTTCCGTTTCGCCAGTACGGCATTTCCAAATGGTAATAGACGAGTCAAAAGATGCTGATCGACTGCTTTCGTGAATGGCGCCAACTGAAAACTAGTTAGTCCTCCGAACGCTGGAATCGCTAAGGCGACGAACCAAACATTTCCACTTGCCAACCACATGAAAACAGCTCCAATTAACGTCAAACGAACAATCAATCCGATCCCGTCTCCACTCCGGATGAACTGTTTGACATACAAGTAATCGAATGTCGTTTGCGCTCGATATGGAATCCGCTCGACCATGTTACTTAAGAGACGACGGCGTTTATACGTTGCCGATAGATGCGGCACATCGACGAACCAATTCGCTAATCGATAAAATCGATCGCGCGATTCCTGCTCAAGTGAAATCCATTCGCGTAGAGGAAGATGATCCTGACGCTTCAGATGAAGGACGACCATTAAGAGAAGTGCGACGACGATCGCCATCCACGCCATATCGATGATGACGAGAAGTGCCGCTCCGAACGCATATAACAGCACCGTCCGATGTGCAATTCCTTCAAGTTTTGATAAGTTCGCTGCTGCTCCGAACAGTCCAAGCGCTACCCCAAGTAAAACAAGTTCAAGTGGTGTCGTCTGTTCCGTTCGAACATAGAGAACAACGACAGCTAAAAATGGAATCACGGCACGGATGATACCAAAGACCGCATTGTACGCTCGTACTTGTTGCATAAACCCTGATAACTTCGCTAATACCGGTAACAAAAACACTTGGTCCGCCTCAACGAGAAACGTCCGACTCGTCCGGTAGAGCGGTAAAATCAGAAACAAGGCTGCCATGACGAACCGACCAGGAAACGATGGATCGAGTTGGTCGAGGAAACGACCGTATACGACTAAACCGTACAAAATAACGAAGTACACGGTGAATAATAGTCCACCATTCGCCATATACCTTGTGTATTTCACCGTCTCGGTCATCGCCGCCTGATACCGTTCCTTCCATAAGGACTGGCTGTTCATCGTTCCGCCTCCTCGATTGCAGCGACGTACAGATCATCTAGTGTTCCATCTTGTAATCCATATCGTGCGCGTAAAGCAGCTGTCGTCCCTTCCGCTGCAATGTGACCCTCATGCAAGAGTACGAAGCGATTACAATGCCGTTCTGCTGTCTCAAGGATATGCGTCGACATTAAAATACCTTTACCGTCTTGCTTGAGTTCACTAAAAATCTGTAATAACTCGCGAATCGCGAGCGGATCTAGTCCAACAAACGGTTCATCGACGATCAACAGCTCACTCCCTGTGACGAGTGCGCACAAGATCATCGCTTTTTGTTTCATTCCTTTTGAGAAGACACTTGGAAACCATTCGAGTTGCTTCGTCATCCGAAGTCGTTCAGCGTAATGTTGCGCGCGTTCTGTCGCGATCGCTTCTTCGACATCATATCCTTGCGCCATCAGACGAAGATGCTCCCGTAATGTCAGTTGTTCATATAACATCGGTTGTTCTGGAATGTATGCAACTTGGCGACGATAATCGGTTTCGTTCGTTACTAAATCCATTCCATTGATTCGAACTGATCCCGTCTTGACTGGCAAAAGACCGAGTATGTGCTTGATCGTCGTCGATTTCCCAGCACCGTTTAAACCAATTAAACCAACGAGTTCACCCCGATCCACTTCGATATTAATGTCATGAAGGACGGTTTTCGATCCATATCCGCCTGATAAACCTTTGATATCTAATAACATGTTCGCCACTCCCTTTAGGCTCATCGTAAAGTAGATTTGCTTCGTTTTTCTAGCTTAACGCCTAGTTTTTTAAAATATAATGTTTTAATACTTGTTTTTTCGGCAATTACTCTAAGTGTAATCGTTACATCAATATATGAAAACGATTTACATGTAAATTGAAAGTGAAATCAATGAATCGTCCATTCATTCTCTATCAAGTGGTCTAATTGTCTAGTCATTTAAAGAATGAACGATTTCAGATTTTTTCATTTTCGCACGTGTTTATAACTGCCTGAAAACAGGTAAAACTAATATGTAGAGGAGATGTTTTAAAATGGGTTTCTTATGGGCACTCATCATTGGTGGTCTCATCGGTTGGATCGCAAGTTTAATTATCGGGAAAGATGTGCCGGGTGGCATCATCGGTAACATTATCGCTGGTTTCATCGGTTCGATGATCGGTCAAGCCATCTTTGGTTCAATGGGACCAAAAATCGCCGGTTTCGCAGTCATTCCGGCTATTCTCGGAGCAGTCATCTTGATCTTCATCGTCTCACTTATTCTCCGGGCAGTACGTAAGTAATCATATATCTTAAATTGAAAAGGAGTGTTTTAAATGGGATTCTTATGGGCATTAATCGTTGGTGGTATTATTGGTTGGTTAGCAAGCTTGATTTTAGGTAAAGATGTTCCAGGTGGTATTATCGGTAACATCATCGCTGGTTTCGTTGGTGCATTGATTGGTCAAGCATTATTCGGAGATTGGGGTCCAATGGTTGCTGGATTCGCAATCGTACCTGCTTTACTCGGAGCTATCATTCTTATCCTCATCGTATCGTTCATTCTCCGTGCGGTGAATAAACGATAACCAAAAATCCTCGGACGTTCTGTCCGAGGATTTTTTTAGTCTTTTAATTGTAACCACATGCCGTCTTCTCGCTCGACGACACGTTTTTCTGCTCGCAGATTCAACCATTCGAACACACCTTCGAGAAAACTAGACGGATATTCCCAAACGGTACCGACTTGCTCTCGCTTCTTTCGTTCTGGTTTTCCAGCGATGGCTTCAAGTTCATCCGGAGTCTTATTCAATCGGATTAACAATTCTTCCACCTGCCCCGACTGATAGGTTACTTCATATCCATCGTACCGCGCTCGATTGGCAACGGTCGAATCAGGCGTGCCGAACGTATTCTCAAACGAGTCACGCGAACGTCCAAGATAGCCAGTCATCGTATCGATACTTTTTCCAGTCCGGGCTTTCACTTCCGTCTCAAGTAACGTTTTGATATCGACTGCATATTCGTTCGAAACGGTCGTATTGAACCGATCAGCTAATTTAAAGTCGACTGTCGCGTTCGGTTCATCTCCGAGTTGTACAGTCTTTGATTCCTGGACGGTCTGTCCTGATTGTTCCGCACTTACTTGAACATCGTACTCTCCAGGAGAACGCTTGACTTCAAGAGATTTCTGATCGATCGTCCCGACTTCTTCTCCATCTAGTGAAACCTTTGTTCCCGGTAGATCACTCGAAACGGTTAACCGTTGAGGATTCACATCGAGAGAGTACCGGTCATACCAAAGCCATCCATCCTCTTCTTGTAACGAAAACAGATGTGTCTTTACTTGCTTACCTGCGTCTTGATCCTGTTTGACTTGTGCGATGACCCGGTCCGTCCGCTCTGTATCAGCCGTCAACCAGTTAACGAGTCGCGTCGCCTCACTCATCGGTAGTGACTTATCGTTCATCGTGACTAGCTTTTGGAATCCACGCTGATCCTTTTCCTTTAACAAGGTAGCAAGACGCTCGTCTGTTTTCTCCATTTTCGCCGCTTCTTGCATGTTACGCCCAAACCAAAAGGCAACGAATAAGAAAAGACCGACGACGATAACGCTACCGACGAGCAGACGCCGTTTTCGTTTTTTTTGTGCCGTCGAGGCTACTCGTGATGCCATGCAGTTCGCTCCTTCCCTTCAGTAGCTGTATGTTTCTAAGTGTATCGGGTTCAATTTGACTGTCAATCGTGCGGAAGTCGGAAACTTTCCGTATACTAATGTTATCTTACCCAAAGGAGTGAACGTTCCATGCAAAAAGAGTCATGTATCTTCTGTAAAATTGCTCGCAAAGAAGTCCCTGGTCATATCGTATTCGAGAACGAACAAGTTCTCGCCTTCCTCGATTTGTCACAAGTGACGAAAGGACATACGCTCGTCATCCCAAAACAACATGCCGATAATTTGTATGATCTTTCTCCTGAACAAGCACAAGACGTATTTGCGACGATCCCGCAAATCAGTCGTGCGCTTCAACAAGAGACAGAGGCAGCTGGCATGAATCTCTTATCGAATACAGGAAAAGTAGCAGGTCAATCGGTCTCCCACTTCCACCTGCACCTCATTCCGCGTCACGATAAACAAGACGGTTTCGGCGCGAAATGGGAAGTTCATAATGACGATTACACGGTAGAGGAATTGGCTGAACTCGCTAACTCGATCGCTTCTCGCATCTAAGTCTGTTCTTTTTCTTCTATTCTTAGAAAAATATTGCCGAAATAGGTTTCTTTCATTCGATTTTCGGTAAAATAATATGAAACAAATATTTTAATATTAAAAAGGAGGTTCAATATGTCGAAGCGTCCCGCCCGTAACTGGGTCGCTTTTGGTGCTACGCTAACACTTGTGACTTTTTACGGTCTGAAGGCGCTTCGCCAAGGTACGAAAAGCGACTCTTCGAACGGTCATCAACGTCGAAATTCTTATTCTACAATCGTAACGAATGTGCAGGATTTGACCCAGGAGGGCAAGAACTTAGTAGAGACAGCAAAAGCGTCTGGTATGCACTTCAAAGAAGAAGTCATGCAGAGCGTCTCGGAATACCAAACGGAAGTCCAAGCATCGCTCACGAAGATCCAGTCTCTCGCTGATGAAGCGAAACAGGAAGCAGACCAGCTTTCTCCACAAAAGTAAGATCCGTTGCTTCGATTTGTTTTTGTATAGTTTGCATTTTGCGCGTTTGAGCCATTGTCACCTTTCGAAAGGATGAGTCAGATATGGAACACGAAAAGTTATATCCTGGACAAGAGGCTTTGTTGTATAGCCACAAGATTGTCCAGTTAAGCAAAGCACTATGGAAAACGGTAGAAAAAGATTGGCAAAATTGGATCAAGCCTTTTGATCTGAACATCAATGAACATCATATCTTGTGGATTTCGCACGCGCTAGGCGGTGCCTCGATTTCAGAGATTGCGAAGTATGGTGTCATGCACGTCTCGACGGCGTTCAACTTCTCGAAGAAGTTAGAAGACCGCGGACTGTTGACGTTCTCAAAAAAGGAAACAGATAAACGAAATACCTACGTCCAGTTGACACCAGAGGGCGAATCACTCTTGCTTGAGACGATTCAAGCGTTCCGCCCTGAAGAAAACGGTGTCTTCCGTGCATCACTTCCTCTTCAGGAACTGTACGGGAAGTTCCCGGAATTAACGGACATTTCTGCGATCGTACGTCGCTTGTATGGCGACAGCTTCATGGACATATTCGCTGAGACATCAAAGATGATCACAGAAGAAGCAGATCGTCGCCCTCAAGATCCAGTCATGGACTCAATCAAAAAAGCATAACCTTACTAAAAGCGTTTTAGCCTCTAGCTAGAATGCTTTTTTTAGGTCTTTTTTCCTCATGACAAGGACATTACTACTATGTCTCAAGAGCGTTATTTCCCTCACAATTTCCCATAAAAATTATCCTCAACCGGCTACTTGGATGTGATAGCATGGAAAAGAGCAAGTATCTCTCGGCATGACAAGATACAGCTGTCAACCAGACGAGAATATGATATGATAAAACGGTTGAAATAAATGGTAAATTAGGGGTGTATGTATGAAAAAGAAATTGTTAGGCGCAGCAGCAGTCGCAAGTGTATTTACGTTAGCAGCATGTGGATCAAATGACGAAGCCGTCATCAATTACAAAGGTGGCGAAGTCAACAAGGCTGACGTCCAAGAAGAAGCATACGAAAAAGCTGGTGCTCAAA
Source organism: Exiguobacterium sp. s143 (assembly GCF_018618895.1). Taxonomy (NCBI): domain Bacteria; kingdom Bacillati; phylum Bacillota; class Bacilli; order Caryophanales; genus Exiguobacterium; species Exiguobacterium sp. s143. The sequence continues at coordinate 27,366 of NZ_JACSMX010000002.1, read as the reverse complement.
TCGCCTTCCAGCAAACGATGAACAAATTGCTTGAGAAGAAATACGGCAAAGAAGTCACGGATAAAGAAGTCGAAGCAGAAGTCAAGAAGACAAAGGACCAGTTCCCGGATAAAGAGCAGTTCAGTACAACATTGAAATCTGCTGGAATCAAGAATGAAAAAGAATTCGAGAAAGTTCTTCGCACACAAATGCTCTTAACGGAAGCAAAATCTGCGAAATCAAAAGTAACAGATAAAGAAATCCAAGAGCGTTTTGACCAAGAAAAAGTCGAAGTTAAAGCAAGCCATATCCTCGTTGCGAAAGAGTCAGAAGCAAAAGACATCAAAAAACAATTGGATGACGGCGCGGACTTCGCGAAACTCGCAAAAGAGAAATCAACAGATACAGGTAGCGGTACAAAAGGTGGAGACCTTGGATACTTCACAAAAGGTAAAATGGTCAAGGAATTCGAAGATTATGCGTTCAAGGATGGCGTTGAAGGTAAAATCTCCGATCCAATTAAAACACAGTTCGGTTACCACATCATCAAAGTAGTCGATCGTAAAGAAAAGAAAGACTTTACACTTGATAAAGAAAAATCACGCATCAAAAAAGCACTTGCTGAAGAAAAAGCAGCACAAGTCAACCCGAACGATATCTACCGTTCACTCATGAAAGAATACGATGTTAAAATCGAAAACAAAGACTTCAAGGATGCTTTTGATTTAGACAAACAAGAACAACAACAAATGCAACAACAGATGATGCAACAACAACAGCAGTAATCAAAAAAGGAAGCCTTTAGGGCTTCCCTTTTTTGTGTCGTTTTTTCATATGATTAATAGTTAGCGTACCGTCCGAATCGGTGCTCGTTCGTATTGTTTCGGCAAGGCGACCGTGTCTCCTAGTTCGGCTGCCGCATGATAGACCCAGTAAGGCTGACGCAGTAACTCACGTGCGAGCAGTACGATATCCGCCCGACCGTTACGGACGATTTCTTCTGCATGGGCAGCTGTCGTGATCAATCCAACCGCTCCCGTGGCGATACCTGTCTCTCGTTTCAACTCTTCCGCATAGCTCACTTGATAGCCTGGATACACTTCCGGTACGGCATTGGCGACGACAGCCCCTGAACTGCAATCGAGTAGATCGATGTTACGTGCTGCTAGTTCTTTTGCAAGTGGAATATAGTCCGTTGCCGTCATTCCTCCTGTTGCGTGATCCGCTGCTGAAATCCGGACCCAAATCGAAAGCTTCGAGACTTCCTGAATCCCATCAATGATCTCTAGCAACAAGCGCATCCGATTTTCAATCGATCCACCGTATTGATCCTCGCGGACATTCGATAACGGAGAGAGGAACGTGTTCAATAAATAACCATGAGCCCCATGAATTTCAATGAAATCGTACCCTGCTCGTTCCGCACGTAGTGCTGCATCGATGAACTGTTGTTTGATCGTTGCGATTTCCTCAAGCGTTAATGCTCGCGGATGACCGTATGTGTCATCAAACGGTAAAGCACTCGGTGCGACGGGTGGTTCTGCCGTCGTACTTTTGCGCCCAGCATGGGCCAGTTGAATGCCTACTTTTGCACCCGCTGCTTTGACTTGCTCTGCGATCCGTTGTAGTCCTTCGATATGCGCATCTGACCAAATCCCAAGGTCACCGGCTGAAATACGACCGTCTGGCGTGACGGCACTCGCTTCTAAGATAACACCACCGACACCACCCATTGCACGGGTTGCATAGTGCGTGACATGCCAATCCGTAACGAGTCCATCTTCTTTTGCACTGTACATACACATCGGCGCCATGATGACCCGATTGCGGAATGTCAACGTTCCGAGTTGAACCGTATCAAACAACTTCGTCTTCATCTTTTTTCCCCCTTATAGCTTCGGACGATAAAAAGCACGATTATCTAGTGCAAATGATCGTTCCGAGAACTGTCCTGGCTCGACATATTCAAGGAGACGATCCATCATCGTCATCCGTGCATCAAGGTTATCGATCAAGAACAAGACTTCTGCCTCGCGCATCTGTGGTGCGACGGCAGAACCCCATTCCGGTCGTCCGTGATGACTTAAGACGAGATGTTGCAAGACCGTCAGTACTTCTGCGTCAATTTGTAATTCTGCTCCGACTTTCTCAAGTTCCGCTACCATCATCGTAATATGACCGACGAGTTTACCAGGCAACGTATATTCCGGTGCAACCGGATCGGATAACTCCTTGATTTTCGCATAATCGTGCAGAATGATGCCACTGATTAGCACGTCACGGTTTAAGGTCGGATAGAGTTGAGCGATTTGATCCGCTAGACGCAACATCGAAAGGACGTGGTATGACAGCCCCGAGTAAAAAGCATGATGGTTCTTGACCGCTGCCGGATGCGTGAAGTAGGCGTCGAATCGTGAAGTAATCAAATGTTTAACGAGCTTTTTCATATCACTGTTCTGAATCGATTCTACGAACGCGAGTACTTCCGTCTCGATCTGCTCTCGCGGAATCGGCGCGGATTGGACATAGTCCTCGACATTCGTCTCCTCTAGGACCGTGATTTGTTTGAGCTTGAGTTGTGTCCGTCCCCGATAGTCCATGACTTCTCCAGCAGCATGGACGATCGACTTCGGCGCATATTTTTCAAGATCACTCGTATCCCACATCTTCGTCTCGATTTCGCCTGTCTTATCCGTCAAGATGAGCGTCAAGTATGGTTTCCCATTTGCTGCAATTCCTTTGACCGCTTGCTTGATCATCGCTCGTTGATCGAGCGTTTCTCCAACTGCTAATTTACCAATTCCTTTCATACTTGAAACACGTCCTTTATCTGTAAAATAGGTGTCTTTTTTATATTCCATTGACTACACTTAAGGCATATACTATTTCATTCTACTATATGGGAGTCATGAACATGGAACTGGAACCTCAATTTAATTGGTCTCGCTATCTCGATTTAGCTGACTATGAACAAACATTTCCGACGGCTGCCGTCGACCAATCCGAAATGGACTGGGTGACGCAGCTGCGATCGAAAGACATGAACTTCACCCGCTCGGAAAAAGGGGTTCTCTATGGCGCTGTCGTCACCTGGCAAAATCCTGTCGACAAAAGTGACCGCCGCTCGATTTGCTTTTACGTAACGAAAGAAAAACTCATCACAATCGGATTGTCGGATTCGATCGTGTCCCTGGTCGCTCCCTATTCTCCCGCGCATCCCTTTGCGGCTTTTTATACGATTCTTGCTTTACAGCTGAACACGTATTTTGCCGGTATCGATCAGTTTGAGACTGAACTGTTCTCAAGACAAGATGAACTACGTGGCAGCATCAATGAAGATTCGCTCGATAGCATCTTCGCTTTACGCGACACGATCGAGAACTGGTCCGATTTAATCGTTCCGTTTCAAGAGCTCGTCATGGCTGGTGAAGAATCATTTCTCGACGAGGACGCGTATCTCGAGGATCTCTCGTTGAAACTAGCTACGAAACGTGTCCGCCGTCTGTTGATGCTCATTGAACATTATCAAAAAGACATTGAGGTCCTGCTCGACTTATCGACGACCGTCTCGAACTTCCGTGGAAACGAAATCATGAAGGCATTAACTATCTTTACTGCCGTCGCGACACCAACGATGGCTCTCGGTGCGATTTGGGGGATGAACTTTAAAATCATGCCGGAATTAGAATGGAAATACGGTTACGCCCTATCCCTTGGTCTAATTTTTCTCTCGACCGGTGGCATCTTCTACTGGATGCGCTGGCGTGGATGGTTAGGCGCTCTTGTTCGGATGCCAAAGAACAGTCGACCAAAAAAATAGATATCAGAACATAAGTTCGTTATACTAATTGTATCATATCTACTGAAAGGAGACGCTTGTACGATGGAACGAAAAATCATTCATATTGATATGGACGCCTTTTACGCTTCCGTCGAGCAACGCGATCGTCCTCGATTAAAAGGTGTTCCCGTCGTCGTCGGTGGACCGCCTCATGCACGTGGTGTTGTAGCGACCTGTTCCTATGAAGCACGGAAATACGGGATTCATAGCGCGATGCCGTCACGACGTGCCTTTCAGCTCTGCCCCCGTGCGGTCTTCATTCGTCCCCGCTTTGACGTCTACCGGGCTGTCAGTGCGCAAATTATGGCGCTTTTCCGAGAAGTGACACCGCTCGTCGAGCCTCTCTCGCTTGATGAAGCGTACCTCGACGTCACGGAAAATTATTTTGATCAAAAAAGTGCGACCTATATCGCGCAATATGTTCTTCAGCAAATTAAAGAACGGACAGGTCTGACAGCCTCTGCTGGTGTTTCGAACTCTAAGCTCGTCGCGAAGGTCGCTTCCGGATACGAGAAACCGAACGGGTTGACGGTCGTTCCTCCAGAGGACGTCCTCAGTTTCTTGTCTCCATTAAAAATTGGAGATTTACATGGCGTCGGAAAAGTCACGGAACAAGCGTTACGAAAACAAGGAATTGAAACCGTCGCAGATGTCCAAGCAATGCCGGTCGAACAATTACGAGCATTGCTCGGACGCGATCGCGGAACGGAACTGCATGCAATGGCGCATGGCATCGATGAACGTCCCGTTCGTCCGGAACGCGAGCGAAAATCAATCGGTTCTGAGACGACCTTCGAAGAAGATACGGAGGATATCGATACGATATTCGAGACGTTGATTCGAGAATCAAAATCCGTCATTGCGAGTCTTCAAAAAAAAGAACTCGTCTGCCGAACGATCACGATCAAGTGGAAGACCGATACATTCCAGTCACGTTCGAAACGGCATACATTTTCAGAAGAGACGGCGGACGAAGAACGATTACTTGAGGAAACAACGAAACTGTTCAATGGCATCACCTTCGACGGACCGATCCGCTTGATTGGTATGACGGTCAGTCACCTGACTACTCCTCCCGCTGCGCGACAGTTGACGTGGCAAGACTTAGACTTGCGCTTGTAAAATGAATGGTGATTCACTATACTAAATACAAGACCGATCAGACAAGGGAGGAACAAGTATGCAGTATACGATTACAGTCTTTTCAGATCGTGGTGAAACGTTACTCGATGACGTCTTTGAAGCAGAAACAGATGGACAGGCACGAGAAGAAGGGATTCGGCGTCTTAATGAGAGTGGGTACGCCCATCATGCAGCACGTGTCACGCGTTCCGGTCGTCTCATTCATTTCGAGCGCGCTTATTTGCCACGGATCGTCCCTACTTCATCTTGAGCCATACAAAAAAGGAAGACGCGCCACTATGGCCGTCTTCCTTTTGATTACTTATTGAACGTCGTCTTGTTGCTCCATCATTGGCGCGTAGAGTTCTTCTAACGGCTTCATGATGATTTGTGTGACTTCCGTCAGCATCGTGTGCATCCGTTGCTCTTCTTGCATCAGCTGACTGATTAGTGGGTTGTTTTGTACTTCAAGCATCTTTGTTTGGGCAGATGCCATATCGTCTGGTGTGATTTCTTCACCTTGCATCTGTTTTTGTTGTAATTCGAGTTGGATGTTACGGAACGACGCGAACAATTCGTTTGATTCCGGATCCGCGTTAACTTGCGTGTACAAGTCTTTTAATGTCGTATACTCCGAAGTTTCACGTAATGCACGCTCCAGTGTGTACGCGTGATCGTATAAGTTTGTTTCTGCCATGAGTAAAACCTCCAATTTGTTTAGACGAGATAAAGCCCCGCCTGTATCAATCCAATTAAACCACCTAACAACCCTCCAAGCCAAGTGATAGCCCGGAATTCTCGCTTAGAAATCGATAAGACGATTTCTTCGAGATATGCAGTATCCAGCAAACCGACCTCTTCTCGAACAATCGTTTCGAGATCGAGCGTCTGCAAGATTTGCCCGATTTGATTCGTCGTCCGTTCGAATAGATGATCGATGACGACAGGGACATGTTGCTCGAGTAATTGTGATTCGAGTGGATTCAACCAGACGCGTAATGGTGTAGCAAGCATCGATTCAATCGGTAAACGCGCCAAGACTTGTTCTTTGACGGTCTGTCGAATCCGCGACTCCGTCTCTTCCGTCATATAGGACGACAGTGGACGATCCAGTCCCTTTTGCAATTCCTGACGTAATAAGGCAAGGATAAACTGAGACGTCGACTCTGATTGAAGTACCCGTTTCAGCTCCGGCTGAATCATATCAACGACGTTGACGTTCGCGAGCAACATCCCGAACATCCCACCTCCGAGACGCTGTTGGATGAAACGAGCAACCGTTTCCTCGAGTTGTAGACGTCCTTTTGGTCCATCAAAATATTCCTCTGCTTGGTGCAATACGGATGTGACGAGTCTTGGCATGACCTCCTCGATTTTTTGTTCTCCGGCTTCCCCGATCAACTCGCGTAAGGATTTTTCACGCCATTTACCCATGAGGAGCGAAAACTCCTGCTCCAAGTGATAACTGATTTTCCCTTGGATCCGTTGTTTGGGTTCGTCGATGAAGCGACTAATCCACGCTTCCGCCGTCTCTTCCGAGCGTGTCCATTTCATGACTTCTTGTTCGACAAGTCGCGTGACGGCTCCACGAACAGCTGGTGATGCGAGACGTTTCCCGATCCCTTCTGGCGTCAAGAGATGCTTGACGACCGTCCGTCCGAGATTCGCTGCCAGTTCATCCCGCCGTTTAGGAATCAGACCAGGTGTAAATGGGATGCGAAATTTTCCGATGTATTTCGGTTCAAGTGGTCGAAATAACATCCGAATCGCTAAATGATTCGTAATTGCGCCAATCAGGGCCCCAATGACGATGATTCCGACAAGTTTCAACACGAGTAAAAACGTATCTGACATAAGTTATCATTCCTTCCGATTTTCGACTTATGGTAAAGTCGAGATAGTTATGTACGATTTAGGGGTGATGCCGTGTGTTACGACAACTGATGACTGTATTCAATGACCAGCTTACGACCGATCCGAATGTTTATTGCCAGGAACAGTATAGCGTATATCGCCTTGAAGATGGACTTTGTTTTGGAATCAAGGCGACTGCCATCTCTGACCGTGAACAACAACTGCTTGATGTATTCGCTGAACGCATCATCACGACGTCGCGGTCTGATATCGATCTATGGCGAGAGCGTATCCAATCTGCTCATGCCCTCGAAGATCAGTCGTTCCGACTTGTCCATTTTTTGTTCAATCCAACCGATGAACGGACAAGTGAAGAAATTCAACAATTGCTCTCCTCTTTCTTTTCGCAGACGAGCATCCTTATTCCTTTTAGCACACACCGCTTCACGGTCGTCGAACGCGAAGAGTTTGTCATTGAGTCTGAACTATCCGATTTATTTTTAGCGTTACAATCTGATTTTGTACTCGACGGTAAGGTATTGCTTGGTCAACAACGTGCTGCAGGCGATATCGCCGTTCAGTTCCAACTTGAACAAGCAGCGCTTGCTTTCGTTCCTTCGATGCACATCGAACGCTTCTTGCCTGCCATGATTCGTCTTGCGAGTCTAGATGACCGGCACCGCGCGACACTCGTCGATCAGTTCATTCGTTCCCTTGAGGCAGAGTCTCGTGAGACAATCCTTGCTTTTTGCCGAGCTAATTTGAACGTCTCCCTGACAGCAAAACATCTATTCTTACATCGAAATAGCCTCCAGTATCGACTCGACCGGTTGACGGAGCAGACTGGAATCGATGTTCGCTCATTTGAAGGTGCTACTTTCCTCTATACCTTACTTCTTGTAGCATGATGCCTAATTGAAAACGTTTGCATTTAGTCAGGTTGTCCATAGGCAGACTCCCTGACTTCTTTTATACTAAATCTTGTAAGCGTTATTATTTCATCATTTACATTAGGGGGAACTACACATGGCTGAAATTCGTCTTGAACATATCGATAAAATCTACTCAGGTGATGCAAAAGCGGTTGATGACTTCAACCTTCACATTAAAGATAAAGAATTCATCGTCTTCGTCGGACCATCAGGTTGCGGTAAATCAACGACGCTCCGGATGATCGCTGGGCTCGAAGAAATCTCAGGTGGGGATTTCATCATCGACGGTAAACGCATGAACGATGTAGCGCCAAAAGATCGCGATATCGCGATGGTCTTCCAAAACTACGCGCTGTATCCACACATGAACGTCTTCGATAACATGGCATTTGGATTAAAGCTTCGGAAGTTCCCTAAAGATGAAATCAAGCAACGCGTTGATAACGCAGCTCGTATCCTCGGTCTTGAAGAATACCTCGAGCGGAAGCCAAAAGCACTCTCTGGTGGTCAGCGCCAACGGGTAGCGATTGGTCGCGCCATCGTTCGTGATGCTAAAGTCTTCTTGATGGATGAGCCGCTCTCGAACTTAGATGCTAAATTACGTGTACAAATGCGTAAGGAAATCATTCAGTTACACAAACGTCTTGAGACGACGACGATTTACGTTACGCACGATCAGACGGAAGCGATGACGCTTGCGACACGAATCGTCATCATGAAAGCGGGTATCATTCAACAAGTCGGTACGCCGAAAGAAGTCTATGATCACCCAGATAACATGTTCGTTGCCGGATTCATCGGTTCACCATCGATGAACTTCTTGACAGGTAAATTAGCGGAAGACGGTCTCTTCCACGTTTCAGGAACAGAAGAGAAGTTCGAAGTACCAGAAGGAAAAATGAAAGTTCTCCGCGACCGTGGTTACACGAACAAGGATCTCGTCCTCGGAATTCGTCCAGAGGACATCCATGCGGAATTGATCTACCAAGACACGAAAACAGCACACCGCTTCCCAGCACATATCGAAGTATCCGAATTGATGGGTGCAGAGTCTTACCTCTACTCAAAAGTCGGACAACAAGCGTTCACGGCACGTGTTGATTCGCGTTCACACGTCGAGATGGGATCGCAGCTTGATCTCTTCTTCGATATGACGAAAGCACACTTCTTCGACTCTGCGACGGAAGCAACGATCCGTTAATCGCATCATCGATCAGTTACGATGTTTCAGACTGTCCTTTTAAGGGCAGTCTTTTTTATTGACAGACGTTCCTGTAACTTTGTATGATACTGCTTGTAGCTTAAAATTAATCCTATTCGAAAACTAGGAATTGAAATCATTCATTTATAAAGGAGAGAGCGCTATGAAACACGGTTTGAAATTAGCTGTAGCAGCATTATCGACAGCGGGGGTGCTTGCAGCATGCGGCGCTTCGAACGACAACGCAGGTTCTGATAAAGAGTCAAAAGTCATTACAGTCGGTACAGAAGCAACGTACCCACCTTTCACGTATAAAGAAAAAGGAAAATTGACAGGTTATGACGTAGACGTCATGAACGAAGTCGCAAAACGCGCCGGCTATAAAGTCGATTACAAAGCGATGGACTTCAAAGGACTCATCCCAGCACTTGATTCAAAACGGATCGATGTCATCGCGAACCAAATGGGAATCACACCTGAGCGCCAAGAAAAATACGCTTTCTCTGATGCGTATACGGTCTCTGGTTCAACGATCATCGTCAACAATAAAACGAACGATATCAAAACACTCGATGACTTAAAAGGAAAGACAGTTGGTTCGACACAAGGTTCACTTTATGCAAAAACGGCTGAAGAAGCTGGCGCGAAAGTGAAATACTACAAAGGCGCGAACCAAGTCTTGAAAGATCTTGAAGCAGGTCGTGTTGATGCTGCTATGAACGATCGTCTCTTCGTCTTGACGGAGCTGAAAAAAGCAGGCTACAAAGTCAAAGCGGTCGGTGAAACATTCGACAAGAACGAATCAGGCTTCATGATGGCAAAAAACAGTAAGTATACAGAAGACTTCAATAAAGCACTCGCTGATATGCAAGAAGACGGCACTCTTGCAAAAATCGGTAAGAAGTATTTCAACGAGGATATCAGTAAGTGAGTGAATTACTGACGATCGTCCGGGATAACTCGGACGTCTACGCAAAGGCGATTGGTACGACCCTTCTTGCAAGTGGTCTCGCCATCGTCTTTGCGCTTATTCTCGGGTTGATTCTTGCCGTCATGCGTGATAGCCGTCTTGCCGTCTTTAGCGGTTTTGCACGTTTATACGTCTCCTTCTTCCGAGGAACACCATTGCTGTTACAAATCCTGATTTTATACAATGGTCTCGTTGTCCTTCAATTGACTGGATTCCAAGCTCTCGCCTTCGGCTTATCGCTTCACTTTTCTGCGTATATCTCGGAATCGTTCCGGGCTGCCATCTCCTCTGTCGATCGTGGACAATGGGAAGCCGCTGACTCGCTCGGTATTCCGCGCCGTAAGACATTCAAGGACGTCATCTTGCCACAAGCACTATCTCGGGCGATTCCCCCACTTTCGAACTCTGTCATCGATATCATCAAATCGACATCACTCGGTACGATTGTTGCTGTTGAGGAATTGACATACGTCTCTGACCAGATTTCAGCTACGACGTATCTTGTCATGCCGTTGCTTCTATTCTCAGCTGCGATTTACTGGATCATGTCAACACTCATTCAAAGTGTTCAGCATCGCTTAGAGGCACGATTCAGCATTCCAGAATGAATTTTCCACACTTGGAACCGTCAGGATTTCAAGTGTGTTTTTTTAGATTTTTTTAGGTTTAGCACTAGGCAATCCGGGAATAATCAAGTATACTAATAAAAATCAGAATTATCTGACAACTTACAAAGGAGCGTGGCCGAGATGAAACAAGTAATTGAAGCTTTCCGTAGACAAGATGCAGAGCAGCGAATTCCAGTGCTACGTCTCGAAATCGATTATGAGCTCAGTACGCTCTTCGATGCGATTCAAGCCAATGACCAAGCTGCCATGTCAGCAAGTAAAGATCGTTTAGATAAATACCGTCAGGAGATGCTTCGCTTAGAAGCTTAACCTCATAGATCCCCCATCTCTCCTCCCCCTTGAGATGGGGCTTTTTTTGTTTACTTTTTGACATATGTTCTATACGTAAGCGAAAGAAAGGATCGCTTCCGGATGATATATCGGAAACGATCCCCTCACTTTATTTCGCTAACGGACAATTTACGCATTGATCCGCTTCTATCTCAAAATCAATTAATCGACGTCACGACCACGTGATGCCTTCAAAATCTCAAACCACTGTTCGCGTGTCAACGACAATTTCGTCGAACGAACCGCAGATTCGATGCGTTCAATCTTACCAGAACCAACGATTGGCATGATACGTGCTGGATGTTTGAGCAACCATGCATATGCGACTTCGTCGATTTCTTCTGCCCCGATCGTCTCTGCGATCTCAGCTAATTTTTCGCGTAACGGAGCATATTGCTCGTCCTTGAAGAGACGACCGCCCGCAAGCGGACTCCATGCCATCAACGGCATCTCATTTTCATGACAGAGATCAACGGATCCGTCCTCGAAATGTTTCAGTTCCGAAACCGACAACTCGAGTTGGTTCGTCACGAGCATGAATGGTAAGCGCGACTGAATGAGACTTTGTTGCGCAGGTGTATGGTTCGAGAGACCGAATGTCCGTACCTTTCCTGCGTCCTTCAACTCTACGAACGCTTCAGCAATCTCGTTCGGGTCCATCAACGGATCTGGACGGTGAATCAACAACGTATCCACGTACTCGACACCGAGTTCTTGAAGAGAACGGTTGACTTGTTTGATGATATGCTCTTTCGTCGTATCGTAGAATGACAACGACTGATCCGAGAAATGATTCCCTTTCATCTTGATGCCCGTCTTCGTAACGATCTCCATTCGGTCACGTAACTCCGGTTTTAAAGCAAGCGCTTCTCCGAATAAGCGTTCATTCGTGTAATCGCCATAGATATCTGCGTGATCAAACGTCGTAATTCCTAAAGCAAGACATGCTTCGATCAATTCAAGCCGCTCTTCTTTCGTCATCTCCCATTCATTTAATCGCCATAAGCCGTGAATGATGCGTGAGAATGATAAATCTTCTGTTAGTTGAATCCGTTCCATCTATCTTCCACTCCCCTATCGTATAAACTCTATCTTGTTTACTGTACCCCAAAATGGTACCGGTTGCACGGATTTCACTTTTTGATGCTCTCAGACAAAAAACAGGACCCCGTCGATGACGTGATCCTGCATGGGACTTATTGAATTTGTTCGACTTCTTGCATGACTTCATCTTCGATTTGCTGACGTTTCCGTGTCGTCTCAGCAGCATCTGGTGACGTGACGCTGAAGTAGAATTTGATTTTTGGTTCCGTACCCGATGGACGAAGGCAGAACCATGATCCATCGCTAAGCGTAAACTTCAGTACGTTGGATTTTGGCAAGTTGATCGGTGAAGGTTGATGTGTCTTCAAATCGTGGGCGATGCTCGCATCATAGTCCTCGAATAAGACGACCTGTTCTCCAGCCACTTGTTTTGGCGGATTCTCACGGAACGTATCCATGATACGACCGATCTGTTCCACGCCATCCTTCCCTTTGAGTGTCAGAGAGCGGAGTGACTCTTCAAAGTACCCGAACTGCTCGTAAATCGCCTGTAATGCCTCATAGAGCGTCCGTCCTTCTTTCTTATGGTACGCAGCCATCTCAGCAGCTAACAAGCACGCTTGGACGGCATCCTTGTCTCGGCAGAAGTCACCGATAAGGTAACCATAGCTCTCCTCGTATCCGAAGAGATACTCATATTGACCCGATGCGTTGTATTGTTTGATTTTTTCCCCGATGAACTTAAAGCCTGTCAACGTGTTCTCGACATGAAGATCATAGTGACGTGCAATCAACGCGCCGAGTTCCGACGTAACGATCGTCTTCGCGACGAATCCGTTCGCTGGCAGTGTTCCTTGCGCCGCTTTTTGTGAAAGGATGTAGTCGAGCAATAACGCTCCCGTCTGATTCCCTGTCAGGACTGTCCATTCTCCGTCTGCATCACGTGTTGCGACTCCGACACGGTCAGCATCGGGATCCGTCGCAATCAAGATGTCGGCATCTGTCCGGTCACCATATTCGATCGCCAGTTTAAAGGCAGCATGTTCTTCCGGGTTCGGTGACGTCACGGTCGGGAACGCACCGTCTGGTTCTGCTTGCTCCTTAACGACTGTCACGTGTTCGAATCCATACCGTTTCAAGCCTTCTGTTACCGGCACAAGACCTGTTCCGTGAAGTGGTGTGAAGACGATTTTAAGTGGATCCGCTAATTCCGATTGAATCGAAGGTAAGACACGAATCGTTTGTAATTTTTCTTGATACGCCTCGTCGAGCTCTTCTCCGACACGGACGATCAAACCGTTCGCGCGAAGGACTTCTTCTTGCTCAAGTTCAATCGATAGCTCATCTTCGATTTGGCTGACGTACGAAACGAGTTCATCTGCTTCTTTTGGCGGAAGTTGTCCACCGTCATCCCCGTATACTTTATAACCATTGTACTCTGGTGGGTTGTGACTCGCCGTGATGACGATCCCGCCCGCCGCTTGTAAAGACCGAACCGCAAACGAAAGTTCCGGTGTCGGACGTAGACCGTCAAACAGATACGCTTTGATGCCGTTGCTTGCGAGCGTACGTGCCGCCTCTAGCGCAAATTCTGGTGAGAAATGGCGTGAATCGTGTGCGATGACGATTCCTTTTGCTGCCGCTTCTTCCCCCGACGCCTTAATGAATGCCGCGAACCCTTGTGATGCTTTTCGGACCGTATATACGTTCATCCGGTTCGTCCCGACACCGATTTCCCCACGCATACCACCTGTTCCGAACTCGAGTTCTTTATAGAATGCTTCTTCGGCTGCTTTTTCATCCGTTGCTAACGTGACTAACTCTTCTTTTAATGTACTGTCTAAATCAGCGAACTGATCCCATTTTTGGTAGGTTTCTTTCCATGACATGGTAAATCGACTCCTTTTTGAATGAGGGTAAGACTTGCGATGATGCGATACCTTTCATATGATTAACACTAGAAAGGGTAAGGTGATGAGGCATGTTTCCTACGATTCAAATGGCAGATCTTCAACAGCTCGTCCGAACGGATCAGATTCGCTGGTTTGACTGCCGATATGACTTGCAACAACCTGAATATGGACGAAATGCTTTCTTGGAACAACACGTCGAAGGTGCACAGCACCTGGATTTAACAACTGACCTTTCCGGTCCCATCGATGAGGTCGGCGGTCGGCATCCGCTTCCTACAAAAGAAGCGTGGCAACACACACTGGAACAGCATGGTGTGACACCAGAAGACTTCGTCGTCTTGTATGACGATGGTTTTCCGTATGCCGCTCGTGCGTGGTGGTTATTTAAATGGATCGGACATGAGCGTGTCGTCGTCCTTGAGGGCGGATTCTCCTCTTACCTAGCGTTCGATCTTCCGGTCACGGACGACGTTCCTACTTATGAACCTTCTCATTACGCGCCTCGTTTTCAAGATGAGATGCTCGTCTCGTTCGAAGAGCTGAAAGATCAGCTGACAGAAACGATGGTCATCGATTCCCGTGCGCCCGATCGATACCGTGGAGAAATCGAACCACTCGATCACGTCGCCGGCCACATTCCAGGTGCCGTGAATTGTTTCTTCGAACAAGCACTCTCACCAGATGGTCGCTTACGGGACGCGGAAGATTTGAAAGAATTGTACGCCGACATCCTACCGGTCACAGCACCTATCCTCTATTGTGGAAGTGGTGTGACAGCGTGTGTCAATGTCATCGCTCTCCATTCACTCGGGAAAACCGATGTCCGGCTTTATGCCGGCTCTTATAGTGATTGGGTCAGTCGTGGTGAAGATGTCTCCCGTTCGTAAGCATCAGACACTGACAGAAACATCTGTCAGTGTCTTTTTGTTCAGAGTTGAATCGGTTTGATGTTCCAGATCGCATTCGCATACTCTTTAATCGTTCGATCACTTGAGAACACACCTGACCGCGCAATATTAAGAATGACGCGTTTATACCATTCTTCTGGTTGCTGATACATCCGATCAATTCGTTCCTGCGCTTGTTGATACGACATGAAGTCTTTCAGGATCAGATACTCATCATTATACGTCAATAATGAATCGTAAATCGCTTGGAATTCACCTGGAGCAAATAAGGTTCCATCAACGAGACTATCAATAATCCGTCGTAACTCGGGTTGGGCATTGTATTGATCGTATGCACTGTAACCACCGTACTGCTTATAATTCATGACTTCTTGCGGTGTTAAGCCGAAGATGAAGATGTTCGCATCCCCGACCTCGTCTCGAATTTCGATGTTCGCTCCGTCGAGCGTTCCGATTGTCAGTGCACCATTCATCATGAACTTCATGTTGCCGGTTCCAGAGGCTTCATAACTTGCAGTCGAAATCTGTTCACTGACGTCACTTGCCGGGAAGATTTTCTCAGCAAGCGATACACGATAGTTTTCTAGGAAAACGACTTTCAAGTACGGACTGACGTCTGGATCATCGTTAATCAAGCGTGCCAATGCATTAATGTAACGAATGACTTCTTTTGCATAATGATAGCCTGGCGCCGCCTTTGCACCAAAGATGAATGTCCGCGGTGTCATCGTGAAGGAACGGTCTTCCTTCAGACGATAGTAGAGCGAATGAATGTGTAATGCATTCAAGAGTTGACGTTTGTACGCATGCAATCGCTTGACTTGAACATCAAAAATCGAGGTTGGGTCCACGACGATACCGGTTTCTTTTTCAATGAGCAACGCTAATTCTTCTTTACGCTGAAGTTTGATCTCGGCGATGTCCTTCTGTAATGCTGAATCCTCTGCCCATTTCGTCAACTTTTGCAAATCGGATGGATGCTGAATCCAACTATCCCCGATTGCTTCTGTCACACGATTTGCCAGTGCTGGATTCGATGAGAGGAACCAGCGACGATGTGTAATTCCGTTCGTCTTATTATTAAAGCGAAGCGGAAACATCTCATAAAATAGTCGCATCTCGCGCTGCTTCAGAATCTCAGTATGAATCTGAGCGACACCATTCGTCGAATGCGTGCCGACGACAGCCAGATTCGCCATGTTGATCCGGTTATCCGCGATGATGGCGATATCTCGCATATGCGCTTCCATGTGTGGATAGTTTGCAAGCACATCCTTACAGAAGCGTCGGTTGATTTCCTCGATAATGAGGTAGATGCGCGGTAACAAGCGACGGAACAAATCGATCGGCCAGCGCTCGAGTGCTTCTGACAGTAACGTGTGGTTCGTAAACGACATGACACTCTTCGTGATGCGCCATGCTTCTTCCCATCCAAATCCTTCTTCATCGACAAGAATCCGCATCAACTCCGGAATCGCGACGACCGGATGTGTATCGTTGATATGGATAGCGATATGGTTGCCGAGTTGCTTCAATGAATGATTTCGCTTTTTAAAGGACGTCAAGATACTCCGTAATCCGGCAGAGACAAAGAAGTATTGTTGCTTCAAACGCAACTCTTTTCCTTCATACGTCGTATCATCCGGATACAGAAACTCTGAAATCGTCTGAATCGATTGTTTATGTGCCAGTAAATCTTTATAGTTCCCACGGTATTGGCTAAGTAATTCATCATCATCAAGTGGAGACTCAGCACTCCAGAGTCGCAGGTTATTGACGACCTTGTTTTGATAGCCGACGATCGGCATATCGTACGGAACAGCACGGACGATTTCAGCCGGCTCATGATGGACACGATATCCATCACCGACTTCTTCGAGCCAGACATGTCCACCGAATGGAACATCGACCGCTTTATCAGAACGTCTGATTTCCCACATGTTCCCGTTCTTCAGCCAGTTATCCGGTAACTCGACTTGATAACCATCAATGATTTTTTGCTTAAACAGACCGTACTGATACCGGATTCCGTTCCCGTGTCCAGGAAGACCGAGCGCAGCAAGGGAATCAAGGAAACACGCCGCGAGACGTCCGAGACCCCCGTTCCCAAGTCCAGGTTCCGGCTCTTCTTCCGTCAAATCACTGAGCTGATATCCGAGTTCTTCAAGTCCCCGCTCGACATCCTTTAAGACATCAAGACTCAATAGATTGTTATGCAGGAAACGTCCGAGTAAAAACTCGAGTGAGAAGTAATAGACTTGCTTACTTTTTTTATGGATATATGTTTCCTTCGTCCGTAACCAATCGGTCGTGACCGTCTCGCGTACCAGATAGGCAAGTGTCTGATAAATATCGTTTTCTGTTGCTTCCGTTATGGCTTTACCATGCATCGAAACGAATCGTTCCGTAAACCTCTCCTTGAACTTCTCTTTATCTTTGAACATGACGTAACCCCTTTTCCCAGTGATACGATCAAGTGGCGGACGGTGCAATCAATTGGTATAACGCCAAGTATTCGTCGGCTGAACGCAACCAACTGAAGTCTTCATTCATCGCCGTCTCAATCAAGTGCTCAAAGACCGGTCGATCATGATAAACCTCAATCGTACGTTTAATCGCTTCTAAAAACTCATGTGCATTATAATTCGCGAACGAGAATCCATTTCCTTCTAATGTGAACTGGTTGAACGGTTTGACCGTATCACGGAGTCCACCTGTTTCCCGAACGACCGGTAAACAGCCATACTTCATCGAAATCAACTGACTAAGACCACACGGTTCAAAACGCGACGGCATCAAGAAGGCGTCACTCCCCGCATAGATCCGTTGCGCGAGACCAACGTCGAATCCAATATAAGAAGCGATTTTGTCTGGACGAATCGATGTCGCATGATGGAACAATCCTTCATATTCCGCTTCACCCGATCCGAGAATGATGAACTGGGCATCGAGTTCGAATAAGTCTGGCAAGATATGCGCGAGTAAATCGATTCCCTTTTGGTCAACGAGACGAGACACGAAACCGAACAATGGTACGTCCGGATTAATCGGGAGACCTAGTTCCTCTTGTAAAGCCGCCTTGTTTTTTGCTTTTCCTTCCGTGACGGTATCAACGGAATACGTCTCAACGAGATGCGTATCATGCGCAGGATCAAATTGACGATAGTCGATCCCGTTCAAGATGCCACGCACGTCGACAGCGCGATGTTGCAAGACCGGCTCAAGTGTCTCACCGTAATACGGATCCATGATTTCATCACGGTACGATGGACTGACTGTCGTGATTTGATTGGAGTGGACGAGTCCTGCCTTCATGTAATTGACGAGCCCGTTATGAGCAATCCCATCCGCTGTGAAATGTTCATGACTCAAACCAAGTAAGTCACCAAGCACTTCTTCCGGGAAGACACCTTGGTATTGTAGATTGTGAATCGTAAAGACCGTTTTAATGTCTTGATAGCGCTCGAGATGTTGATAATGAATGCGTAAGAACGCTGGAATCACACCTGTTTGCCAATCGTGACAATGGATGACGTCCGGTACTTCCTTTCGATCCAAATGTTGAATCATCTCAAGGACAGCACGTGAGAAATACGCAAACCGTTCGGCATCATCATAATGTCCATAAATGACGCCATCCCGTTTGAAGTAGTACTCATTATCGATGAAATAGAACGTCACACCATCTTGTTTCAATCGGAGGACAGCACCGAATTGCTGGCGCCAACCGACTGGCACGATGAAGTCGAACAAGAACTCCATCTCTGATTTGTATTGTTCCTTGATTTGACCATAATTGGGTAAGACGACCGAAACGTCTGCCCCTTCCTCAGCAAGCGCTAAGGGGAGCGAGCCGACGACGTCAGCTAGCCCCCCTGTCTTGATGAAGGGTGTCGCTTCCGTGGCAGCAAACCATACCTTCATGAATGACATCTCCTTTAAACGATTGTTTGTTTTTTGATGACGATTGGTTCTTCTGCCGTTCCGCGGATGACTTGACCGCGTTTGACGGTGACTTCTTTATCGAGAATCGCGTACTCAACGACCGCGCCTTCTTCAATGACTGATTTTTGCATGATGATCGAATTCTTGACACGAGCGTGTTTACCGACTTTGACACCACGGAACAAGATGCTGTCCGTCGTCGTTCCTTCTAATTTACAGCCGTTCGCGACAAGTGAGTTCTTGATGTCAGAACCCGGTAGATAACGTGTCGGTGGCTCATGCTTGATTTTCGTATAGACGTGCTGGAAGTCATTGATTGCTCCCCATTGTTCAAGCAACAGCATGCTCTCACGATAGTATGAACGAAGCGAGTGAATGACTTGTGATGTACCACTGTACTCATAACCGTGCACGTGTAGACGGTTCAATTGTGAACGAATGATACTCTGAAGTAAATCGTACTCACCACGAGCAATCGCTTCATCAATTAAACGAACAAAGAGATTTTTCGATAGAACGACCGTCTCCATGTAGAACGTCTCATCCGTCGGCTGGAATCCGCGTGATCCAATCGCTGTCACGCGATTCTGTTCACCAAAACGGATCGGGCGGCAGTATTTACAAGGTAGCTCACGCTTCGTATAGACGACCGTAATATCCGCATTCGATTCTTTATGTTCACGTAATACATCGCGATAATCCACCGCGGATAAGATGTTTGAACCAGAGACGACGACATAGTTTTCCTTACTGCGAAGGAAAAAATCACGGTGAAGGTGGAAGTTCGATAGATCCCCACGGAACTCGTTCGCATCTTGTGACAATGCAGGTGGGAAGATATAGAGTCCACCGTTTGAACGGTCAAGATCCCACTCTTTACCAGATCCAAGATGGTCCATCATGCCCCGATATTTCTCGAGCGTAAAAATCCCGATGTTCGCGATATCGTTTTGTACCATGTTCGTTAATGTAAAATCGATCAACCGATAACGCCCTGCAAATGGAACTGCCGCTAAGTTACGATGCTCCGTCAATTCCTTGAAAAAGCCTTCTTCCCCACTCAGATTGATGACACCTAATAAATCGACCTTCATTCGAATATCCCCCTTATTGAATCGCTTCTTTGATGACTTCGTTCTTCTTGACGATACTGTCTGCTTCGATGACGAAAACTTCTCCGTCTGGAGAACCAATCGTTGCACCATCTTCTACGATTACGCCATCTGCTAAGATCGCCCGGTGAATCGTGACGTCTCGTCCGATTTTGACGTTCGGGAAGATGACCGAGTCTTTGACGAGTGATCCTTCTGCTACATCGACACCGTAGAAGAGAACCGAATGATTGATTTCTCCTTCGATGTGGCATCCTTCGTTGATGATCGATGTCTCGACTGTCGCAGCGTTTCCAATGTATTGTGGTTGCTGATTCGGGTTGACCGAATGTACTTTCCATGACGGTTCATACAAATCGAATTCAGGCTCTGCCGTCAATAGATCCATGTTCGCTTCCCAAAGGGATTGAATCGTCCCGACGTCTTTCCAGTATCCTTTGAATTTATACGCACGGATATTGAGATTTTCAAAAAGCATGTTCGGGATGATATTTTTACCGAAGTCAAAGCTTGATTCCGCATCGCCGGCATCTTGAATCAAGTGGCGTTTTAAGATATCCCAGTTAAAGACATAAATCCCCATCGATGCAAGATTTGATTTCGGATTTTTTGGTTTTTCTTCGAATTCATTGATTCGTAAGTCATCGTCCGTATTGAGGATACCAAATCGCGGTGCCTCGTCCCATGGTACTTCACGTACGGAAATCGTGACATCAGAACCTGTCACACGGTGTTCCTCAATCATCTTTTCGTAGTCCATTTTATAAATATGGTCGCCTGATAGAACAAGAACATATTCAGGGTCAAATTGATTGATATAACTCATATTTCGATAAATAGCATTTGCTGTGCCCTCATACCAGTTTTTGCCGTTCTGTGCTTGGTATGGTGGAAGAATCGTTAATCCGCCATTACGGCGATCCAAATCCCATGGACTTCCAATGCCAAGGTATCGATTCAACTCTAATGGTTCGTATTGCGTCAACACGCCAACTGTATCGATTCCTGAGTTCGTACAGTTCGAAAGTGGGAAATCAATGATCCGGTATTTTCCTCCAAATGCAACAGCTGGTTTCGCAGTGTGTTTCGTCAAAGCTCCCAGACGTTTCCCTTCTCCGCCTGCAAGTAACATCGCAACGACATTCTTTTTAGCCATTTCGTCCCCTCCATTTATGCTCTTTTTTTACAGATGACTCGCGTTCTAAAATCCACAGATACTTCTATATACCCAATCTTTTCTCTTTTTAATATAACATTCCTGCAAAATAGGTTTATTAAAATACAAAAATCGAAAAAAAATCTATTGATTTCTCCATAAAAGACCGATAATAGGAATGAAATGACTTTTTGAAAGGAGTTCTCATGCGAATTACGACAGGATATCTCGTCTTACTTGGTCTTGCGACGATGCTTCTATTTTCCTTATTTTCAATAAAAGATGAGTTGAAAACAGCACGTACACTTTTTTTCTGGGCCGATGAACAGACGACGCGACATCCACTGACCTCCTATCAACCAATCACCGTAACCTATGAAAACAAACGGGTCGAGCTCTATGACGGATTGCGACGGGATGATCTAACTCCTCGAACATTGCCGAAAAAAGTCGAGCAAGCGTTTGTTGCCATCGAAGATCAGCGTTTCTATCAACATGACGGATATGACATCACAGGAATCTTACGCGCGTTTACGAAAAACCAGTCTGATTCTAAATCTCAAGGTGGCAGTACGATCACACAACAACTAGCAAGAATGACATATCTAACAAACGAAAAAACATATACTAGAAAAATAAAAGAGTTGTTAATTGCTGTGTCTTTGGAGCAAAAATATTCGAAAAAAGAACTGATGACAGCGTATGTCAATCAAGCCTATTTCGCGAATAATATTTATGGCATCGAACTTGCCGCAAAATCCTATTTCAATAAGCCGGCACGTGAGTTGAGTTGGTCTGAAATCAGTTTTCTGACAGCAATTCCGAATAATCCTTCTCTTTATGACCCGCTGCGCTTTCCTGAAAACACAAAAAAACGTCAGCAACGAATCGTTCAAGCGTTAATACGCGATCGTGTACTGACGAAAGATTTTGCTATTTCTCGTGTGTCGCCTCGATCCTATAAACCGAGTGTCCCTTATCCGGACTATATCGATGCCACCGTTCAAGCTGCCGTTCGGATGACCGCTCAAAAAAAGGGTTGGAGTGAGAAGCATGCTGCAGAATATCTGCATCAACAAGGTGCGGTCATCTCGACATATCTCGACTCAGCAGAACAACGACGGGCTAAGGAAGCTCTTCGCAATCTACCCAACCCGATTGAGGGGGCTTATGTTGGCATCGACGGACAAACACACGGAGTCACAGCTCTTGTCGGCTACAAATCGAATTTGACAGGTCAGTTCAACCGAGCAGTGCAGTCGTACCGACAACCTGGTTCAGCCATCAAACCGTTACTTGTCTACGGTCCTTACCTTGAGAAGACGAAAGCCCGCTTGTCGAGCACGTTAGACGGTAGTCCCGTCTGTATCGATGGATACTGTCCGTCAAATAGCGGAAATCGAATTCTCGGACAAGTAACAATTGCCGATGCGATCGCTTACTCCTATAACACACCAGCAATTCGAGCATTTGCTGTCTCTTTCCGGGAAGGATTGAAGTCCATCCGTCCATTCCAGTTTAGCCAATGGACACGTGAGGATGATGCCTTTACAAGTGCCCTAGGTGGGTTGCAATACGGGATCAGTCCATATGAACTGACGAACGCTTATTCCGTATTCGTCAATGACGGGATCTATCGACCGGCATCGATGATCAAAAGTATTACGCTTAAAAATGGAATGGTCGAACGACCACAAGAAAAAGAACAACGGATTTGGTCCAGTCAGACGAACCGGGAATTACGGGCTGGTTTAAAGAATGTCATGACGTATGGAACGGGACGCAAAGGATATGATTCCTCTACGCGCTATATCGGAGGAAAAACAGGAACGACGAACGATAACAAAGACATGTGGTTCGTCGGTATTAAAAATCAACATATCGGAGGGATTTGGCTAGGGGCAGATCGCCCGCGTCCCTTCCCTGTTGAGGCGAATGCAACGTTACAAGTCCAGACGTGGGCGACGATTTTACGTCCTTAAGTCAACTCGGAAATAAAATCGCTTCCCCGAACGAATTGAATAAAGTCAGACCGACCCACGATAGACCAGCAAGCAGAACACCCCAGGCTAAGAAAGAAAAGATAATCAAACCGACGGCTCCTGCTGCACTCGTCATTTTACTAATTTGTACCGTGTAAAAGATAAAATAGATGAAAAAAGACACAAGCAACACGATTCCGACATGCAAGAAGGACGTCATGAAGGCGAAGCTGACACAACCTCCGATAAGTAGCAGAATACTTCCCGGACGTAACATGCTGAGTGTCGTTCCCTCTTGTTCCTTGATGAAAAAGGCGAAACCGAGCTGATTGATCGTATCCGATAATAATTTCAATGAACTGAAAATCATGAAGTAAACGATCAAAAAGCCAAGCCAAACGACAAGCTTCGTATCGCGTGCCGTCAAGAGTTGTAACAATTCATCGTACACACCAACTTGATCGAGCCAATGTAATGCGAGTTCCGTCGTTGCAATCGCAAGGGACGTACTAAATAACAAGATGCTGATCAGCGGAGCATAACTTAATAGGTAAACGTTCGTACGCATGTGGAGTCTCCATTCATAGAAAATTCATATGTAGCACACAATTTCACTTACAGGTATACTATAATAGATTATATCGGTTCAAGAGACTGAAGGGGGAAACAAAAATGGCATTTATCTTAATGGTCGGCGTAAGTCTTGCGTTTTTGACAGCAATCTTCACTGCAGGCTACAACAAAAAACCTGAAGGTAACGAATAATTCATAAAAGCTCCATCCTGATTCAGGATGGAGCTTTTGCTTTATAGAAGACCTGCGTATCCTTGCTGACGCAATGCTTCATAGACGATGATCGCTGCCGTGTTCGAGACGTTCAGTGAACGAACGAGATTCGATTGGGGTAGACGGATACAACGCTCTGCGTTCGCATCGATGACTTCAAGCGGCAATCCTTTTGTTTCCCGACCAAAGACAAAGAAATAATCCTGTTCGACATCCGATAAGTCGATCTGGCTCGGGTACTGTTCTCCATATTTCGTAATATAGTAGAAAATACCTTCCGGATGCTTCTCCCACAGTTCTTCTAACGAATCATGATAACGGACATCGACGAATTCCCAGTAATCGAGACCCGCACGTTTAAGTTGCTTATCGTCCGTCGAGAAGCCGAGCGGTCGGATCAAGTGAAGGACGGAATGCGTCGCTGCACATGTGCGTGAAATATTTCCTGTATTTTGAGGAATCTCCGGTTGATACATAACGACATGAATAGCCATGGTTCAATTCTCTCCTATCTCATGCGCTAAAAGCGCTTCTTTATGGGCAATCCCACTTGCAAAACCCGTCAGTTTACCAGTCGCCCCTATGACACGGTGACACGGATAAATTAACGCGATCGGATTTCGGTTCAAGGCACCACCAACGGCTCGTGCTGCCTTTGGTTTCCCGATCATTCGAGTCAGTTCACCGTAACTGATCGTCTGACCAAACGGAACGGTTCGTAAAGCGTGCAACACTTGCTCCGCAAACGGTGTGACACGCAACTGACAAGGAAGTGCATCAAGCGCTTGTCGATCGCCTCCTGCATAACGATCAAACGCCATGCGCCAAGCTTTCGGTAATTCACCGTCGTCGGTTTCTTCTTGCAAATAGGTTCGAGCACGCTCTTCATTCAATCCAAAATCGAGATACACGATGTGCTCTTTTTCCCATGCGACGAGCAATGTACCAAACTCATAAGTGAGCTGTTGAAATGGCATCTGCTTCCCCCCACTCCTCAAGTAACCGTTGTCCTTCTGTCTGCACATCCACTGCAGTATCGGCTAAAAGACGTGATTCGATATATGACTTTTCTTCAATTCCACCAATTCGACCGACTGCCCAGAGTGCAAGCGCCCGCATGTCTTCCCGGGCATCCGTTTCTGTCATTAACCGTAGCGCCTCAATCGCGCTCTTGTCTCGATAATGGACGAGCGCACAAATCGCATTACGCTGAATCGGCTTTTTTCCACGCCATGCGCCAGACAACGTACCGAACCGGCTCTTGAACTCACGGTTACTCATGGATAAGAGTGGAACTAAGAGCGGTTTGACTTGTTCTGGATCCGGCTGCAGTTCAGCGTGATGTGTCGCATTCTTCTTCCGGTTATACGGACATACTTGCTGACACGTATCACAACCGTATAGACGGTTCCCAAGCGCCATTCGGAATGGTTCTGGTAGTAATGTTTTCGTCTGCGTCAAAAACGAGATACACCGTTTAGCGTCGATGACGCCAGGTTCAACAAGCGCATCCGTCGGACAAGCGTCGATACACTTATTGCATGTCCCGCATAATTCTTCGACTGGCTGGTCCGGCGGTAGGACGATATCTGTAATCAGTTCACCAAGATAGAGATAGGATCCGTGCTCCTCACTGATGATCGAGCAGTTTTTCCCACTGAATCCGATACCTGCTCGTTCTGCTACTGCACGATCGACGAGTTCTCCTGTATCGACCATCGAGCGCGTCCTTGCACCTGGACTCAATTCTTGAATTTTTTCTTCAAGTAACGTCAAGCGTTGTCGCAACGCCTGGTGATAATCCAGTCCCCAGGACGATCGACAAAAGATTCCCCGTCGCTCCCCTTCCTTGCCACGAGGTGCACTTTTGAGAGTACTTGGATACGCGACCGCAATGGCAATGATCGAAGCGGCATCTTCAACGAGTAGAGACGGTGTCGTTCGAAGATCGAGATCGGGCTCTTCAAAACCAGAAGCGAATCCTTTTTCTTGTTGCGCTTGCAGGCGACGTTTTAAGACAAGAAATGGATCAGCCGTCGTCACCTTCAATTCATCAATCCCAATCTCTGCTGCGTACTCTTGTAAAGCCAATTTCAATTGCACACCATCCATCACGATCTACTCCTTTCCTCGTTAAAATCCCGTTCCTAAACAAAAAGAGCAAGGTGTCAGCGAAAACGACACATTGCTCTTTTTTAGTAAGCGGGTGAAGGGAATCGAACCCTCGTCATCAGCTTGGAAGGCTGAGGTTTTACCATTAAACTACACCCGCATGATCAGGTGAAACATCAGATTGTGTAAAAAGTATAAAGCGGGTGAAGGGAATCGAACCCTCGTCATCAGCTTGGAAGGCTGAGGTTTTACCATTAAACTACACCCGCAAGATACCGGTGGTCGGAATCGAACCGACACTCCAAAGGAACACGATTTTGAGTCGTGCGCGTCTACCAGTTCCGCCACACCGGCACAATCTCTTGCAAAACTATTTAATTGAGAAATAGTTGGAGGCGCCAGTCAGAATCGAACTGACGATAAAGGAGTTGCAGTCCTCTGCCTTACCACTTGGCTATGGCGCCACTCATTGGAGCGGAAGACGGGATTCGAACCCGCGACCCCGACCTTGGCAAGGTCGTATTCTACCACTGAACTACTTCCGCTTGAAAAGCTGGGCTGGAAGGGATCGAACCTTCGCGTGCTGGAATCAAAATCCAGTGCCTTACCACTTGGCTACAGCCCAATAATAAGAGGGCGACTGATGGGAATTGAACCCACGAATGCCGGAATCACAATCCGGTGCGTTAACCACTTCGCCACAATCGCCATGGTAAACAGGGGCAGCAGGAATCGAACCCGCGCTGACGGTTTTGGAGACCGTAGTTCTACCGCTAAACTATGCCCCTATGGTGGTGGGGGGGGGCGGATTCGAACCGCCGAACCCGAGGGAGCGGATTTACAGTCCGCCGCGTTTAGCCACTTCGCTACCCCCCCACAAATGGGAAAATCATGTTGTTAATAAAGATGGTGGCTTTGGACGGAATCGAACCGCCGACACAAGGATTTTCAGTCCTTTGCTCTACCAACTGAGCTACAAAGCCTTAACAATGGCGGTCCTGACGGGATTCGAACCCGCGATCTCCTGCGTGACAGGCAGGCATGTTAACCGCTACACCACAGGACCGTATGTAATTGCGGGGGCCGGATTTGAACCGACGACCTTTGGGTTATGAGCCCAACGAGCTACCAGACTGCTCCACCCCGCGACGCTATAAATGGTGACCCGTACGGGATTCGAACCCGTGTTACCGCCGTGAAAGGGCGGTGTCTTAACCGCTTGACCAACGGGCCATTATGAATTGAAAGTGATGATGGCGGAGAGCAAGGGATTCGAACCCTTGAGACGCTTTTGACGCCTACACGATTTCCAATCGTGCTCCTTCGGCCACTCGGACAGCTCTCCATTGTACGTGGTGAAGAAGTAATAAATGGCTCCGCAAGTAGGATTTGAACCTACGACCTACCGGTTAACAGCCGGTTGCTCTACCGCTGAGCTATTGCGGAACGATCGCCTGGCAGCGTCCTATCCTCACAGGGGGAAGCCCCCAACTACTTTCGGCGTTCAAGTGCTTAACTTCCGTGTTCGGCATGGGAACGGGTGTGACCAC